>CAUWKK010000007.1:0-83529 GCA_963559385.1 uncultured Schaedlerella sp.
AAAACAGCGAAAACCCGCTAACCACAAGGGCTAACGGGTTTCGTTGTTTTATAGTTATCTAAAGGAATGAGAGTAAAGTGCGACATCCGGAGGTTTCCCCTCTGGATGTCAATACTTTATGAGGGGGGAGATAGTTGTTTATCAACTATCTGAATTTAGTATATCCAAGAAATGTGTCTAAAATATGTTATAACCATAAAAGAAATCGAAAAAATATTACGAAAGTCTAAAAAACCTTTTAAATAGAAAGCTACAGTAATAAGAAATTTCCACAGGTGAATGTCGCTTTATGACGATAACGTAAAAGTCCGTCAGCCTTTTGGCCAACGGACTTTTGTTTGTTTTTATAATTATACAAAGGAATGAGAGTTACGTGAAGCTCCGGGGCGCTCCCCCGGAGTGGGTTCACGTTTTATGAGGGGGGAGATAGTTGTCTTATCAACTATCTGTTACTTAGTATACCCACAAAATGTGTACAAAGTATGTTAAATTTATTAATCTAATGAGAAATTTCTTTGTTTTTTCTAAAATTCAATGTGTGGATGTGATTTGTGATTATAGCAGTAAGATCTTTGGAAGTTATACTACGTGTTACGGAATGCGTATTACTGTTCCGGCATAAATCAGATTGGGATCGGTAATATGATTCAAGGCTGCCAAGGTACGGACAGATGTTCCGAAACGGGCAGCAATTTCACTTAGAGTATCACCGGGCTGGATCTGATAATAATTTGCGCCGGAACTATTTTCGGGAACACGGAGTGTTGTGCCAGAGTAAATCAGGTTTGGGTTAGAGATGCCGTTTAGTTCGGCAAGAGTTTGAACTGTTGTACCGTAATGCTGCGCGATTTCACTCAAGGTATCGCCCGGCTGAATGACGTAAGTAATATAATCATTCTTCGGAGGCTCCGGTGTGGGCGGCGGTGTAGGGGAGATTCCGTCCGGATGATTCAGTCCGGCATTGCGAATGACTGTAGGATAGTCGATAAATCCGGTATCTAAATCTACATTTCCGTTGATTCCGGGGACGGTTCCACGGTCTGTGTATTGCCAGATACCACAGTTTGTACCGTCAAAAGATTCATTGTAATAAGCATACCAAAGTGCATAACGTTTTGATAAGTCTTTCGGAAAGTAGGTATTTAGAAAATTGCGATTGCTGTAATACATGGCATAGTAGCCCTGCTCTTCTATATGATTGCAAAATGATCTTACAATTTCGGTTGCAAGAGCCGGTGTGATCGTAACACCGTTTTCGGTGGCATAGTCAAGGGTAGACTGCTCTATATCGTAGCAGATCGGATAATCAAGACGGTATTTAGAGACAGCATTCAGGCAGCCGTCAGCTTCTTGAACGGCAATCGCGGGAGTTAGTGCGTAGCAGAACCAATATACACCGAAGGGAATCCCAAGGCGGTTGCATTCAGAAGCATTTCTGTGAAATTGCTCATCAATTGTATTGTAGCCGTATCCGGCGCGCAGCATAGCAAATTGATAACCTGCATTTTTTACCTGTGACCAATCTATAGAGCCTTGAAACTGGCTGACATCAAGTCCTTTAAAACTCATAAAACTCCTTTTCCATATAAAATGGATAATCCGGTATCGGTTTATTATATGCAGAGGAAAAAGAAAAAGTGCAGGAAACTTATAAAGTCATGTATGTTAATAAATTCATAAGAATTTCCCCAAACCTCCTTAAATTTTCCTTGATATCATGTATACTGTAAGGGAGGTGATGAGAAATGTACAATATATTAGTTTGTGATGATGACAAGGCAATCGTAGAGGCGATTGAAATATATTTAAGTCAGGAGGGGTATCATATTCTGAAAGCATATGACGGGGAGCAGGCGCTAAAAGTATTGGAGACAGAAGAGGTTCATCTGCTTTTATTGGATGTGATGATGCCGAAGTTGGACGGGATTCGGGCAACATTGAAAATACGTGAGAAACACAGTATTCCGATTATTATTTTGTCTGCGAAATCAGAGGATGTGGATAAGATATTGGGGCTGAATGTAGGAGCGGACGATTATGTGACAAAGCCGTTTAACCCCTTGGAGCTGATTGCCAGAGTGAAGTCTCAGCTTCGGCGCTATACCCAGCTTGGAGGAACGGTGAAGGAGACGGCGGATACGGTGTATGAGGTTGGCGGGCTGCGGATCAACGATGATCTGAAGCAGGTTACGGTGGACGGAGAGACTGTAAAACTGACTCCGATCGAATATAATATTCTGTTGTTGTTAATGAAGAATCAGGGGAGAGTATTTTCGATAAATCAGATATATGAGTCTATCTGGAATGAGGATGCGATCGGTGCAGATAATACCGTAGCAGTACATATCCGTCATATTCGGGAGAAAATTGAGATTAATCCGAAGGACCCCAGATATTTAAAGGTCGTCTGGGGAGTCGGCTATAAGATTGAAAAGAATGGATAGGTGATCGATTATGAAGAAATGGTATCGAAATACAATTGTAAAGGCGATACTCATAGGGACTGTAATTGTAGCCTCCATACTTGCAAGCCTGAGCGGAGTTCTGCTCATCGGTTATCAAGGAGAGGGAGTCGTTACATCGGAGAGTATTTTACAGTTTCAGAAAGGAGCGTATAAAGATTCGGAGGCTTTTGCAAATCGGATGCGGCAGGTTATGTACATGGTGCTTGATGAGATGCAGGCCGGCTTACAGTTGGAAACGTCGGACGGCAAGTATGATCCGAAGCGTCTGGTCGACGTTATAGAATACGACGAGAGCCATACAATATCAGGAAGGAATCAATCCGGACTGGCATATACGCTGAAGGAATTGACCGAATGGGGTGAAGCTTACGATTCCGGGGACATGGGGATGTCGGATATCGTAGTTTGCGAGAAACCGGACGGAACATACTACTATTATTATCTGGATGATTTCATGGCAGTTCTGAAAGAGAAAAAACTTCAGGTAAATATGCCGTATCCTGAAGAAGAGGAAACGCATAGCTATGAAGCATGGTTGGATGAAATCTGGAATGTCTTGAAGCAGGGATTCTATCCGGATATGTACTGGGGAGAGAATCTTCTGATCCAAGATGCGGAAGGCAAAGTTATCTATAAAAGCTTTTGGCCGTTCCAACAGGGGATCAAAGAAAAGTATGCGCCTGAAGGGGCCGAAAATATACTGGAAGTGGTAAATAAAACACCGGAATTAAACGGGAAACTGGAAGAGGTTTTTTCAGCACTTTCAAATACTGTTTCTTCTGTAGCGGAAACAGTGGAAATGTATCAGCAGAACGGGGATCGTTGGGCTGAGGGCAATACAAATCTACAGTATTTAGTGGCAAATACTGCAAGCAAAAAGGTGTATACGAATATCAGTGAATATGAAGATTATGCAAATGTAGAAAAGAACATTGAAAAAATAAAATCTATCGGAAAGTTTGTCGTTGTAAAAGACAAATTGGCAGATTTTGAGACAAATATGGATGTAGCTGCCTCTGAGTGGAGTGATATGTTAAAAGGCTATTTTCCACAGGAGGACAAAGCCGAGGGACAATATATTCTGGCGGCGGCAGTAGACACAACCTTTCCGGTGCAGGATGTCTTTTATACAGGTGAAAAAGAATACGGCAAATATGCACCATATTTGCAGAACGCAGGAATCGTGCTGATCATCAGCGTCATATTGTTGATTGTTTCTTTCGTTTGGCTGACGGTGTGCGCAGGACGCAGACCAGAGGATGAGGAACTGCATTTGAATGGCTTTGACAGATTAAAGACGATACTGGGAGCAGCGACAGTTTTTATTCCATGGATTTTTCTTACATTTTTTGTAGGGAGTATGTGGAGTGGGTTTGGTTATCAGAGGATGCCATATGTAGACAGCAATTTTTATAAAGGATACATTATCTATGAATTTTCTATATCGGCATCAGACGCAATGGTACTTAGTTTTTATGTAGGGATGACAATGGTACTGTTCCTAATCGGATATTTGAGTCTGGTGCGTCGGATCAAAGGAAGAACGCTTTGGAAGAATAGTGCATTGCGGTGGGTATGCGGTGTATTTGGAGAGTTTTGGAAGCATCGCAGTGTGTGCTGGAGAACAGTTCTTCTCATCGCAGGTTTTGTAGGAATGCATTGGCTGGCTTTTATGTTTGTATCGGTAGGCATTGCACTCTATTTGATCTTACTGTTGGCGGCAGACGGGGCGGCGTTGTATTTCGGAATCCGCAAGGCAAGTGAAAAGGATCGGATCCGAAGAGGGATCAAGGAAATTGCATCGGGGAATGTTCATTATCAGATTCCTCTTGAGAAAATGCATGGTGAGAGCCGGGAAATGGCAGAATTGGTGAACAGTATCGGAGACGGATTGAACAATGCAGTGGCGTCTGCAATGAAAAGTGAACGGCTGAAAACAGATTTAATTACAAATGTATCGCATGATATTAAGACACCGCTTACTTCTATCATTAACTATGTGGATCTGCTGAAACGAGAGAATCTGCAGGATCCGAAGATTCAGGGATATCTGGATGTGTTAGAAGCAAAGGCGCAAAGGTTGAAAACATTGACAGAGGATGTAGTTGAGGCATCTAAGGTGAGCAGCGGAAATATTTCTCTGGAAATGATGGATGTGAATCTTGTAGAAATGGTAAATCAAACGATTGGAGAGTTTTCAGAGAAAATGGAGGCGAAAAAGCTGACGATCGTTGCGTCTCTTCCGGAAGAGCAGGCAATCGTTCATGTGGACGGAAGAAGAATGTGGCGGGTACTGGAAAATATTTTCAATAATGCCGCCAAATATGCGATGCCGGGAACACGGGTATATGCAGACCTGCGTGTAAACGAAGGAAAGGTCAGTTTTTCTCTGAAAAATGTATCTGAGAATCCGCTGAATATCAACGCAGAAGAGCTAACAGAGCGCTTTATCCGCGGAGATGTTTCAAGGAGTACGGAGGGCAGCGGACTGGGACTTTCAATCGCAAGAGATCTGACGGAGATGCAGGGCGGTAAGTTTAATCTGTATGTAGACGGGGATTTGTTTAAGGTGATGATAGAGTTTTAAGAAGCTTGTTGCATTGCAATGTGGAAAGAGTGTGATGCAACATGCAACACATGGCAGAAATGTCAGCGAAATAAAAAAGAAAATGCGCAAGCATAAAAAGTGTTTCTTGAGGCTGTTAGTTTTAATAAAGTTTGTAAATCTGAAAAAATTTTCCTGTGCGGTAAAAAGTTGGCACGAGTATTGCTTTTAGTAAAGACAGCAAATGAAATATCAGGATTATACAAATATATTGGTATAATACCTGCCGGAAAGAAAAGGAGAAGTGAAAGAATGGATTATACGAAATTATTAAATGACAGATCAGGTAAGAAATCAAAGGTAGGAATTATTGGCGCTACTCGTGGATACGGTTATACACTGCTTGCACAGATTCCGAAAGTAAAATTGATGGAACTAAGAGTTATTTGTTCCAGACATCCGGAAGAATGCTTGGATGTATTAAAAGAAATTGGATATGAAGAGAATAAAATTGTATTTTGCGAGAATAGAGAAGAGATACAAAATACATCGGATGAGTCAATTTTAATCGTAAGCGATTATCGCCTGGTTATGGAATGTGGAATTACAGCATTGGTAGAGTGTACGGGAAATACGGCTGTTAGTTCTGATGCAGCATTATCCGCTTTGAATAAGGGGATTAATGTGTATATGGTTTCAAAAGAAACAGACAGTGTGTGTGGACCTTTGCTGAACCAGACTGCGGCAAAAAACGGTGCAGTGTATTCACTTGTGAATGGGGATCAACCTAGAAATTTGTTGGATTTATATTCATGGGCACAATTGCTTGGATTAGAAATCGTAGCAGCAGGAAAATCAAGCGAATATGATTTTGTATGGAATAGAGAAACAGGAAATCTGACATATACAGACGGAAGCGGACGGACGGAACATATGCCGGAGATGCTTGACTGTTGGAGATATGAAGGCAAGGAGACATTAGAAAAGAGACATCAGCTGTTAGAAAAATACGAGGAGGTGATTTCGGCAGATCTTTGTGAAATGAATCTTGTTTCTAACGTAACAGGCCTGAAACCTTCTACTCCATTCTTGAACTACCCGATAGCTAAGACTAGTGAACTTGCGAATATTTTCATTCCGGAAGAAGACGGTGGAATCTTAAAACAGACAGGTGTGGTCGATGTTTTCTATAATTTAAGAGAAGAAGATGAAGCGAGTTTTTGTGGTGGGGAGTTCATTATCGTAAAATGTGAAAATGAAAAAATGTGGGATATTTTAAAGGGGAAAGGTCATGTGATGAGCAGAAATGGAAAATATGCCTGCATTTATTATCCATATCACTATATGGGACTGGAAACGCCGGTATCTATTCTGCTTGGCGATTTTATGGAAATCGGCACCCATGCAGAGTGCAGACAAGTATCTGTTTTAGCCGGTGTAGCGCAGAGAGATATTTCAAGGGGGACCGTATTAAAGGTGGAAGGCCATCATCATTCTATAGACGGGCTGGTTCCGGAACTGCTTCAGACAGAAGTCGCAGAGAATGCTGCTCCGTTTTATCTTTTAAACGGAACCAAGATTTTAAGAGATGTAAAAAAAGGGGAGCCTGTGACATTGGAAGATGTGGATCTTTCTTCTTTACAGACATATCAGTATTACAAAAAAGGCCTTGAAATTAAATAAATCACTTTGTCAAATGGAAACCATTGTTCTATAATATGAAAAGAGGGGCTTAGGGCACTTTCGGAAGCGAGGGTGTCTTAAGCCTGTTTTGAATCATTTATTAAATACATGTGAGGTAGAACCGATGTTTAAAGTCTTATTAGTGACACCATATCCGGAACTTGAAGATACAGCGAAACAGATTTATGAGACACACTTTAAAAATCAAGAATTCCAAGTAGATATTAGGGTAATTCGTGTAGAAGAAATAGAGAAAATATCCTGGGATGAAGGGTATGATCTGATGATCGGAAGAGGATACAGTGCAGCATTACTAAAACAACAGAATATGGAAATACCGGTACTGGAAATACCGATCACGGGGTATGATGTGCTAAGAGCGATTTTGAAGGTGAAGAGTCTGTATGGGTCAGAGAAGATTCTGGTGCTTGTTTCAGCTACGCATAATCATGATGAAAAGGTGCTGAGTCTGATGTCGGGCACGGAAATTACCGTTCTGGAAGAAACAGAATATGAGAAGATATCAAAAGCGGTAGAAAAAGCAAAGAGGCAAGGATACAGAACAATTATAGGCGGATATAGTGCGGTATCGGCGGCTGAAGAAATAGGGCTGAACGGATTGGTAATAGAAACCGGTGATGAAGCAATTGTTCAGATTATGCGTGAAGCAGCACGAATGAAAGAAACAATTCTGCAAGAACGAGAACGAAGAAAAATATATGAAACGATTACACAGACATCGAAAGAAGGGATTATTTATGTGAACAGTAGGGGGGAGGTAGAACTTGCCAATAAGAAAATTCTTCAAATGATATATACCGATAAAGGAAGTGTACATGGGAATGTGATTTCCTCTGTATACCCGTTTTTTTCAGAAATATATTACAATATAATGCGTACAGGACAGCCGTTGTATAATGAATTACAGGAAATTCAGAATACGAGAATGTCTGTAGACTATACACCGGTTATTGTGGGAGAAAAGCCGGCAGGCGTTGTAATTACGTGTCAGAGTGTCAAAACGATTCAGCAGAGGGAATCACAGCTCCGCAAAAAATTGTCTGAAAAAGGATTTGTTGCAAACTACACATTTTCTGATGTGATCCGAAAAAGTGAGTTGATGGAAAAGACGATCACTCTTTCACAGAAATATGCACAGGTTTCTTCTAATATCTTAATCGTTGGCGAAACGGGAACCGGAAAGGAGCTAATGGCACAGAGTATCCACAATGCAAGTGAACGTAGAAATGGTCCGTTTGTGGCAGTGAACTGTGCGGCTTTTCCTGAAAATTTATTAGAAAGTGAACTGTTTGGGTATGTGGACGGCGCTTTTACCGGAAGCAGAAAGGGCGGCAAAATGGGAGTGTTTGAACAAGCTCATCACGGAACGTTATTTTTGGATGAAATTTCTGAAATTCCGATTAATTTTCAAGGGAAATTACTGCGTGTGCTTCAGGAACGCCAAGTGCGGAGGATCGGAGACGATAAGGTTATTGATGTGGATACAAGGATTATTGCAGCGACAAACAGAAATTTGAGACAGATGGTTAGGAATAAAGAATTTCGACAGGACTTGTTATATCGCATTGATGTTTTAAAAATTTATCTTCCTCCGCTTCGCGAGAGAAAAGAAGATATTTTACCATTATTTTATAATTTCCTGAAGAAATATAACAATCGTTTTGGGAAGGATATCGGAGGATGTACGTGTAAGGCAGAACAGATGTTGATGCAATATGATTTTGAAGGAAACATAAGGGAATTAAGAAATATCGCAGAAAGAATTGCAGTTGCATGTGAAGAAAAACAGATTGAGGAAAAGGTTATGCAGGGAGTGTTGTATCCGGAAGACATTTATTTTATTGAAAATCCGGTTACAAAAGAAGAAAAAGTGAAACAGATGGATTTGGAGACTGCGCCTAATACAAAGTCAGAAAAAGAAAAAATTATAGAAACGCTACAGATAACCGGAGGAAAAAAAGGAGAGACGGCGGAACGTTTGGGAATGGACAGAACGACATTGTGGAGAAAAATGAAAGTATATCATCTTGAATAAAAGTTGGCATAGAAATTGCTAATAACATTTGCAGAATTAATAAACGAGGAGGTTTGATGATGCAAAAGAAGTATTTATTGGGGTGTGTGGCAGATGATTTTACAGGAGCATCGGATGCTGCCAGTTTTTTGCAAAAGGCGGGCATGCGAACCATTCTATTGAATGAGATACCAGAATACATAGATATACCGGAAGAAACAGATGCAATTGTAGTAGCTTTAAAATCCAGAACGGAAGAAACGAAAAAGGCTGTTACAGATACTTTGAAAGTGATACAATGGCTAGAACAGCAAGGGGCAACACAGTTCTATTTTAAATATTGCTCTACTTTTGATTCTACGAAAAGGGGAAATATCGGTCCGGTTGCCGATGCGGTAATGGAATATTTTGGACAGCAATATACGATATTGTGTCCTGCGCTTCCGATTAACGGAAGAATTGTTAGAAACGGATTTCTCTATGTCAAGGGTGTTCTGCTAAGTGAAAGCCCGATGAAAAATCATCCGTTGACACCTATGTGGGATAGCAGAATTAAGAATCTGATTGAAGCACAAAGTAAATATTATGCAGAAGAAATCTCACAGACAATGCTGTGCAGGGGGAAACAAGAACTGGATCTGCAAATTGAAGCGTGGAAAAAGAAGTATGACCAGAAAGGGTGTTTTTATTTAATTCCGGATTATGCTGATGAGCAGGACGGAGAGCAGATTGCGGAAATATTCGGTGATTTGAAATTTCTTACAGGTGGTTCCGGGATTCTTGAGCCGCTTGCAGCATATATTTTAAAACAGACAGGGAGAACGGATGCCCGGAGTAAAACAGAGAAAAGCAAGAATGACACGCCGGGGATTGTGTTTGCAGGAAGTTGTTCGGTTGCAACACAAGGGCAGGTTGCAGCTTATAAGGGGATGGGAAAGCCGGCATATCGTATTTGTCCGGAAGAATTATTTGCGGGAAAGCGGATCCGGGAAGAAATTCTGGAATTTGTGTTGGAGCATCCGGAAGAGGAAGTTCTGGTTTATTCTTCGGACACAGCAGAAAATGTAAAAGAGGTTCAGAAATTAGGGAGAGAAAAGATAGCCGGAATGATAGAAGAGACGATCGGCAGTGTGGCAGCAGATCTCGTAGAAAGAGGGTATGGGCGATTCGTTGTTGCCGGAGGAGAGACATCGGGAGCAGTAACAAAGGCATTAGGATTTGATGTATTTGAAATCGGGGAATCAGTAGCTCCAGGAGTTCCGGTGATGACGCCGATTGAAAATAGAAATATCCGACTTGTGTTAAAATCTGGGAATTTTGGAGAAAAAGATTTTTTTGTAAAAGCACTGAAGATGACAAGAGGGGAATAGAGCAATATGGATGAATTAAAACAAAAAATAGAAGAAGCGATTTGGATTGGGAAAACATTGTTTGATCGTGGGAGAGCGACCGGATCTTCGGCAAATTTGAGTTTTCTTCATGAAGGAAATATTTATATTACAGGGAGCGGTACATGCTTTGGCAGACTGGTTCCAGAGAGTTTTTCTAAGATTTCTATGGAAGGCATTTATCTTGACGGCAAGAAACCAAGTAAAGAATGGCCACTGCATAAAATATATTATGAAAAATCAAAAGCTATTCAGGCAGTGATTCATGTACATAGTTATTATGCTACGATGTATACGTTTATAGAACACAAAAATGTGACAGATATTGTTCCGTCATATACACCATATTTGAATATGAAAGTAGGGACGATCGGGCTTGTACCATATGCAAAACCGGGAAGTGAAGAGTTGTTCGCACACTTTCGGAGGGCGGTGGATAAAAGTGATGCATTTCTTTTGGCTCAGCATGGTCCGGTAGTAGGGGGGGAATCACTGGCAGATGCATTTTATGGGTTGGAAGAATTAGAAGAAAGCTGTCATATTGCATGGGAGCTGAACAGAGATGAAAATAGGATTCTAAAATATACTGTGTGATAAAAAGGAGAGGATTTGCATGGAGCAGCGTTATCAGATATTACAAAAGCAAAAACAGATACTTTCATACGGTCAGCTCCAATCGTTGGAAATCCTAACCATGGATAATGTTGAGTTGGAAGCATTCCTTCAATCGGAATATTTGGAGAATCCTATGTTGGAGCATACAGGAGATACAGGAGAAAGCACCTTGTTTTCTGATGCTGTACAGCAATCAAATGAAGAAGGAAAATGGAACCGGCAGATAGAAGAGCCGGCAGATTTACGAAAATATCTGAAAAGTCAGTTGAAGTTCGGAGTTGATGACAGGAAGACGATCAGGATCAAAGAATATTTGATTGAATGCATTGAAGACAGCGGGTATTTTACAATGCCCGTAAGAGAAGCGGCGGCGAAATGCAATGCTTCAGTGGAAGAAATCAGAGGATGTTTAGAAGAACTGAAACAATTGGAACCGATAGGGGTTTTTTGCGCTGATTTGAAGGAATGTCTGTTGTATCAGATAAAATCTATGAAAACAGAACTGCCTGAATTAGAGTATATTATTACGGATCATCTAGAGGATTTGGCAGAGGGGAACATAAGTAAGATTTCAAGGATTCTTCATATTTCAACTGCACAGGTACGGAAATGTGCATTGCTGATTTCTACATTGAACCCCAAGCCTGCAAGAGGATTTGGCGGGAAAGAGCCAGAATATATTGTTCCGGATATTATTGTCAGAAAAGAAGAAAAATGGGAAGTTGTATTGAACGATTCGTGGATAGGAAATTATAGGATCTGTGATCATTATCTGAAAATGATGGATGAGACGCAGGACAGAGAATTGAGAGAATACTTCTGGGAAAAGGCTCAGAGAGTAAGGTATATTATAAAAAACGTTGAGCAGCGGAGAGAAACACTTCTTAATCTGGCGAGGCTTATTGTAGATTATCAGAACGAGTATCTGGACAACAAAGGGAAATTGAAACCGATGACAATGGCAGAGGCTGCTGAAAAAATGAAGATACATCCATCGACGGTGTCCCGGGCAGTGAAAGGGAAATATATACAATTTCCTAAGAAGACGGTTTTGCTGAGAGATATGTTTTCTGCCACAGTTGTGAAAAATGGAACGAAAGAGGAAGTAAATGCACAGGAAATCAAAGATATGATCTGTGAATGGATTAAAAATGAAAATAAAGCTAAGCCGTACAGTGACCAGAAACTTAAAGAAATGTTGGATGAAAAGGGGATTTCAATATCAAGGAGAGTAGTGGCAAAGTATCGGGAAACGCTTGGTATTAAAGGTAGTTTTAATCGGAAAGAAATGAAAGGATTGCTGTAAAGATAGTTACGGCAATTTTTTCTTTTTTGAATGTTGCAAATGTTGTGAAAAGAGGCAACATTTTGCAACAAAAATTAAAGATAAAAAGAGAAAAAAAGAATTTTATGAAAATTATCTGTTGTAAAAAGGAAATATTTTTAAATTAGGGAAACATGGCACAGATATTGCTTCTTATAATTTACAAATACATAAGCTGTGCAGCTGCGGCGAATTAAAATTATAAAAACAGCAATATTGGAAAGTAAGCTGTTGGGAAGGATGGTACTATAATGAAAATTTGTGCGACAATGAAAAAATTTCCCGGTGGAATGATGGTAATTCCGTTGCTGATTGGATGTCTTGTAAATACATTCATTCCTCAGTGTCTTGAAATCGGAGGGTTTACAACAGCTCTGTTCAAGAGCGGGCAGTCGACACTGGTAGCATTATTCATTTTTTGTAGCGGTGCGACAATCGATCTGCGCCAAGTAGGAAAGCCGTTGTATAAAGGAGCAGTTTTGACAATTTTAAAACTGATCATTGGTGTGATCATAGGATATCTTTTGAATATGGCATTTGGTCCGGCGGGAATTCTTGGACTGACACCATTTGCAGTAATTTCAGCTGTTACAAACTCGAATGGAGCAATTTATACAGCTCTTGCAAAAGAATTCGGTGATGATACGGATATGGGAGCGATTGCGGTATTGTCACTGAATGACGGTCCGTTTTTAACAATGATTGCGTTGGGAACAACGGGACTGGCATCCATTCCAGTGATGTCGATCGTAGCAGCAATTATACCGTTGATCATCGGTATGATTTTAGGGAATCTGGATTCTGACTTTAGAGATCTTCTTTCAAAAGGCTTGAATATGATACTGCCGGTCAATGGTTTCGTATTTGGAGCAAATATGAGTCTGATTACGATTGCCAAAGCCGGTGTTCCGGGAATTCTCCTTGGACTGATCACAGTATTGTCAACAGGTATTTTGACATATTTTATTTATAGCGCAATACGCAGGAAACCAGATCCAATGGGAATGGCAATCGGAACGGTGGGCGGAAATGCCGTAGCGACTCCTGCGTCTGTGGCAATGGCAGATCCTACATTGGAGCCATATGTTGAGGCAGCTACGGCACAGACGGCAGCAGCGGTTGTGATTACAGCCATTTTGACACCGATTCTTACAGGATTTGTCAGCAGAAGGGCTACAAAAAAGCAAAATGTAACAGTGAAAAAAGAGTGATCGTGGAGTGGTTTAGATGGCAGGAGGAAGTTCTATGGAATGTAAAATTTTAAAAGCGAAATATGTGATAGCCGGGGCAGAGCTGGCAGTAAAAGAAAATGCAGCAATTAAAATGGAAAATGGTAAAATTACTGAGATTTATGATAATGCCGAGCAGATTCCCGATGTGATGAAAGAATATGTGGTTGATTATGCAGATGCAACTTTGATACCGGGAATGATTGATTGTCATAACCATTTGGCGTTAGATACAAGATTAGAAAATCATCTTGTGAAGATGAATGACTGTGAATGTGAGCAGACAATTCGGGCGATTAAAACGATGAAAGATGATCTGGTATCAGGTGTAACAACGGCACGTTGCTTAGGGGATAGATTTTACGTAGATGTGACTTGTAGAAAAGCACAAAAGGAGGGGCGGATTATCGGTCCGAAGCTTGTTGTAAGTGGAATTGGAATGAGAGCTTCGCATGGGCACGGATATGTGGGGATGCCATTTGACGGACCGGAACAGTTTCGTAAAGCGGCACGAGAAAATATTGCACATGGCGTAGATTTCTTAAAAGTATTTATGACAAAGGTAATTAATGCAACTCCGTTTATCTATCATTTTATGAGTCCGGAAGAATTGAGAGCAGTTGTTCAGGAGGCGAGAAGTGTAGGAATTACAACTGCATGCCATTGTTCGGGAGGGCAGGGATTAGACGATTGTGTTGCAGCGGGAATTGACTGCCTTGAACATGTATATTATATTACTGAACGTCAGGTAGAAAAGGTTCGGGAAGCAGATCGTTGGGTAGTCTATACACCGAGTTATGCACTGAATGATGAATTACTTTTTAAATTCTCTCCAAAGGATAGAGAAGGCAGTTTGAAGGAAAAGGAAATTATTTGCGATTGCCTAAGAGGTGCTATTTCTGGAGGTCTGAAGTTTGGTATTGGAACGGATGGTATCCATCAGGGACTTGCGCAAGAAGCGAAATATATTGCAGAGTTGGGAGCGTCTAATCATAATGTTCTCGCAGGTGTGACAGTGAATGCTGCAAAATTGTGTGGAGTGTCGGATAAAACAGGTTCTTTAAGTGTAGGAATGTCGGCAGATATTTTGGCTGTAGCCGGAAATCCGCTAGAAGATATTACGGCATTGCAACGTGTAAAAGCAGTATATCAGGATGGAAAACAGATTGTATAGAAGCAAAACATATAGTGAAAAACGGTAATATAAAAAGAGGGAGCGATGTGTCGTTCCCTCTTTAAAGTTATACAGAAATGCAGGTATATCAGTCTTCTTTCAGTTCTACAAGAACCTCGATTTCGCAAGCGATTCCGCCCGGAAGAGTGTTTGTTCCGATTGCTGTACGCGCAGGGCATCCAACCTCTTCGCCAAACAGGTCTACAAGCAGATTGGAACCTCCGTTTACAACCTGCGGCTGCTGTGTAAAGGAATCGTCACTGTTTACAAATGCCAGTACTTTTACAAAGCGTTTGATTTTGTTTAAGTCACCTGTTTTTGCATCCAGATTAGCGAGAAGGTTCAGCATGCAGTTGTAAGCGGCTTTCTGTCCCTCTTCCAATGTCAGGTCTTTTCCGAGCTTTCCGACAACAGTGTTTCCGTTTCCGAGATCAGGACCGCAGCCGGAGCAGTACAGCAGGTTTGTGCCGAATTCCTGAACCGGTGTGTATACGCCTCCTTTTGGCGGCGGCGCAGGCAGTGTGATTTCTTTTTCTTTTAATACATCATAGATATTCATAGTAAGTCTCCTCTCTTTTTGAAAATATAAAATATGTAAAGATATACGGCTGGCAAAATTCTTTTGTCAGCTAGAGTATCACATATTACAAAATCAGTAGGTAATCTTTCGATTACGTGCAGATACAGTCCAACGATCAACGATTTTTTTGTTTTCTACTACAATAGCGGAAGGATAGAGTGCGCTTGTCGGACAAATGTGTGTCGGAATTACGAAAAATTCTTCTCCTACCTTTGGACATTCCTGTTCATGTCCCGGTTTCATACGGAAAGTCCAGTGTTCTTCGCTCTGGAACATTTCTTCGCAGTTGTTTATGCCAAGCAGTAGTCCTCGTGTACCTTCGGGGTCTGCGGCGATTCCCTTATATCCCAGATCAAGAGAAAAAATGCCGTATTCCGGATTGCTGATCACTCTGGTGAGAATTGCGGCTGCCGGAGTATAAGCAAGATCCGGAAATTTTACAGAATAGCCATAATCATATATGAATAGTGTTCCCGGGGAGAAGTATGCTCCCGGAAAGTCTGTGTGACATGGAAAAGACGGAGAACCGCCAAGTATGACCAAGGTACAGGTCGGGATATTCTGCTGTATTGCTTTTAATATCAATTGGATCTTTTCATCAATAGACTGCGATATTTTTCTTCGTTCTTCCGCATCGTGTTCTGTGCGGTGTCCGTCATAGCAGTGCAGACCGCATAAGGTGATTCCTTTAATTTCAGCACAAGAATAACAGAACTTTTCTAAGTCGTCAAGCGGTACCCCTGTTCTGTTCATTCCCATGTTGACATCAGCAAGAACATTGACAGTTATAGAACGGGAAAGGGCAGCTTGTCCCAATTGTGTAAGCATTTCAAGGCTGTCCCCGATTGCATAAAAGTGAGTTTCAGGAAATGCCTGTGAAAGATTTAAAAATCGCTCAATATTAGGTCCTACCAGCGGATAAGCCAGAATGATATGTTCAGCTTTGCATTCGGCGGCTACCTCTGCTTCTGAGATTGTTGCACATTTGAAGCGGGTAATGCCGGATTTTATAGAAAGCTTTATGATATCTGCCATTTTGTGAGACTTAATATGCGGCCATAAATATGCGGCGCCGTGAGCCATATCGATTGCAGTCTGCATATTCTTTTGAATCAGTTCTTTATAATAGATGAGCGCAGGTGTGACGACTGTTTCAGAACCTTCGAAAGAATAAGAAAACGTATGTTCCATAAAGAACCTCCTTTGCAATGAAATGAAAATAGTTTTATTAAATAAAGTCCTTTTCTAATATATTTGCACAAAATGTTTAAAAGGTCAAGAATCAAATAAACAAAATGTCAGGTTGCACAAAATGAAAGTATAAAATTTATATAAAATGTTGAAAATAAATGTAATAACGATTATTTTATTGACAAAATGTTGAAACAGATGCATAATTCGATTAAACAAAATGTTTAACAAAAAAGAAGAGAGAAAAGGAGGAATTACAAAATGAGTGAGAATTTTGGAACGTTTTTTCTGATTGGGTTTGCACTGTATGTTGTCCTTATGATCGTAATCGGTTATCTGAGCAGCAAAGGGAAATCTTCGGGAAAAGGTTATCTGACAGGAGGCGGACAATTACCGTTCTTTCTGATTTTTGCAACAATGGGAGCTACGTTGATTGGAACCGGTTCATCAATTGGTGCAACGGCCAATGGATTTAAAATGGGATTCGGAGGCGCTGCATATGGATTGGGAGCGGCATTGGGAGTTCTTACGCTTGCATGGATCGCTAAAAAGACAAAATTGCGTGAAAAAAACTTTGTAACTATGGCAGAAGAGGCGCAGTTCCATTATAATGGAAATAAGCTAGTAAAAAATGTCATGAGTGTTATGATGTATGTTATCGAAGTTGTATGGCTCGGAAATCATATCAACGGAGGAGCTACATATTTGAGCTATGTTACGGGATTTGATCCTTTGACAGCAAAGGCTATTACAGTACTTGCGTTTGGCGTCTACGTTATCATCGGCGGATATCTTGCGGTTGTATGGACAGATTTGATACAGTTAATCATTCTTGTAATAGGATTTATTGCAATCACAGCTATTTCAATCTCGATGGCAGGTGGATGGAGCGGTATTACAGAAACAATAACAGCAGCAGGTATGGAAGGAAATCTGACATTCTATGGAGTTGGAACAATGGGAGTTATGGCATTGATTTCCCTGATCTGGTCAATTTTTATTCCGTGCTGGGGAACTCCGACCTATCGTATGAGAGTTTATACCGCAAAGGATAACAAGACGGCGACAAAAGCGCTGCGTTCATCCGGGCTGATGCTGCTTGGGTTCTCACTGCTTCCGGCGATCATTGGTATGGCAGCGTTTACGATTGCTACAAATAGCAACGCAACTTCCGTATTGGAGAAGCCGGACTTTGCATTTACCTATATTGCGACAACCGTATTGGGTCCGGTACTGGGGCTGTTATTTATGATTTCCGGTTTGTCGGCGACAATGTCTTCGGGAGATTCTGATGCAATTGCAGGCGTTACGATCGCGATCCAGGATATTTATCCGATTATCACAGGGAAAAGTCTTCCGGAAGAAAAGGTTGGAAAATGGTCACGTATCATGACAGTTGTTACATTGCTGTTGGCTTTCTTTGCAACACTGTTTGCACAGGATGTGATTGGTTACATCAGTAATGTGATTGGTTCTATCATTCCGGGTGTATCTATTGCAATGGTTATGGGAGCATTATGGAAACGTGCTACATGGCAGGGTGGTCTTGCCAGTGTGGGAGTCGGAACATTGTTTGGAGTTCTCTATCTGTTTGTTGCTCCGTTCCAGGAGTGGATTGTCGGTATCTTTACAGGTCCTGCAATTCCGGCAACAATTGTAGCGTTAGTTGCAGAAGTGGTTGTATCACTTTGCACAAAGAAAGAGGAGATGTCCGAAGAGGCACGTATGGCACTTGTAATAGAAAGCCGTGGTACAGCTCAGTAAAAATGTGAAGTGTTACGGGAGGGCAAAAATGAGCTTTATAAGTGAAAATTTTAAAATGTTATGTGAAATAGGTGAATGTATCGCGAAACAGTTTGGAAAGGACTGTGAGGTTGTACTGCATGATTTAACCAGATCCTATGATAATACAATTGTAGCAATCTGGAATGGTCATGTAACCGGGCGCAAGGTCGGTGGAGGCGGCACAGATGCAGGCTTGTCTATTTTGCGGGGAACTGCCCAACCGAAGGATCAATACAGTTATATCAACAAAACAAAGGAGGGGCGTATTTTGCGCTCCTCCAGTAAATACTTTCTGGATGACAAGGGAAATGTAACGGGAAGTCTCTGCATTAATTATGATATTACAGATTTAGTTGCGGCGCAGGGAGCAATTACGAAAATGATCGTGCGCGAGGATATATGTGAGGAAAGTGAGTCGAAAGAGGAAGTCTTTACAAGTAATATAGATGAATTACTGGAGATTTTAATGAAAGAGGCGGTAGAGCAGACCGGACATTCGTTGGAAACGTTAGATAAGGATGACAAGGCTGCTGTTGTTCGGTATCTGGATAATAAAGGCGCATTCCTGATTAAGAAATCTGTAGAAAGAGTTGCGGACTTTTTGGGCGTTTCCCGTTTTACAATATATAATTATTTGAATGAAGCGCAGGAGGAGGCGCAATAAGAATGAACAAATTACTCATTACAAATGGCGTAATTTATGACGGACTGGGAAATAAACCATTTAAAGGAAACATTTATATAGAAGATGAACTGATCAAAAAGGTATTTCAAGAGGGGGATGACGGCGCAGAGGAAATTAAAAAAGCTGCGGAAGTTGTAGATGCACAGGGAATGGCGGTTACGCCGGGGTTTATAGATATTCACAGACATTGTGATATCCAGCCGTTTTACGGAACAGATTTCGGGAAAGTCATGCTGGCGCAGGGGATTACAACAACGGTAGCGGGAAACTGTGGATTCTCCATGGTACCTGTTCCGGAGGATGAAGAAAAGGCAGAAGAAATGTTTGCTTTTGCAGAGCCTGTAGTGGGACCTGCATATCCGGGGATCGATACATATGAAGCGTATATGAATGCGCTGGATCAAAAAAAACTTCCATTAAATTTTGCTTCCATGTTGGGGGCGGGAACGGTCAAGATTGCAGTGAAAGGATTTTCGGATACAGCGTTTACGGAAGAGGAGATGAAAAAAGCTTCCGGATATATTGAAGATGCATTGGAGAGAGGAGCCGTCGGCGTATCGGCGGGAATCATGTATCTGCCGGAATGCTATAATTCTACGGATGATTATGCAAGAATGCTTGCACCGATGGGCAAATATAACGTTCCGCTCTGTGTGCATATCCGTGGAGAAGGCGACAGCATGGTGGATAGTGTGAAAGAAGTGATTGAGATTGGAAAGAAAGTAGGATGTCCGGTTGAGATCAGTCATTTCAAATCCTGTGGAATGGCAAATTGGAAGAGAGAAATTCACCGCGCGATTGCATTGATCGAGGAGGCAAGAGCAGAGGGGCAGGATGTGACTTGTGACTTCTATCCGTATGAAGGCGGTTCTACAGCATTGACAACAATGGTCCCTCCGGCATTTGTGGCGGGAGATATGAATCGTGCGTTGAAGAGAATGGGAACTCCTGAAGGTGTTGAAGAATTTTGCAGGGCTTTGGAAGTGAATTATGATGATTGGGATAATTTTGCGATTACACTTGGATGGGACAGAATTTTAATCTCAGGAGTCAATAAAGAGAGAAACCAAAAATTTGTCGGGAAAATGGTATCAGATGCAGCTAAAGAATATGGTTTTGAAAATGACGGTGCATTTGTGGCATGGCTTTTACATGATGAGGACGGAAAGGTTGCGATCATCAATATGAGTATGTGCCAAGAAGATATTGATACCGTTGCACAGTTACCATATTCGAATGTGATTTCGGATTCTATTTATGCGGTGACAGATACACCGCATCCGAGAATGTATGGAGCATTTCCGAAAGTAATAAGAGAATATGTGGAAGAGCGTCATGTGTTGACATTAGAAGAAGCGGTTCGGAAAATGACAAGCCAGCCTGCGGCAAGGATGGGGATTGCAAGAAGAGGACAGATTGCCGAAGGATTCTATGCAGATATTAATATCTTTGAACCGAAAAAGGTCAAAGACCGCGCAACGTTTGAGGAGCCGGTGCATTTGGCGGAGGGGATTTCCAGATGCTATGTTAACGGAAAGCTTGCTTGGAAAGATGAATCGATGTGTGAGGATGCCGCCGGAAAGAATCTGCGGAGAACAGATAGGTAGGAAGCAGAGGAGGAGTCAGACATGAACGAGAAATTAATAAAAAATTTTAGAAATAAAATTATTTCCGGAAAACCGGTTTTCGGTCCATTTATGAAAACCTGCGACCCGGGATTTGTAGAAGTGGCAGGATATGCAGGTATGGACTTTGCAATTTTAGATATGGAGCATGGTCCGATCGGTATACAGAGTATGCAAAATAATATTAGGGCGGCACAGGTTTCGGGAGTGCTTCCGGTTGTCCGGGTTCCGGCGATTACGGAGGAGGCGATTGGGAAGGCTTTGGATATCGGTGCGGCGGCAGTAGAAATTCCGCAGATTTCCACTGCACAGGAAGCGGAAGCGGCTGTGCGTTTGGCAAAATTTGCTCCGCACGGAGAGCGGGGGGTATGTCGCTTTGTAAGAGCGGCGCATTATTCAGCAATGGAGCGGGATATGTATTTTCAATCTGCAAATGATACGATAGTGATCGCTCAGATTGAAGGAATAGAAGCAGTCAAGAATCTGGATGATATTTTGAATGTTCCGGGCATTGATATCTTGTTTATCGGACCGTATGATCTGTCACAGAGCCTGGGAGTTCCGGGGCAGACGACACATCCATGTGTTATTGAAGAAATGAATAAGATTGTAAATGCGGCAAAGAAAAGAGGGGTTGTGATCGGAACCTTTACAGACAGCAGAGAAACAATGGAAATGTGGATGAAAGCCGGTGTACAATATATTTCGTATTCGGTAGATATGGGGATTTTTTATGATTCCTGCAAAAAATTAACAGAGCAATTTCGAGAAATAGAAGCAGTTTTATAAAAAGATATGCGGGCGGACTTTTTAAAGTCCGCCCGTTCTATTCTGTTGTACAGAAAAGCAGCGTATTCTGCACGATCCTACATTTTATCTATCCTTTCAAGCCTTTTTTATGGAGTACTGCTGTCACGATCATTACACCTGCGGAAAGAATCAGCAGGATAATCAATGGAATATAGTTTTCATTGTCTCCGGTTTTTACCGTTGAGGCAGTCTTCTGTATGGTAAATTGTGTCTGAGCGGAAGTTCCGTTTTTATATGCAAGTGTTAAGGTATGAGTTCCGCCGGCAAGGCTGTCCAGATAGGCGGGATGCAGGGTAAGTATAGTGCTCCCTTCTGTAACGGTATAATTACTCTTATGGATCGGACTGTTGTCTGCATAAACTCCGGTCAGATCTTCAAGGGAACCTGAGCATGTAACGGTCAGCCCAGTGTTGCTTCCGGGGTGATAAATTTGATTGGCTCCGGCAGTGATTACCGGAGGAACCAGTTTTTCAATGACTTCCGTTTTTTGATATTCACATTCGCTGCATGTGTAAAGTTTTTCACCCTCGGTTGTTTCGGTTGATTCTTTTGTTATTGTACCGTTATCAAAACTGTGAGCTGCCCGGTTGATCGTTGCAACGTCGCAAGTGCCCTCGGCGGTACAAATCTGCCAGTGTTCTGCCTCGGTGTATTTCCAGACATAATTGTGTTCTGTATGCGGAACTTCCGGTTGGGGAATTTCCGGCTCTGGATCATCGTGTTGTTCCGGTGGAGGTGGCAGCTCCGAGGAGGCGGGAGGGTCTGTCGAAGGAGCAGAATCGGGTGTCGGTTCCGTTACAGGATCGACGAGACATTCCCAGATTCCATATAATGTGGTATCCTCGGTTATCGTCACAGGCAATTTAACGATACTGCCGGAAGGAGTGTAAGACCAACCGAGCCACTGGTGTCCGAAATTTTCTGGTATAACGGGCTCGGAAAGTGAACCGGACTCACTGACATACTGTTTGGATATCAGGAGTTCTCTGTCAATAAAGCGTACGCAGAAATAGTTTACTGAGAAACTGATCGGAACGTTTGGGTCAACGGTTAAAGTAAAATTTTGAACGGGAATATCGGTGTGCGTTTCACTATCCGAAATGTAGAGGGAATAAGTACCTGCCGGTACAACCGATGTTCCATTGCTGATACTGCTGAGATAATATTTCTCGCCGGTGTTATCTGTGTGCATGATATAAGCCGTGTTGAGATCTGTGCTTTGACCGTTATAGGTCAGAGCAATCGGCGCAGAAATGTTTTCGGTCTGATCTTCGGGAGTTGGTTCGCTTTCTGCATATGTATTTAATGGAATGAAATTCATACACAGAGATAATCCCAGAAATACGGAAAGTAAAATTGCGAGGGTATTTTTTCCTTTGTGATGAAAAAGCTTTTGTGACATCATAAAACTCACTCCCTTCTACGTGAATCCGATAGACCTGTTTGCTGTTGGACGGTCTGTGCTGTCGGGACGCTTGCCCTTAATACCTGCATAATTATAATATAAAAAAATGTATATTAGTGTATTTTTATACTAGCATAAATAGTCTGAAAAGTAAATGATAAAGAATAATTTATCAGAACATTTAAAATGGAAAAGCAGAGGGGATTTACAGGCTAAAAGGGAGGGAATCCCTTGACATTGCCACTTGAAAACCGATATAATATTACAAGGAAAAAGAAGTGACTACATGAGAACTCGTATTCTTATAACCGCATAAGACTACGGGTTCTTTTCGGGAAGACGGAAACGATATGTAAGAAACAGAGATTTGAATAAACATAATAGGAGAGAAACGATATGAAGTATGATGTGGTAATTATCGGGGCCGGACCGGGCGGGATTTTTTCTGCTTATGAACTGGTAAAGAAGAATGAGAATTTGAAGATTGCTGTATTTGAGGCGGGAAACCCTTTGGAAAAGCGTCGGTGTCCGATAGATGGGGATAAGGTGAAGAGTTGTATTGGCTGCAAGACCTGTGCGATCATGAGCGGATTCGGAGGTGCAGGAGCATTCTCAGACGGAAAATACAATATCACCAATGCGTTTGGCGGTACGCTGTATGAACATATCGGACGGAAACAGGCGATTGATCTGATGAAGTATGTAGACGATATTAATATGAAACACGGCGGTGAAGGTACGAAAATGTATTCAACCGCAGGAACAAAGTTTAAGAAGCTTTGTATGCAGAATCAGTTAAATCTTCTGGATGCGTCTGTGCGTCATCTCGGAACAGATATTAATTACGTAGTTCTGGAAAATATTTATGCGGAACTGAAAGATAAGGTGGATTTCCGTTTTAATTGCAGCGTGGATCATTTAGAAGTGATTGACGGAGGCTACCGTGTATTTTACGGAAATGAGTCTGCGGAATGCGAGCGGTGTGTGATTTCTGTCGGACGAAGCGGGAGTAAGTGGATGCAGACGGTTTGCAAGGATCTGGAGATTTCTACATTGTCAAATCGGGTGGATCTGGGAGTACGAGTGGAAATCCCTGCGGAGATCTTCTCACATTTGACGGACGAGCTGTATGAGAGCAAGATCGTCTACCGCACAGAAAAATTTGAAGACAATGTACGTACATTCTGCATGAATCCATATGGCATTGTGGTAAATGAAAATACAAACGGAATTGTTACCGTAAATGGACACAGCTATGAGGATGCAGAGAAACAGACAGAGAATACAAACTTTGCGCTGCTTGTATCTAAGCATTTTTCAGAGCCGTTCAAAGACAGTAATGGATATGGAGAGAGTATTGCGCGCTTGTCTAATATGCTGGGCGGCGGGGTTATTGTGCAGCGGTTCGGAGATTTGATCCGCGGAAGACGAAGCAATGAAAAGCGAATTGAAGAGGGTCTGGTACGACCGACACTGGCGGCTACGCCGGGAGATTTAAGTCTTGTACTTCCAAAGCGGATTATGGACGGAATTATCGAGATGATCTATGCGTTGGATAAGATTGCGCCGGGAACAGCCAATGATGATACACTGCTGTATGGGGTAGAGGTAAAATTCTACAATATGGAAGTTGATATTGATGAGAACCTGGAAACACGTTATAAAGGATTGTATGTGATCGGAGACGGAAGCGGAGTGACGCATTCCCTGTCGCATGCGTCCGCAAGCGGTGTCTATGTGGCAAGACATATTCTTGAGAAAATGGAGAAATAGAAATGACAGAAGAGAAAAAGAATGTGCTGATGAAGCTTCGCAATGCAGAGGCGATTTATGTGTTAATGTCAGATTTTACAAGGATGCCTTTTGTGGAATGTGACGAAGAGACGTTTGATGATGAGGTTTTTTTGTATTTTCATGAGGAGGATGCAAAAAAGGAAGCGCAAAAAAGAGGTGAAAGCGGAGATAAGGTGCATGTTGCCAAGTTTTTAAAACAATTTTTGCTTCCGTTTTATACAGGCTTCTATCCGATGGGAGTGAACTGTCTGGTCGTAGATAAGGGAACAGAAAATGAAACGTCTGTGCAGCTTTCGGAGCTGATCGTTCGAAATGAGAAAGAGGCGGAGAAGCAGGGACGTCCGATCGTGGAAAATCAAGAACTGCATTTGACAGCGCTGTATTTTATGCAGAAGATGCGTGCACTCGGAGAACCGAAGCTGACAGAGGAACTACGAGAGCTGAATGAAGAAATGATGGCACATTATGCACGGGGTAAATACATCATCGGCGTAACTGAAAAAAATACCGTTCCGATCTTGAGACAGAAGGACGGAAAAGTGCTTCAGCCGATTTTCACCGATGTACAGGAATTTATGAAATTTCAAAGCATGAACAAAAATGAAAAGCTGAAAACGGCTGTAGTCGAGGCTGCCAAGCTACAGGGACTTGTATCGAAAGAAGTGTTTGGAATTGCAGTGAACCCATTTGGGGTGAATCTGGTATTACAGTTGCCGCGTAAAGCGTAGGAAAGAGAGAGCGTTATGAAATTAGGAGAAAAGCAGGTACTTACTGTAGTCAAAAAAGTAGATTTCGGGATTTATCTCGGAAGCAGTGAGGAGCGGGTGCTATTGCCGAAACGGCAGGTTCCGGCAGGAATCGAACCGGGAGATCCGGTGGAGGTTTTTCTATACAAGGATTCTGACGACAGGATGATCGCAACGACGAATGAGCCGAAGCTGACGCTTGGAAAGCTGGCGGTATTAGATGTTGTCGATACAAATCGTATGGGAGCGTTTTTGGATTGGGGACTGGAGAAAGATTTGTTCCTTCCGTTTAAACAGCAGACTGCCAAGGTGCAGAAAGGGGATCGGTGTCTGGTAGCGCTTTACATTGATAAGAGTGTGCGTCTTTGTGCAACGATGAAGGTCTATCATTTACTTCGTACAGATTCTCCTTATAAAAAGGATGACAAAGTAAACGGAATTGTTTACGATACCAGTGAAAACTTCGGTGTATTTGTAGCCGTGGACAATCTCTATTCCGCACGGATTCCGAAGAAAGACGTAAACGGACTGCTGAGAGTGGGGGATGTGATTGAGGCGCGTGTGACATCTGTAAAAGAAGACGGAAAGCTTGATCTGAGTGTTCGGGGAAAAATCCCGGAGCAGATGAATCAAGATGCAGAGCTGATTTTGCAAAGAATCGAGGACTGTGGAGGAAGATTGCCATTTACAGACAAGGCAGAGCCGCAGCTGATTCAGCGGGAGTTTGGAATAAGCAAGGCTGCGTTCAAACGAGCGGTCGGAAGGCTGCTAAAGGAACGAAGGATTGAAATTCGGGAGGACGGAATCCTGCTGAAATAGTGCAGGAAGTGTGATTGCCGGCCATTGCGGTCCGAGAACGTTAGGGGTGTTGTTTATTGAAAGCAGATGAGAGCAGAAACGAAGAAATTATAGAAGAAATTTTTACGTATTACAGCGGGCAGAGTGATAAGTCCGAACAGGAAATGGTGGTTTCACTTCTTCGGGAGCTGCAGGATGTCAGAGGATGTCTGACGCCGGAACTAAAACAGCGAGTCGTGGAAGTGACAGGGGTAACAGCAAGCTATTTGCAGTGCTTGATACGAATGTACCCAAGTCTGAAAGAGACACAATGCAGCCATGAGATTATCGCATGTACCGGGGAGCGATGTGGGAGAAAAGACGGAATGAAGATCCTGGAACAACTGCGCAAAGAACTGAAGCCGGATAAAAGAGGAATTTCTGCGGACGGAGTTTTTGAACTGCGTACAAGAAATTGCTTGAAACAATGCAGAACGTCTCCGAATCTGCTTATTGACGGAAAATTATATTCTGGAGATAGACTGAAGGACATTCCGAAATTGTTAAAAGAGATTAGTAGATAATCGTATGATTTTTCTTGCAATTCAATAGAAATACGTTATAATAGAACTGTAGCTTGGAAGAAGTTGTAAAATTGATTGATTTGAAAGGAGTTAGAGACATGAAAGTACAGAATATCAAAGATATAGAAGCCTTTTTTAAAACCGTAGATTCTTGTGAGGGAAAAGTAGAACTGGTAACAGGAGAGGGAGACAGATTGAATCTGAAATCCAAGCTTTCTCAGTATGTTTCTATGGCAAATATTTTCTCAAACGGAGAGATTCCGGAGCTTGAGATTATTGCGTATGAGCCTGCGGATACAGAGAAGCTGATCCACTTTATGATGACAGGTGAGTAATAAAAACGGACGGATGCTTTTGAAAAAAAGCATCCGTTTTTTTAAAGAAACATCGTCATATAAATCGCAAAAGACTTTTACAGGAATATGTGGTATGGTAGAATAAACTGCTGAAAAGAATTTGCAAAAGATATAGAGAAAGCGTAGGGGCATGGTGATGATACGGATTGCGATTGTAGAAGACGAAGAATATTATGTAAATCAACTGACCGGATATCTGGAGGAATACAGGAAAAGCGAGAGCTGTGAATTTGATGTCACAGTCTATCGGGACGGAGATACGATCACTTCAGAATATAAGGCTCAGTTTGATATTATTTTAATGGATATTCAAATGAAATTCGTAGATGGGATGACTGCGGCAGAGGAAATACGGAAAATGGATTCCGAGGTTGTGATTATTTTTATTACCAATATGACGCAGTATGCGATTCGGGGATATGAGGTAGACGCACTGGATTATATTTTAAAGCCGGTGTCTTATTTTGCGTTTAGTGAGAAATTGAAGAGAGCGATTTTAAAGCTAAAGAAACGAAAAAGTTCCTATATTATGCTGAATGTAAAAGGTGGGATCATGCGTGTGGATGCAGCTGATATCTATTATCTAGAAAGTTCCGGGCATACGTTGATCTATCATACATCGGGAGGCGATTATTTTACATCGGGAACGATGAAGGCGGCGGAAGAGGAGTTAAGCGGTCTCGGATTTTCCAGAGGAAATAAATGTTATCTGATCAATTTGGAGCATGTGGACGGAATTCAGGATAAATGTGCGGTCGTGAAGGGAGAAAATTTGCAGATCAGCCGTCCGAGGATGACTGCTTTTATGCAGGATTTGACGAAGTACTGGGGGGATTTGAAGTGACGGAGACAGTGGTAAATTATGTGCTTCCCGATATTCCGAGAATTTATACGGCGCTTGCGGAATGGCTGGCATGTCTGGCTTGTATACTGGGAGTGAAAAAGCGTGTGCAGGGCTGGAAGCTTGCCGGAGTGGCAGTGGGAATGCTTGTATTGCAGTCTGTATTTCTGCAAGTAACGGCTGGGGCAGAGGGAGTCTGGTGGATGCTTTGTATGGCGCTTGCCATTGCTTTTATGTATGCGTTTCTTGCGATTTGCTGTGATATCAGCCTGAAAGATGTAGGTTACTATTGTGTAAGAGCCTTTGTGACAGCCGAGTTTGCGGCATCGTTGGAATGGCAGTTGGATTGTTTTGGATATTTCTCATGGGGGTGGACGCAGGCATGGATCCGGGGCCTTCTTTTGATCGTGATCTATACATTTGTATTTTTGGGCAGCTGGCTTTGTTATCGGAAATATGAAAATGTAGAAGAGTCGATCATGGTGACAAATAAAGAGCTTGTGTCATGTATCATTATAGGCTTGGCGGTATTTTTGATCAGTAATCTCGGGTTTGTATCGCTCGCAACTCCGTTTGGAGGAAGAGGGGCGGCAGAAATATTTAATGTGCGTACGCTGGTAGATCTGGGAGGTGTTGCGATCCTGTATGCCTTTCATGTGCAGCGGGTTGATCTGCGGATCCGGCATGAGTTGGAGAGCGTGCAGACAATTTTACACAATCAGTACGTACAGTATCAGCAGTCACAGGAGGCCATGGATTTAATTCATTATAAGTACCATGATCTGAAGCACCATATCATCGCGCTTCGGGCGCAGGAGGATGCGCAGAAGAGAGATGCTTATTTGGATAAGATGGAAGAAGAGATTCGGAATTTTGAAGCGCAGAACCGAACAGGGAATGATGTGCTGGACACGCTCTTAAATGCAAAGATGCTGCAGTGTATGAAGAGGGATATTTCTATGACCTGCGTAGTAGACGGTACGTTATTTTCTTTTATGGACACAATGGATATCTGTTCGTTGTTTGGAAATGCGTTGGATAATGCCATTGAATATGAAGAAAAAATTACAGAAAAAGAAAAACGTCTGATCCATGTGACGGCATGTGCACAAAAGAATTTTTTGGTTGTCCGGTTTGAAAATTACTGTGAAGAGCAGATGGATTTCGGGAAAGCGTTTCCGGCCACAACAAAGGATAATATACAGTTCCATGGATACGGACTGAAGAGTCTTAGATATACGGCGCGTAAATACGGCGGTGAGGTGAGCGTAAATACAGAAAACAACTGGTTTGTATTGAAGGTGCTGATACCGATGAAAATGGAATGATAAAAGAAATGGTTGGATTAGAAGATATGCACAAATCCAACCATTTCTTTTTGTACAGAATCGACAAAGGGAAAGGCAAGTTGTGCAGAAAAAGAGCAATTTGTGCAGATTTCGGCATAGTTCCTCTATTTCTGATAGAATGCAGACATAATAAACAAAGGGAGGAAAAAGAGAGATGTTAGCAATTAACATTGATGACGTGATTAACGTCTTGAACACATGTAAGCCGTATTTGATTGCACTTGGCGTCATTCTTGCGCTTGCAGTAGTTATTACGATCGCAGTTATGAAACTGCCAAAACCGAAGAAGAAATTTATCCGTTCTCAGAGCTGGATCGCTTTTCTTCTTGCGCTTGTTGTGATTGTGAATATGATTTGTTGGGGACCAATGTCCAGTATGATTTCACTGGCAACAGAAAAGAATGATATTCAGAAAGAGACATCCGACGCTGCAACAGCGCTTTGTGAGCAGATTGCAGACGAAGGAATCGTACTTCTGAAAAATGAGAACGGCAGACTGCCGCTTGAAGAAGGAACGAAGCTGAACGTATTCGGTTGGGCATCTACCAATCCGGTATATGGAGGAACAGGTTCGGGCGGACTGTCTGAGGCATATCCGACGGTATCCCTGCTTGAGGGGCTCGAAAATGCAGGATTTGAAGTAAACAGCGAATTGGTTGATTTCTACAAAAATTTCAGAGAGACACGTCCGACAGTCGGAATGTGGGGGCAGGATTGGACAATTCCGGAACCGACAATTGAGGAATATGATAAAGCCGGAATTTTTGAATCTGCAAAAGAGTATTCTGATACAGCGGTTGTAGTAATTTCCCGTTCCGGCGGAGAAGGCGCGGATCTTCCGGCAAGCCTTGATCCGGAGGTGGAAGATACATTTGAAGAGGGAGGTACATTTGGTGCATCGGGACTTCGCATCAGTGATCAGAAGGACGATTTGGATGCGTCTAAACATTTCCTTGAGCTGACAAACAGAGAACAGGCAATGCTGGATCGTGTGGCGGCAGATTACGAAGATATCATTGTTGTTGTGAACGCTGCAAATGCAATGGAGCTTGGATTTGTTGATGAATATGAACAGATCAGCAGTGTATTGTGGTGTCCGGGAACAGGACAGTCAGGATTTAATTCGCTTGGTTCTATTTTAAAAGGTGAGACAAATCCGTCTGCAAAAACAAGTGATACATTTGTAAAGGACTTGACAAAGACTCCTACATACAATAACTTCGGTAGTTTCTACTATGATAATATGGATGAATTTGAAGTGGACGGTTTTGTTCCGTCATTTGTAAATTACACAGACGGAATCTATGTAGGCTATCGTTTCTATGAGACAGCGGCCGAAGAAGGTCTGATCAATTATGAGGAAATGGTACAGTATCCGTTTGGATATGGCCTTTCTTATACAACCTTTGAACAGGAAATGGGAGACTTAAAAGTAAGCGACGGTAAAATTTCTGTTGATGTAACTGTTACAAATACAGGTGATGCAGCAGGAAAGGACGTTGTTGAGATTTATTACAACCCGCCGTATACAAATGGCGGAATTGAAAAGGCATCTGCAAATCTGATCGGATTTGAGAAGACAGAAATTCTGGAACCGGGAGCAAGTGAAACTGTAACGGTGACATTTACAGAAGAGGATATGGCATCTTACGACAATATCAATGCAAAGGCATATGTATTGGAAGAAGGAGCGTATGAGATCTCGCTTCGTACAGATTCACATACAATTGTAGATACCGAGACACATAAAGTAGACAAGACGATCACATACAGCGGTGAGAACGGACGTTCTACAGATGAAACTACGGCAACAAACCAGCTGGATTTTGCAAACGGAGACGTAACATATCTGTCACGTGCAAATGGATTTGCAAACTATGAGGAGGCAACAAAAGCTCCTACAAACTTTACAATGTCTGAAGAAGACAAAGCAACATTTATGAACAACAGCAATTATAATCCGGCAGATTATAATAATGAAGACGATGAGATGCCGACAACAGGCGCGAAGAATGGTTTGGAGCTTGTTGATCTAAGAGGCGTTGATTATGACGATCCGCAGTGGGATAAGCTTCTGGATCAGTTGACGATCAGCGAAATGGATACAATGATCGCACTCGGCGGTTACCAGACAGCGGCAGCACAGAGTGTTGGAAAGGTACAGACGATCGACTGTGACGGACCGGCATCTATCAACAATAACTTTACCGGTACAGGTTCTATCGGATTCCCGTCTGCAGTGATTATTGCAAATACATGGAATGTAGATATTGCAGATGCATTCGGACAGAGCATCGGTAAAATGGCAGATGAAATGGGAGTATCCGGCTGGTATGCACCGGCTATGAACATTCACAGAAGTGCATTTGCAGGGCGTAACTTTGAGTACTATTCAGAAGATCCGATCCTTTCCGGAAAGATTGCGGCATCCGCAGTTGCCGGAGCAGAAAAAGAAGGCGTATATGCCTATTTGAAGCACTTTGCGTTGAATGATCAGGAGACAAATCGTACAAATCAGCTTTGTACATGGTTCAACGAGCAGTCTGCACGTGAGATTTATCTGAAACCGTTTGAGATGTGTGTAAAAGAAGGCGGAGCAAAGGCAGTTATGTCAGCGTTCAACTTCTATGGAACAGAACCGGCAGGAGCAAGCGCAGAGGTGCTGAATAACATTCTTCGTGACGAGTGGGGATTCCGCGGATTTGCTTTGACAGACTACTATGGAGTATACGGATATCAGGATGCCGATCGTATGATCCGTAACGGTAACGACTGTATGCTTGTTGCATATGATACAGAAACAAACCATCTGACAGATAAAGAAAGCGCAACAAGTGTAAAGGCAATGCGTCAGGCATGTAAGAACATTATGTATACGGTAGTAAACAGCCGCGCGTATGATGCAGAGAACCTGCAGACAGGCTTGCTGACATGGCAGATTGCGGCAATCGCAGTTGATGTGATTTTGGCAGCCGGATTGATCGCACTTGAGCTTGTGGCAATTAAGAAGTTTAAAAAGAGAAATGCAGAAGCTGCAAGCGAGGTGAAAACTGCGAGTGCGGAGTAAGCTTTAAAAGGATAAATAAAGTATAGGAAATAAGAGTTTAAGGAGTATCAGGAATCGGGAGTGATCCCGATTCCGCTTCCTTATATGGAGATGAAAGTAGTTCAGACAGGATTTTATGGGAGGAACGAAATTGAAACATCAAGATTTGATCAGTAAGATGAGGTTAGAGGAGAAAGCAGCATTTCTGAGCGGAAAGGGGGAATGGGAGACGAGAGATTTTTCCCGTCTTGAAATTCCGTCTATATTCTGTTCCGACGGTCCTCACGGAATCCGTAAGCAGGCAGGAGCAGGAGATCATTTGGGATTGAATCCGTCTCTTCCGGCAACCTGTTTTCCGACGGCGGCAACGGTTGCAAACAGTTGGGATGAACAGCTTGGGGAAGAAATCGGTATAGCGCTCGGAGAAGAGGCAGGCGCACTGGAGGTAAATGTTGTTCTGGGACCGGGCCTGAATATGAAGCGAAGTCCTCTCTGCGGACGGAATTTTGAATATTTTTCGGAAGATCCGTATTTGGCGGGAAAAATGGCGGCGGCTTATGTGAAAGGAATCCAAAGTCAGGGTGTATATGCGTGTCCGAAGCATTTTGCGGTGAACAGTCAGGAGCTTCGCCGAATGGCAATGAACTCTGTATTGGACGAAAGAACGCTGCGGGAGATTTATCTGACAGGATTTGAAATTGCGGTAAAAGAAGGCAAGGCAAAATCTATTATGTCAAGCTACAATGAAGTGAATGGCGTTTATGCCAATGAAAATAAACATTTGCTGCAGGACATTTTGAGACAAGAATGGGGATTTGACGGAATTGTGATCACCGACTGGGGCGGTTCCAATGATCATGCCGCAGGTGTGGCGGCCGGATCCAATCTGGAAATGCCTGCTCCGGGATTGGATTCTGCAAGACAGATTTTAAAAGCGGTAGAAGAAAAGACATTGACAATAGAAGAGCTGGATGTTTGTGTAGACGACTTGCTGGATGCGGTTTTGGAACTGAAGAAAAATGCAGAGGGTAAGAAACATACTTTCCCGGAAACGGCACACCATGAGTTGGCAAGACGTGCTGCGGAAGAAAGCGCCGTGCTTTTGAAAAATACAGATGATATTCTCCCGTTGAAACCGGGAAGTAAGATTGCAGTGATCGGGGATTTTGCGGTAGAACCAAGATATCAGGGGGCAGGTTCCTCGGTAGTGAATCCGACATATCTGGAGACGATCGAGAAAGTAATCGGCAATTATGACTTACAGGTTGTCGGAATCAACAGAGGCTATAAGCGGACCGGGGAAGCGGATGAAGCAATGAAAAAGGCGGCTCTTGATCTGGCTGCGGCAGCGGATATTGTGATTTATTGCTTCGGGTTGGATGAACTGAGTGAATCCGAGGGACTGGATCGTACACATATGCGGATTCCACAGAACCAGATCGATCTGCTTCAGGCAATCGTACAGGTCAATGAAAATGTAGTAGGGCTTTTGAGTGCGGGGGCATCAATAGAAATGCCGTGGCATTATTGCTGCAAGGCGATTTTGCATGGATATCTGAATGGACAGGCCGGCGCCGGCGCAATGCTGAATATTATTACCGGAAAGGTAAATCCGTCTGGACGGCTGAGCGAAACTTATCCGCTTCGTCACGAGGATACACCGGCATTCCGCCATTTTCCGAGTACACAGCGGAATGCGGAGTACAGGGAAGGGATTTATATCGGTTATCGTTACTATGATACAAGCAAGGTCAGAGTACAGTATCCATTTGGATATGGTATGTCGTATACAACATTTTCGTATTCAGATTTAAAGATGGATGCGGGTGGAGCAACATTTACGTTGACAAATACAGGAAAATGTGATGGGGCAGAGGTAGTACAGCTTTATGTGGGACTGCCGAATGCGATTGTATTCCGACCGGAAAAAGAGTTGAAGGGATTTAAAAAAGTATTTTTAAAAGCGGGAGAAAGCAAAGAAGTCAGGATCGAATTTGACGATAAGACCTTCCGGTACTGGAATGTGAAAACAAATGCATGGGAGATTGAAGAGGGTGTATACCATATTATGGTAGGTGCGAGCGTAGCCGATATCAGGCTGGAAAGTGAAATGCGGGTAGAGGGAACTACGAATATATATCCTTACAATCCGGCAAAGCTGCCATATTACTATACCGGAATCGTACAGCAGATTTCTGATGCGGAATTTGAAGAGCTTTTGGAACGCCCGATCCCATCGGGGAAATGGTCCGGCGATTTGGATCTAAATGATGCAATCTGTCAGATGTATTATGCAAAAAGCGGCCTTGCCAGATTGATTTATAGTATTTTGACGAAGTTAAAGAAGAAAAGTGAAGAGAAGGGAAAACCGGATCTGAATATCCTCTTTATTTATAATATGCCGTTTCGCGGAATTGCGAAGATGACAGGCGGCATGGTCAGTATGGAAATGGCGGAGGGAATGGTAACGGTCGTAAACGGACATTTCTTCAAGGGAATGAAAAAGATCATCGGAGGATTTTTCCGAAATCAAAAAGAAAATAAGAAGTATGAGGCAAAGATTAAATGAAAGAGAAATGGATGAATGTATGGAAAGAGTTTGAAGGGAAACATCCGAAGCTGTCAAAATGGGTGTATCAGATTTTTTACTTTTTCGTATTTAGTATGGGAGTTACGGTATTTCAGTATTTGGTATTTACATTTATGCCGGGCTGGCTTGGGTTAGAACTGGCCGGAACAGAATTTATGTGGCCGCAGAAAGAATTACATATTCTGGGAGTAGATTTTACGTGGAGCCTGCTTGGATATAATGTACTGCGGGATGCAAGTGGCGCAGTTATGATCGGAGGAGGACTGGGATATTTTATCAGCTATGAAGTCGGTTCCTTTCTGGCACAGTGCATCAATTTCCCGCTCCAGAGAAATATTACATTTAAGAGCAAGGGAAATCCGGTGTATCAGGCAATGTGGTACTTTATCGCATGGATCGTGATATCTTTGATCTGCAATGGTTTTAACAATCTTTGGATGCCAATCGCGTCAGCGTATGTACCGCCGGCAATTTATAATCTGCTTGTAACGTTTATTACAGGCGGAGTATCAATGGTAATCTTCTTCTTTGTATTTAAGATCATCTTCCCGGAGGGAGAACCGGATAAAAAGAAATAGAATATTTTTGTGAAACAGGGAGCGCTGCAAAATTTGTGGCACTCCCTATTTCTTATCCGGGAAAAAGTTTTCAATATATTTGGCAGTCTGTTGTATAAATTCTTTTAAATAAATATATTTTTGTTGATTTTGCATAAAGATGTGATACTATAGAACCAAGAAGTCGTACAAATGGCTGACTTATGAAAGAAGGGATATGGGTGGATTGTCAGAAACTTCAGAAAAAAATACAAAAGATTTATGGGAGTGGGATTCACGTAAAAGAAAAGGACGGAAATGTAGTTCTGTCGGGGACTTTGAGTAGCTGGGAAGAGATCGTAAATGCCTGTGCAATGTGTGTTGACAAAAAGAAACGTTATCATGTCATCAATGATCTGAAATTAGAGGGAGTGGAATTCCCAAAGATGAGAGTGCCAAAAATCCGGGATCAGGCATTAGAAGGCAGGAAGCCGGATGTTTTGATCATAGGAGGCGGTATTTCAGGAGCAAGCATTGCCAGAGAACTGATGAAATGGAAGTTAGATGTTTTACTGGTAGAGAAAGAGGCGGATGTTGCGATGCACGCTTCAGGGCGAAATGACGGGGAAGTGCATCCCGGAATTGATCTTGGTAAGGGAACACTAAAGCAGCGTTATGTGGTACGGGGAAATCGGATGTACGGAAAAATATGTAAAGAACTGGATGTTCCCTTTCAGAGGTGTGGGCAGTATGTGGAAATGATGCACTGGGGGGAATTGCTTCCGGTATGTCTCTATGCGTGGCAGAGAAAACATATTTGTGGTGTAAGCGACACGAAAGTCATTGCGGGGAGCGCAGTTCGGAAGCGGGAACCGCATATGAACAAAGAGATGAAATTTGCTCTTTATAACGGAAGTGCGGGAAGTGTCTGTCCATACGGTCTGACTATCGCCTATGCGGAAAATGCAGTACAAAACGGTGCGGAAATTGCATTGAATACAGCGGTTCTTTCGATGGAGGTGGTACAGGGCAAGATTCGAAGTGTATTGACAAATCGCGGTCGGATCTATCCTAAAATTGTGATCAATGCGGCAGGTGTATTTGCCGAGGATGTAGCGAAGATGGCAGGAGACAGATTCTATTCCATTCATCCGAGACGTGGGACGAATGCGATTCTGGATAAGAAAGCAGGAAGTCTGATGGGAGGGATCTCTTCGTGGAAAACATTGAAAAAATCGGCGGGGCATACGAAAGGCGGCGGTATCGTACATACGGCACATGACAATTTGCTGGTGGGGCCGGACGCCATTGAAACATACGAGAAAGAGAACTTTGCTACAGAGAAGGTAAGCATTGAAAACAATTTTGAAAAGCAGAGAATTACCGTGGGCGAACTGTCAGAAAGGGATATCATCACATATTTTACCGGTGTAAGAGCTCCTACGTTTGAAGAGGATTTTGTAATTGAACGGGGCAGAAAAACAAAGAACCTGATCCATTGTGCCGGAATACAGTCACCGGGACTTACAACAGCTCCGGCAGTTGCAAAGGATGTGGCGCAGATGGCGGCGCGGCTGGTGTCAGAAATTCATCCGGTAAAGAGAAATGAGGAGTATGATCCGCATAGAAAGGGGATTCCGAGATTAAGGGAGATGTCTCTTGAAAAACGAGATGAATTGATTCGGGAAAATCCGGACTATGGCGTGATGATCTGTCGGTGCGAAGAAATCAGTAAGGGAGAGATCATCGATGCGCTTACTTCACCGCTTCCTGTTTATACAGTGGACGGTGTAAAAAAACGTGTACGTCCAGGAATGGGGCGGTGTCAGGGCGGATTTTGTATGCCGCTTGTGTCACAGATTATCAGTGAAGTCACGGGAAAACCTCTGGAAGAGGTAAAGAAGAGCGGTGGAGACAGCTATCTTTTATTTGGCAGGACAAAGGCGGGTGATGACAGTGAAATATGATGTGATTGTGATTGGCGGCGGTCCGGCAGGGCTTGCAGCAGCGATTTCGGCAAAGAAAGAAGGCGCAGATGTACTGCTTTTGGAAAGAGAAGGACGACTGGGGGGCATTCTAAAACAATGTATCCACGACGGATTTGGCTTGATGCGTTTTAAGGAGAAACTTTCCGGACCGGAATATGCAGAGCGTTTTATCGATGAGGTGAAGAAACTTCAGATCCCGGTGAGGTTGTGGACATTTGTTACAAAAATAGAAAAGGATTTTGACGGATTCTGTGTATGGACGGTAAGCCGCGGCGGAGTGTCAAAACTTCAGACAAGGACGCTTATTCTGGCAACAGGCTGTCGAGAGAGAACTGCAAAGCAGGTATCGATCCACGGAACGAGACCGGCGGGAATATACACGGCGGGAACAGCGCAGCACTTTACGAATCTGCAGGGAGTCATGCCTGCGAAACGCTGTGTGATCTTGGGAAGTGGAGATATAGGACTGATCATGGCGCGGCGGCTGAAGCTGGAAGGTGCAGACGTACTTGGCGTTTATGAAGTTAAGCCGGAGCCATCCGGTTTGACAAGAAACATCATTCAATGTCTGGAAGATTTTCAGATACCGCTGCATCTTTCAGAAACAGTGACAAGAGCATTTGGAGAGGAACGTCTGGAAGGCGTAGAAATCTGTAAAGTGGATGAACAAATGCAGCCGATCGCAGGCACGGAAAAGCGGATTGACTGTGACACGTTGATTTTATCTGTAGGATTGATTCCGGAAAATGAAATTGCAGAGAATTTACAGGTACATATTGATCCAAAGACGAAAGGTCCTCTCTGTGATTCTTCTGCAATGACAAGTGTGCCGGGAATATATTCTTGCGGTAATGCATTTCATGTGAATGATCTTGTTGATTATGTATCAGAAAGTGGAGAATTAGCCGGCAGGTCTGCAGCGGAGTACGCTAAGAATCAAGAGTTGGGAATCGTTCAAATTCCGACAGAGGCAGACGGAGAAACTGCTTATGTGGTACCGCAGTGCGTTCGACAGGCAGATTTACAGAAAAAAGTGACTTTTTATTTTAGATGTAAACGGACACTTGGAAAAAGCGAATTGGTTGTGAAGTCGGGAAGTAAAGTAATTTATAAAAAGAATTTTTTGGCAGTACGGCCGCCGGAAATGGAACGGATAGTGATAGATTTTGCGAAGACAGAAGAAATTCGAGAGCCCATCGTGTTTGAATTAAGGGAGGTGGAGGAATGAAGGAAATAGTATGTATCACCTGCCCGAACAGTTGTCATATGACGGTAGAATTCAAAGACGGCCGGTGGATTGCATCCGGAAACCGCTGTCCGAGGGGACAGAAATTTGCAGAGGATGAGATGAGCTGCCCAAAGAGAACTTTTTCTACAACAGTCCGAACTGCATGGAAAGAAGTTCCGGTGATTCCGGTACGGGTTTCAAAGGAAGTACCAAAAGAGAAAATATTTGACATTATGGAAATCATCAATCATATGACAGTCAGCGAAAAGATCGGAAGAGATGAAGTGCTGATTCCAAACGTATTGGGACTGGATGCAGATGTGATTGTAACAAGTGATTGTCTAAGTGATTATTTAAAAGAAGAGTAGAAGGAGAAAGAATCATGAGCAAACCATATAAAGATTTTGAGCCGTCATGGGTAAAGACAGCAGCGCCAAAAGACAGTTGGCGTTCTGTTTTCAGATGGGGAGATCCGAATTTTGTGAAATATCCAAAAGAGTCTCTTTATAAAATGATGAAAGAAAAGTTTCAGATGACCGATGAAGATTTTAAAGATTATGACGGCAGTATCGGCATGGAAGAAGTGAAATTGGAAAATTGTCCGGTCAATCTTGATGAGAAGCATATTGATGCATTGAGAAAAATCGTTGGCGAGGAATATGTGCGTACAGACGATTATGCAAGAGTATCTGTTGCTTATGGAAAAACCGCGTATGACGCTATGAGACTTCGTGAGAAGCGAATGGATAGTCTGCCGGATGTAGTTGTATATCCGGCAAAGACAAAAGAAGTAGAAGAAATTGTTGCTTACTGTACAAAAGAGAAGATTCCGCTTTATGTGTATGGCGGTGGCAGCAGTGTAACGATGGGAGTAGAACCGACCAAAGGCGGTATTTCTCTGGACATGAGGTTGCGGTTTGATCATGTTGTTTCCTTTAATGAGACGGATCAGACGATCACAGTCCAGGCTGGAATGTCAGGTCCAAAACTGGAAAAAGCGTTGAACAATGCTCAGCAGCTTTTCGGCGCAAAGCGGGCATATACATGCGGACATTTTCCTCAGTCTTTCGAGTACAGCAGCGTCGGAGGCTGGGTTGTGACACGTGGCGCCGGTCAGAACAGTACATATTACGGATGTATCACAGACATTGTATTGTCTCAAAAATATGCGACGCCGATCGGAAATGTGCAGACCAGTCATTATCCAAGAGAGGCAACAGGCCCGAATCTGAATCAGATTATGATGGGAAGTGAGGGAACCTTTGGTGTACTGACAGAAGTAACATTGAAAGTGTTTCGGTATATGCCTGAAAATCGGAAACGGTTTTCTTATATTTTTACAGACTGGAAGACCGCCATGGCAGCAGCTCGTGAAATGATGCAGTGTGAAGCCGGATTTTCTTCTGTATTCCGTCTTTCCGATCCTGAGGAGACAAACCTGATGCTTCGTCTGTATAATGTGGATGATACTCCGCTTTGGAAGCTTCTGGATATCCGGGGATTTAAAGATATGCAGCGCTGTTTGTTCCTTGGCTTTACAGATGGAGGAAAAGGATATTCCAAGAATGTTGCGGCAAATATTCGCAGGATCGCACGAAAATATCATGGTATGAGTTTGACCTCATATGTAACAAAGAGTTGGGAGAAAGGTAGATTTAACGATCCGTACTTGAGAGATACGTTGATGGATTTTGGTGTTGTTACGGATACGCTGGAATGTACGGTGAACTGGTCAAATATGGCAAAAGTACACAGAGAAGTGCGGAAAGTCTGCCATGCGCTTCCGAATACAATTGTGACGACACATATGTCACATTGTTATCCGCAAGGGGCAAATCTGTATTTTATCTTTATTACGAGAATGAGCGGCGCAGATAAATTCCGGGCATATCATACAACGATCCTGGATGCAATCCAGAAATCCGGCGCGGCGATCAGTCATCATCATGGAATTGGTAAAATGTTTGCTCCGTGGATAGAGGGAAGCTTGGGACATACGGAATATGGTGTATTTAAAGTGCTGAAGGAGTATTTTGACAAAGAGTATCTGATGAATCCGGGAGGCACGCTGGGACTGGATCTGGAAGAGGAAAAGAAATATCCGTTGGATGAGGAAGTGCGCGATTATAAGTAGTAAGTCAAGAAAAAAGTGACATGCCGATTTTGATCGGAAAAGGAGGGGATAGATAAAGCTTATGCCCGCTCTGCTTCTTGCAGATTTTTATAACCATAATACTGAACGGTATGAGTCATGGTGATCAATACAAGGTTTGCGTTTTTGGCTTTTAGTTTTTTTACATAATCAAGGTATAGAGTCAGTGTTCGCAAAGAATAGGTGGAAAGCTCACCTCTGAGATATGTTTCAAAGGATGTTTCGCCAAGCTGTGCCTGTTCTTTGTGTACGATGCGGTTTCCGGAGGAAAGATGGGGGTACAGGCGGACATATTCATTCATCCAATTCAGCTGAATTTGAACGATTTCGGTAATTATATGCTGTATGTCAGAAGAAAGCGTTGGTAAAAGGGAACAAAGAGTAAAAAAACGCTCCGGTGCAGTGTCTTCCAGCATGCGCGCATATTTTTCGGCAATCGGGTTTTCTCCGGCTGCATTTCTATTTCTCAAATCGGTAAGATAGCTGTCGATCAAGGCAGCATTCCATGAGTCGAACTGGCTTTTTCGCATGATATAGAAGGTTTCGGGGTCATTTTGGCAATCAGCTCGTCTGCCTTCGTTTTGTACAGCTTGAAAAAAACTCCATTCCAGTTCTATAAGTTCTTTCTTTTTTTCTTCTGTTGTCATATGGCGCTCCTTTTATCCGATCAAAATATGAAGTGATTTTAGTTCCGAATCTGTAATTTTTTGGATAATCTGCAGAGGATAGCTGCCCAGATAAGTATCCGTTTTGGTAATAAGGCTTTGGTGTTCCAATTCCTCAATGATAAGTTTGCATATTTCTTCGATCAATTGCACTTTTTTATCTGAAAGATTGGGTGCAGAATTATGAAACCTGGATACCGTATTGCTGCTCCAAGCGGCTTTTTGTAATGGCATTTCTGAGAGTTCCTGAATCAGTACGGAGATAGTATTTAAAACAGGCAGATCCTGTAAGCTTCGATACATCCATTTGTAATAGGGGGTGTAACATCGGTTTAGCTGATGAGTGATTGTGATAGCTGCCTTGACAAATTCGGTTAATGCGAAATCTGCGGCAACAGTATCGCCTCGCTGCATACAGCGGGCATAATTGTATTGCCCCGATTGTGCCATCCGCATAGCAGAGGCTGCGATTTTCTTTAGTCGGACGTCCTCTGGATAATAGTGGAGAGCGTTTTGGAGCTGTGTGAATTTTCCGGAAGGATCCTCAAAAATTTTTCCGGCAGTCAGAGCGGCAAGCTTTTCTTCGGGAAGTGTCAGCCAGCGAAAAAGGGATTGAGGAGGCTGTTCTGTGCCGATATAGCGGCTGAAAAATTCGTGAATTTCGATTACGCCGATACGGTCGGAACCATAGGCGGTTGTATTGCGGGCAGGAAATCCGTGAAACAGCTTGGGAAGCCGTTGATAAGCCTCTTGCATACGAACTCCGATTTTTTGAAAGTCTTCGGAATCCAACCAGAGACAGAAGCCCGGACCGAAATCATGATCCTGAGAAATATCGTCGTCAAACCTGAGACATTCGGAACCGTCCCCCATAAGTCCGGCGGCAATACGGGGAAGAAATTCCGGAAATTGTGTTTCCAACATAGGGCGTCCGATCTCGTAATAATATTTTTCAGCTAATGTTAAACCTTTCATAATGTAACTCCGATTTTTATAGATCCTCTTGCAGCTTTGCACGGATATAGTCTAAATTGGTACGAATGATCCGGCAGGCATCATTTTCTCCGAAGAGTTCGGATTCTTTTTGCAACGCTTTTTGCAGCCAGTGTGCGGCAGTATGGTAATCTCCTTTGTAAAAAGCGAGTTGCCCCATAGCGCTGAGGGCTGCGCCGTAATGCGGATCATGACCGCAATCGAGAGCTTCGTAATAGTCCATAGCCTGTTTCAATACGTCAGACGCCTCGTCCAGTCTGTCAAGCGCCATATAAGTGTGGCTCATATTGATCAGTGTTGTTGCGACTTCACTTTCATTTTCGGAAAGGGTACGGATTAAGGTAAGCGCCTTTTTCTGATATTCCAGAGCAAGTTCATATTCTTGCCGATCCTGATACAATTGACTGACATTATTATACAGGCTTGCCATGTAATAACTGTGTTCTTGATTATTTTTCAAAAAAATTGTTTCTGCCTGTAGATAGAATGCAAGGGAACGTTCTAATTGTCCCGCAGACCGGCAGGCAGTCGCACCATTTAAAAGAGTGGCGCCGTGCTCGATCGTTCCGTTTAAAGATAAATCGGCTGTAAGTTTTAAGGCGAGGTCGGTAAGCTCTACAGCTTGTTCACAACGACCGGTTTCTCGGTATAAGCCAATCAGTTCGTTGTAGACTGTTAGAAGCGTACCTTGGTCATGGGTACGTTCGCACTCAGAACGCGCGTGGTTTAAAAGGTTTTCTGCACCGGTTGTATCAGAAGAACGATAGAAGTTATCCAACTGATCTAAGAGCTGTTTGCTGTTCATCTTAATTCTCCGATCTTGTGTTTATAAATATAACTATAGTATAGGCGTGACAGGGCCCGGATGTATATTAGGAAGTCTCCGTATTTTACCCGGGAGAGGACTTGCAGATGCTAGGGGGTTCATGTAAAATGAATGTACAGATAAAAGATGAAGTGGCGTTTGAGCGGAGAGGAGACAGGCAGAAATGAAGATGGAGAATATGGATCAGGTGAGATTTTTTTCCGAGATGTCGGAATATCAGATTACCGCACAGGAGTTTTTTAGTTCGGTTCTTTTGGATTCGCTGGAACGCAATTTCGGATTAAAGAAAGGGCTGATTTCGTATTTTGATACAGAGGGACAATTTCTTTCATGGACAAGCTGGAAAGGGATCATGGCAGATTGTGAGGAACATCCGTATCGGAGAATTGCGGATCTGGATGTAGTTCGGAATCTGATATATCGTGACGCAGTCAGGGATCGTCTGACCTATTTTGATGTGGAACCGAGGCTATACAAGTCGACAGAGATCGTAGGAGCAGATCGATATGAAAAGTCTGCTTATGTCCAGTTTATAGAGGATATTTTTCAACAGCATTACAGCATAACATTGGCATTTGGGATCAACGCATATATCCAGGTTACCTTTTTTAAAAGTCTGAAAGAGGGGGATTTTACTGAAGAGGAACTTCAAAAGCTTCGAGAAATTTATGTGTATATTGCCAATTCATATAAGAATTTTAAAAAATATGAACAGGCGAAAATTGTAGCAAATATACAGAGCGAGATTATTGCATCGGGAGAAAAAGCGTATTTTATTACGGATGATTTTATGCATGTTATGAATTATAATCAGGGAGCACAGGATTGTTTGAAAGATCTGCTTGGAGAAATGATCGCAGGGCAAATCAGCACAACAGAGCCGTGCAGTTGGCTTCCGTTTCTTTTGGGAGGAGAGGGGGATACCGGAACAGAAAATTGTGTGCTTACCCGTGTGATCAAGGATTATATTTTTAAGATTTATACCTATGACCGGACGTATTCAAATGGAATTGTAGATCGGTATCATTGGATTACCATTTCTAAAAAACAGGACGAGGAAGCGAGTGGAAAGGCAGAAGTTGAAATCCCGTTGACGCCGACAGAGCTGCGTGTAGCGGAACTGATGCAGAGTGGACTGACCTATCAGGCGATTGCGGATGAATTGATCGTGAGTTACCATACGATAAAAAAGCATGTGCAGAATATTTATGCAAAATGTGGTGTGAACAATCGGTACCAGTTATATCGCTGGTTGGAGAACAAAGCAAACCGATAAAGTGTGTCATTATATAAAATATAGGGAGATTTGTAGGAGAAGCAGCAAAAACTGCTTCTTTTTTTCGTGCGTTATATACAGATAAAAACAGAAGGACTGTTCAAAAACAGACAAAATCACTAAAAAATCACCCGATTTTCAGAGGGGGTATAAGGAGAGTTCCTTATAAGAATCACCACGGTAGCTGATTTTATTTAAAAATATACTTTGTTAAAATTTAGGCATAGAAATTGATCCGGATACAAAAGAAAAAACAGAGAGGAGGTAATGAGTTGCCACAGCAACAAGGAAATATTTTTAATGTTCAGCGGTTTACGATTCACGACGGTCCGGGAATGCGGACAGAATTGTTTCTGAAAGGATGTCCCCTTGCATGTGAATGGTGCAGTAACCCGGAAGGGCTAAAAACCTATATGCAGCCGGGGATTTATAAAAGCAAGTGTATTTCCCGCAAGAACTGCGGCGCTTGTGAAGAGGTGTGTCCTGAAAAGGATGTGATCAAATTTGTACGTGGAAAAATCAGTTCCATTGACAGAGACAAATGTACGAATTGTCTTGCCTGCTATGAAGAGTGTCCTTCCGATGCGATCAAGCAGTGGGGAAAATTAATGAGTGTAGAAGAATGTATGGAAATTATCCGAAAAGACAGAGGGTATTATGAACGTTCCGGAGGCGGAGTTACAGTTTCCGGCGGCGAGCCGCTTTTACAGAGTGACTTTGTGGCAGAGCTTTTTAAGGTTTGTAAGGAAGAAGGAATTTCAACCTGTTTTGAATCTACATTACATGTAAAATGGGAAGAGATAGAAAAAGTTCTTCCGTATACAGATTTAGTTATTTCAGATTTGAAACATATGGATACAGACATTCATAAACAATATACCGGAGTACATAATGAATTAATCCTTGAGAATATGAAACGACTTGTGAATGAAGGACATGAATTGATTCTTCGGATACCGGTGATTCCGAATGTAAATGACGATATGAAAAATATTGAGGCAACAGCAGATTTTATTCTGCAGGAGCTTGACGGAAGAGTCAGAACATTACAGTTATTGAGTTTTATGCGCCTTGGAGAAGAAAAATATAAATCTCTGGATATGCCGTACAAAATGGCAGAAGTAAAAGTAAACAGAAAATCTTTCCAGAAACATGTGGAGAAGCTGGCAGAATATTTTAACGGAAGAGGAATTCATTGTCTGGTAGGAACAAAAGAAAAAGAATAAAACATATCAAAAAGATATTTAGGAGGAATTTCCATGAGTGAGAAACATACAACTGCATGCGGAACAGAAAAATTTGACAAAGAATATTGTCTGGGATATCAGGTGCATCATGAAGACTGGTCTCCGTATCCGCGTGTCAACCGTCTGCGTCAGACATTTTTGGACAGAGAATATTATGTAGACGTTGAGAGATTGAGACTGGTAACGGAGTCTTATAAAGAACACCCGGTATGCCCGCGTAAATTACAGTGCGCATATGCCTTTGAAAAAGTATTATTAAATACAACATTATATATTTATGATGAAGATTTGATCGTTGGTGAGATTGCCGCACCGGCAAAAGCATCTCCAATCTACCCGGAATTTTCCGTAAACTGGATCATTGATGAAATTCTGCATCATCCATTTGAAGAACGTGCGCATGATCAGTTTTATATCAGAAATGATGAGGAAAGAAAAGAAATCGTAGAGTTGTGTAAATGGTGGCAGGGAAGAACCATTGCGGATCAGGTGGAATCCAGACTGGAGGATGAGCAGAAGAAGGGGTCTCAGCTTGGAAAAAGAATTTATCAGACGAATCTGTATCACTATGCAGGAGTGGGACATCTGGCAATCGACTATGCAAAATTGATGAGGGTCGGCTACAATGGTCTGATCGCAGAAGCAAAGGAAAAGCTGTCAGGATTGAGTAAAAGAGATCCTGAATATGCAGATAAGAGGGACTTTTATGAAGCGCTGATCATCATGCATGAAGCAACAAAGAAATATATTGAACGTTACGCAGTGCTTGCAGAGGAGATTGCTGCAAAAGAGCAGGATGAGAAGAGAAAAGGAGAGCTTGAGGCAATTGCCGAAAACTGTCATGCAATTGCAGGTGAGCCTCCTAAGACATTCTGGCAGGCAATGCAGTTATTTAATATTGCAACTGCGCTGATTCAGGTAGAAAGCAACGGACATTCGATTTCTTACGGACGTATGGATCAGTGGTTATATCCGTACTATGAAAAGGATGTAAAGAGCGGAGCTATTTCTAAGGAGTTTGCTCTGGAACTGATCGAAGTAGAATATGTAAAAATGAACAATCCGACGAAACTGAAAGATTACGGAAGTATGGCGCTTCGTAATGGTCGAGGATTCGGAGGAGAAAGCCTGACACTCGGCGGTGTTGACAAAGACGGAAACGACGCAACAAATGACCTGACAATGCTGATGCTGGAAGCATCTGCACATACTCGTATGATGAATCCGTGGGTTTGTGTGCGTATGCATGAAAATACGCCATATGAGCTGAAAGTAAAAACAATTGAATGTGTTCGCGCAGGATACGGACATCCGAAGATCTTCAATGACGGTCCGGCGATCCAGGGTATGATGAGAAAAGGTATGACTCTGGAGGAAGCAAGAGATTACTGTGTAGTAGGCTGTGTAGAAATCGATCTTCCGGGCAAAGAATACGGATGGCATGACGCAGCTTATGTAAACACTCCGAAGATGATGGAAATGGTACTGAACGGCGGACGCTGTCTGGATTGTGGACCGACTTGTCCGAGATGGGAGCACTGCGGAGGAATCGGAGAGCACCTGGGACCGGATACAGGAAGTCTGGAAACATACAAGACATTCGAAGAAGTTCTGGAGAGTGTGGATAAACAGTTTGAATACTGGACAGACCAGATGTGCAGCAGCTTGTGTATCATCGACAATGCACACCGCGCTCTGAAACCGCTGCCATACGTATCGGCATTCTATGAGGATTGTATGGAAAGCGGAAAAGATTTGACAGAAGGCGGTGCAAAATACAACGGTATCGGACCTCAGGCAAGCGGAATGGCAACTTGTGCCGATTCTCTGGCAACCATCAAACAGCTTGTATTTGATGAGAAGAAATGTACCGGAGCAGAACTTTTGCAGGCAGTAAAAGACAACTGGGTAGGCCATGAGAAATTGTATGCACTTGTAAACAGCTCGAAAGTACATCATTACGGAAACGATGATGATTACGCAGATGAGTTATTTGAGTATATGTTCCAGTGCTACTGCAGACATATTACAGGAAGAGTCAATCCGAGAGGCGGATATTTCAGCCCGGGAGTATACTCTGTAAATGCCAATGTTGCAATGGGACTGAATACAAATGCGAGCGTGGACGGAAGAAAGGCTGGCGAGGCAATTTCCGAAAATATGGGACCTGTTCATACGGATTGCTGTTCTCATGATATCTGCGGACCGACAGCATTGACCAACTCTCTTACAAAGGTAGACCACAGTCTGGCAAGTAACGGAACTCTGATGAACATGAGATTCCCGCAGGATGCAGTTGCCGGAGTTGAGGGAAGAGATAATCTGCTTCACTTTTTGGATGAATATCTGTCTAAAGGCGCAATGCATGTACAGTTCAATATTATGAGTGTAGAGACAATGAAAGCAGCACAGAAGAAGCCGGAAGATTACAAAGATATGCTTGTGCGTGTGGCAGGATATAGTGCATATTTCGTAGAACTTGGAAAACCATTGCAGAAAGACTTGATCGGAAGAACAGAATTACATTTCTAAAAATACATAAGATCCGGCAGATGTGTTGAAAGCACGTCTGCCGGGAGAAAAGATTACATGAAGGAGAGAGACATGGATAAAAAACGTTTACTTTATATCGTATTAGGCCCGGTTTTGTTTGCCATCTGTACATGTGCATTTAAAGGAGCGCTCACGCTCGCAGGCGCAGAAGCAGTCGGCGTATTGTTGTGGATGATTTTCTGGTGGGTGACACGGCCTGTCAACATCACGGTAACGGCATTTGTACCGATTATGGCGAATGCGCTGTTTAACATCATTCCGATGGAAAATGTAATTTCCAGATATTTTTCAGACAGTATCATTTTGATCTTAGGTTCTTGTTTCCTGACAATTCCGTGGAAATCAACAGGACTGGACAGAAGAATTGCGCTACGGGTGCTGTCTATTGTAGGACCGTCGATCAAATCACAGATCATTGTATGGCTGATCGCAAGTATGGTGTTCTCAACGGTGCTTCCGAATATTGCGGTTGTTGCACTGTTTTGTCCGATTGCCGTTGCGATGCTGCATGCAGCCGGATATGATGATATTTCCAAATCCAAACCGGCAATTCCGATTCTGTTATGTATCGGCTGGGGCGCCGGACTCGGAGGTGTAGGTTCTCCGCTTGGTGGAGCGATGAATGTGGCAGCAATTTCTTTCCTGCAGGATTTGACAGGAAAAGAATTTATGTATATTGACTGGGTGCTTCGAATTCTTCCGTTCTTCATCATTTCGACAGTTGTGATGTTGGCAGTGATGTTGTTTATGTACAGAAAAGAAGAACCGATCAATGGGACAAAAGAATATTTTGAAAAAGAACTTGCACAGTTGGGAGTAATGAAACGGGATGAGAAAATTGTCGGAATGCTCTTTATCCTTGCGATGATCGGCGCATTTACACGTCCGCTTTATGCAGGATTCCTGCCGGGACTGGCACCGGCTTATGTATTTGTAATCCTCGGAAGTATTTCTTTCTTTGTCACCTATGCAAAGAAACCGGTCCTGACATGGGAGGTTGCGCAGCAGGAGACGCTCTGGGGAATGATGATGCTCTTCGGAGGAGGCCTTGCGCTTGGTGAACTGGTTAATAAATCCGGTGCGGGTGCGGGAATTGCAGAAATTGTTTCCGGAATGAATCTGGACGGCGGCTTTTTAACATTGGTTGTCTTCGCAATATTTGCGATACTGATTTCTGAGGCAACAAACTCAACAGTATCTGCGGCAGTTACTATTCCGATCATTCTGTCCTTCGCTACACAGATGGGACTGAACCCGATTCCGTATTGGCTGGTTGGAATCATTGCCATGAACGCAGAGTTCCTGCTTCCGGTCAGTGTACGTGCCGTACCGGTTTCCTATGGTCTGGATCCGGGCGTGATGATGAAGAAAGGTTTCCCAATGCTTTTCGTCAGATTTGCGGTAGTGCTTGTTGTCGGATACATATGTGTAAACTTCTGGCCATATTTCAGTAACGTATCATATTTGAATTTTTAAACAATTTTAAGTTGGAATTAACGTTGGCAAAGTAGAGCGATACTGTTTGCCAGCGTTAAAATTATTTCTTTGTACGAAAAGCAGACAAAGGGAAGAAAAGCAGAATAAAGAGAAAGGACAAAGTAAATAGCATGAAAGATTTTAATTTTAGAATACCACAAAATATTGAAGTGGGGGTAGGCAGTCTGAAAAAGCTGCCGGAAATATTAACAGGCGCCGGTTCGGATCATGTATTTCTTGTATCGGATCACGGCTTGGAAAGCATCGGTGTTGTAAAAAAAATTCAGGATATCATTGAAAACAGCGGAATCAAATGCACTACTTATCTGGAGGTAATTCCGAACCCGACGATTGAGATTGTCAATGAGGCAGTTGCTCTCTATAAGGAATGCGGCGCCACAAGCCTGGTGGCTCTTGGCGGGGGAAGCCCGATGGATGTTGCAAAGGCTGTGGGCGTATTGGCAAAATACGGCGGAGAAATTACCGATTATGAGGGACTGTATAAAGTGCCGGGACCGATCGTGCCGATGATCGCAATCCCGACAACGGCGGGAACAGGAAGTGAAGTGACGGCATCTGCGGTAATCACAGATGTAAAAAGAAATTACAAGCTGTCTGTGATTAGCTATGAAATTATTCCGAAGTATGCAGTTCTGGATCCGGAACTGATCATGACAGCTCCGGCATCTATTGCGGCATCCTGTGGAATTGATGCTTTGATCCATGCAATGGAAGCATATGCATCGGTTATGGCGACTCCGTTTTCGGATGCAATGGCAGAAAAGGCAATGGAGTTGATCGGAGGAAGTATCCGTCGCTTTGTTGCAAACCGAAAGGATGAAGAAGCTGCCTGTGCGATGATGGTAGGATGTAATTTTGCGGGCATCGCGTTTGCATGGGCGAAGCTTGGAAACGTACATGCGATGAGTCATCCGGTCAGCGCCTATTTCCACGTTCCCCATGGGGTGGCGAATGCCGTAATTCTGCCGACCGTTGTGGAATATAATGCATTGGCAGATAACGGACGTTATGCAAAGATGTTTAAATATATTACAGGAGAAGATCCGAAAGCGGACTTTCGTCCGGAACTGCTCGTAGAAGCGGTAAAGAAACTGAATACAGAATTGGGAATTCCGAAGTCGCTGTCTGAAGTCGGAGTTGCGGAAGATAAGATTCCGCAAATGGCAGAGGATGCCATGAAGAGTGCGAATGTTCTTGCAAATCCGCGTCAGACATCATTAAAAGATATGGTGGAGCTGTACAAGAAAGCGCTCTAAGATCCGGACGTCATATATTCCATGTAATTTGGATGCAGCAGAAAGGGACTGTGAAATGAAACAGAAAGAACAATATGGACAAGATCGATCGGAAAATACCAGTTTGAGTAAAACACTTGCAATATTGTCTACATTTGATGAAAATACACCGATTCAAAGAACCTCTGACATTGCCGCACGACTGGGATTGAATATCAGTACCGTATCACGACATCTAAATACTCTTTTGGATTGGGGATTTGTAGAAAGGGATGCAGTTACAGGGGCATATTTTCCGGGAATTGCGATTGTAGCGATTGCAGGTGCCGCACTGCAAAGCAAAGATTGCTATAGATATGCGTATCCGGAATTACAGAGGTTGTCCATGCAGTGTAAAGTACATGGACATATGGGAGTTCCCAGAGGAACCGATATCGTACATTTAATAAGCAGCAGCTGTGAAAAAACAATGGATCTGATCATTCCTATGGGACACAGGCATCCGATGTATTGCAGCGCTATGGGGCGGGCTGTTCTGGCATATTTGCCGGCATCCAAGGTGCAGGAAATCATAAAAAGAAGTGAGTTGTTAAAGCTTTCAGAGGAAACAAAGATCGATCCGGAGGAAATCAAGCAGGAGCTTGTCAGGACGCGGCAAAAGGGATATTGTGTTTTGATCAACGAACTGATAGACGGGCAAGGATCGATAGCGGCGCCAATCTTTGACAGAAACAGAAACCCGCTTGCGGCAATAAGTGTTTCGGCAAGCGAAAACCGGCTTTGCGACCCTGCACAGGAAAAGCTGTTGGCAAAGCATGTATTGGCGGCGGCAACGCGGATCTCAAGTAAAATGGGGTATTATCCGAGGTAAAAATAGAATACGTTGGGAAAAACAGTGTGGTCTAAGGATTACACTGTTTTTTGCTTATAAAATACGCCTTTCCGGTGTTAAAACAGTGTTGTACAGGATGCAATTCATTTTCATCCGGTGAAACAGAGGTACGTGTTTTGAAAACTGTTTTTGAAGCGTGAGAGGATAGGCAAATTGTATTGATTAAAGAAAATACATGAGTACAATGAGAAATAAATAAAACGTAATATACAAAATACGAAAGGGGTAAATAACTTATGTGTGAAAGAAAAATAAGTACAGTAGAGGAATTAGTTGCACGTTCAAAGGCGGCTCAGAAACAGTTTGAATTTGCAACACAAGAGCAGGCAGATACAGCGGCACGCGTCATTTGTAAGGTGGTTTATGACAATGCGGAAATGCTCGGAAAACTGGCGGCAGAAGAATCCGGAATGGGAAGCGAAACGGATAAGATCGCAAAATGCCGGAATAAATCAGCATTGATCTGGCAGAGTCTGAAAGGAAAGAAAACCGTAGGTGTTATCAATCGGATTGAAGAGAAAAAAATGCTGGAAGTTGCAAAACCGATGGGCGTTGTTGCAGCAATCATCCCGTCTACAAATCCGGTCGTTACTCCGATGGGAAATGCAGCTTCTGCATTAAAAACAAGAAACTCCATCATTTTTGCTCCGCATCCGCGTGCTGTAAAATGTACGAAACTTCTGGGAGAGATGTTTCAGGCTGAATTGGAAAAAGCAGGTCTTCCGAAAGATCTTGTTCTGGGACTGGAGCAGGTTTCTATTGAAGACAGCGGCGCTTTGATGAGCATGGCAGATGTTGTAGTGGCAACCGGCGGACCGGGAATGGTAAAAGCGGCATATTCCAGCGGAAAACCATCTCTGGGTGTAGGTCAGGGAAATGTACAGTGTATCGTAGATCGGGATGCAGACTTAGGAGAAGCGGCAGAAAAAATTCTGGCAGGACGCAGTTTTGACAATGGACTGATCTGTCTGGGCGAGCAGACAGCATTTGTTCCGGAAGAAAAATTTGATGCTTTCGTGGAAGAAATGAAAAAGCACGGAGGATATTATGTAGATGCTTCAGATCAGGTGGCAAAAGTCAGAGAAGGACTGTTTCCGGAAGGTGGTCCGATCAGCAGAGATGTAGTCGGGCTGACGGCAGCACAGGTTGGCGAAAAACTGGGACTGGACGTTCCGGAAGAAACCCGCGCAATCGTAGTCAGAGCAGAAGGAATCGGACGGGCAGAACAGTTGTGCCGTGAAAAACTTTGTCCGGTGATCGCGGTATATCCGTACGGAACATTTGAAGAAGGCGTTGTCATGATGGTTGAAAATCTGGAATATGAAGGAAAAGGACACAGTATCGCAATCCATTCCAACACACCGGAACATGTAGAGTACGCAGCGATCGAATGTTCTGTATCCCGTGTCATTGTCAACCAGCCGGCAGGAACGACCGGAGGCGGCAGCCCGACAAACGGCTTTACACCGACGACAACATTGGGATGCGGTTCATGGGGAAACAACAGCTTCAGCGGCAACTTTAACTATGAACATCTGATGAATATTACCCGCGTAGGATATCCATATGAGGAGTCTTATCTTCCAAATCCGGAGATGGCATGGGAGTAACCGGAGCAGAGAAGCGGGAAAGATAATTACAGAACTGTTTTGCACAGCGTCATGAAAATGACGCTGTGATATTTAAAAAAGGAGTACGAGTATGGATTATTTAGAAATAGAAGGAAAAGAGCAATTGAAATGTTTCGGAATTCCTGTAAACGACAGTATTTTGTTAAAAGGGGATGAAATTCCGGAAGAAATTACATATCCGTGTGTACTGAAAGGTCAGATCCTTTCGGGAAAAAGAGGAAAGGCAGGAGCAGTCCGAGTTGTAAAATCAGAAGAAGAATTAAAAGAAGTAAAGAAGATCATTGAAGAGATTACGATTAATGGAAAACATATGGAAGGTGTCATTGCCTGCGGATTTCTTCCGATTGCAGAGGAATATTATATTGGAATGACACTGGATGTAAAAAACCGGTCGATGGTGATGATCTTCACACCATTCGGCGGTATGGAGATTGAGGAACTGGCGGCGACTACACCGGAGAAATTATTATACTTTGACTGCACGAAAGGCTTTCAGGGCGAGCATTTCCGGAAGGAACTTTTGAAATTTGAATTGTCAGAGGAAAGAATGGATGCGGTTACAGATATTGCGGCAAAGCTGGCAAATGCATGCTTCGCTCTGGATGCAACGACAATCGAGATCAATCCGCTGGCGGTTTTGGAAGACGGAAGTCTTCTGGCGATCGATGCCAAACTGGTTATTGATGATAACAGTCTTGTACGTCAGGGAGATTATACGATCCTTCCGCGTACCGCAGCAAAGAAATCTCCGCAGGAAGAGGATGCGGAAGCACATGATCTGACGTATGTGGAACTGGATCCGGAAGGCGATATCGGAACAATGGCAGGCGGAGCCGGAATCGGAATGGCGACGATGGACACCATTCGTCACTATGGCGGCCGTGTCAATAACTTTTTAGATCTGGGCGGCGGTGTAACTGCAGAAAAGACATATCAGGCAATGCGGATTCTTCTTCAGAATGAATCTACAGATTATATTCTTGTTAATGTGTTTGGCGGGATCAATAATTGTGCGGACATGGCAGGAGGAATCGCACGCGCATACAAAGAGTTGGGAATTAAAAAGACAGTTGTTGTAAAAAGCCGCGGATTTAATCAGGAACAGGGCTGGGCAATTTATGAAGAACTGGGATTTCCGCAGACCAAATTCGGAACAACTGACGAAGCAGTACAAACGTTATTGAAAATAAAGGAGGCGCAGTAATATGAGTATTCTGATCAATCAAGATACCGAACTTATGATCATTGGTATTACAGGAAAACAGGGACGTATTCACTGCAAACGTACGTTAGAAAGTGGAGCAAAACTTCTTGCAGGTGTTGCACCGGGAAAAGGCGGACAGGAAGTAGAAGGAGTTCCGGTATTTGAAACAGTTGCCGAAGCAAGAAAACAGTTTCCGAGAATCGAGTCCGCTATGCTTCTCGTACCTCCAAAATTTGTAAAGGATGCAGCAATGCAGGCTCTTCATGAAGGAATCAGACTTCTGGTGGTGATCACAGAATTTGTTCCGGTATTGGATGCACTTGAAATTGTCAATGAAGCGAAAGAACTTGGGGCAAAAGTTGTTGGTCCGAACACGATCGGTATTATTTCACCGGGAAAATCCAAACTGGGAATCATGCCGGATTACATTTATGGAAAGGGACATATCGGAATTATTTCACGAAGCGGAACTTTAACACATGAGACGGCATCTAATCTTACGTTCAAAGGATTTGGGCTTTCTACTTGTGTAGGTATCGGAGGAGATTCTATTATCGGAATGAATCATGCAGAGGTGCTGGAGCTGTTTGCAGAGGATGATGAAACCGATGCGATCGTTATGATCGGTGAGATCGGCGGAACAAGTGAAGAGATGGCGGCGGCAAAGATCAAAGAGCTTGGATTGAAAAAACCGGTTTATGCTTATATTGCGGGAATGTATGCGCCGGAGAACAAACGAATGGGGCATGCAGGAGCAATTGTAAGCGGCGGAATGGGAACCGTAAAATCCAAAGTTGCCGCACTGGAGGATGCAGGAGTTACAGTCTGTCCGACGCTTGGCAAGATTGTAGAGAGTATCGAAGAGTATAATACACGTACCGGCGGAAGATTAAAGACACTGGAACCGCAGATTGATTAAGGTCCGTGTAAGCGGTGATAAGTATAAGTTAGGAGAAATTTGTGAAATATGCCGGATTGTGTTTTGGCAGTCCGGCATTTATAATAGAGACACTTCATCGGATGAATCTTTTTGTCCGAGTGTTTTGAAAATAAATTCTTATTTTCAAAAAATCTGTAAGTTGCCGTACCGGCAATAAAACAGTTCATTGGACTGTTTTGCGTATCAGTAAGGATCGGGCAATTCTGCCGGAAACTCACGGAATTTAAAAATGAAAAGACTTTTACGGGGAAGAGTGATGTGGTAGAATAATATAGAAAAGCAGTATAAAAAGTATCAGAAAACGAGGAAAAGCATGAATTTTGCACATTTGCATGTCCATACAGAGTATAGTCTTCTGGATGGTTCAAATAAGATAAAAGAATATGTGGACAGAGTGAAAGAACTGGGAATGAACAGCGCCGCTATTACAGATCATGGCGTCATGTATGGGGTAATTGATTTTTACCGTGCAGCTCGTGCGGCCGGAATCAAGCCGATTTTGGGCTGTGAGGTTTATGTTGCGCCTAATTCAAGATTTGACAGAGAGATAAGCGGTGGGGAGGATCGGTATTACCATTTGGTCCTTCTGGCGGAGAATAATAAAGGGTATGCGAACCTGATGAAAATTGTTTCCAAGGGATTTGTGGAAGGATATTATTATAAGCCGCGTGTAGACAAACAGGTGCTTCGGGAATACAGTGAAGGGATTATTGCGCTGAGTGCATGTCTTGCAGGAGAAGTGCAGCGTTATTTGATGAAGGGGCTCTATGAGGATGCCAAGAAATCGGCGTTGGAGTACAGGGAGATTTTCGGTGAGGAAAATTATTTTTTGGAACTTCAGGATCACGGGCTTCCGGAGCAGGCAATGGTGAATCAGCAATTGCTGCGGATGTCGGAAGAATTGGGAATCGAGCTGGTGGCGACCAACGATGTACATTATACGTATGCAGAGGATGAGAAACCACATGATATTTTACTCTGTATTCAGACCGGAAAGAAGCTTTCTGACGAGAACCGAATGCGGTATGAGGGCGGACAGTTTTATGTGAAATCTCCGGAGGAAATGGAACGCCTGTTTCCCTATGCCTTGCAGGCATTGGATAATACACAACGGATCGCAGACCGCTGTAATGTGGAGATTGAGTTTGGTGTGACCAAGCTGCCGAAATATGAAGTGCCGGACGGAATGACCTCATGGGAATATCTGAATAAGTTGTGCTTTGAGGGACTTGAGAAGCGGTACGGGGAGCCGACGGAGGAGTTAAAAGAACGTCTGAAATATGAATTGAACACGATCCACAACATGGGATATGTGGATTATTTTCTGATTGTGTGGGATTTTATCAATTATGCAAAGACACATGGGATTGCCGTAGGACCGGGGCGGGGTTCGGCTGCGGGGAGCATTGTTTCTTATTGTCTGGAGATTACGGATATTGACCCGATCCGATATCAACTGCTGTTTGAGCGATTTCTGAATCCGGAGCGTGTAACGATGCCGGATATTGACGTGGACTTCTGTTTTGAGAGAAGACAGGAGGTTATTGATTATGTGGTTCGTAAATATGGTAAGGATCGGGTTGTACAGATCGTTACCTTCGGTACTCTGGCAGCACGTGGAGTTATTCGGGATGTAGGGCGTGTTATGGATCTGCCGTATGCATTTGTAGATTCCATTGCGAAGATGATTCCGCAGGAATTGAATATTACGATCGACAGAGCATTGAAAACAAACCCGGAGCTGCGTAAGACATATGAAAGTGACGAGCAAGTCAAATATCTGATCGATATGTCGAAGCGGCTGGAAGGATTGCCACGGCACAGCTCTATGCATGCGGCGGGTGTTGTGATCAGTCAGAAATCCGTGGATGAATATGTGCCGTTGTCCAGAGCATCAGACGGTTCGATCACAACCCAGTTTACAATGACGACTCTGGAAGAACTTGGGCTGCTAAAAATGGATTTTCTCGGATTGCGTACGCTGACTGTGATTCAAAATGCAGTGGGCATGGCGAAGAAACGCAATCCGGATTTAGATATTGGAAAAATTGATTATGACGATAAGGCGGTTTTGGATTATATAGGAACAGGAAAAACAGACGGGATTTTTCAGATTGAAAGTGCCGGGATGAAAAACTTCATGAAAGAGCTGAAACCCCATAGTCTGGAGGATATCATTGCCGGTATTTCGTTGTATCGACCGGGGCCTATGGACTTTATCCCACAGTATATCAAGGGAAAGAATGATGCAGGCACGATTACCTATGACTGTCCGCAGTTGGAACCGATTCTTGCTCCGACTTACGGATGTATCGTGTATCAGGAGCAGGTTATGCAGATCGTGCGGGATCTGGCAGGGTATACGCTGGGAAGAAGTGATCTGCTGCGTCGTGCTATGTCTAAGAAAAAAGCGGATGTGATGCAGAAGGAGCGGGAAATTTTCGTCTATGGAGACGAGGAAAACGGCGTTCCGGGATGTGTGAAAAACGGAATTGACGAAAAGACAGCCAATAAGATATACGATGAAATGATTGATTTCGCAAAATATGCCTTTAATAAATCGCATGCGGCAGCATATGCAGTTGTGGCATATCAGACAGCATTTTTGAAATATTATTATCCGGTGGAATTTATGGCGGCTCTAATGACGTCGGTTATTGAAAATCCGTCTAAGGTGGCAGAATATATCTACGCCTGTAGACAAATGAATATTAAGATCCTGTCTCCGGATATCAACCGGGGAGTGGCGGATTTTTCAGTAGATGGGGGAAATATCCGGTATGGTCTTGCAGCGATCAAAAGCATCGGACGACCGCTGATCGAGTCAATTGTCGCAGATCGGGAGGAATTCGGTCCATTTAAAAATCTGGAGGATTTTATTACCCGCATGTCTATGAAAGAGGCGTTGAATAAACGGGCGATTGAGCATTTTATCAAATCCGGTGCGTTGGATTGTCTTGGAGGAACGCGGAAACAGTTTATGGCGATTTATATTCAGATCGTAGAGCATGTCAACCAAGAGAAAAAGTATGCGATGACAGGACAGATGACTTTGTTTGATCTGGTGGATGAGGAACAGAAAAGCGAGTTTGAGATCAAGCTGCCGGATGTGGGAGAATATACCAAAGAGAATAAGCTGGCTTTTGAAAAAGAAGTTTTGGGGATTTATATCAGTGGACATCCGCTAGAGGAATATGAAGAAAAATGGCGTAAAAATATTTCTGTAACTACGGCAGATTTTCAGCCGAATGAGGAAACCGGGCGGACAAACGTGCACGATGGAGCAAAAGAAATCATCGGCGGCATGATTACTGACCGGACGATCAAGGCGACGAAGACCAATCAGATGATGGCATTTATTACAGTTGAGGATTTGTTTGGAACTGTTGAGGTCGTGGTGTTTCCGAGGGATTATGAGAAAAATCGGGAATATCTGGAAATCGATCAAAAGGTATTTGTGCGGGGAAGAGTGTCCGAAGAAGATGAAAAAGCAAGTAAGCTGATCTGCGAAAAAATCATTCCCTTCGAGCAGACAAGGAAAGAACTGTGGATTCAGTTTCCGAATAAGGCTTCTTATTTGGACAATGAACAGATTGTATACGGTTATCTGGCAGATTCGGAGGGGGATGACGAGGTTGTGATCTACTGTCAGGCAGAGAGAGCAGTCAAACGACTTCCCCGAAATAAAAATATTCAGATCAATCCGCAGATATTAAGCAGATTGATGAATCATTTTGGGGAAAAACGGGTAAAAGTAGTAGAAAAGGCTATTGAAAACCGAGTATAAATGTTATAGAATAAATCCAGAGTGTTAAAAAATAGACATAGTAATAATAGAAGCAAAAAAATATTCTCAAGGAATTATTTACAAAGAAAGGCGGTAGCAAAGATGGCAGATGTAAAAGAAACCAACAAGAGAGTTGTTCTGGATGAGATTGAAGACAGAATTCGTACGATTGGCGTACTTACAAGTGGCGGAGATGCACCGGGAATGAACGCTGCAATTCGTGCGGTAGTAAGAACTGCGCTTTCAAAAGGCTTGAAGGTACGTGGGATCAGAAGAGGATTTCACGGACTTCTGAGAGAGGAAATTATTGATTTGTCTGCAAGAGACGTATCCGATACAATTCAGCGTGGAGGAACGATTCTTCAGACAGCACGCTGTCAGGAAATGCGTACAGAAGAGGGACAGCAGAAAGCGGCTGCAATCTGTAAGAAATACGGGATTGACGGTCTGGTTGTAATTGGCGGCGACGGTTCCTTTGCCGGAGCGCAGAAGCTGGCGAATTTAGGTGTGAAGACGATCGGTATTCCGGGAACGATCGATCTGGATATTGCATGTACAGAGTACACGATCGGATTTGATACAGCGGTGAATACGGCAATGGAAGCCATTGACAAGATCCGTGATACATCTACCTCGCATGAGAGATGTAGTATCATAGAGGTTATGGGACGCGATGCAGGATATCTGGCATTGTGGTGCGGTATTGCTAACGGAGCGGAGCGTATTCTGATGCCGGAAGAGAGTGACTATGATGAAGAAGAATTGATCAAAGACATTTTGGAAAATAAGAAGCGCGGAAAGAAGAACTACATTATTATTAATGCAGAGGGAATCGGAGATTCCTTGAATATGGCGAAGAGAATCGAGGAAGCAACAGGTATCGAGACAAGAGCATCGATCATCGGTCACATGCAGAGAGGCGGAAGTCCGACATGTAAGGATCGTGTGTATGCGTCTACAATGGGAGCTATGGCAGTAGATCTTCTGATGAAAGGAAAGACGAATCGTGTCATCGGATATCAGCATGGTGCGTATGTCGATTTTGATATTAATGAAGCATTGACTATGAAAAAAGAGATTCCGGCCTATCAGTATGAGATTGCAAAAATTCTTGCATTATAATAAAATAAGGAAGAAACAAGTGTTAAGCGTCTGTTTTTGCAGGCGCTTATTATGCAATAAAATATCGGGCGGAAGTCTGATCCATATTGAGAAAGAAAGGAAAGCTTGGGGATGTTAAATGAAAAATCGGCGCCGATCGGAGTGTTTGATTCCGGAGTGGGTGGTTTGACGGTTGTAAGGGAGATTGTCCGACAATTGCCGAAAGAGAACATTGTATATTTTGGGGACACGGCCCGTGTTCCATATGGAAGTAAGTCAAAAAATACAATTATTCGTTTTTCAGAGCAGATTATCCGTTTCCTAAAGACGAAACAGGTGAAAGCGATCGTAATTGCCTGCAATACGGCGAGTGCGCTTGCATTGGACGCGGTGAGGGATGAATTTGATGTGCCTATATTGGGAGTTGTGATCCCCGGTGCAAGAGCCGCGGTGGAGGCAACGGAAAATGGACATGTCGGTGTTGTGGGAACAGAAGCGACTGTTCAGAGCGGCATGTATACAAAGGTGATCCGGGATATGGATCCTGAGATTCAGGTGTTAGAGAAGGCTTGCCCGCTATTTGTGCCGTTGGTAGAAGAGGGCTTTAAGGAGCATCATGTAACGGAGGAGATCATCGATTATTATCTGGATTCGATGAAAAAGACAAAGATTGACGCCATGATCCTCGGATGTACGCATTACCCGCTGCTTCGTTCTAAGATCCGGGAATATATGGGCGAGAAGATTCGGATCGTCAATCCGGCATATGAAACAGCAGTAGATCTGCGGGAATTGTTACAGAAGCAGGGAATGGAAAATGACGGAACCGGAGACAGAGTAAGCCAATATGAGTTTTTTGTCAGTGATGCGGCAGAAAAATTCCGAAAATTTGCCAATACGGTTATGCCGTTTGATGTACCGGAGACGAATGTAGTAAATATAGAAGGATATTGATGAAGATGACCAAGGATGTGTTTGTACATATTTTCAGTGTGCATATGGAGAAGGACGCAGAGGACGGACAAGAGAACGACACAATAGAAGTAATTGTTCCCGGAACATACTATTTAAAAAACGGGAAGCATTATATACTATATGAAGAAGTGGAAGAAAACGGAAAAGTGACCAAAAATCAGTTAAAGGTGTTTGAAGATGGTCATGTAGAAATCAGAAAAAGCGGTGTGCTGAATGCACATATGATATTTGAAACAGGCAGGAAGCATTTCAGCAGCTACCGGACGCCGTTTGGACAGATTCAAGTGGCGATGAATACCGGTGTGGTAAAGGTCGCGGAGCGATTACAGGATTTCGTAGTAGAAATCGACTATGAGCTGGAGGTAAACCGAGAGCCATTGACAGATTGTCGGATTGAAATCAGGGTAACACCAAGGCAAAGCAGGGCAAAATAGCATAAAAATCTTTCTTGACAATGCTACAAAGGGAGCGGTATCCTTATACAATGAAAATTTATTTTAGGAGGTAGAAGAAGATGAGAATCATCGTAACAAAAGACTACAAGGACATGAGCAGAAAGGCGGCAAATATCATTTCTGCACAGATCATCACAAAGCCGGACTGTGTGTTGGGACTGGCAACAGGCTCTTCACCGATTGGAACATATGATCAGCTTGTAGAGTGGTATGAAAAAGGAGATTTGGATTTCTCAGCAGTACGTTCTGTCAATCTGGACGAGTATCGCGGATTGGACCATGCACATGACCAGAGTTATTACTACTTTATGCATGAACATCTGTTTGACCGTGTTAATATCGATCCGGCGAACACAAATGTGCCGGATGGAACAGAACCGGATGCAGAAAAGGAATGTCGACGTTACGAAGAACTGATTGCTTCTTATGGTGGAGTAGATCTGCAGCTTCTCGGCCTGGGGCACAACGGACACATCGGATTCAATGAGCCTGCGCCGGTATTCGACAAGGTGACACATTGTGTAGATCTGACAGAAAGCACGATCGAGGCAAATAAGAGATTCTTCGCTTCTGCCGATGATGTGCCGAGACAGGCATACACAATGGGGATCGGAACGATCATGAAAGCAAAGAAAATTCTGGTTGTAGTCAGCGGAGAGGATAAGGCAGAGATTGTTGCAAAGGCATTTTGCGGAGATGTGACACCGGACGTTCCGGCATCTATTTTGCAGTTCCACCCGGATGTGACAGTGGTAGTTGACGAGGCAGCGGCTTCCAAGCTTTCGAAATAAGTAATAAACAAATTATAAACAATATTACCAAAAAATAAATTCTATGGTTGACTTATGTTGTAAGATTTGTTATAGTGAGTATAGTAATTGAAAATTGTTTGGATTGTTACTGCACGGCAGGCAAAACCAGTTTTTATAGGCAAGGTGCATACTGGGCTTATGAGGGCTGGTTTTTCTTATTTTAAAAATTCGCTTTTCCTTTCCGGAAAGAAAAAGGGGTATATGAGCGCATAGCACTCATATACCCGATGAGAGGGAGAAGGAATTATTGTAAGTCAGTATGGGAAAGAGGGAACATAGATATTTATGGTAATTGACAAAATAATCAATAATAACGTTGTTTCGGCTTTTGATGATACGGACAAAGAAGTGGTTGTAATGGGGCGCGGCATCGGATTTGGGAAAAAAGCCGGAAGCCGGATTGACGAAGAGCAGATTGAAAAGATCTTTCGGATCAAGAGCCAGACACTTGCGGAGCAGTTTAAAGAACTTTTGGCAAATATGCCGTTGGAGCATGTTCGTATTTCAAATAATATTATTTCCTATGCGGAAAGTGAGTTGAAGCTTCGCTTGAACCAGAGCATATATGTGACGCTTACGGATCATATCAATTTTGCGATTGACAGACTAAAGATGAACATTCGTCCCGAAAATGCGCTCCTGTGGGAGATTAAGAGATTTTATCCGCAGGAATATCGGTTGGGACAGTATGGAATTAAATTGATAGAGAAAGAACTGGGGATAAAATTGCCGCAGGATGAGGCCGGTTTCATTGCGTTACATTTTGTTAATGCAGAGTATGGTACCGATATTCGGGATGCTTTAAATTTTCCCAATCTGATGCAGAGAATTTTGGGAATTACGAAAGAAGAGCTTGGGATTGAGTTCGATGAAGATTCTTTGCACTATGAACGTTTTGTAACGCATGTGAAGTTTTTGCTGCAGCGTATTTATCGAAAAGAGCTTCTTTCCGATGAGGAGGAAGAGCTGGCGGCTATGGTGCGGCGGAAGTATAAGCGAGAGTATATTTGCAGTAAGAAGATTGCAGAATATATAGATAAAGAAACAGGCAGTAAGATTTCCGGAGAAGAAATGATGTATCTTGCGATTCATATCCGGAGAGTTACAATGGCTGAAGATGCAGAAGAATAGGAGGAGACATCATGTTTGGATTTTTAAAGAAGAAAGCAACAGAGTATTTGCTTGGTTCACCGGCAAAGGGAAAGGCAGTTCCGTTGTCGGAGGTCAATGATCCTACATTCAGTGAGGGAATGTTAGGACAGGGCGTTGCAGTTATTCCGTCGGAAGGAAAGATTTATGCGCCTACAGACGGTGAGATCGGAATGGTATTCGATACGCTTCATGCAGTGAGTCTGACGGCTGAGTGCGGAGCGGAAGTGCTGATCCACGTAGGTCTGGACACTGTAAAGATGAAAGGTGATGGATTTACAGGTCATGTTCAGGCAGGTGACAAAGTGAAAAAGGGAGATTTGCTTTTGGAAGTAGATCTGGAGAAAGTAAAGGCAGCAGGGTATGACATCATCACACCGATGCTGATCTGCAATACGGATGATTATGCGTCTGTAGAAGGAATTTCCGGTAAGGATGTAGAGCCGGGAGAAGATGTGATCCGGATCACACCACAGAAGTAGTATCATAAAGACGTGATATGAAAGAGAAGTATTACGTAAGAGATGTATTTTAACCGGCGGTATGCCGGATAAAATAAACAAAGGGATTAACAAAGAAACGAGAGTTTAAGAAGGAGGTTCATTATGAAGTTTTTACAGAAATTAGGTAAAGCCCTCATGCTGCCGGTAGCAGTTCTTCCGATCTGCGGTATCTTGATGGGTGTTGGTTACTTACTTTGCCCGGCTACAATGCAGGGTGGAGAGATTACAGGCTTTGTTCCGCTTCTGGGATTATTCCTTGTAAAAGCAGGTGGAGCCCTGATCGATAACATGGCAATCCTGTTTGCAATCGGTGTAGGTGTTGGTATGGCTGACGATAATGACGGTACAGCAGGTGTTGCTGCATTGGCATCCTGGCTGATGATGACAACGCTTCTGTCAACAGGTGTTGTTACAACTTTGATGCCGGCTATCGCAGAAAATGCTGATAAGACACTGGCATTCGATAAGATTGCAAACCCATTTATCGGTATCATCGCCGGTATTATCGGTTCTATGTGCTACAACAAATTTAAGAGCACAAAGCTGCCGGATTGGCTGTCATTCTTCAGTGGAAAACGTTGTGTAGCAATTGTTGCAGGAGTTGTTTCTATCATTGCTTCCGCAGTTCTTCTGTTTGTATGGCCGATTGTATTCGGTGGACTGATTGCAATTGGTGAAGCAATTGTAAGTCTGGATGCAGTCGGAGCAGGTATTTATGCATTCCTGAACCGTTTGTTGATCCCGACAGGTCTGCACCATGCATTGAACAACGTATTCTGGTTTGATACGATCGGACTTGGCGACCTGACACACTTCTGGGCAGGAGAAACCTCCGCAGACGTATCATGGAGCCTTGGTATGTACATGTCCGGATTCTTCCCATGTATGATGTTTGGTATTCCGGGCGCTGCATTGGCTATGATTCACACCGCAAAATCCAATAAGAAAAAGATTGCTATCGGTCTGGTAGGATCCGCTGCTCTTTGTGCCTTTATCTGTGGTGTTACAGAGCCGTTCGAGTTTGGATTTATGTTCCTTGCTCCTGTACTGTATGTTATTTACGCTTTATTATATGGTATCTTCGCATTTGTTACAGTTGCGCTTGGTTTCCGTGCAGGATTCTCATTCTCCGCAGGTGGAACAGACCTTCTGTTCTCCGCATCCTTGCCGGCAGCAGCTAAGACATGGTTGATTATCCCGCTTGGAATCGCAGCATTCCTTGTGTTCTATGTAGTATTCCGTTTTGCAATTACAAAATGGGATCTGAAAACACCGGGTAGAGAAGATGATGATGAAGATGAGACAAAGGTTGTTCTTGCAAACGATGACTTTACAGCAGTTGCTAAGGTTATCTTAGAAGGTGTTGGCGGAAAAGAAAACGTAGCAAGCGTTGACAACTGTATTACAAGACTCCGTCTTGAAATCAAAGACTACACAGCAGTTGATGAGAAAAAGATCAAATCAGCAGGCGTTGCAGGTGTGATCAGACCTGGAAAGAATTCCGTACAGGTTATCATCGGAACGAAAGTACAGTTTGTTGCTGATGAGTTTAAGAAACTTTGTAAATAATAATGAAATATTATTTAATCCCTTTTTCGGAGAGCCCGCAATCGTTGCGGGCTTTTTGAATACGAGACGGGATCGTTGGAAAGTGCAGAAAAAGGAAAGGAAGATGGACATGGGATACGTATTGGAGGTATGTGCAGACAGCGTACAGTCTGCAATAGAAGCGGAAAAAGGCGGTGCGAAGCGCTTGGAGCTGTGCGGCAATCTGATTATCGGAGGAACCTCTCCGGGGGCGGCATTATTTCACCAGATCAGAAAATATACAGATTTGGAAATACGGGTGCTTTTACGTCCGAGATTCGGTGATTTTTGTTATGATGCTTATGAATTTGAAAGAATGAAAGAAGATGCCGCAATGTACCGGGATTTAGGGGCGGACGGCATTGTAATGGGAATCCTGAAAGAAGACGGAACGCTTGATGTTGAAAGAATGAAAGAACTGATAGAGATTGTAGGAGATACAGATGTTGCGCTGCATCGGGCATTTGATGTATGTAGGAATCCGCAGGAGACACTGGAGCAGGCTGTGGAGCTTGGAATCAAGACAATCCTTACAAGTGGACAGAAGAATTCGGCATGGGAAGGTAGAGAGTTGATCAAGGAACTGACAGAGCAGAGTGCAGGAAGGATTGAAATCCTTGCCGGAGCAGGAATCTCGCCCGAAACGATTGAAAAGCTTGTACCCTATACAGGAACGATGTCTTATCATATGTCGGGAAAGGTTACGTTGGACAGTCGTATGGAATTTCGCAGAGAAGGCGTGAGCATGGGATTTCCGGGATTCAGTGAGTATGAGGTCTGGCAGACAGATGCGGAGAAGATCAGAAAAGCCGTGGAAGTGTTGGGGAGAATTGGGATTAACAGATGAAACTTATCCGGTTTTTTGCAGTGGTTTTGATAAAAACGGAGACGGTGGGATTCGAACCCACGTGCCGCGATAAGCGGCAAAGCGATTTCGAGTCGCTCTCGTTATGGCCACTTCGATACGTCTCCACAATGATAAATAATAGGTTATGGTTGAGGCAGGCAGGCTGCCTCAACCGCTTTTTTATTTTAAAGGTCATTCTTGTATAGATTAGGATGCAGAAAGGGTATCACTCTTAGATGTTTTGGATTCACTTCTGCGCTCCTTGATACCGTCCCAGAGATCGCGGGGATCTTCATCGGAGGTTTCATCCTTTAAAACATTCGGTAAATATACGTGGACAAGCTGTATTCGGTTCTTGTCCAACTTTTCAACAACAAGTCGGATTCCGGTTTCAGTGATATATTCGTCACCGACTTCGGGAAGACGATCCAAATGCTCGATGATGTAACCGCCCAGAGAATCAAAATCCTCGGATTTAAATTGTACATCTGCACGTCCGTCCTCTTCCAGACGGTCGTTCAAATCGTCTAAGTTGTAAGAACCCTCAATGATATATTCATTTTCCTTGATGAGCTTGACAAATTGCTCCTCCTCGTTCTCATCATATTCATCGTGGATCTCTCCGACGATCTCTTCGAGGATATCCTCCAGAGTAATGATACCGGCTGTCTCGCCGTATTCGTCCAGTACGATTGCAATATTGAGGGAAGCGTCCCGCATTTCCACGAGAAGCTCAGAAATGCTTTTGTATTCATACGTAAAGTAGGCTTCTCTTAAAATATCGCGAACTGTGAAATTTTCCTTATCATCGGATAAAAGAAGATCTTTCATATTGATCGTTCCGATTACATTGTCTGTAGTCTCTTCATAAATCGGAATTCGTGTGAATTTATCTTCCTTAAATATATCGATCAATTCCTGATAGGTGCTGTTGACATCGGCAAATGTAACGTGTACGCGGGGAACCATGACATCTTTTGCACGGGCATCGCCCAAATCAAACACGTTGTATATCATTTCCTTTTCTTCAGACTCAATAACTCCATCTTCATGACTGACATCTACAATTGTACGAAGTTCATCTTCCGTCATGGTATTATTTTTTGCATTTGGATCCACACGGAAAAGGAAAAGGATTCCGCGGCAAATAATATTGATCAGGAAAATGAGCGGTGTCATAATCGTCATGTATGCTTTCAGTACCGGAATATAAGCAAGCGCCAACTGCGTGGACTTGATCGTGGCGAGATTCTTAGGAGTGATCTCTCCGAAAACAAGAATCGCAATTGTCATCAGTGCCGTTACTAAACTGACCATGGCACCACCGAAACTGTAGGCTAAGGTTGTTGCCAGTGCAGTTGCATAGATGTTGACAATGTTATTGCCGATCAGAATCGCACTCAGCATTTTGCCTGTGTGATGTTCGGTTATGTCCAACACTGCGGCGGCACGTTTGTTGCCTTCTTCTGCAAGAGAACGCATCTTAATCTTGTTGACAGCAGTCATGGCCGTCTCTGCGGAAGAAAATAATCCGGATAAGAATAATAGAAGAATCAATATAATAATTTGTATGGCGTCACTCGGGTCCAATGATTGTTCAACTCCTTTAAAAATTTATTTGTTACTTCATGCTTCAACTACGAGTACACGAAAATAATATACATCATTCTGACGGATTTTGCAAGTTTTATCATTACGAATAAAGCGTTTACTTTTATTTCGTTTTATTGTATGATGTGGAAAGAATAGAAATAAATCGGGAAATGGATATATATCTAATAGAAAGAACAACATAAAAACATACAGATTTACAAGATTGGAGACAGAAAGTATATGGGATTGCATGAAGAATTATGTGAGATTTTAGGAGCGGAAAATGTATTTAGAAATGAACCGATGAAGAGTCATACTACATTTCGGGTAGGCGGTCCGGCAGATTGGTTTGTGACGCCGGGAGAAGAGGAGCAGGTACGCGAGATCGTAAAAATTCTTCAAAGGGAAAGAATTCCTTATTATGTAACAGGAAACGGAAGTAATCTTCTGGTTGGGGACAAAGGTTATCGAGGCGTAATGATTCAGCTTTATAAAAAAATGAGCAAGATCCGTGTCACAGACGAGATCGTGTATGCACAGGCAGGGGCGCTGCTGTCAAAGATTGCAGCGGAGGCTTTGGCGAAAAGTCTGACTGGATTTGAGTTCGCATCGGGAATACCGGGAACCTTGGGCGGAGCTGTTATGATGAATGCGGGGGCATATGGCGGAGAGATGCGGCATGTACTGAAAAGTGCGTTGTCGCTTACAGAGGCGGGAGAATTCAGAGTGCTTCCCGCAGAGCAGATGGAATTGGGATACAGGAGCAGTATATTTGCCAAGAACGGCGATATTGTTCTCAGTGCAGAGTTGGAATTGAAGCAGGGAAATTCGAATGAGATACGTGCTTATATGGATGAGTTAAAAGAGAAGCGGGTGACAAAACAACCGTTGGAATATCCAAGTGCAGGAAGTACGTTTAAGCGGCCGGAGGGATATTTTGCAGGAAAATTGATCCAGGATGCCGGATTACGTGGATTCCGGGTAGGAGGGGCACAAGTGTCTGAGAAGCACTGCGGCTTTGTGATCAACAGAGAGAATGCAACTGCCGCAGATGTCCTGTCATTGATCGAACAGGTGACAGATAAAGTAGAAGCAGAGTTTGGTGTCCGACTGGAACCGGAAGTGAAACGGGTCGGCGAGTTTTAGAAGCTTGCCATATGATAAAATGTCCGAGAGAGTTTGAGGACAGTCGCTATCGAAGGAGGAAGAACAGTGAGATTTGTCATTGTAACCGGAATGTCAGGAGCAGGAAAGTCTACGGCGCTGAAGATGCTGGAAGATATGGGGTATTTTTGTGTGGATAATCTTCCGATCATGTTACTGCCTAAATTTGCGGAAATGATCACGACTCCAAATGCCGAAATAGATAAGGTGGCGCTGGGGATCGATATTCGAAGCGGAGAGGCTCTGGAAGGGCTGGAGAGGCATCTGGAGGAAATGTATGCAAGGGGGATCGAGTTTGAAATCTTGTTTTTGGATGCAAAATCGAGTGTGCTTGTGAAGCGGTACAAAGAAACAAGGCGACAGCATCCTCTCGGCGGTGTCGGACATGTGGATGTAGGAATTGCGGCTGAGCGGGAAAAAATTGCGTTCTTAAAAATGCGTGCGACGTATATACTTGATACAAGTAAGCTGCTTACCAGAGAGTTAAGAAAGGAACTTGAAAAGATATTTGTAGAAGGCAAGGATTTTAAAAATCTATATGTAACAATCATGTCGTTTGGTTTCAAATATGGAATTCCCGAGGATGCAGATCTTGTTTTTGATGTACGTTTTTTGCCTAACCCATATTATATAGAAGAATTGAAGGCAAAGACCGGCAATGACAGAGAGGTGCGGGATTATGTATTGAACAATGAACGGGCAGAGGTGTTTTTGGACAAATTGACAGGGATGATCGATTTTCTGCTTCCGAATTATATCTGGGAGGGGAAAAATCATCTTGTGATCGGAATCGGATGTACAGGAGGCAAGCATCGTTCTGTGACGCTTGCAAATTGTCTGTATGATTTTGTGAAAAAGCAGGAACAATACGGTGTACGGATCGAGCATCGAGACATTGAGAAGGATGCCGTAACAAAGGCAAGGTAGGAGAAGAAGAATGTCATTTTCGGGGGACGTAAAAGAGGAACTTTCCGGTCAATGGAGCACTGCAAGACATTGTCAGATTGCAGAACTGGCCGCTCTGCTCAGTATATGCGGTTCGGTTGTGATCAGCAGCAGCGATCAATACAGTATTAAAATCCATACGGAAAATATTACAGTTGCAAGAAAGGTCTTTACATTAATCAAAAAAACATTTAATATAGAGACTGATATCTCAATCCGGAGAAATATTTTAAGGCAGAGTGAGTCGTATTCTATTATTATCAAGAAGCATGAAGACGCACTCAGGATACTTCAGGCAACAAAGCTTACGGATGAATACAGGAATGGATTTGAAGAAATACATATTGTCAATCCGATCATTGTCCGGCAGACTTGCTGTAGGAGAGCCTTTTTAAGAGGGGTGTTTCTGGCGGCAGGATCCATGAGTGATCCGACGAAGTCCTATCATTTTGAATTCGTCTGCGCTGCGGAGGTAATGGCAGAGCAAGTGCGGGATTTGATTTGCAGTTTTTCAATGGATGCCAAGATTGTACAGCGTAAGAAATCATGGGTAGTATACTTGAAAGAAGGTTCACAGATTGTAGATATGCTTAACATTATGGAGGCGCCGCTGTCTCTGATGAAGCTGGAAAATGTCCGGATTTTGAAGGAGATGCGGAATACAGTAAATCGCAAGGTAAACTGTGAGACGGCAAACATTAACAAGACAGTATCCGCGGCTGTGAGGCAGTTGGAGGACATCAAATATCTTCAGGATACGGTTGGTCTTGAGACGCTGCCGGAGGGATTAGAAGAAGCTGCGAGAGCAAGGCTGTTGAATCCCGATACACCGTTAAAGGAACTGGGAACGCTTCTGTCGCCGCCGGTCGGAAAATCCGGGATGAATCATCGGCTGAGGAAGCTAAGCGAGATGGCAGAAAAGGTAAGGCAAGAACAAGGAGGGTTATTATGATTGAGACACCTGTTGTCGTGAAACATGAGAATGGTCTGGACGGAAGACCGATTGCACTTTTAGTACAAGAGGCAAGCCAGTACGCAAGCAGAATTTATATTCAGTTGGGTGAAAAGAAGATCAATGCCAAGAGTATCATGGGGATGATGAGTCTGAATCTGACGGAAGGTGAGCAGGTAACTGTTCTGACGGAAGGTGAAGATGAAGAAAAGGCAGCAGAAGGAATTCGTTCATTCTTTTTGGACGTATAGGCTTAAATTGAATAATAATGGATAATATGATATAGAGAAACAGATAAAGAATGTGCCGCAGCACATTCTTTGTTGCTTTCATACTAATTTATGGGAAAGGAGACGGATCAATGAAAAAGCTGCTGTTTATTTACAATCCCAATGCGGGAACCGGGATGCTGAAACCGAGACTGTCAGATGTGTTGGACATTTTTGTAAAGGCCGGGTATGAGGTGACGGTCTATCCGACACAGAAATATCACGACGCCCTGATGAAAACAATTTCTTATACAGGGGAATATGATCTGCTTGTGTGCAGCGGCGGAGACGGTACTTTGGATGAAGTTGTGACCGGAATGGCAAGGCGTGTCAAACAGATACCGATCGGATATATCCCGGCAGGAACGACCAATGATTTTGCAAGGAGTCTTCATATTTCAAAGGATGTGCTGGAAGCAGCGGATACGGCGGTCAACGGAACACCGTTCTCCTGCGATATCGGTGTATTCAACGAAGATTTTTTCGTTTATATTGCGGCGTTTGGTCTGTTTACCGATGTGTCCTATGAAACGAAGCAGAGTGTGAAGAATGTATTGGGACATCTGGCATATGTGTTGGAGGGGGCGAAAAGTATTTTCAATATCCCTTCTTATCATGTGAAAGTGATCCACGATGAAGAGGTGATCGAAGAGGATTTCATGTTTGGAATGGTTACAAATTCCCGTTCGGTAGGCGGATTTCAGGGGATTATCGGAAGAGATGTGGTCTTTGATGACGGAGAGTTTGAAGTGACTTTGATCAAAACACCGAAAAATCCGTTGGAGCTGAATGAAATCGTCGCATCTCTTCTGATTCGTCAAATTGATTCAAAGCATATATATACGTTCCGTACCGGAAAGATTCGTTTTGAATCTCTGGAAGAAATTCCATGGACGTTGGACGGAGAATTCGGAGGCGAGCATGATGTAGTCGATATTGTGGATCGAAAGCAGGGACTTCAGATTATGGTAAAAGAAGAGATTAAAGATTCGCTGATGTGGCATGAAGAAACGGAAATATAAAATTTCGACAAAATCTCTCGATAAAAATTTAAAAAATACTTGCATATTCGGAAACTATATGATATAGTAGATTTTGCTTGTGAGAGACACAGGCAAAATCAATAAGGCTCCATGGTCAAGCGGTTAAGACGCTAGCCTCTCACGCTGGAATCAGGGGTTCGATTCCCCTTGGAGTCACTTTAACAGATACCGCAATTGCCGAAAGGCAGTTGTGGTATTTTTACTATATAGGAGCAAGCTTTTACTTAACTACCCTGCCAACAATATAAAAGCGTGCAGTTTACTTTGGTGTAAAAATGATTGAATATTTTGTAGGAATATGATACATTAAATAAAATTGAATATGTAGTAATCAGGTGTTGGAGTAGTTTTGTAAAAGACTGACTCTGATGAAAAGGGAAACAGGTGCGAATCCTGTACGAACTCGTCACCGTAATTAGGGAGTAGAAACCGCTATATCACTGGGAAACTGGGAAGATGGCCAATGCGATGATCTATAAGCCGGGAGACCTGCCTGAATACTGTACAGAAACGATCGTTTCAAGCCACGAGTAAAAAGGTTGTACATTATCATTTGTTGGATTTAATTATTTATTTGTAAAGATAAAAATCCGATAGATTTATTTTGTGTGAAACCCTTTACCTGTAATTTAGGAAAGGGTTTTTATTTTGCGTAAATGAAATTATATTAACTTGTCTGGTAAGTCCTCGTTTTTGTCAGTGACACATGTTTAAAATAATAAGCTGAGAATAGCAGAAACGAGGATAACATGAAAAAAAGATTAATAGCAATGTTAATGACAGGACTTATGCTAGCTGTGTGCGTAACCGGCTGCGGAAACAGCGCAGAAGAAACAGCAGGAACAGCGACAGAGCAAAGTAATCAGGCAGATGTGAAAACAGAAGCAGAAAATAGTGATCAGGAGGCAGCAGACGAGGTTGCAGCCCTTATTGATGCAATTTATGTACAAGAAAGAACGGATGAAACAGACAAGCAGTGTGAAGATGCAAAAGCAGCTTGGGATGCGTTGACAGACGCACAGAAGGAACTTGTGGAAGGTGAAAATGCAGATCCTGATTATTTTGGAAGAGATACAGGTGATGCTTCTAAGGATGATGTACGTAATCAGGATGAAATTGGAGAAAATGAAATTTTAGTGGTTAGCTTTGGTACGTCATTTAATGACAGCCGTGTTGCGGATGTAAAAGGTATAGAAGATGCATTACAGGCAGCATATCCGGATTGGTCTGTAAGAAGAGCATTTACAGCACAAATTATCATTAACCATATTCAGGCTCGTGAAGGTGCATGTATTGATAATGTTGAGCAGGCATTAGATCGTGCAGTTGCTAATGGAGTTAAGAATCTTGTAATTCAGCCAACTCATTTAATGCAGGGGGCAGAATATGATGAAGTAATGGAAGTTGTAGATTCTTATAGAGATAAGTTTGAAACTGTAAGCGTAGCAGAACCTTTACTTGGTGAAGTAGGAAATGATGCAACTGTAATTAATGAAGACAAGAAAGCGGTTGCTGAAATTATTACTGCTGAAGCTGTAAAAGATGCCGGTTATGACAGTATTGAAGCAGCAAAAGAAGATAAGACAGCATTTGTACTTATGGGACATGGTACACATCATACAGCAATGGTTACATATAGCCAGATGCAGACGCAGATGAATGAGCTTGGTTATGATAACGTATTTATTGGAACTGTAGAAGGTGATGAAGCATTTTCAGCAGATGCAATTATTGAAAATGTTGCAGCAGCAGGTTATACAAAAGTAGTACTACGTCCTTTAATGGTAGTGGCAGGTGACCATGCTAATAACGATATGGCAGGAACAGAAGAAGATGCATGGTATGCAATGTTTACAGCATCAGAGAAATTTGAAAATGTAGACACACAGGTTAAAGGTCTTGGTCAGATTGAAGCAATTCAGCAGATATATGTAGATCATACAGCAGCAGTATTAAAATAATAGGGGGGCATATGAAGAAAAAACACATTTCGATAATAGGGATACTGATATTAGCAAGTATTATATTCGGAGGATGCTCCGATAAGGACAGTGAAAAAGGAGCTGCACTTGACGCAGACGCTGCTGTTTACGCAGAGCCGGTAACAGAAACAAAAGAAAACGTACTGTCGGATGGAATTTATATGGCGGAGTTTAATACCGATAGTTCCATGTTTCGAGTAAATGAAGCCCATGATGGTAAAGGGACGTTAACGGTGGAAGATGGGAAAATGATCATTCATGTTTCACTTGGTTCTCAGAATATTGTAAACCTCTATCCGGGACTTTCGGAGGAGGCCAAGAAAGAAAATGCCATACTTTTAGAACCAACGTTGGATCGTGTTACGCATAGTGATGGATGGACAGATGAGGTATATGGTTTTGATATCCCTGTTCCGGCAATCGGAGAGGAATTTGATGTTGCCTTAATTGGGAAAAAGGGAAAATGGTATGACCATAAAGTAGTTGTTTCTAATCCACAGCCGTTAGATTCCACAGATACATCTACAGTGAATGTTAAGGAAACACAGATCGATTTAGAAGATGGAAGTTATGCAATTGATATTATCTTTGAAGGTGGGAGTGGAAAGGCTGAGATTTTATCTCCGGCTATTATTACAGTATCAGATAATGCGGTAATTGCTACTTTGAAGTGGAGTAGTCCGAATTATGATTATATGATTGTTGGAGATGAAAAATATCTGCCTGTTAACAAAGAAGGAGATTCGGTATTTGAAATTCCTGTTACAGTTTTTGATGAAACGATAAGTGTTATAGGTGATACTGTGGCGATGGGTAGACCGCATGAGATCGAGTATTCAATTACTTTTTGCTCGGATACAATAGAGGCGGTTAAATAAGAGGATGAATAAATGACAGGAAGAAAAAAGATAACAACAATATGCTGTTTACTTTTGATGGGACTGCTTGGGCTATGTAGCTGTGGCAGTCCTTCTTCCGATTCTGTGGAAAATACTTCATCCGATACAAGTGAGAATTCCACAGTATTGGAACCAACAGAGAGTATCGATGAAAATAGTGTAGAGCTTGTATATGAAAGCAGCATGGAATTGAAATATGCAGAGAATTTCTCCGTGGATTATTATGCTGGCGGTTACAAACTTTTAACGGTAATGGATGGGACAAAACTTTTGGTTGTCCCGGAAGGGGGAGCGGTTCCGGAAAATTTAGAAGAGGATATGTATATAATGCAACAGCCTATAGAAAATCTGTATTTGGTGGCAACTGCGGTAATGGATATGTTTGACTCCTTGGATGCAGTTGATACCATCAGACTTTCCGGACAAAAAGAAGGGAATTGGTATATTGAATCTGCAAATGAAGCTATGTCTAATGGCGATATGCTATATGCCGGAAAATATAATAAACCGGATTATGAGTTAATTGTTTCTGAGAATTGTTCTCTTGCCATCGAGAATATGATGATTTCCCATTCACCGGAGGTAATTGAAATGATGAAGGATTTTGGGATACCGGTCATGATAGAGTATTCCAGCTATGAATCCCATCCTCTTGGCAGAGTGGAATGGATTAAATTTTTTGGAGCATTAGTAGGAAAAGAAGCAGAGGCAGAAGAAGTATTTGAAAAGCAGGTGGCTATTTTGGAAAAAGTAACTGCAGATGAAAAAACAGATCAGACGGTTGCGTTTTTCTTTATTACGTCCAATGGTTTGGTACAGGTAAGACAAAGTTCAGATTATGTACCTAAAATGGTTGAATTGGCAGGTGGCAAGTATATATTTGAAGATTTAGGCAATCCTCAGTCAAGCCGTTCTACCATGAATATGCAGGTGGAAGAGTTCTATAACAGTGCAAAGGATGCGGATTATATCATTTATAACAGTTCTATTGACGGTGGGGTGAATTCTATAGAAGAACTGTTGGATAAATGTGCTGTACTGAAAGATTTTAAGGCGGTACAAAATGGCAATGTGTGGTGTACTACGAACGATATGTATCAGCAGTCTATGTCTATTGGATATTTGATTGAAGACATACACGCTATGCTTCAGAGGAAAGATGAAACAGAAATGGAATACTTGTTCCACTTAGAGTAGAGGAGGAATGATATGCAGCATAGTAGAAAAATAAGGTATATTATTGCATTTCTTTTGCTTGGCAGTAGTGTACTTGTTTTTGCAGTTATGAATGTGGGTATGGGAACTGTGAAAATTTCTCTGGAAGATATTATGGCATCTATAGGTGGTCAGCAAATTAACAATGGCAGGATCCTTTGGGATATTCGAATGCCCAGAACTATGGCTGCAATGATTTTGGGAGGAGCATTGGGCTTAGCAGGATATTTACTACAGACCTTTTTTCACAATCCTATAGCAGGACCTTTTGTGTTAGGAATTTCTTCGGGAGCTAAAATGATTGTAGCACTTGTGATGGTTTTTTTGATGGGACAGGCTATCCGAGTCAGTTCAGTAACATTGATTGCCGCAGCTTTTCTGGGGGCGATGATATCTATGGGATTTGTTCTTTTGATGTCTCATAAGGTGAATAATATGTCCATGCTAGTAGTAAGTGGAGTGATGATTGGTTATATTTGTTCGGCTGTTACAGAGTTGGTAGTGACCTTTGCAAATGATGCAGAAATTGTAAATCTTCATAATTGGTCAAGGGGCAGTTTTTCTGGAATGACATGGGACAATGTACTTGTTATGGCAGTAGTGACAGCAGTATCATTTGTTAGCGGCTTTTTTATGGCAAAGTCGCTTGATGCCTATCAGCTAGGAGAATCCTATGCACAAAATATGGGAGTGAATATTAGGCTATTAAGAGTGGATTTGGTTATTTTATCCAGTATTTTGTCTGCCTGCATTGTAGCGTTTGCAGGTCCTATTTCCTTTGTAGGAGTTGCGGTACCTCATTTGGTAAAAAGTCTTTTGGGAAGTGCAAAGCCGATTCTGATGATCCCGGGTTGTTTCCTTGGCGGAAGTGTATTTTGCTTGTTCTGTGATTTGTTGGCAAGAACTATGTTTGCTCCAACAGAACTTAGTATTAGCACTGTTACGGCAGTGTTTGGAGCTCCGGTAGTGTTGTGGATCATGATAAGGCGAAGCAGGGAGAAGGTGGCATAGTGAAATATTATTTCAAGACAGAGAGTCTAAGTGTAGGCTATCATAAAAAGCCGATCATTAAAGATATTGAAATTGGTTTGCAAAGGGGTGAAATATTGACCCTGATAGGTCCGAATGGTGCAGGGAAATCTACGGTTTTAAAAAGCATTGCAAAGCAACTGTCGCTCATTGCCGGAACAATTTATCTGGATGAGCAGAGCGTGGAAACTATGTCGGGGACAGAGTTGTCACAGAATATGGCAGTGGTGTTGACGGAGAGACTGCGAACGGAAATGATGACTTGTGAAGATGTGGTGGCAACCGGGAGATATCCTTATACCGGACGCTTTGGTATTTTGTCTGAGGGGGATCGACAAGCAGTAAAAGAAGCAATGGAACAGGTGCATGTTACCGACATTAAGGATCAAGACTTTACTCGCATTAGTGACGGGCAGAGGCAACGTGTGATGCTCGCCAGAGCGATTTGTCAGGAGCCCGATATCATTATTTTGGATGAACCAACCTCTTTTTTGGATGTAAAGTATAAGTTGGAATTTCTCTCTATTTTACAGGAAATGAGGAAGAAAAAGGGAATGACGGTGATTATGTCACTTCATGAATTAGAACTTGCAGCCAGAGTTTCCGATAAAATTTTGTGTATCAATGGAACGTGTGTGGATCGATTTGGAAAGCCGGAGGAAGTGTTTGAGCAGGGCTACATATCAAAGCTGTTTTCTATTGTTTCAGGTAGTTTTGACGAAGAGAATGGGAGCATGGAATTAGAACCTGCAAAGGGCGAAGCAAAGGTTTTTGTAATAGCAGGTGGTGGAACCGGAAGAAATGTGTATCGCAGATTACAAAGACAAGGTGTTCCTTTTATTACCGGTGTTTTATCACAAAATGATCTGGACTATCCGGTAGCAAAGGCACTGGCAACAGAGGTGATCGCTACAAATACATTTGAACCAATTATGGAGGAACATATGCAGGAAGCAAGAAAAAAACTGACTTCCTGTGACAAAATTATCTGTTGTAAAGAAACTTTTGGAACATTGGAGCAGGCAAATTTGGAATTGTTGAAATTTGCAAAAGAATCAGGTAAGGAAATAGAAATGAATTGTTAGTGATGAAGAAAGGCATGAAGAATTTATGGCAAAGGTAATCATGGTACAGGGAACCATGTCTAATGCAGGCAAAAGCCTTTTGGTAGCCGGTTTGTGTAGGATTTTTAAACAGGACGGGTTTAGGGTGGCTCCTTTTAAATCCCAAAATATGGCGTTAAATTCCTTTATTACATCGGAAGGATTGGAAATGGGAAGAGCACAGGTTATGCAGGCGGAAGCAGCAGGAACCCTGCCGCTGGTATGTATGAATCCTATTTTATTAAAACCTACCAATCATACAGGCTCACAGGTAATTGTAAATGGTGAGGTACTTGGAAATATGAGTGCAAGAGATTACTTTGCCTTTAAGAAGAAATTGATTCCCGATATTAAAAAGGCTTTTAAAAAGTTGGAAGAATATGCGGATATTATTGTAATTGAAGGAGCGGGAAGTCCGGCGGAAATTAACTTAAAACAGAATGACATTGTAAATATGGGAATAGCTGAAATGGTGGACGCACCGGTTCTTTTGGTGGGAGATATTGACAGAGGCGGTGTGTTTGCACAGCTTTTAGGAACTTTGATGCTGCTTGAGGAAAAAGAAAAAAGGAGAGTAAAGGGACTTATTATTAATAAGTTTCGTGGAGATAAGTCCATTCTTGATATGGGAATTGAAATGCTGGAAGAAAAGGGGAGTGTTCCGGTGGTAGGAGTTGTCCCCTATATGGAGTTGTCTTTGGAGGATGAGGACAGTCTGACGGAGAAGTTTGATAGAAAAAGCGAAGGTTTAATTAATATTGCCGTAATCCGATATCCCAGAATTTCTAATTTTACAGATTTTAATGTTTTTGAACAAATGCCTGAAGTGACAGTACGATATGTAACGTCCATTAGTGAATTACACCATCCAGATATGATTTTCTTGCCCGGAAGTAAAAATACCATGGGGGATTTGAAGTGGATGCGTCAAAATGGTTTGGAAGCTGCTGTTAAGAAGTTGGCAGAAGATATCCCGGTGTTTGGAATTTGTGGTGGTTACCAAATGTTAGGGCAGGAGATTTCTGACCCGAAAGGTGTGGAAGAAGGTGGAAAAATGCGGGGGATGGAACTACTCCACGTGTCAACTATACTGGTGACAGAAAAAAAACGTTGTCAGATTGAGGGGAAGATTGGAAGATTAAGTGGACTGTTCCAGGCACTTTCTGATTGTACTTTCAAAGGCTATGAAATACATATGGGAAGGACGGGAACAGAAGAAAAAGTTGTAGTGACATCAGACATGAATGAAAACATTTATGGTTCCTATGTACATGGATTGTTTGATGAAGGAATTATTGCACATACAATGGTACAGGCGCTTGCGGAGAAAAAGGGAATTAAGATAGAAAATGGAGAGTTTGAGGATTATCAGACTTTTAAGGATAAGCAGTATGACAAGTTGGCAGATACTCTGCGTATGTATCTGAATATGGAGGAAATCTATGAAATGCTTGGAGAAGCCCATCTGGAATGATTATACAAGAGAAGGATTGAAAAAGTTGAAGGTCGATGAACCGGATGAACTATGCAGAAAAAAGGTACTGAAGAATTGGGATACCATTGCAAAACCCTTAGATGGAATGGGAAGGTTTGAAACTTTGATTGCAAGGATAGGCGCTGTTACAGGAACAGAAGAGATTGATATTACCAAGAAGGCTGTAGTCATTATGTGTGCTGATAACGGAATCGTAGAGGCGGGGGTCAGTCAATCTGGACAAGAGGTTACAGTAGCAGTAGCAAAAGCTATGGGAAAAGGTCAGTCTTGTGTGGGCCGAATGGCGAAGGCAGTGGGAGCGGATATCATTCCGATAGACATTGGCATCAATTCAAAAGAATTTATTCCAGGAGTTATTTCTCGAAAAGTACGATGTGGCACCAGAAATTTCATGAAAGAGCCGGCTATGACAGAAACAGAAATTATCCGTGCCATAGCGATAGGAATAGAGATAGCATTCCGGTGTAAAAACAAAGGATACCAAATTCTTGCCATGGGAGAATTGGGGATTGGCAATACTACGACCAGTAGTGCGGTTGCTGCGGCTTTGTTAAAGTGTGAAGTACCGAAAGTGACAGGAAGAGGGGCTGGGTTAAAGGATACCGGCCTTGCCAGAAAGCAGAAGGTAATTGAAGAAGCAATTCAGAAATACGATTTGTACCATGCAGATGCCTTGACGATACTCTGGACAGTAGGAGGTCTGGATATTGCAGGTCTTGTGGGGCTTTGTATTGGTGGTGCAATGTGTCATCTGCCTATTGTTTTGGATGGAGTCATTAGTATGGTAGCTGCTTTATTGGCAGAACGATTGATTCCGGGGACAAAAGAGTATTATATTCCTTCTCATAAGGGAAAGGAGCCGGCTATTGCAATGCTTACAAAGGAACTGGAACTGGAGCCTGTGATTGATGGAAATATGGCATTAGGTGAAGGAACTGGTGCAGTAATGATGTTTGCTTTACTGGATGTGACGTTGAGTATCTATCAGAGAAAAACAACCTTTAATGATATGAGGATAGAACAGTATGAAAGGCTGAGATAGATGTTGGTATTGATTACAGGAGGAAGTGGAAGCGGTAAATCTGCTTATGCAGAGGATTATATTACGAAACTTTTCAAAGATTGCAGAAAATATTATATTGCCACCATGCAGGTATATGATGAGGATGGGAAGGAAAAGGTCTTAAAGCATCAAAAAATGCGGGAAGGAAAAGGGTTTTTAACCATTGAGCAGTCAACAGATATTCATCAGGCTGTGGATAAAATGGAAAAGGATACCACCATAGAGAATGTCGGGTTACTGGAATGTATGTCTAATTTGGTGGCAAATGAGATGTTCCGTGAGGGTGAGATAAGAGACTGCGAATTGGTAAAGAAAAGTATTATTGGTGGAGCAGAAGTGTTATTAAAAACGGTAAAGGATTTCATTATTGTTACGAACAATGTGTTTGAAGACGGAATTGTTTATGATGAAACAACCATGAATTATATCAGAACTATGGGCTGTATCAATCAAGAACTGGCTAAAATGGCGGATAAAGTAATTGAGGTGGTTGCTGGAATTCCGATTATAGTGAAAGAAGGAAAATAATATGGGTATTGTAAAAGCAATGATTATCGCATTTTCAATGTATTCCCAAGTTCCTATGCCACAGTTTCAGTGGAAGGATGAGGACATGAAATATGTGCTTTGTTTTTTTCCTTGGATAGGAGCAGTAATCGGCGGCGGTGTTTATATTTGGGGAATGATTTGTGAAAAGTATGAAATTAGTCTGTTGTGCTATACATTGATAGGAACAGCAATTCCTTTATTGATTACAGGAGGATTTCACGTAGATGGATTTATGGATACTATGGATGCCTTTTGCTCCTATCAGCCGCGAGAGAAGAAACTGGAAATATTAAAAGATTCCCATATTGGTGCATTTGCAGTTATCATGTTTAGTGCTTATGGATTATTGTATGTGGCTGCTTTTTCCGAAATACAGGACAAGAATTTATTACAGATTGTTTGTGCAGGTTTTTTCTTATCCAGATGTCTAAGTGGAATCAGTGTAGTATCATTTCCGCCAGCCAAAAAGGAAGGATTGCTTTATTCTTTTGCCAGTAAGGCAGGGGAGGATATTGTGAAGACATCCTTGTATTTGCAGGGAACATTGTGTGTTCTGTTTATGCTATGGTGTTCTTTATTTGGAGGAATGTTTGTGGCAGTAGTGGCACTTGGTGTATTTGCGTATTATTATTATCGCAGTAAAAAAGAATTGGGCGGAATTACCGGTGATACGGCAGGATATTTTGTACTGCTCTGTGAATGCAGTATGTTGGTTGCAGCAGCGGTAATAAATGTAGTTTGCCTGTAAGGAAGAGGTGGAGTAGATGAAGCTAGTCATTGGCGGATACGCTCAAGGGAAATTGGATTATGTGCTTAATGGGAATAGGTTACAGGATTTTTGTATTGCAGATGGTGAACTTCCTAATGTAGAACAATTGAAGGATGAAAAAAGCAATGGAAAAACAGTAATTGTGGATCACTTTCATGAGTGGATGAGAGCAAGTATTAGGCAGGGTAAGAATGCAGAGCAGGAAATACTGGAATTTATAAGCAATGCTCCTAGTTGTATTGTGATCAGTGATGAGATTGGAAATGGAATTGTGCCCATAGACGGTTTTGAACGAGAATACAGAGAGCGAACAGGAAGGATTCTGGTAAGACTGGCGGAGCAGGCAGATGAGGTGGTGCGAGTGGTATGTGGAATCGGTCAGAGGATCAAATAAAATTAGTAATGATTCGTCATGGTGCGACGCCTTCCAATAAAGAGCGTAGATACCTTGGCAGAACAGATGAAGGATTAAGCAAGGAAGGGGAGCAGGCATTACAAGAAGCGAGGAATACCTATCCATACATTGATCACCTTTTTTCGAGTCCTATGAGACGTTGTACACAAACTGCCCGCATCCTCTATCCTAAGCAAGAAATTTTTGAGATACCGGAATGGGTGGAAATAGATTTTGGAGATTTTGAAGGAAAAAATCATGTGGAATTAAAGGAAAATGAATACTATCAGAAGTGGATTGCCAGTAATGGTACATTGCCTTTTCCCAATGGAGAGAGTAGAGAAGATTTTATAGAACGCTGTAA
>CAUWKK010000008.1:0-78034 GCA_963559385.1 uncultured Schaedlerella sp.
GAATATCTTATATATAATATGTAAAAGTGAATTAGGATTTGGAGGGAATTCCCGTGGAAGAAAAAGCGATTTCAAAAGCGGTTATCAGCCGTTTGCCAAGATACTACAGATATTTGGGAGACTTGATGGAGAATGGCGTGGAGCGCATTTCGTCAAACGAGCTTAGTAAAAAGATGTGTGTGACAGCTTCGCAGATCCGGCAGGATTTGAATAATTTCGGCGGTTTCGGACAGCAGGGATATGGATATAACGTAAAGTATTTAAGAGATGAGATCGGTAAGATTTTAGGATTGGACCGCAGCCACAATATGATCATTATCGGTGTCGGAAGTCTTGGACAGGCGCTTGCCAAATATCAGTCTTTTGAGCGGAGCGGCTTTGTGTTAAAAGGTCTTTTCGATGTGAACCCGAGCTTGAAAGGAACCTCGATCCGCGGCATTAGGATTCTTATGATCGATGAACTGGAAACGTTTTTGAAGGAAAACGAGATTGAGATTGCCGCATTGACGCTTCCGAAAGCGAAGGCAATCGAGGTGGCAGATCTGCTTGCGAGAAGCAATATCAAAGGAATCTGGAATTTTGCGCATACAGATTTGAATCTTCCGGAGGATAAGATCGTCGAAAATGTACATCTTTCGGACAGTCTTATGAAATTGTCGTACAATATTACCCGTTATGGGGAAGAGTGCGGAGAGTAAAGATATCACAGGCGTGTAAGAGGAAGATTCCTTTTACACGTTTTCCATTTATAAGCGGACGACAAAAGGAGGAATGCATATGAGATATTTACCAAACGGCACATGGATGCAGAAAGCGGATCGGTATACGATTGAAAAGATCGGGATTCCATCGCTTGTGCTGATGGAGCATGCTGCCTGCGAAATGATCGAGGTCTTAGAGGAAGAGAAATTTGACTGTTCGGATACACTGATTGTCTGCGGTTCGGGAAATAACGGTGGAGACGGTTTTGCAATTGCGCGTCTTTTATATAGGCAGGGGAATGGCGTCACCGTTTTGTTTGCGGGAAAAGAGAAGTCTATGAGCGAGGAGTGTAAAACACAGGCTGATATTGTACGGAATCTGGGGATTCCCATTGTCACAGAATTGCCGGAACGGGAATATACTGTTGTAATAGACGCCGTTTTCGGAGTTGGACTGAACCGAAAGATTGAGGGGCATTATCAACAGCTTTTAGAATGGATGAATAGGAAAAGCGGACGAAAGGCAGCTGTGGATATTCCGTCGGGAGTAAATGCTGCCAACGGACAGATATTTGGGATTGCTTTTCAGGCAGAACTGACAGTTTCTTTCCAATGTGAAAAGTTGGGAACGGTGTTGTTTCCGGGAAAGGATTATGCCGGTAAGGTTGTTCCGGTTGATATCGGGATCGATACGGACTTTATGCAAGAGGTGCAGGAAATCTGCTACACCTTGGATCCGGAGGATATCGGAAAGCGGCTTCCTGAACGGAAAGCGGATTCTCACAAAGGGAGCTACGGAAAGGTACTGATGATCACCGGAAGCGACGGCATGGCGGGCGCTGCTTTTTTAAGTGCAAAGGCGGCATATGTAAGCGGTGCCGGGTTAGTCCGGATCTATACGCCGGAATCCAATCGAATGATTTTACAACAGCTTTTGCCGGAGGCGATCATATCGGTCTATACGGATTATGCGGAAAGCGAGTTGGAGCAGTTATTAAAATGGGCAGATGTAGTCTGTATCGGATGCGGATTCGGGCAGAGCAGGATATCGGAGAAAATACTGCATGCGGTTATGGAAATGTGTACGGTTCCCTGTGTTATAGATGCAGACGGGATTAATCTGCTTACCTGTAACAGAGATCTTCTGCGGAAAGCGGATATGCCGATTGTTCTGACCCCGCATATGAAAGAAATGTCGGGAATGTTAGGATGCTCGGTATCGGAACTGAAGGAGGACAGGTTTACCAGACTTCTGCAGTTTACGGGACAGTATCCGGCTGTCTGCGTGCTGAAAGATACGCGGACTGTTGTAGCAGAACGGACAAAAGCCTTTTTCGTCAATACGGCGGGAAATTCTTCCATGGCAAAGGCCGGGGCGGGGGATGTGCTTGCGGGAGTTATAGCGGGGCTTCTGGCGGGACATCTGGATGTGTATGACGCAGCTGTGTTAGGCGTATACCTGCATGCCTGCGGCGGAGATCTTGCAAAAGAAGCGCTTGGGAGCTATGGGGTGCTTGCAAAAGATCTGATTACCGGAATCGGCAGACGCATAAAAGAGGCGGAGGAGAAAAGAGGATGAAGCAGTATAATCGAGTGTATGCATCCATTAATCTGGATGCAGTTGCATATAATATGGAACAAATGAAAAAACGGCTTGGAGGAGATACCAAACTGATTGCAGTTGTCAAGACGGATGGATACGGACACGGAGCGATTCCAATCGCACAGCTTTTTGAAGATACCGAGTATGTATGGGGGTATGCAACGGCCAGTCTGGATGAAGCAATGGTTCTTCGGGAAGCTGGGATTCAAAAGCCGGTTCTGGTACTGGGGTGTGTATTTCCGGAACAATACGAAGATATGATAGAGAATGAAATCCGTGCGGCAGTTTATACCTTGGAAATGGCAAAGGGAATGGAAGACACGGCGAAACGTCTCGGAAAGACAGCGCTTCTGCACATTAAAATCGATACCGGAATGGGGCGGATCGGATTTCCGGTGAATGTACAAAGTGCGGATGAGATCCAGAAGATCAGTAAGCTGGAGCATGTTGTTTTGGAGGGAATGTTTACACATTTTGCAAAAGCGGATGAGAAGGATAAAAGCTACACTGAACTTCAGCACGACAGATTTTTATGGATGCAGAAGGCGCTTCTGGAAAGAAATGTAAAGATTCCCTATCTGGATTGTGACAACAGCGCAGGGATCATCGATCATCCGGAACTGAAGCATGACCTTGTAAGAGCCGGAATCTCTCTTTACGGCATGTATCCGTCGGAAGAGGTGGAGCAAAGGGCGGTGGACCTAAAGCCGGCATTGGAACTGATCAGCCATGTGACCTTTGTAAAGGAGGTTGAGCCGGGAACGGCGATCAGTTACGGTGGAACCTTTGTTGCGTCTGAGCGGATGCGTGTTGCAACCATTCCGGTCGGATATGGGGATGGATACCCAAGGTCATTGTCTAACAAAGGAGAGATTCTCATACATGGAAAACGGGCCAAGATTCTGGGAAGAGTTTGTATGGATCAATTCATGGCAGATGTGACGAACATTCCCGATGTGAAATTTATGGATAAGGTTACGCTGGTCGGGCAAGATAGGACGGAGCATATCAGTGTAGAAGAACTGAGCCGATTAAGTGGGCGGTTTCCGTATGAATTTGTATGCTGTTTAAGTAAACGGATTCCGAGAGTTTATACCAAGAACGGAGCTGTGGTCATTCAAAAGGATTGCTTCTGAGGAAAAAGAACACGTTGTATACTTCCGAAAAACAGGGGAATACTGTGGGTAAGAAGAAAAGAAAAACGGAGTGTGAAACAACGTGGTAATTAAACGTGGAGATATCTATTATGCAGATTTAAGTCCGGTGATCGGCAGCGAACAAGGAGGGATCCGTCCGGTACTGATCATTCAAAATGATGTGGGAAACCGACACAGTCCGACTGTCATTTGCGCAGCTATCACATCGAGGATGAACAAGGCGAAGCTGCCGACCCATGTTGAAATCAGCGCGCAAAAATATCAAATCGTAAAAAATTCTGTGATTTTATTGGAACAGATCCGTACGATCGATAAGAAACGGCTGCGGGAATTTGTCTGTCATGTAGACAGCAGGATGATGGGAAAAGTAAGCGAGGCGATCCGCATCAGTTTGGACCTGTATACATAAGGAACGGATTCAAGCAAGACGGCTACTTTACAGATAGAAAAAAGAATGATAGAATAATTTGGATAATACGAAAAGAGGAGAATGAAAAATGTCAGGACATTCAAAATTTGCCAATATTAAGCATAAAAAAGAAAAAAACGATGCCGCAAAGGGAAAGATTTTTACAAAAATCGGACGAGAGCTTGCCGTTGCGGTAAAGGAAGGCGGCGGACCGGATCCGGCGAATAACAGCCGTCTGAGAGATGTGATCGCAAAAGCGAAGTCCAATAACATGCCGAATGATACGATTGAAAGAAATATCAAAAAGGCTGCAGGAGAGGGTTCTGCGGATAATTACGAGCACATTACATATGAGGGATACGGACCGAACGGAACTGCGATCATTGTCAATACATTGACGGATAATAAAAACCGTACTGCCTCTAATGTGCGTAACGCATTTACAAAAGGCTGTGGAAACGTCGGAACTCCGGGATGTGTATCTTTTATGTTTGATGAAAGAGGGCAGATTCTTGTAGCGAAAGAAGACTGTGATATGGACGCTGATGAGCTTATGATGCTGGCTCTGGATGCAGGGGCAGAGGATTTTTCAGAGGAAGAAGAAAGCTTTGAGATTCTGACGGCTCCGGCTGATTTCAGCGAGGTACGTTTGAAATTAGAAGAAGCGGGGATCGTCATGGTAAGTGCAGAGGTGACTATGATTCCGCAGACCTATGTGGAGCTGACAAAAGAGGAGGATATTAAGAACATTCAGAAAACATTGGATCTTCTGGAAGAAGATGACGATGTTCAGGATGTATATCATAACTGGAGTGAAGAATAAAAGAAACAGTTTTTGCGATACGAACGACAAAGAAGAGGAAGTGAATTATGAACAATTACAAAATAGAAACGAAATGTATCCAGTCGGGGTATACACCGCAGAATGGAGATGCGCGTATTGTTCCGATCTATCAGAGCACCACGTTCCGCTATACAAGCAGCGAGCAGATGGGACGCCTGTTTGATCTTGAAGAAAACGGATATTTTTATACAAGATTGCAGAATCCGACCAATGACGCAGTTGCGGGAAAAATCTGCGATTTGGAGGGGGGCGTTGCGGCAATGCTGACATCCTCCGGGCAGGCTGCCAATTTCTACGCAATTATGAATATCGTTCAGGCAGGGGATCATATTGTATGTGCGTCCGCTGTTTACGGGGGAACCTATAATCTTTATGCGCACACGATTCAGAAAATGGGTGTGGAAGCAACCTTTGTCGATCCGGACTGCACAGAGGAAGAATTGAATGCGGCTTTTCGTGAAAATACAAAAGCTGTTTTTGGAGAGACGATCGCAAACCCGGCGTTGGTCGTACTGGACATCGAAAAATTTGCCAAAGCGGCTCATGCCCATGGAGTACCGCTGATCGTAGATAATACATTTGCAACTCCGATCAACTGCAGACCGTTTGAGTGGGGTGCGGATATCGTGACACATTCTACAACAAAATATATGGACGGTCATGCGGCCTGCGTAGGAGGAGCGATCGTAGACAGCGGCAATTTTGACTGGGAAGCGCAGGGAGACAAATTTCCGGGACTGACAACTCCCGATGAAACTTATCATGGGATTGTATATACGGAGCGATTCGGAAAAGGCGCTTATATTACAAAAGCAACGGCACAGTTGATGCGTGACCTCGGCTCCGCACAGTCACCACAGAACGCGTTTCTTCTGAACATCGGCTTGGAGACGCTTCACTTGCGAATGCCGCGTCATTGCGAGAATGCCGTAAAGGCTGCGGAATACTTAAAAGGCCACGGAAAAGTAGCATGGGTGTCCTGTCCGTCACTTCCTGGAGACAAGTACTATGAGCTTGCGCAGAAATATATGCCGAACGGAACCTGTGGGGTGATCACATTTGGACTGAAAGGTGGAAGGGCGGCAGCCGTGGAAATGATGGACAAGCTGAAAATGGTGGCAATCGTAACACATGTTGCAGATGCCAGAAGCAGTGTGCTTCATCCGGCAAGCCACACGCATCGTCAGATGAATGACCGGGAATTAGCAGAGGCCGGTGTTCAGCCGGATTTGATCCGTTTTAGTGTGGGAATCGAAAATGTAAACGATATTATTGCGGATTTGGAGCAGGCATTGCAATAATTCAAATGGTATGGATGTATACAATTTGCATCCATACCATTTTTTTACAAAATATGCGTCAAAGGCAGTAGGTTTCTTTTCACGTATAAATGTGAAAACGTGACACATACTAAATTCGGAGAGATTCTATTTCAGGAGGTTAGTATATGTCTATGAGTAAAGAAGAGACGAGCAGAAAACAGGAAGAAGAGCGGGAAGAAATCAAAGAAACGGGAACGCTGCAATTAGAAGGTGGAAAGGAACGGCACAGGATACAGCTGCTGACGATCATCGGAGAAATCGAAGGGCATGAAGCGGTTTCGGGGAATACAAAGGCGACGAAGTATGAGCATCTGCTGCCGCGCCTTGCTGAGGCGGAAGACAGCGATGAGGTGGAGGGGGTTCTGATCCTGCTGAATACACTGGGCGGTGATGTAGAGGCGGGATTGGCGATTGCAGAAATGATCGCGTCCTTGAGCAAGCCGACAGTTTCTCTCGTACTTGGAGGAAGTCATTCGATCGGCGGGCCGCTTGCCGTATCCGCAGATTATTCTTTTATCGTTCCGAGCGGAACGATGATCATTCATCCTGTTCGTTCAAACGGAATGTTTATCGGCGTCTATCAGAGTTATCGGAATATGGAGAGGACACAGGATCGGATCACCGGTTTTATTTCCGAACATTCTCATATCAGTCAAAAACGCTTGGAAGAACTTATGTTGGATCCGACAGAGCTTGTGAAGGATGTCGGAACGATGTTGGAGGGCGAGGATGCCGTCAGAGAGGGTCTGATCGATGAGGTGGGAGGCATCAGTCAGGCGATGAAGAAGCTGCATGAAATGATCGAAGAGAGAAGAAACGAGACGGAAAAAAGCGCCGGAAAAGCGCCTGCAAAAAATTTTTGATGACAGACTTTTGATTCGATGATATACTAGATATAGTATGTTCAAATATCAAGGGGGAATATAGATGGCTGCAAAGTCAACGAAAAGGAAAACGAGCACGAAGGGGAAAAGCAAAAAAAAGCAGGAAAATACAGTGCTGCACGGTGAGATTATTATTCTCGGCGTGCTGGCTGTCTGTATTTTTCTTTTGATCAGCAATTTCGGGCTTGGGGGACTGATCGGAGATATATTTTCGGCATTGATGTTCGGACTTTTCGGGTGGATGGCATATCCGCTTCCGCTTCTGATCTTTGGGGTCACTGCTTTTTTGATATCGAATCGTGGAAATACACATGCTTACATAAAAGCTGCCGCAGTGGTTATGTTCAGTATTCTTTTGACGGCATTTTTGGAATTGCTGATCAATTCTTATGAGCCGGGTACAACGGTTTTGGAATATTACCGCCGGGCAAGTATCGGGAAAGAAGCCGGCGGCGTGTTGGGGGGATGCCTGATTTCCTTACTCTGTCCGGCGATCGGTGTTGTCGGAACATATGTGATCTTGATTCTTCTTATGCTGATCAGTATCATTTTAATCACAGAGAAATCGCTGTTAAAGCCACTTCGACATAGCGGGAAAAAGGTCTATGAGGGGGCGAAAAAGCGGCGTCAGACTGCCGCAATACATGCTGCAAAACGAAGAGATGCATCTGAAAAAAACGAAAAGAAAAAAGGAAAAGCGGGTAAAACAGTGTCCGGTGTGTCTTTCGCCACCACGCTGGTTCCGGAAAAGGGAAACAGTAAATCTCCGGAAGTGCAGGAATTGACTCCGGATGGTTTTGATCCCGATGTTTTTCCACCGGAGACTGCCGCACAGACGGAAGATGTTTTTTCACAACCGGATGCTTTGCCGCCGATTTTTGAAGAAACACAGAAGTCTGAGTTTCTGCGTGAAGAATCCCAAGATGAAGTGCTTTTGAATCAGGGGGGAATGCAGCGGAGGGAGGCAGAAGCCAATGATATACAAAAAAACGAAACACAAAGTGAGAAAGTAAATCTCGTTGAGGAGACGAAAGGACAGGAATATAAAATTCCACCGATCAATCTTTTGAAACGAGGGAAGGCAGGCGGAGGAGATTCGGACAGACATCTGAGGGAAACGGCAGCGAAACTGGAACAGACACTACAAAATTTCGGTGTACGCGTCCGGGTTACAAATGCAAGCTGTGGTCCCTCTGTAACACGTTATGAGCTTCAACCCGAACAGGGAGTGAAAGTAAGCAAGATCGTAGGACTGGCAGATGATATCAAACTGAATCTGGCAGTGACGGATCTGCGCATCGAAGCGCCGATCCCCGGAAAGGCAGCGGTTGGGATCGAGGTTCCGAACAGCGAAAATTCTGCCGTAATGCTTCGAGATCTTTTGGAATCAAAGGAATTTCAAAACAGCGCTTCCAAAATCACATTTGCGGTCGGAAAGGACATTGCCGGAAAGGTTGTCATTGCAGATATTGCAAAGATGCCTCACCTGCTTGTAGCCGGTTCTACGGGATCGGGAAAATCTGTATGTATCAATACATTGATCATGAGTATTATTTACAAATCAGATCCGGAGGATGTCAAGCTGATCATGGTAGACCCGAAGGTGGTTGAGCTGAGTGTATATAACGGAATCCCACATCTTTTGATCCCGGTTGTGACCGATCCGAGAAAGGCTGCCGGTGCATTGAACTGGGCTGTGACGGAAATGATGAAACGATACCAGCTATTTGCAGAATATAATGTCCGGGATCTGAAAGGGTTTAATGAAAAAACTGCACAAATGGGTGATGTGGAAAATATCCCGAAAAAAATGCCGCAGATCGTGATCATTGTAGACGAGCTGGCGGATCTGATGATGGTTGCGCCGAAGGATGTAGAGGGAGCAATCTGCCGTCTTGCACAACTTGCAAGAGCAGCGGGGATTCATTTGATCCTTGCGACACAAAGACCGTCGGTCAATGTCATTACCGGACTGATCAAAGCAAATATGCCGTCCAGAATTGCGTTTGCCGTATCTTCCGGTGTGGATTCGCGGACGATCATTGATATGAACGGAGCGGAAAAGCTGCTTGGAAAGGGAGACATGCTGTTTTATCCGACCGGATATCCGAAGCCTGTTCGTGTGCAAGGTTCTTTTGTGTCCGATAAAGAGGTTCAGAAAGTGGTCGAGTATCTGATACAGAAAAATGGGAATGCGTCATATTCGGATGAACTGGACGAGCATATGAATGCAGATTTGGACGCAGACGGTATGGTACCCGGCGGTATGGGCAGTACAGACAATTCTGATAACAGAGATACGTATTTTGCTGATGCGGGTCGTCTGATCATAGAAAAAGAGAAAGCATCGATCGGGATGCTGCAGCGAATGTTCAAGATTGGATTTAACCGGGCGGCGAGAATTATGGATCAGTTGGCAGAAGCTGGTGTCGTCGGACCGGAAGAAGGAACAAAACCACGAAAGGTACTGATGCAAAAAGAAGAATTTGAGCAGTATCTTCAGGAAAATAAATAGAAATAGTTAAGATTTACGCAAGGAGGAGCAGAAATGAAGACAGATATTCAGATCGCACAGGAAGCAAAGATGCTTCCGATCAAAGAAGTAGCGGAAATGGCAGGAATTTCAGATGAGCATCTGGAGTATTACGGAAAGTATAAGGCAAAACTTTCGGAAGAATTCTGGGAGCAGATCAAGGACAATGAAGACGGAAAGTTGGTATTGGTGACTGCCATTAATCCGACACCTGCCGGAGAGGGAAAGACTACAACGTCGGTCGGACTAGGGCAGGCAATGGCTAAACTGAATAAAAAGGCAGTCATTGCATTGCGGGAACCGTCGCTTGGTCCTTGCTTCGGAATCAAAGGCGGCGCGGCGGGCGGCGGCTATGCACAGGTTGTTCCTATGGATGATCTGAATCTTCATTTTACCGGTGATTTTCATGCCATTACCTCTGCAAATAATCTGCTTTCGGCAATGCTTGACAATCATATCCAGCAGGGGAATACACTTCAAATTGATCCGCGTCAGGTCGTATGGAAACGCTGTGTAGATATGAATGACAGAGTGCTTCGGAATATTGTCGTAGGTTTGGGGAATAAAATGGACGGCATGGTGAGAGAAGATCATTTTGTGATTACAGTTGCGTCTGAGATTATGGCGATCCTTTGTCTTGCTGACGATCTGGCTGATCTGAAACGGCGTCTGGGAAGAATTATCGTGGCATATAACTTTGCAGGAGAACCGGTAACGGCTGATGATCTTCAGGCAACCGGCGCTATGGCGGCGCTTTTAAAGGATGCGATCAAGCCGAATCTGATCCAGACTTTAGAGCATACTCCGGCATTGGTGCATGGAGGACCGTTTGCCAATATCGCTCATGGCTGCAACAGTGTACGCGCTACAAAAATGGCATTGAAAATGGGCGATATCGCAATTACAGAGGCAGGGTTCGGAGCCGATCTTGGAGCAGAAAAGTTCTTGGACATCAAATGCCGGGAAGCGGGACTGAAACCGGATGCGGTAGTTATAGTTGCAACTGTCCGGGCATTGAAGTATAATGGTGGAGTTGCAAAGGCCGATCTGGCAGAGGAAAATCTGGAAGCCCTTGCAAAAGGAATTGTAAATTTGGAAAAACACATTGAAAATATACAGAAGTATGACGTTCCGGTTATCGTAACCTTGAATTCTTTCATAACCGATACAGAAGCTGAGAATGCATATATCCGCAAGTTCTGTGAAGATCGCGGATGTGAGTTTGCACTTTCAGAGGTATGGGAGAAAGGCGGAGAAGGCGGGATCGAGTTGGCAGAAAAGGTTTTGGAAACGTTGGAGAAAAAGGAAAGTCATTTTCATCCGCTTTATGCGTCAGAACTTTCATTGAAAGAAAAAATCGAGTTGATTTCCAGAGAAATCTACGGCGCACGTTCCGTAAACTATGAACCGGCGGCAGAAAAGCAGCTTGCCAAGATTGAGGCTATGGGATTTGGTGAGTTTCCGGTATGCATGGCGAAGAATCAATATTCTTTGTCAGACGATGCGAAAAAATTGGGACGGCCAAAGGATTTCGATATCCATATTCGAGAGGTTTATGTCAGCGCCGGCGCCGGTTTCGTAGTGGCTCTTACCGGAGCAGTAATGACGATGCCGGGACTTCCGAAAGCTCCGGCAGCCAACAATATCGATGTAACGGATGACGGCAGAATTACGGGATTGTTTTAAATACAGTCCGAGAGACAAAAAATCTACAGGAGAACGACATGACACAGATAATTGACGGAAAAAAGATCGCACAGGAGATAAAAGATGAATTGAAGGCAGAGGTAAGCCGGCTGAAAGCGGCGGGCAGAGAAATTTGTCTTGCGGTTGTTCAGGTGGGAGAAGATCCTGCTTCCGGCGTATATGTAAACAACAAAAAGAAGGCCTGTGCGTATATCGGAATACGCTCCGAGGCTTATGAACTGTCGGAACGCACAACAGAAGAAGAACTTTTGTCATTGGTAGAACGTTTGAATACAGATGCGGCGGTCAACGGAATTCTCGTACAGCTTCCGCTGCCTGCGCACATAGACGAAGAAAAAGTAATCCGGGCGATTTCGCCTGAAAAGGATGTGGATGGTTTTCATCCGGTCAGTGTGGGAAATCTCTGGCTGGGAGAAAAGGGATTCCTTTCCTGTACACCTGCCGGTATCATTGAACTGCTGAAACGATCGGGAATCGGAATTGCGGGAAAAGAATGTGTCATCGTGGGAAGAAGTAATATTGTGGGAAAGCCTATGGCAGCGCTTCTTTTGAGAGAGCATGCGACTGTCACGATCGCGCATTCCCGTACGGAAGACCTAAAAGAGGTTACAAAGCGTGCGGATATCCTGATCGTTGCCGTCGGACGCCGGCAGATGATTGATGCAAGCTACGTGAAAGACGGTGCGGTCGTGATCGATGTGGGAATGCACCGAAACGAACAAAATAAATTGTGCGGCGATGTTGATTTTGATAAGGTAAAAGAGAAAGTATCTGCGATTACACCGGTTCCGGGAGGCGTGGGACCGATGACGATCGCGATGTTGATGAACAATTGTGTGGATACAGCACGATAACAGGAGGAAGTACTCTATGAAATGTGCAAATTGTGGCGCAGATATACCGGAGGGTATGCTTATCTGCCCCGATTGTAGAACTGAAGTACAGATCGTACCGGACTATAATCCGTTGGAAGACGTCCTTGCCAGAGAGGTAAGGGGGTCTGTGGAGGATGCGACACGACCGCTTCATCCGGAGGATGTACAGAAATACCGCTCCAGGCTCGGAAGAGAGGCGGGAAATGCAACCCGTGTATTGAGTCAGGGAGAGTTAGAAGATATTCGTGTCAAGCGTTCAGCAAGACCCGGAAATCAGACGGAGGTATGGCGGCAGGGAAACGGAGCATCCAGGACAAGAGTTATTAACGGTGTCCGTCAGAATACGGGAAATGTAAAAAGAAATACGGGAGCAGTCCGTTCCAATCCGGGAGAGCCGCGAAGAGATGCGGATGAGAGAAGACGCCAGCAAATGATGAAGAAAAAGCGGGCACTGAAAAAACGCCGCAGAGCAGTACTTTCTGTTATGTTGCTCTTTTTGGCAATCTTGGGTGCCGGCGGATTTGTGATCTATCAGAATTCTTATAAGGGAATTGTAAATAAAGGATATCGTGCATTACAGACCGGCGATTACGGTGCGGCAGAAAAGTCTTTTCAGCGTGCGATCGGAAAAGATGTGAAAAAAGCGGATGCCTATACAGGAATGGCGCAGATTTATATTGAGCAGAAGAATGAAGAAAAAGGAGAGGATATTTTCTTAAAAGCGATCGACTCTCAGCCGACCAATGCTGCGCTGTATCAGGCGGCGATTGATTTTTATATGAAGACAAAACAGAATGATAAAATTTCCGGTCTTTTGGATGGATGTGACGAAAGCGTACTGAAAACAGTGAGTGAATATGTATCAGAAGCGCCTGTGTTCAGTCTGGAGGAAGGAAGTTATCCGGAGGTACAGGAGGTTGCGCTTTCGGGAAAAGGAACCATTTATTACACGACAGATGATACAGAGCCGACGAAGTCCAGCACAAAATATGAAGAACCGATTCTTCTGGATGAGGGAACGACAACGATCCGTGCCGTTGCATATAATAAAAAAGGTGTTCCGAGCTTAATAGCTTCCGGCACATATACGATTGAGATTCCGATTGAGGATGCGCCTGCGGTGACACCGTCAACAGGACAGTATACCGTACCGACGCAGATCACTATTCAGGTACCGGAAGGGTATAAAGCTTATTATACAACAGACGGAACAACACCGTCAGCAGGCTCACAGCTGTATACCGGACCAATCGATATGCCGGAGGGAACAACTATGTTTTCAGCTGTTTTGATCAATGACAGCGGAAAAATGACACAGGTAACAAAAAGAAATTATCTGCTGGAGCCGGAATCAGAGTAGCAAGCAAAGATTCCTTGTATTTTCTCACAAAAATACAGGGAATTTTTTGTGCAATATTTAACAGGAAAATTACATGGATGTGCTTGTTTTGGAAAGACCGCAGTGGTATAATTAACATGTTAAAAAAATAACAGATTAATACATAAGGAGATGCATGATCATGGGAAGATTTACATTACCAAGAGACGTTTATCACGGAAAGGGATGTCTGGAGGAGCTTAAAAACCTGAAAGGAAAAAGAGCGATCCTCATTGTCGGTGGCGGTTCTATGAAACGTCAGGGATTTCTTGACAAAGCGGTAAATTATCTGAAAGAAGCAGGCATGGAAGTAGAACTGTTCGAGGGTGTTGAGCCGGATCCGTCCGTTGAGACTGTAATGAAAGGCGCAGAAGCAATGCGTAAATTCCAACCGGATTGGATTGTATCCATGGGAGGAGGTTCTCCGATCGACGCAGCCAAGGCTATGTGGGCATTCTACGAGTATCCTGAGGTTACATTTGAAGAACTTTGTATTCCGTTCAATTTCCCGGAACTGAGACAGAAAGCAAAATTCTGTGCGATTCCGTCTACATCGGGAACTGCAACAGAAGTAACTGCATTTTCTGTTATCACCAACTATCAGACAGGTGTGAAATATCCGTTGGCTGATTTCAATATTACACCGGATGTTGCAATCGTAGATTCTGAGTTGGTAGAGGGACTCCCGGCGAAGCAGGTTGCCTATACAGGTATGGATGCTCTGACACATGCGATTGAAGCTTATGTTTCTACATTGCATTGTGCATATACAGATCCGCTTGCAATTCAGGCGATTGAAATGGTGTTTGATTATCTTCCGGCTTCTTTTAGAGGGAACATGGATGCGAGAGCGCAGATGCACGACGCACAGTGTCTTGCAGGTATGGCATTTTCCAACGCTCTGCTTGGTATCGTACATTCTATGGCGCATAAGACGGGAGCGGCATTTTCAACAGGACATATTACACATGGCTGTGCAAATGCAATGTATCTTCCGTATGTCATCAAATACAACGCAAAAGATCCGGTAGCGGCAAAGCGCTATGCAGAAATTGCCAGAAAAGTAGGCTTGCAGGGAGCTTCTGAACAGGCATTGATCAACAGCCTTTGCGAGAAGATCGACGACTTCAATGTACAGTTGAATATTCCGAAGACGTTAAAAGAATTTGGAATCAACGAAGAGGAGTTCAAAGAAAAAATTGCCGTAATTTCTGAAAATGCGGTAGGTGATGCATGTACAGGTTCTAATCCGCGTGCGATTGACCCGGCGACAATGGAAAAACTTTTCACCTGTATTTATTACGGAACAGAGGTCGATTTCTAAGTTAAATGAAAGCGTGAAAAAGGCAGGTACTGATATGGTATCTGTCTTTTTTTTAGGAGGTTTTTCTTGCATAGAACACGATTTCCGGGAAAAGAATGCTTGCGATTCGAAAAGGAATGTCGTATGATAAAGAAAGGCTATTATTACAAGGGTACAAGGAGGAAAATCATGTATAAGATTCTAAAAGCAGAAAAACTGGCTGATAAGATTTTTCTTATGGATGTGGAAGCGCCGCGTGTTGCAAAGCATTGTGAGCCGGGACAGTTTGTGATTGTAAAAATGGATGAAAAGGGAGAACGGATTCCGCTTACGATCTGTGATTATGACCGTGAAGCAGGCACGATCACAATTGTATTTCAAGAGGTGGGAGCATCTACGGTGAAGATGTCTGCGCTGAAAGAGGGAGACAGTTTCCGGGATTTCGCAGGTCCTCTCGGATGTCCTTCTGAATTTGTAAAAGAAGACTTAGAATCTCTTAAAAATAAAAAAATGCTGTTCGTAGCCGGAGGTGTGGGAGCTGCGCCTGTATATCCGCAGGTAAAATGGCTGCATGAGCATGGAATTCAAGCAGATGTTGTATTGGGCGCCAAGACAAAGGATATGGTGATCCTGGAAAAAGAACTGGAGGCTGTTGCAGGAAATCTGTATGTGACAACTGATGACGGTTCTTATGGACGTTCAGGTATGGTAACTGCCGTTATAGAAGATCTGGTTCAGAATGAAGGGAAGAAGTATGACGTTTGTGTTGCGATCGGGCCGATGATCATGATGAAGTTCGTTTGTCTTCTGACAAAGAAGCTGGAGCTGCCTACGATTGTCAGCATGAATCCGATCATGGTAGACGGAACCGGTATGTGTGGCGCATGCCGTCTTCAGGTAGGAGATGAGATTAAATTTGCCTGTGTAGACGGACCGGAGTTTGACGGACATCTGGTAGACTTTGATCAGGCAATGAAGAGAAGTCAGACATATAAGACCGCAGAAGGACGTGCGATGTTAAAGCTTCAGGAAGGCGATACACATCACGGCGGATGCGGACATTGCGGAGGTGACAATTAATGGGAGATGTATTAAAGAAAGTACCGGTAAGAGAACAGGACCCGAAGGTTCGCGCAGCGAATTTTGAGGAGGTATGTCTCGGTTATAATCAGGAAGAGGCAATGGAAGAGGCTTCCAGATGTATAAACTGTAAAAATGCAAAATGTATTCAGGGATGTCCGGTATCGATCAACATTCCGGGATTTATCAAAGAAGTAAAGGAAGGCAACATCGAAGAAGCGTATAAAGTGATCGGACAAGCTTCCGCACTTCCGGCTATCTGCGGACGTGTCTGCCCACAGGAATCACAGTGTGAAGGGCAGTGTATCCGAGGAATCAAAGGGGAGCCGGTTTCCATCGGCAAGTTGGAGAGATTTGTGGCAGATTATGCTCTGGAACATGACATCAAACCGGTCGGAGCCGAGAAGCTGAATGGTCATAAAGTTGCTGTGATCGGATCCGGTCCGGCAGGACTTACCTGTGCGGGGGATCTTGCGAAACTCGGTTATGAAGTAACTGTTTTCGAGGCGCTTCATGAATTGGGAGGCGTACTGGTATACGGGATTCCGGAATTCCGTCTGCCGAAGCAGAAAGTCGTAGCAAAAGAGATTGAAAAAGTAAAAGAACTGGGTGTGAAATTCGAGACAAACGTTGTGATCGGCAAGTCCACTACAATCGACCAGTTAATCGAGGAGGAAGGCTTTGAGGCAGTCTTCATCGGTTCGGGCGCCGGTCTTCCGAAGTTTATGGGAATTCCGGGAGAGAATGCCAACGGTGTATTTTCAGCAAATGAGTATCTGACAAGAAGCAATCTGATGAAAGCTTTTGATGACAGCTATGATACTCCGATATCAGCAGGAACAAAGGTTGCTGTTGTAGGAGGCGGTAATGTGGCTATGGATGCGGCAAGGACTGCACTTCGCCTTGGAGCGGAAGTACATATTGTATACCGCCGAAGTGAAGAAGAACTGCCGGCGCGAGTAGAAGAAGTACATCATGCAAAAGAAGAGGGGATCATTTTCGATCTGCTGACGAATCCGAAAGAAATTCATGTAGATGATCAGGGAAATGTAACCGGTATGACCGTTATCAAAATGGAACTCGGAGAGCCTGATGCTTCCGGAAGAAGACGTCCGGTTGAAGTTCCCGGATCAGAGTATACGATCGATGTAGATACGGTGATCATGTCACTCGGTACTTCCCCGAACCCATTGATTTCTTCCACGACAGAGGGGCTGGAGATCAATAGGTGGAAATGTATCGTAGCCGACGAGGACAACGGTAAGACGTCCAAGGCAGGTGTTTACGCCGGCGGAGACGCCGTTACAGGAGCCGCAACGGTAATTCTTGCTATGGGTGCTGGAAAGGCTGCCGCAAAAGGTATTGACGAGTATTTAAGAGATAAATAAGAATGCGAATAAAAAGGCATGACAGAAATTTTGTTGTGTCTTTTTATTTTGGTTTTGAAATCCTTGATTGACAAAACATTATTTCCGATGGTATACTGTCTATTTACTATCAAAAATCACAAAGAGGAAGGAATTTTTTATGACATTTTATCAAGAATTGCAATTGAATCAAGCAGGCTCTAAGGCTGTAATCAAAAATGCCGAGAGCAGTAAGGAAAAGCTGCATCACACGTGTATTTATATGTGCAAGATTGCAATTACAATGATTTTCTGTATGTGTTTTGTGATGCTGTCGGGAACAGTTTTTGGAAATGATAACAGTATTGTAGGCGTTGTTGTGCTGTTGTTTTTAATGGTGTTCAAAAATGCCGATTTTGGAATCTGTATGAAACATTCGTTGGAAGTGATCGGGGTGATATTTTTTGTTTTGGCATTTGGTCCTCAGGCAGCAAATTCGGTTGGAGCATTCGGCGGTATGCTGATTAATATAGGGTGCATTTTGCTGTTGGCGGTGCTTAGCTGTCACAATGTTATGATGTCTAATCATTCGACGGTGATTTTAGGGTATCTTCTGTTTTACGGATATACGGTTTCCGGATCGGCATTTGTATTGAGAATTGCAGGATTGTTTGTAGGGGCGGTATTGACGATGATTGTTTTTTACAGAGGGCATCGGAACCGTGTTTATAAAAGAACATTGACACATATTCTCGAAGAGTTTGATATTCGATCCTCCCGAACAAAGTGGCAGATTGCAATGGCACTTGGAACTGCGTCTATTATGTTTTTGGTGGAAGTATTGCATTTTCCACGTTCGATGTGGGCGGGGATTGCTGTGATGTCTGTGCTTCTTCCGTTTGAGGAGGATGCAAAGGCAAGATCAAAGGGACGGATTCCGGGAAATCTGCTGGGCGGTATTTTGTTTTTGCTCCTATATGCGGTGTTATCCTCAGATTTTCTATCTTATGCAGGCATCATAGGCGGAATCGGAGTCGGATTATCGGCAAGCTATGGCTGGCAGTCTGTCTTTAATTCCTTTGGGGCAATGGCGGTTGCCACAGGTCTGTTTGGTCTGGAAGGAGCAGTATTTTTACGAATTTTCCATAACGTATGCGGCAGTCTGTACGGACAGGTGTTCTATCGGTTCGTCCAACGGATTCTTTCTCGCTTTGCAGTTAAAGAGAAACGTGCAGCGGTATAGAGTTTTACACCGAAAGGGTTGAAAATTATGAAAATCACATTGATTACAGTAGGAAAGATCAAAGAAAAATATTTAAGAGATGCAATTGCGGAATATTCAAAGAGACTTGGAAAATACTGCAAACTGGAAATTGTGGAAGTGGCAGATGAAAAGACGCAGGAAAATGTCGGAAAAGCAGTGGAAGCGTTGATCAAAGAAAAAGAAGCCGATCGCATTCTGAGATTTATTAAAGAGGATTCGTATGTTATTACATTGGAAATACAAGGAAAGCTTCTGACTTCAGAGGAACTGGCGGAAAAGATAGATCGATTGGGAATACAGGGAAAGAGCCACATTACCTTTGTGATCGGCGGTTCGATCGGACTGGGAGAAAAAGTGCTGAAACGTTCGGATTTTGCACTTAGTTTTTCAAGAATGACCTTTCCTCATCAATTGATGAGAGTGATTCTCTTGGAACAGATTTATCGAAGCTGTCGCATCAATTCCAATGAACCGTATCATAAATAGGGTTTATAAAAAGCATATGATAATGTATAAGAGAAAACCTATAGGAAGTATAAAAGTTATGTATTTCACAAATAACTTTTCATATGCTACACTTCTTTTGAAATGAAAGAGAAAAACATATGGAGGTTACCATGAAAAAGGATTACAGTAAGCTATGGGTTCTATTTAAGTCAATGTTCGTGCTGAGCGCATGTACATTCGGTGGTGGATTCGTGATCGTTTCCCTAATGAAAAAGGAGTATGTCGAGGAGTTACAGTGGTTGGAAGAAGACGAAATGCTGGATGTAACGGCGATCACGCAATCGGCTCCGGGACCGCTTCCGGTCAATGCGTCCGTCATTATCGGATATCGGCTGGCAGGAGTGGTCGGTTCTCTGGTTGCCATTCTCGGAACAATTCTTCCACCTATGATCATTATTTCTATTATCTCATTATTTTATGAGCAATTCCGTACCAATTTATATATCAGCACAGCGCTGCAGGTAATGCGGGCAGGTGTCGCGGCAGTTATTTTTGATGTAGTAATCAATCTTGCCAAAAATGTGCTGAATACAAAAAGGGTTCTGTATATCATAATGATGTGTACAGCCTTTGTTGCAACGTATTTGCTGGATATCAGCGCAATGCTGGTGATCTTGACTTGTCTTGTTATCGGACTGGGAGATCTGGCAATTGTAACATGGAAAAATAAAAAAGAGCAAAACGGAGGAATTGCGTAATGTTATTATGGAAATTATTTTTTGCTTTTATACAGGTCGGAATGTTTAGTGTCGGAGGAGGATATGCTGCGATCCCTCTAATCCAGGAACAGATCGTCAATATTTACGGAATGATGACATTGGAGGAATTTTCAGATTTGATCACTGTGGCAGAAATGACGCCGGGACCGATTTCCATCAACTCGGCAACTTTTGTAGGCATGCGGATCGCAGGCATTCCGGGAGTGTTATTGTGTTCGATCGGCTGTATCATTCCATCCTTTTGTATCTGTCTGATTCTGGCACATTTCTATTATAAATATAGGACGGTAAGCGGGGTTCAGGTTGTACTCGGAGCGATGCGTCCGGCAGTGGTTGCCCTAATCGGGTCCGCAGGAGCTTCTATTTTGATGTTGGGATTGTTTCAGGCAGAACTTGGGGAAATTGTTTTGAGCAATATCCGTTTCGTGGAACTGGGGATTTTTGTGGCTGCGCTGTTTCTTTTAAGAAAATATAAGGTGAGTGCAATTGCGATCATTTTGGGAAGCGGAGTTGTTGGAACCGCAATTTATGCGGTTACAGGCATGATATAACACAAGCTATAACGTAAAATATTTGTGAAAGACAGAAATTATAGGAAGGAAAGGTATGGGGATATGACATTGCGACATTTGCAGATATTTATAACTGTAGCTGACATGGGCGGTATGAGTAAAGCGGCAAGGGCACTGCATATCTCCCAACCCAGTATCAGTCAGGCTGTTTCCGAACTGGAACGGTATTATGGTGTGAAACTTTTCGAGCGATTATCTCAAAAAATATATCTGACAAAGGAAGGAGAGCTGATGCTCTCTTTTTCCCGTCACATTCTGGATTCTTTTGAGCAGATGGAAGCGGCGATGAATCAGACAAGCGGACAGAAAGAATTGTCTGTCGGATGCAGCGTATCGGTCGGAACCTGTCTGATCAATGATCTTCTGGATGAAGCAGAAAAGGAGCTGCCGAATTGTCGTTTCCGGGTCATTGTGACAAATTCTGCGGAAATCGAACAGGCTGTACTGCATAATCAGGTGGATATGGCAATTGTAGAAGGTGTGATCAGAAATGAAAATCTGCTTGTAACACCGGTATGTGAAGATGAATTGGTTGTTGTGTGCGGAAAGCGGCATCCTCTTGCAAAAGAAGCCGGCATTACCCTCAATATGCTTCAGGGACAGGATTATGCCAGCAGAGAGAGCGGAAGTGTGGAACGGAATCAGTTTGAACAGTTGTTTGAAGAGCGAGGACTGCGTCTGAACCGTACCTTTTGCAGTACGAGTACGGAAGCAATCAAGAATGCGGTAATCTGCGGCAGGGGAATTGCTATTTTTTCTAAACGGATGATTTCCCGGGAGGTGGCAGAGGGAAGTATGGTGATCCTGACGTTAGAGGATATCCGTGTAACGAGAAATTTTAATATGATCATTCATAAAAATAAATTTTTATCGGAAGAACTGAAAACAATGTGTGAGATTTGTAAGGGTACAGTTGCACAAGAATCATGAATATGATAAAATTATTTTCCAGAAAAAATATAGAATATGACGGAAAATGAGGAGAAAAAATATGGTACAGCATATTGTAATGTGGAAGTTTAAAGAAGAAATTGCAGAGGAAGCGAAGCCTGAATTAAAAGCGGCAATGAAAGAACATCTGACGGCTCTGGTAGGAAAGGTTCCGGGACTTTTGTCACTGGAATTCGTGGATTCCCCTTTTTCATCCAGCACACATGATATTGCACTGGTAAGTACATTGGAAACAGAAGAGGATATCGCCGTTTACGGACAGCATCCAGCACATGTGGCTGCAGCAGATACTTATGTAAGACCATACGTGACAGAACGGGCATGTCTGGATTTTTAAAAGACATATCAAAGAAAACGAGCGGGGATCAGAACAGCATGGATTACAAACTATTGATGAATACTGCGGTTCTTGCGGGCGAAACGATGTTAAAGAGCGGTGCGGAAACATATCGTGTGGAAGAAACGATCACCCATATTTTAAAAACCGCCGATGCCGAAACGGTAGAGACGGTTGTACTGACAACAGGAATTTTTGTAACACTGGACAATCCGGATATGGAAAATATCTCTGTCATTAAGCGGGTGGAAAGCAGAGGGATGAATTTGAACCGCATCGAACGGGTAAATTCCGTTTCAAGGCGCTACTGTGCGAGAGATATGACCTTGGAAGAAGCGTATGCGGAACTAAAAAAGATCAAAGGGCGACAATACAGAAAAACAATGTATAATCTGGCAACGATAGGTGTCTGCGCCGGATTTGCGCCTCTGTTTGGCGGAAGTTGGGAAGAGATCGGAGGCGCTGCAATTGCCGGGGTGGTTCTGGCTCTGATTATAACTGTCGGAAAGTATTTTCGCATACAAGGATTTATTTTAAATACATTCAGTGCATTTGGAGTGGCTTTGGCTGCTATTTTTCTGAAATATCTTTTCGGAAGTATGAATATGGATACGGTTATCATCAGCAGTATCATGCCGATCGTTCCGGGCGTTGCGATCACCTATGCAATCCGGGATTCTCTGCAGGGAGACTACCTTGCCGGGGCGGCAAGAACGATGGAGGCCTTTATGACGGCGGTGGCGATCGCACTTGGAGTCGGTGTCGGAATGGCGGTAACCGGAATTTTACAGCCGGGAGGTGGTCTGTTTTGAATATCGGACATTTGATCATGGGAACCGTCGGCAGCTTTCTTGCAATTGCCTGTTTTGCGGTTTTACTGGAGTGTCCTAAGAAATATCTGCCCTATGCGGGACTGATCGGCGCTGTCGGAGGCGGAGGCTATCTGGTCAGTATGGAACTGGATACCGGAGCGGTGATCGCATCCTTTTTGTCGGCTTTGGTGATCGCATTTTTGTCGCATACTTTTGCCAGGGGACTGCATGCACCGGTCACCATTTTTTTGATTCCGGGCATTCTTCCGACTGTGCCGGGGGCAGGCATGTACCGGATCATTTATTATGTTATGGCGGGCGAAAACAGCAAGAGCGCCTATTACTTTATTCAGACCTTGGAGATTGCGGGGATGATCGCGTTGGCGATTTTTCTCGTGGGAACGTTTTTTAAGGTGCTGAAACGACTATTTCCGCAATCTGTATAAGCCCTGCAAATAAGTGAAAATAAGAAAAAAATATATCTAAAATTTTTTTAGATTTTCTGAAAAAGAGTTTGCATAAAAAATGGATTTTGGCATTGCCTGTCCATTTTTTTTATTGTATAATACCCAATTGAAAAATGTAACGAGAACATGAGAGAGTGAAGACAGGAGGAAGACAGATGACAAAAAGAAATGATATCCACAAAGTACTGATCATCGGTTCCGGCCCGATTATTATCGGACAGGCTTGTGAATTTGACTATTCAGGTACACAGGCTTGTAAGGCATTGAAAAAACTGGGTTATGAAATCGTATTGGTAAACTCCAATCCGGCAACAATTATGACGGACCCGGAGATTGCCGACGTTACTTATATTGAACCGTTAAATGTAGATAGAATAGAGCAGATTATCCAGAAAGAAAGACCAGATGCATTGCTGCCGAATCTCGGCGGACAGTCCGGTCTTAATTTATGTTCAGAATTGGCGCAGGCCGGCGTGCTGGACAAATATAATGTAGAGGTAATCGGCGTTCAGGTCGATGCCATTGAACGTGGGGAAGACCGTATCGAATTCAAGCATACCATGGATGATCTGGGAATCGAAATGGCACGAAGCGAAGTAGCTTATTCCGTGGACGAAGCGCTTGCGATTGCTGAAAAACTCGGATATCCGGTTGTTCTTCGTCCTGCCTATACCATGGGGGGAGCCGGCGGCGGTCTGGTTTATAATGTAGAAGAATTGAAGACAGTCTGTGCCCGTGGACTACAGGCAAGTCTGGTAGGTCAGGTCCTTGTAGAGGAATCCATTTTGGGCTGGGAAGAGTTGGAACTTGAGGTGGTCCGCGATTCCGAGGGAAATATGATCACGGTATGCTTTATTGAGAATATCGATCCGCTCGGCGTGCATACGGGCGATTCGTTCTGTTCGGCGCCGATGCTTACCATTTCAGAAGAAGTGCAGAAGCGTTTAGAGGAAAAATCACATAAGGTTGTGGATTCTGTGCAGGTGATCGGCGGCTGTAATGTACAGTGGGCGCATGATCCGAAGACAGACAGGGATATTATCATTGAAATCAATCCCAGAACCTCTCGTTCTTCTGCGCTTGCGTCCAAGGCGACCGGATTCCCGATCGCTCTGGTATCCGCAATGCTGGCGACAGGACTGACCTTAAGAGACATTCCGTGCGGAAAGTACGGTACGTTGGATCAGTACGTGCCGGACGGAGACTACATCGTGATCAAGTTCGCACGATGGGCATTTGAAAAATTCAAAGGCGTGGAAGATAAGCTTGGTACACAGATGCGCGCTGTCGGCGAGGTTATGAGTATCGGTAAAACCTTTAAAGAAGCATTCCAAAAAGCAATCCGTTCTCTGGAAACCGGACGTTACGGATTGGGACATGCAAATGATTTTGACAGCAGAAGTAAGGAAGAGTTATTAAAAATGCTGGTTCATGCCACCAGCGAGCGATATTTTGTTATTTATGAGGCGCTCCGAAAAGGTGCGACTGTTGAGGAAATCCATGAACTGACAAAAGTAAAACATTATTTCTTAGAGCAGATGAAAGAACTGGTAGAAGAGGAAGAAGTGCTGTTGCGGACAAAGGGACAGCTTCCGTCGGATGAAGCGCTGATCGCTGCCAAGAAGAACGGTTTTTCTGATAAATATTTAAGTCAGATTCTGGAAGTCAGTGAGGCGGATATCCGTAATAAGAGAATCGATATCGGGGTGGAAGAAGCCTGGGAAGGTGTGCATGTCAGCGGAACAGAGGACAGTGCATATTATTATTCCACCTACAATGCCGAGGATAAAAATCCGGTTAGCACAGGAAAGCCGAAGATTATGATTTTGGGTGGAGGACCGAACCGGATCGGTCAGGGGATTGAATTTGATTACTGCTGTGTACATGCGTCTCTTGCACTTAAAAAACTGGGCTTTGAGACAATTATCGTAAACTGTAATCCGGAAACGGTTTCCACGGATTATGATACTTCCGATAAATTGTATTTCGAGCCGCTGACACTCGAGGATGTTTTGAGCATCTATAAGAAGGAGCAGCCGGTCGGAGTGATCGCACAGTTCGGAGGACAGACGCCGCTGAATCTGGCTGCTGAATTGGAGAAAAACGGTGTGAAAATATTAGGTACCGCTCCGTCTGTGATCGACCTGGCAGAGGACAGAGATCTGTTCCGTGCAATGATGGATAAGCTAGAGATACCAATGCCGGAATCAGGAATGGCGGTTACCGTAGAGGATGCGTTGGAAATCGCAGAGAAGATCGGATATCCGGTCATGGTCCGTCCGTCCTACGTACTTGGAGGACGCGGTATGGAAGTGGTGTATGATGCCGAGAGTATGGTAGGCTATATGAAAGCAGCTGTCGGTGTTACACCGGACCGTCCGATCCTGATTGACCGATTCTTGGGACATGCCACTGAGTGCGAGGCAGATGCGATCAGCGACGGAACCCATGCGTTCGTTCCTGCCGTTATGGAGCATATCGAACTTGCAGGTGTACATTCCGGTGATTCCGCATGTATCATTCCGTCCAAAAACATTTCTGATGAAAATGTAAAGACGATCAAGGAATACACAAGAAAAATTGCAGAGGAAATGCATGTCAAAGGTCTGATGAACATGCAGTATGCGATTGAAAACGGAAAGGTCTTCGTCTTAGAAGCGAATCCGCGTGCATCCAGAACCGTACCGCTCGTATCTAAGGTATGCAACATCCGTATGGTGCCGCTGGCAATTGATATTGTGACAGGCGAACTGACCGGAAGACCATCACCGGTATCGGAGCTGAAAGAACAGAATATTCCGTATTACGGAGTAAAGGAAGCGGTATTTCCGTTCAACATGTTCCAAGAGGTAGATCCGCTCTTAGGACCGGAGATGCGGTCTACGGGAGAGGTGCTTGGATTGTCCAAGTTCTTCGGAGAGGCGTTCTATAAGGCACAGGAGGCTACACAAACGAGGTTGCCGTTGGAAGGGACCGCACTGATTTCCGTCAGCAACAGAGACAAAGGGGAAGTGGTAGAGATAGCAAAGGATTTTGCCGATGCAGGCTTCCAGATCATCGCTTCCAAAGGAACCGCAAAGCTTTTGAAGGAAAACGGAATTGAAGCAGAGTGTATTAAAAAGCTGCAGGAGGGTCGTCCGAATATGTTGGATCTGATCACAAATGATAAGATCGATATTATTGTAAATACACCATCCGGGAAGGAAAGCAAGGATGATGACAGTTATTTGAGAAAGGCAGCGATCAAAAAGAAAGTTCCTTATATGACTACAATGGCCGCTGCAAGAGCTGCCGTAAAAGGAATTCTGGCAGTGAAAAACTATGGAAGAGGTGATGTGAAATCATTGCAGGAAATCCACAGTGAAATCTGCGACAAATAAAAGTCTGAATATTCTATAAAAAAAGATAAATAAATTGACTATTCTGCGCCGGAGGAGTATTATAAATATAAACAAATTACCAAAATATTTATAAGAAAGGAGATGCGTATTATGTTAGAAAACAATTTCCTTTTCCTGACGATCGCATTGCTTATTATTCTGACGGCAGTTTTCGTAGGTTACATGCGTGAACGAGTTGACAGCAGAGATTATGTATTTCATAAGCTCAGGTATCTATTTACGTATGCATCTCTGAAAACGGAGATTTTGATCGGCACAGGCATTGTCGCTATGGAGTCTTTCTTCCGGAATGAGCGCAAGGAAGTGTTCGGCAAATGCCCGCTTAGGGATCTTCGTATGAAAGAGGTGCGCCGAAAGGAGCAAAGGCTTCGTGAAATAAAAGAACTGCACGGGACATCCGGTATCCGAAGAAAAGAAAACATAAACCTCAAGATCCTGAGATAGTATTTTGGAGAGAGGTGGAATAGGATAAAAAAGCCGCACATACACTTTTTATAAAAGACGTATGTGTGGCTTTTTATGAATCGTGGAGTTGAAAACGAACATTTGAAAGAACGGTTTGCAGATGCTGCGAATATGCCGAAAGATGTGATACTCGGGGCATCTGTGATCACTATTTTGGGAACCGGAGAAATCAGTATCGAAAATTACAGAGGATTGATCGAGTATACAGACACGTTGATCCGTGTTCAGACAAAAAATAAGCAAATCCGGCTGAAGGGAAAGTGTCTGAAAATCGAATACTATACCAATGACGAAATGAAGATTACGGGATGCATCTGTTCCGTTGAATTTTGTTAGTAGGAAAGGAAAGTGCTTGTGATACAAAAAATGCTTCGTTACGCAAGAGGATATGTAAAAGTAAAGGTTTCGGGGGATTCAGCGGAACGTTTTCTGAATCTTTGCAGTCATCATCAGATCCTGATCTGGAAATTAGAGCCGAAGAAAAACACCTATGAGCTGTATATGACCTTGCAGGGATTTCGGAAATTAAGACCGCTGGCAAGAAAAACACATACCAGGATCACCGTTGTACAGCGCGTAGGCCTTCCCTTTTTTATCGCCCGTAACCGGCAGAGACAGGCTTTTTTCGGAGGCTTGCTTTTATGTATCGGGCTCCTATTTTTTTATTCTTCTTTTATCTGGGATATTCATTTTGAAGGCAATGAAACGCGGACAAGTGAGACACTGCTTGAATTTCTGGATACCAAAGATGTAACGCCGGCAATGCCGAAAAAAGCGGTAGATTGTTTTCAGATTGCAAAGGATATACGAGCGCAATACCCGGACATTGTATGGGTCTCTGCATCAATAAACGGCAGTAGACTAAAGATTCGGATCAAAGAAAACGAAGATACGATTCCGAAAGAAGAACAAAAATCACCTCTGCCCGAAGGGGAAGCCTTCGGCGAAACACATCCTTTCGATCTGATCGCATCGGAGGACGGAATCATTACTGCCATGATCACCAGAAGCGGCGTACCGCAGGTGCATGTCGGAGACGCCGTAAAAAAAGGAGATATTCTTGTGTCAGGAAGAATTGAAGTTCTGAATGATGCAAAAGAAGTGGTAGATTACCGGTACTGCCGGTCCGATGCAGATATTTACGCAGATACGGTGATGCATTATCAAAACTCTATGCCGCTTACCTATCTCGAGAAAAGCTATGAGCGCAGTAAATTGCACAAAGGCTGGTATGTAAAGTTGGGAAAACGTATGTTTTCGGTCGGTTTTACAAAAGCTAAAAAAGGAGAAAACAGAGAAAAATATACATCTGAACATCAGATCAGACTGGGAGAAAGCTTTTATCTTCCTGTTTCCTATGGAGAAGTTTGTATAAAACCATACAAAACAAAGGAGAAAAAATATACAAAAAAGGAACTGCAAAGGCATCTGACGGAAGAATTTGACAGCTTTTTGGAAGATTTGAAAGAAAAGGGTATTCAAATTTGCAAAAATGATGTTAAAATACATTTGGACGAAACATCTGCCGTCGCGGAAGGAATACTATATCTGAACAAACAGATTACAGAACCGGCGGACACAGAAATACTTGTAATTGAAAGGACGAACGAAGATGAGTCTATCGGAACTGATGATTGATATACCGACAGAACATGAACGAAATATATTCGGACAGTTTGATGCGTATGCCAAGAAGATCGAGCGTACGTTTCATGTAACACTGATCCTACGAGACGGGACGGTAAAGATACTCGGAGAGCAGACATACGCAGAGCGGGCACGCCGTGTGCTTGTACAGCTTACGGAATTATCCGCAAGAGGAAATACGATCACAGAACAAAATGTAGATTATGCGATCTCACTTGTCTTTGAAGACAATGAGGAAGAGCTTGTGGCAATTGACAAGGAACTGATCTGTCATACGCTGCAGGGCCGGCCGATCAAGCCGAAGACGCTCGGACAGAAAACATATGTGGATGCAATCCGAAAAAATATGATCACGTTCGGATTGGGACCTGCCGGAACCGGAAAAACTTATCTGGCAATGGCGATGGCTATTACCGCATTTAAAAATAATGAAGTGGAACGGATCATTCTGACCCGTCCGGCAATTGAGGCAGGCGAAAAGCTTGGATTTCTCCCCGGAGATCTGCAAAGCAAGATCGATCCCTATCTGCGTCCTCTGTATGATGCATTATATCAGATTATGGGTGCAGAAAGTTTTATTAAGAATTCGGAGAAAGGTCTGATCGAGGTGGCTCCGCTTGCCTATATGAGAGGACGGACGTTGGAAAATGCATTTATCATTTTGGATGAGGCGCAGAACACGACCCCTGCACAGATGAAAATGTTTCTGACGCGAATCGGCTTTGGTTCTAAGGTTGTAATTACCGGCGATTCTACCCAAAAGGATCTGCCGCAGGGAACGATTTCCGGTCTGGATGTGGCGGTAAAGGTCGTAAAAAATCTGGAAGGGATCAGTATTTGCAGGTTATCCGGAAAGGATGTTGTACGGCATCCACTTGTACAAAAAATCGTAAAAGCCTATGAAGATTATGAGAAAAAGGGAATGCGTACTTCAAAAGGAGGAAGACAAAAGTAACTATGAGTTTATTTATCGAACAAGAGGGGGAAGAAAGACTTCCTTTGGATGCAGAGGAAACCGCAAGGTTGGTAATAGAAACAGCGCTCGCATATATCGGGTGTCCGTATGAGACGGAAGTGAATCTTTTACTTACAACGGATGAGGAAATACAAAAAATGAATCTGGAATTTCGGGATATGGACAGGGCTACCGACGTTCTGTCCTTTCCGATGCTTGAATATGAGATCCCGGGAACGTTTCAAGGACTTGAGGAACGTACGGAAGAGGTGTTTGACCCGGAGTCTGGGGAACTGCTGCTTGGGGATATTGTAATCTCAAAAGACAGGGTTCTTGCTCAGGCAGAAGCTTACGGACATTCTCCCAAAAGAGAGTTTGCTTTTTTGATCGCACACAGTATGCTGCACCTGTTTGGGTATGATCATATGGAAGAAGACGAGCGCATTGTCATGGAGAAAAAACAGCGGGAAATTATGGAAAAAGTACAGATTCCGCGGGAGTAAATGGAGGAAGTAAATGACTGGACCACAAAAGATTCAGAAAAAACAAAAGAAAGACGATTTTCTGATGCAGGGGATGATCCTTGCGATTGCAATGGTCATGACAAAAGTAATCGGCGTCGTATACCGGATTCCTTTGACAAATATTCTCGGAGACGAGGGGAACGGCTTTTACGGGTATGCCTTTGAAGTGTATGCAATGGCATTGATGCTGTCCAGCTTGAGTCTTCCGACAGCGGTTTCCAAGCTTGTTTCTGCCAGAATGGCCATGGGGCAGAGAAGAAATGCCTTCCGTGTGTTTTTGGGATCACTTCTGTTTTCTCTGGCAGTCGGAATTTTGATTTCTCTGATTATTTTTCTGGGAGCGGGAACGATCGCTTCTGATTTCATGGAGTCTCCGCTGAGTGTGTATGCACTTCGTGTTTTGGCTGTGGGTCTGTTTATTGTTGCGCTTCTCGGCGTTTTGCGGGGATATTTTCAAGGACTGGGGACGATGATGCCGACGGCAGTCTCACAGATCATCGAACAGATCATCAATGCGGTGGTAAGTATTGCCGGAGCCGGTGTGCTGTTTAAGATTGGTGTTTCCAAAGGGAAGGAAAGCGGAGAAGAGCTGCTGGGACCTGCATACGGCGCCGCCGGAGGAACTCTCGGAACGGTACTTGGAGCATTCTTTGCACTTTTGTTTCTTCTGTTTTGTTTCTATGTATTCCGGGGCAGGATCCGGCGGGGGATTGCTTCAGACAGAACGAGAAGGCGGGAGAGTTACAGCAGGATTTTAAAAATTTTGATCTTAACGATCATTCCGGTAATCTTCAGCACAGCAATTTATAATATCAATCAGATTTTAGATCTGACATTTTTTAATAAGATCATGGCTGCACAGGGGTTTACAGAAAAAGAGTATATGGCTTTACAGGGAATTTATACAGGAAAGTATAATACACTGATCAATGTCCCGCTTGCAGTGGCAAACGGACTGGCAGCATCTGTCATACCAAGTCTTACGATGGCAGTGACAGCCGGAGAAAAGAAAAAAATTCACAGTAAGATTGATCAGTCCATCCGCTTTACAATGCTGATCGCAATCCCGTGTTTTGTTGGTTTTGTCGTACTGGCATCCCCTTTGATGATATTGCTGTATAACGATGCAGGTACCACACCGGCATGGACATTGGCGCTAGGTGCAGTCACCGTAATTTTATATTCATGGTCTACCGTCTCCAATTCCATTTTGCAGGGCTTGGATGAAATGGTTGTTCCGGCGAAAAATGCGGCGATTTCACTGGCTGTGCACTTAGCGGCGCTGTTAGTGATGCTGATTGTGTTCAAATGGAATATTTATGCACTGGTACTCAGCAACATTGTATTTTCGGTGTGTATGTGCTTTTTAAATGCAAGAGCGATCCGAAGAACCTGCGGATATCGGCAGGAAATTGACAAAACCTTTCTTAAACCGTTGACAGCTGCCGTATTTATGGGGATTGTGACATATCTTGTACATTTGCTTCTGGACATTTTTGTCGGAGGAAGATTTGTACCTACTGTGATTGCAATTTTGATCGCGATGCCTGTGTACGGAGTTTCTGTTCTGAAGCTCGGAGTTCTTTCCAGAGGAGATATCAGGGCATTGCCGCGTGGAAATCAAATCTATCAGATCTGCAAAAAATCGCGTTTGCTGCCACCTAAATGAAATGACTCTAAATCAAATATGAATAAATGACCGAGAAAAGACCAATACTGTAGGAAAAAAGGAGTGTATCCGAATGAAAAGGAACTATGGTATCGGTCTTTTTATCTTTACTTTTTTATTTGTATTCTGTCTTGGAATCGGCTATCAGCTCAGTTATCAGCATACAGTGGACAAGCAAAAGGGACAGGAACGGCAAGAGCAGCCTATCAACACGATAACAACGAAGGGCGAAGCGAAAAAAAACGAGGGGTATTATTTGAAAGAATTGAACGGATACGTTGCAGTTTATTTTAGCGATCAGGAAACCTTATATGAGCTGACGGAGATTTCTCTGAGAGAGCTGCCGGAAGAGGTACAAGAAGAAGTACGTGCCGGGAAATTTGTCAAAACGCAAAGAGAAATGTATGGCTTTCTGGAAAATTACTCCAGCTAAAAGAACTTCTGAAACGTGAGGGTAGACGAACAGAATAAAATAGTGTAAGATATCTTTGCAGAAAGCGAGGATATGTCAAAATGAATGAACAAAAAATTGCAAGAATCAATGAATTGTATAGAAAATCAAAAGCAGAAGGCCTGACGGAGGAAGAAAAAAAGGAACAAAAGCTTCTCCGGCAAGAATATCTGGATACGATTCGCCGTAATTTAAGAGGTCAGTTAAATAATATTGATATCCAGAAAGAAGACGGAAGCATTGTGAATCTGGGTGAAAAATATGGGAAGAAAACGGGAAATTAGAAACAAAGCCCTAAAAAAAAGATCCGATCTGTCACAAGAACTCAGGGAAAATTACAGTCGAAGGATCACAGAACAGGTATTGGCACATCCGATGTTTCAATCGGCAGATTGTATTTTTGTCTATGTGTCATTTCGGGAAGAGGTTGATACATCGATGCTTCTGAACGCTGCATGGAAGACCGGGAAAACGGTGGCTGTTCCCAGAGTTTTGGATAAGCATAGCATGGAATTTTATCGAATTTCCTCTCGGGAAGATTTGGTGCACGGATATCAGGGGATTTCAGAACCGAAAAACGGCATGAAAAAGGCAGAAATCCCCTGTAAGAAACAGGCTGTGATGCTGCTTCCGGGAGCTGCTTTTGACAGAAAGGGAAACCGGATCGGTTACGGAAAGGGATTTTATGACCGATATTTGCAGGAGAATCCTTGTTTTTATAAAATCGGTCTGGCTTTTTCCGTGCAATGTACAGAAGAAATACCTGCTGAAAAGACTGATGTATGTGTAGATATGGTAATTACGGAGCAAGGAGAATACAGAGAGGAATGTAGTTATGCAGACAGGATTGCCGAAGGACCCGATGATATTGTTAAGTGTCATCAATACAAAGCTCAGAGATTATTATGATTCTCTGGAGATTCTCTGTGAGGAGCTGAATGTATCAGAAAAAGAACTGAAAGAGAAGCTTGCAGGAATCGATTATGAATATGATACAGTGAAAAATCAATTTATTTAAGCACAAAATGTGCTAAAGTGAAAAGGAAAGAATACATAATGAATGAATTAAATCAATTACTTGCAAAGGCTCCCGCCGAAGAGCCAAAGCGGCAGTATTATTTTATGGAAAAGGGAAAAGGGCTAGTAAATCGGCTCTCCGAAGAGGCGGGGCGTGGACTTACCTTTTGTGTGACGACATTCGGCTGTCAGATGAATGCCCGTGATTCTGAAAAGTTGGTCGGAATTTTGGAAGAAATGGGGTATACAGAAGAACCGGAAGAAGAAAAGGCAGACTTTGTCATTTTTAATACCTGTACGGTTCGGGAAAATGCAAATCAGCGTGTTTACGGACGGCTGGGGCAATTGAGCCGGATGAAAAAGAAAAATCCATATATGATGATCGGGCTGTGCGGATGTATGATGCAGGAGCCGAAGGTCGTGGAAAAGATCAAGAAAAGCTATCGATATGTAGATTTGATTTTCGGAACACATAATATTTACAAATTTGCAGAACTGCTTGTAACCCGTTTGGAATCGGAACGGATGATCATTGATATCTGGAAAGACACCGATAAAATCGTAGAAGATCTTCCTAATGAGCGGAAATTCTCTTTCAAATCCGGTGTTAATATTATGTTCGGATGTAATAATTTTTGCAGTTATTGTATTGTGCCGTACGTCCGCGGACGAGAACGAAGTCGGAATCCAAAGGATATTGTCCGCGAGATCGAACGCTTTGTCGCAGATGGCGTTGTAGAGGTTATGCTTTTGGGGCAGAATGTCAATTCCTACGGAAAGACACTGACGGAACCGATCAGCTTTGCACAGCTCCTGCAGGAAATTGAAAAAATAGAAGGGTTGAAGCGGATTCGTTTCATGACCCCTCATCCAAAGGATCTGTCTGATGAACTGATCGAGGTGATGAGCCGCTCCGAAAAGATTTGTAAGCATCTGCATCTGCCGCTGCAATCAGGAAGTACAAGAATTCTTGAAAAAATGAATCGAAGGTATACAAAAGAACAATATTTGCAGTTAGCGGAAAAAATAAAGGCAAAGATTCCTGATATTTCTCTGACCACAGATATCATCGTTGGTTTTCCGGGAGAAACAGAAGAAGATTTTTTGGAAACAATGGATGTAGTAAGAAAAGTACGATACGACAGTGCATTTACATTCCAGTATTCAAAACGGACAGGAACACCTGCTGCCGCTATGGAAGAACAAGTTCCGGCTGATGTGGTAAAAGATAGATTTGACCGTCTCTTGAAAGAAGTGCAGGGAATTTCAAAGGAAGTATGCAGTGTATACACGGATACAATTCAAGAAGTTCTGGTAGAGGGACGCAATGATCACAATGAAAAGCTGATCACAGGCAGAATGAGCAATAATCTGCTTGTACATTTTCCGGGAGATGCTTCCCTGATCGGCAGCCTTGTAAAGGTGAAATTAACGGAATGTCACGGATTTTATTATATCGGCGAATTACAAGGATTTCAGAAATAAAATGGAACAATATTTTTCAAAAAAACGTCCAAACTATAGATTAGGCATCACTGCCGAAAATATTCGGCAGTGATCAAAAATCGATGTAGGAGGACGTTTTTTCGTGAAAAGAACAAGTGAATATTTATTTTTCTGGACGCTTGGCGGCTGCATTTATTACAGCATAGAAATGGTATTTCGGGGATTTTCTCATTGGTCTATGTTTGTACTGGGAGGCTTTTGCATGCTGTTTTTTGTTATACAGGGCATCTGGACGAAATGGAGAGAGCCTCTCTGGAGACAAGTGTTTTGGTGTACTGTATTTGTGACAGCGGGAGAATTTATTACGGGAATACTGGTGAACAAGTGGATGCAGTGGCAGGTATGGGATTACTCCGATCAGCCCTTTCAGCTCTTTGGACAGATATGCGCTCCGTTTACGATTTTGTTTTCCGGCTTGTGTGCGGTGGGAATTTTTCTCGGAGCATACCTCCTGCATTGGTTGTACGGAGAGGAAAAGCCGGAGTTTCATGTGATTATCCATTGAAAAGCGATTTAAAATTTGCTATGATTGTTGAGGAAATACAAAGTGCATGGCAGAAGAAAAATACGCAAAAAGCTTGATAAATAAGAGGAACAGAAGAATGAAAAACACATATACACCGATGATGCAGCAATATCTTGAGACAAAGGCTCAATATCCGGACTGCATCTTATTTTATCGTTTAGGCGATTTCTATGAAATGTTTTTTGAGGACGCATTGACTGCATCTAAAGAACTGGAAATTACACTGACCGGGAAAAACTGCGGGCAGGAGGAGCGGGCACCCATGTGTGGTGTCCCTTATCATGCTGTAGACGGCTATCTGACAAGACTGGTATCTAAGGGCTATAAGGTTGCGATCTGCGAACAGGTAGAAGATCCGAAGAGTGCGAAAGGACTTGTAAAACGGGATGTAGTCCGTGTCGTTACCCCGGGAACAATCCTTGATGCACAGGCAATTGATGAAACCAAGAACAATTATATCATGTGTATCGTCTATATTGCCGACCGGTACGGCGTTGCTTCAGCGGATATTACGACCGGAGATTATTTTGTGACAGAGCTGCCGGACAGCGGAAAGTTAAAGGATGAGATCGCCCGTTTCATGCCCTCTGAAATCATCTGTAATGAATCTTTTTACATGAGCGGGATGAATATGGATGATTTGCGGGAGCGGCTCCACATCGTAATTTCCTCACTGGAATCGTATTACTTTGAGGATTCCGTTTGTAAAGACAAGCTGAAAGAACATTTTCATGTGACGTCGCTTGCAGGACTGGGATTGGGAGATTATGACTGCGGCATGATCAGCGCAGGCGCTCTTTTGCAATATTTGCTAGAGACACAGAAAAACAATCTCTCCCACATGACGCATATCACTCCTTATACGACCGGGAAATATATGATGTTGGACAGTTCCACGCGAAGAAATCTGGAACTTTGTGAAACGCTTCGGGAAAAGCATAAAAGAGGTTCCCTGTTATGGGTGCTGGATAAGACCAAAACAGCTATGGGAGCGCGTACACTGCGAAAATATATCGAACAGCCATTGATTGAAAAAAAAGAGATTTTGCGGCGACTGGATGCAGTAGAAGAGTTAAAAGAGCAGGCGATCAACCGAGAAGAAATCCGGGAATATCTTTCTCCGGTTTATGATCTGGAGCGTCTGATCACCAGAATTACATACGGAACCGCAAATCCGAGAGATCTGACTGCTTTTGCCGGCTCGTTGGCAATGCTGCCGTCGATCTTGTATCTGCTGCGGGACATGAAAGCAGATCTGTTAAAAGAGACCGCACAGGAGTTGGATCCACTGGAGGATCTGTGTACACTTGTACAGCAGGCAATCGCAGAGGAACCGCCGATCGCTATGAAAGAAGGGAATATCATCCGTGACGGATACAGTGAAGAAGTGGATACGTTACGCCGCGCAAAATCAGACGGAAAGAACTGGCTTGCGAAACTAGAAGAAGAAGAGCGGGAAAAGACAGGGATCAAAAACCTGAGGATCAAGTACAATAAAGTGTTTGGCTATTATCTGGAAGTGACCAATTCCTATAAAGATCTGGTTCCTGATTATTATACAAGAAAGCAGACACTTGCAAATGCAGAACGGTATATCACGCCGGAATTAAAGGAACTGGAGGATACCATTCTCGGCGCAGAGGATAAGCTGTATGCCTTAGAATACGAACTGTATTGTGCGGTTCGAGATACGATCGCCGGAGAGGTTGTGCGGATCCAACAAACAGCAAGAGCGGTTGCAAAGCTGGATGTATTTGCTTCCCTTGCTCTGGTGGCAGAAAGAAATGCGTATGTTCGGCCGAAGATCAACGAAACGGGAAGGATCGATATCAGGGACGGAAGACATCCGGTAGTGGAGCAAATGATACCAAACGGAACATTTATCAGCAATGATACATTTCTGGACGATAAAAAGCAGCGGATCTCAATCATTACAGGGCCGAATATGGCGGGAAAATCCACCTACATGCGACAGGCGGCTTTGATCGTACTCATGGCGCAGATCGGTTCCTTTGTGCCTGCTGCCCAAGCGGATATCGGTCTGGTAGACAGGATTTTTACACGAGTCGGCGCATCTGACGATCTGGCATCCGGGCAGAGTACATTTATGGTAGAAATGACCGAGGTTGCCAATATTTTACGAAATGCTACGTCCAAAAGTCTGTTGATCTTGGACGAAATCGGACGAGGAACCAGCACTTTTGACGGACTGTCTATCGCCTGGGCTGTGGTTGAATATATCAGCGATACGCATTCGCTTGGCGCAAAGACATTGTTTGCTACACACTACCATGAGCTGACAGAGCTGGAGGGTAAGATTGAAAATGTAAACAACTATTGTATCGCCGTCAAGGAAAAAGGCGATGATATTGTCTTTCTGAGAAAAATCGTAAAAGGAGGAGCCGATAAGAGCTATGGGATCCAAGTGGCAAAGCTTGCAGGCGTTCCCGACGTTGTAATCGACCGGGCAAAAGAAATCGTAGATGAACTGGTCAATGAAGATATTACGATCCGGGTCAGTGAAATTGCAGAGAAAGAAAACACAAAGAAATCGTCCGGGAAAAAGGCGAAAAAATATGACGAGGTAGATTTGGCGCAGTTTTCGCTTTTTGATACCGTAAAGGACGATGACGTACTGGAGGAATTAAAATCGATCGATGTGGGCAATCTGACGCCGGTCGATGCGTTGAATACGATCTACCGTCTGCAAAATAAATTGAAAAACCGGTGGTAGAAATATAGAAGGAGAGTATGATGTCCCACATAAAAGTATTGGATCAAATTACAATTGATAAGATTGCGGCAGGAGAAGTGATCGAGCGCCCGGCATCTATTGTTAAGGAACTTGTAGAAAATGCAATTGATGCGGGAGCGACTGCGGTAACGGTCGAAATAGAAGACGGCGGAGTTTCCCTGATCCGCATAACAGACAACGGATGTGGGATTTTACGGGAGGATGTACGCAATGCTTTTTTGCGTCATTCTACAAGCAAGATCGAATCCGTAGAAGACCTGTCTCATATTTCGTCGCTTGGATTTCGCGGAGAAGCGCTTTCCAGTATTGCGGCGGTTACAAAGGTAGAACTGATCACAAAGCCAAAAGAAGAAGTGTTTGGGACCCGTTATGTTATAGAAGGCGGAAAAGAAGTTTCTATGGAAGAAACAGGTGCTTCCGACGGAACCTGTTTTTTGATCCGGCAATTGTTTTATAATGTGCCTGCCCGGAGAAAGTTTTTAAAGACGGCGATGACAGAAGCAGGGCATGTGCAGGATCTGCTGATCCGGCTTGCGCTTTCACATCCGGAAGTGGCCGTTCGTTTTTTGAACAACAGGCAGGAAAAACTGCGTACCTCCGGAAACGGGAAATTAAAAGATGTGATTTACAGCATTTACGGCAGAGAAGTGGCGGCGAATATCCGTTCACTTGAATTTGAGCAAAACGGTATAGAAATCAAAGGTTATATCGGCGATCCGACGATCACACGCGGCAATCGCAATTTTGAAACCTTTTTTGTCAATGGACGTTATGTGAAAAGCAATATGATATCAAAAGCAGCGGAGGATGCCTACAAGGATTTTAAAATGCAGCATCGGTTTCCGTTTTTTGTGCTACATTTTCAGGTGGACGGTGAAAAAGTGGATGTCAATGTACATCCGACAAAAATGGAATTGAGATTTCAAAATCAGCAGAGGGTATACGATGCGGTTTATGAGGGAATCCACAGAGTTCTTTTGGGAGAGGAGAGGATTCCGCAGGTGACGCTTCCGGAAGCCAAGAATCTTCCGCAGGAACCCCCGCAGACAGCCAAAACGCTTTCGGAGGAAGTGCAGAACAAAACACCGGAGGAGGTGAAAAGTCCGTTCTTATTAAAGCCCAAAGCTGAAAAAACGGAAGCGCAGACGCAGGAGGTAAAAGACGAAGAGTATTTTATCCGAAAGATGCGGGAGCGGGTACAGTCTTATCACAGCAGGTCATCTTCTGCAGAAGTGAGCGGAAAAAGTGAGATTTTCCGCAGAAATACTCAGGAACAAAAGCAGAAGATCGAACAGGCAGTTCAGAGTAAAAGTATAAGAGAGCATCGCAATTATCAAGCGGAACAGCTGAATCTCTTTGAAGAAAAATTTTTGAAGAGGGAGATCAAAGCGGAATATAAACTGATCGGCCAGGTTTTTGATACGTACTGGCTGGTGCAGTTTCAGGATAATTTATATATTATCGATCAGCATGCAGCACATGAGCGTGTGTTGTATGAACGAACTCTAAAAGAAATGAAAAACCGGGAATTTACCTCCCAATATCTCAGTCCGCCGTTAATCTTGACCTTATCGATGCAGGAGGAAGAACTGCTCAAAACTCATATGGACAGATTTACGAAAATAGGATTTGAAATCGAGCATTTCGGAGGAGAAGAATATGCGGTACGGGCGGTTCCGGATAATCTGTTTGGAATTGCGAAAAAGGAGCTTTTTATCGAAATGCTGGACACCCTTTCCGACGGATTAAGCACTTCTATGGCGCCGGAGCTTATCGATGAAAAAATCGCCTCCTTATCCTGCAAGGCGGCAGTCAAAGGAAACAATCGTCTGTCGGCGAAGGAGGTGGATACATTGATCGGAGAATTGCTGCAATTGGAAAACCCCTATCATTGTCCCCATGGGCGTCCGACGATCATTGCGATGTCAAAGCGGGAATTGGAAAAGAAATTTAAGAGGATCGTATAAATGAAAAGACCATTGATCATACTTACAGGGCCGACTGCAGTCGGGAAGACAGAGGCTTCTGTCGGTCTTGCGAAAGCGGTAAACGGAGAGATTATTTCCGCGGATTCGATGCAGGTATATAAACGAATGGATATCGGATCTGCGAAGATACGGCCGGAAGAAATGGAAAATATTCCGCATTATCTTATCGATGTGCTGGAGCCGAAGGAGGAGTTTCACGTTGTCCGGTTTCAGAAAATGGCGAAACAGGCAATGGAAGAAATCTATGCAAAAGGAAAAATTCCGATTCTGGTCGGAGGAACCGGATTTTATATACAGGCAGTTCTGTATGATATCGACTTTACAGAAAATAATGGAGACGCATGCTATCGGAAGCAGTTAGAGGGATTTGCAAATGAAAACGGAGCAGAAGCACTTCACAAACGTTTACAGGAAGTCGATCCGAGGTCTGCCGCAGAAATCCATGCACACAATATCAAACGGGTGATCCGGGCATTGGAATATTATCATCAGACAGGAAAACGTATCTCAGAGCACAATGAAGCGCAGCGAAAGAAGAGCTCTCCCTATGAGAGCGTCTATTTTGTATTGAATGATGATCGGGCACATTTATATGAGCGTATCAATTCCAGAGTCGATCAGATGATACAAGACGGGCTTGTGCAGGAAGTGGAAAATTTAAAGAAAGAAGGCTGCACAAGAGACATGGTGTCCATGCAGGGCTTGGGATATAAGGAAATCCTTGCCTGTCTGGATGGAGAATACACACCGGAAGAGGCGGCAGAAATCATCAAGCGGGATACGCGGCACTTTGCCAAACGGCAGCTTACGTGGTTCAAACGGGAAAAGGATGTGATCTGGCTTAACAAACAGTCCTTCAACTATGACGAAGAGCGGATTCTTCAGGAAATGCTGCGGATATTAAAAAAGAGGGGCATAATTGCCGAAACGAAACAGTGAGAAAACAGGTAGAGAAAGGAAACTTACAATGCTACAAAAGTTAAATGACATGTACAGGGATATGGGCATTTCGGATGCGGTCCTACGCGTAGGAATGCACTTGGAGGAAGAATTAGAAGAACGGTTTCAAGGCTTTGATGCCAATGCAGAGTATAACCAGTTAAAGGTCGTACATGCGATGCAGAAAAACAAGGTCAGCGCAGAGTGTTTCAATTATGCGGACGGGTACGGATATAACGATCCGGGGCGGGATCTTCTGGAAAAGGTATATGCAGATACGTTTCATACAGAAGCGGCTCTGGTACGCCCTCAGATTACTTGTGGAACCCATGCGCTTGCCCTGGCGCTGTCGGCAAATCTGCGTCCGGGAGATGAACTGCTCTCTCCGGTAGGAAAGCCCTATGACACACTGGAAGAGGTGATCGGAATCCGTCCATCCAAAGGATCTCTGGCCGAATATGGAATCACATACCGGCAGGTAGAGCTTTCAAAGGACGGTTATTTCGATTATCCGGCAATTGAAAAAGCAATCAACGAGCGGACAAAACTTGTGACGATCCAACGATCCAAAGGGTATCAGACTCGTCCGAGTTATTCTGTGGAGAAAATCGGGGAGCTGATTGCTTTTATTAAAGGAATCAGGCCGGATGTGATCTGTATGGTAGACAATTGCTACGGTGAATTTGTCGAAACGATCGAACCGAGTGACGTCGGTGCAGATATGGTTGTCGGATCACTGATCAAGAATCCGGGTGGCGGTCTGGCGCCGATCGGCGGTTATGTGGCAGGAAGAGAAGACCTGATTGAAAACTGCGGGTATCGTCTGACCTCCCCCGGACTAGGAAAAGAGGTGGGTGCCTCTTTGGGCGTCATGAAGTCCTTTTATCAAGGGTTTTTCTTGGCTCCTACCGTTGTGTGCAGCGCTTTAAAGGCTGCTGTTTATGCGGCAAATCTCTATGAGCGTCTGGGCTATGGGGTCATCCCGAACGGCAGAGAATCCCGACATGATATCATTCAGGCCGTTCAATTCGGCACACCGGAAGGTGTGATCGCTTTTTGCAAAGGGATTCAGGCAGGAGCGCCTGTAGACAGCTATGTAACTCCGGAACCTTGGGCGATGCCCGGCTATGACAGTGATGTGATCATGGCGGCAGGCGCCTTTGTGCAGGGTTCATCCATCGAACTGAGTGCAGACGGACCGATCAAACCGCCGTATGCAGTGTATTTTCAAGGAGGACTGACTTGGGCACATGCAAAATTCGGGATTTTAAGATCTCTGCAGCAGCTCGTAAATGACGGAGTGGTTACTTCTAAGATGTTGGAGGAATTCTGATATGAGACAGGTTGCAGTTATCGGCGGCGGTGTGGCGGGAATGACCGCCGCTGTTTTTGCGGCAGAATCCGGCGCCGAAGTCACCATTATCGAACAAAAAGAGCGTGTCGGAAAAAAAATATTGTCTACAGGGAACGGACGATGTAATTTTACCAATCGCTTTCAGTCCCCGGAATGCTACAGATCTGATCAGCCGGATTTTCCATGGACTGTCATTCAGGCATTTGACGAAAAACAGGTGACAGCCTTTTTTGAACGAATGGGGATCTATCCGAAAGACAGAAACGGATATCTCTATCCGAATTCGGATCAGGCTTCGTCTGTGTTGGATGCTTTCCGTATGGAATGCAGACGCTTACACATACGGATCCTGTCTGACACAAAGTGTCTGCATATTCTTCCGAAAGGAAACGGATTCCGACTTGTAACGTCAAAGGGAAATGTAAGAGCAGATGCCGTCGTTTTAGCTGCCGGATCTAAGGCAGCTCCCGCAACCGGATCTGACGGTTCGGGGTATTCTCTTGCGAAGGAGCTGGGTCATCGTCTGATCCCGGTTTTACCTGCGCTCGTTCAGCTTCGCTGCCGAGAAAAATTTTACAAAAGCATTTCCGGAGTACGGGTACATGCAAACGTATCCTTGTATACAGAAGGAGAAGCGGTCGCTTCCGATACCGGAGAAGTACAGCTTACGAACTACGGAATTTCCGGGATTCCGGTTTTTCAGGTCAGCCGGTTTGCATCCAGAGGACTTTATGAGAAGAAACATGTGAAGGCTGTACTCAATTTTATGCCGGAGTTTACGGAAGAGGAGCTTCTTACATTCTTAAAAGAACGGAAGAAATGCCGGCCGGAGAAAACAGCAGAAGGATTTCTGGTGGGAGTATTTCATAAAAAGCTGATCGATCTGTGGCTGAAGCAGTGTGATCTGAAACCTGACAGAACCGTAAGGAGTCTTTCGGAGGAAGAACTGTGCCGGATTGCCGATCGAATACAACACTTTGAAACAATAATAAATGGAACAAATTCCTATGAACAGGCGCAGGTTTGTTGTGGCGGGATCGATACGTCAGAGACAAATCCGTACACCATGGAATCCCTATATATACCGGGGCTGCATTTCGCCGGAGAAATTTTGGATGTAGACGGAATCTGCGGCGGTTATAACATTACATTTGCGGTAGCCAGCGGAGCGCTCGCAGGGAAAGGAGCTGCAAAATGCTGCGGATCAATCAGATAAAATTGCTGCCCGGACATACGGATGCAGATTTAAAAAAGACGATTCTTCATACCTTGAAAATTTCAGAAAAGGAGCTTCTGGATTACAAAATTTCCCGACAGTCTGTGGATGCAAGAAAAAAATCCAATGTGGTATACGTGTATACGATTGACGTGGAAGTATCCGAGGAGGAGCAGATTCTTCGGAAACTAAAAAACAGAGTGCAGAAAATCTCTGAAAAACCATATAAAATCCCGGAACACGGAAAGGAACCGCTGAACTTCCGTCCGGTAATCGCAGGAGCAGGACCGGCAGGATTGTTCTGCGCTTATTTACTGGCACAGGAGGGATACCGTCCGATTTTGCTGGAGCGGGGCGCTCCGGTAGAAGTGCGCCATAAAGATGTGGAAGAGTTTTGGCAGACAGGACGTCTGAACCCACAATCAAACGTACAGTTTGGAGAAGGCGGCGCAGGCACGTTTTCAGACGGGAAGCTGAATACATTAGTGAAAGATAAGTTCGGGAGAAATCGATACGTGTTGGAGACTTTTGTGTATTTCGGAGCACCCGAACGAATTTTATATGAGCAAAAACCCCATATCGGAACCGATATTTTAATACATGTGATCAAAAATATGCGGGAAGCAATCATCGAATTGGGCGGCGAAGTTCGTTTTCAGGCTCAGGTAACAAATTTAGAAACAGAAAATAAAGCGGATTCCCATAGTTTGAAAAGTATCTTGATAAATGAAACCGAACATATGCAGACGGAGATTCTCGTACTGGCGATCGGACACAGTGCAAGGGATACGTTCCGTATGCTTGCAGAATGTAAGATTCCGATCCGGCCAAAGGCATTTGCAGTAGGGGTACGAATCGAGCATCCGCAGCAAATGATACAAAAGGCTCAATACGGTTCGGAGTTTGCGGACGTTTTACCGCCTGCCGCCTATAAATTGGCAGAGAATCTGGAGAACGGAAGAGGCGTTTATACATTCTGCATGTGCCCGGGCGGCTATGTGGTCAATGCCTCCTCTGAACAAAACCGGCTTGCCGTAAACGGAATGAGTTACCATGACCGAAGCGGAGCAAATGCAAACAGTGCAGTGATCGTAACGGTAACTCCGGAGGATTTCGGCTCGGATGAGCCGCTTGCAGGCGTCGAATTCCAGAGGAGGCTGGAAAAAGCCGCCTTTGTGAACGGCGACGGCTGTGTCCCGGTACAGTGTTTCGGGAATTTTTGTAAAAATGAGAAAACAGAACAATTAGGAACCATTGTCCCGCAGATCAAGGGACAATGGAAGCTTGCGAATGTACGCAGCATTTTCCCCGAAGAGCTTGCACGCTCTTTAGAACAGGGAATTCGGCAGATGGATCAGAAAATCCACGGTTTTGCAAGAGCAGACGCGATACTTTCCGGTGTGGAAAGCCGGACTTCTTCACCGATCCGCATAATAAGAAATGAAAATATGGAAAGCAGTATCGGTGGGATTTATCCTTGCGGTGAGGGGGCCGGATATGCCGGAGGGATCACATCTGCGGCAATGGACGGCATGAAAACGGCAGAAGCCGTGATACAGAGATATTCTGCAATGTTCATAAAAAATTAAGAGGACAGCCCTATACACGTTTTTTAAAATATGATAAAATATGATATTGTATTTTAATGTGTCATTCGCAAAAAGATTCAGAATGAAAAAAATAAAAGAACTTTACAAAGATGAACGACCTTATGAAAAATGCGAGCGTTTCGGCGCTGCAAACCTGACAGATACAGAGCTTTTGGCAGTACTGCTCAGAACCGGAACAAGAGGAGAAAGCGCGCTTACGCTTGCGCGGAGGATTCTGCATCCTGCAGTTCATCAAGAGGGTATTTTAAGTCTTCATAACTGGTCCTACGAACAATTGCTGCAGTTCAAAGGAATCGGAAAGGTAAAGGCGATCCAGATTCTTTGTCTTTGCGAGCTGGCAAAACGGCTTGCAAAAGCTTCGGCAGGAAAGGAACTGGATTTTCGCACACCTGCTTCGATCGCCAGATATTACATGGAAGACATGCGGCATCAGAAACAGGAGAGGATGAAGCTTTTACTTCTGAATACAAAATCTCGGCTGATCGGGGAAACCGAGATTTCAAAAGGAACGGTAAATGCCTCCATTGTTTCACCGAGGGAATTATTCATCGAAGCGCTTCAGAAAAATGCTGTTTCGATTATTTTACTGCATAATCATCCAAGCGGCGATCCGGAACCAAGCAGGGAGGATATCCTCGTTTCACAACGGGTATTCGAAGCGGGAAACATGATCGGAGTGGAGCTTTTAGATCACATTATTATTGGGGATAACTGTTATGTCAGTTTAAAAGAACAGGGGTATTTATAATTTGGGATTGCTTAGAAATGTGTATGGATTGGATCTGGGCACATACGAGATCAAAGTATACGACAGAAAAAAAGATCTGATCTGGAAAGAAAAGAATGTAATTGCAACAAAAGAAGAAAAATATATTTTTGCGTCCGGCGACGAGGCGTATGCCATGTTTGAAAAAGCGCCGGATGATATACAGGTTGTGTTTCCGATGCATGGGGGTGTAATCGCAAAATTCGACGATATGCAATATCTGCTTGAATATTTGCTGAAAAAGGAGCGGACGTTCTCGAAAGGAGCCGAATATTTGGTTGCGGTTCCGACAGACGTGACAGAGGTAGAAAAGCGCGCCTTTTATGATCTGGTCGTTCATTCTGCGGCACGGGCAAAATCGGTTCGTATTATTGAACGAGGACTTGCAGATGCGATCGGTGCAGGTGTGGATATATATCGGACCGGCGGTGTATTTGTAGTGAATATGGGCGGCGGAACGACTGAATTATCCGTACTTGCCTCCGGAGGTATGGTTTTGAACCGTCTGCTTAAAATCGGAGGAGAACAATTCGATATGGCAATCGTGGGACTTGTACGCCATAATCTGGATTTTTTGATCGGCAGAGTAACGGCAGAGTATCTGCGTAGACAATTCGGAATCTTTACTCAGGAAACAGATGCGGCGCTTACGGTATCTGGACGCAATCTGGTGAGCGGCGTTCCGCAGTACTGCGATATCCCGATCAGCCTTGTGCGTGCAGCAATGAAAGAACCTTTGGAGGCTTGCACAGAAGCAATTCGTACCATGCTAGAACGGACGCCGCCCGGTGTAAGGAAGAACATTTTCGAAAGCGGAATTTATCTGACAGGCGGGATTGCAAATTTAAAAGGACTTTCTACATATCTGGAGGAAAGTCTCGGATTGCCTATACAGTGCGCAGCAGAACCGGAGTTATGTGCGGTTCGTGGCCTTCAGATGATCGCACAAGACAAACGGCAATATAAGGAACTGACATATTCGATGTTGGATGAGGATTATAGGTGGTTGAGATAATATGAAAAAAAAGAAACAGACGACTGGGGCAAACAAATATTGGCTGCTGGGCTTGTCAATGATCTGTATTTTATTGATGACGCTTTCTTTCTTTTCCGAGAAAGTCGAGGGACCGTTTAAGGTGATCGCAAATGTTACCGTAGTACCGATGCAGAAAGGTATTACACAGATCGGGACATGGCTCGGAGACGTCAATGACAATTTTCAGACATTAAAGCAGATCCAAAAAGAGAATGACCGGCTGCAGGCGTGTATTGATGAGCTGACAGTAGAGAATAACAATTTACAGGAAGACAAGTACGAGCTGGAACGGTTGCAGGAACTATATAAGCTGGATCAAAATTATGCGGAATACGAAAAGATCGGCGCACATGTGGTTTCAAAGGATCCCGGCAACTGGTTCAGTACCTTCACGATCGATAAAGGAAGTAATCACGGGATCGAAGTGGATATGAATGTCATGGCGGGAAGCGGTCTGGTAGGAATCGTAACAAAGGTTGGACCGACGTGGGCAACTGTCCGTTCGATCATCGATGATTCCAGTAATGTCAGCGGAATGGTTCTGACAACCTCCGACAAATGTATTGTGCGGGGGGACCTGTCGCTGATCAGCAGTGGAAAGATCCGCTTTGAACAAATGGAAAATAATGATAATGCGGTAGAGGTGGGAGATCAGATCGTGACCTCCTACATCAGCGATAAATATCTGCAAGGAATTTTGATCGGCTATGTCAGTGAGATCAGCGTCGATTCCAACAATCTGACCCGTTCCGGCTATATCACACCGGTCGTCGATTTTAAAAATCTGCAAGAGGTTCTTGTGATCACCAAGACAAAAGAAGCGGCAACGACCGGTAAAACAGAATAAGAGGGGGCTTGTGTATGAAAGGAATAAAAGGAAAACGGATTCTTACGGCTGTCCTGCTTGTTCTGCTTTGCTATGTATTGCAGTGCACGTTGTTTTCCAGACTTGCACTGGCGTCTATAAAGCCGAATCTGATGCTCATCGTCACGGCTTCGGTGGGATTTATGAGAGGAACAAAAGACGGTATGCTGACCGGATTTTTCGCAGGGCTGCTCATGGATATCCAGTTTGGAGCAATCCTTGGGTTCTATGCGTTGATCTATCTTCTCATCGGATATGTCAACGGTCTGTTTGAACAGATGTACTTTTATGAGGACATCAAGCTGCCGTTGGTTTTAACCGCGGCAAGTGAGTTCGCATATGGACTTGTCGTGTATGTGCTGATGTTCCTCTTGCGGAGTGAATTTAATTTTTTACATTATTTCAGTCATATTATCATACCTGAGCTCATATATACTATAGTGGTGACACTTGGGGTATATCCATTGATACTTTTTATAAATCGAAAGTTAGAGGCAGAAGAAAAAAGGAGTGCTAGTAAGTTTGTTTAATCAACTATGGAATAAACTCAAGGAAAATACAAAGCGGTTGTTAGATTCCAGATTCTTTGTCCTGATCCTCATAATTTCTATACTTTTTACAGTTCTGATCGGACGTCTGTTTTATCTGCAGATTGTAAAAGGAGAGTATTATCTGGACAATTATGAACTTCAGATCAGAAAAACCCGTACTATCCCAGGAACCAGGGGGAATATTTACGACAGAAACGGAAATCTGCTGGCATACAATGATCTGGCATATGCGGTTACATTTGAAGATAATATTACGGGAGAAAATCGAAACGAAAAAATGAATCAGATCATGGGGCAGGTGATCGATATTGTAGAATCTCACGGAGATTCTATCATCAACAGCTTCGGGATCGTGTTGGATTCTTCAGGAAATTATCGGTTTTCACAGACAAATGAAACACTGCGGCTGCGTTTTATTGCGGATATTTACGGTGAGATCTATGTGGATGATCTGAGTAAAAAGCAAAAAGAGTCTACACCGGACGAGTTGATGCACTATCTTTGTACCAACGAAATATACGGATACGGCATCGACGACAAGAAGCTGTCGAAGGAACAAGTGCTAAAGCTTGTAAACATGCGGTATGCGATCAATCTAAACAGCTTTCAGAAATACATCCCTACTGTTCTGGCATCCGATGTCAGTGACGAGACTGCCGCTGCGATCATGGAAAATCTGGACAAGTTGGAGGGTGTTGACATCACAGAGGAATCTTTACGAAGGTATACGGACAGTAAGTATTTCGCATCGATTTTAGGCTATACGGGAAAGATTTCTCAAGAAGAATATGACGCACTGGACAAAGAGGAAAAAAAGAAATACAGCCTTTCCGATATCGTCGGTAAATCCGGACTGGAACAAACCTTAGACAGTACGCTTCAGGGAGAAAAGGGAGAGATGACCTTTTATACAGATACAGTCGGAAAAGTCATCGATACTGTAAGCTACAAGGAGCAGAGCGCCGGAAACGATGTTTATCTGACCATTGATAAAGACTTGCAGAAACGAACCTATCAGATCATAGAAGAAAAACTGGCAGGAATCATTTTAAGCAAGCTGCGGAATCAGATGAACTATGATCCGAGCACAACTTCCGATACAATGGAGATCATTATTCCGGTGGACGATGCGTATAACGCATTTATTGCCAATGAGATCGTCGATGAGGTACATTTCGGAAGCGAGGATGCAAAAGAGGTGGAAAAACAAGTCTATGCTGTTTTTACCGAAAGAAAAGCAAGTGCGATCTCGGAAATCATCACCGAAATGAACGGAACGACTCCGTATCAGAATCTTTCCGACGAAATGAAGGCTTATCAGGATTACATTTCTATCGATGTGCTGCAAAAGGCATCGGGCATCCTTATTACCGATAAGATCGATCCCACTGATGAGATCTATGTCCGCTGGACGAAGGACGAAACCATTAGTCTGAATGAGTTTTTGAATTACGCGATTTCAAAAGACTGGATCGATACGTCTCTTCTTGGAAAGCATATTTCGGCAGGGAAATATTCCGATGCGTCCGAGGTGTATCAGGCAATTTTGAAATATTTACAGGAATATTTGGATTCGGATACGAATTTCGACAAACTTCTCTACAAATATCTTATAAAATCAGGAGGTGTAACCGGAGCACAAATCTGTGCCATTACGTATGAGCAGGGGGTTCTTCCGATGGATGAGGCGGCCTACAACGGACTTCGAGACGGCAGTCTGGATTCCTACGGCTGGCTTCGCAGTAAGATTCAAAATCTGGAGATCACACCGGGACAGCTTGCATTAGAACCGTGTACCGGTTCTGCCGTAGTCAGCGATCCCAATACTGGGGAGGTGCTTGCCTGTGTTTCCTATCCGGGATATGACAATAACCGGCTGTCGAATACCATGGATTCCGAATATTATAATCAACTTGTAACCGGATTGTCCCGGCCGTTTTACAACAATGCAACGCAGGAAAAAACCGCACCCGGTTCGACTTTTAAAATGGTGAGCGCTGCCGCCGCTTTAACAGAAGGGCTTGTACAAGGCGATACCACACTATATTGCAGCGGCGAATTTGATAAGGTTACGCCAAGTCCGAAATGTTGGGCATATCCGAATGCTCACGGGTCATTGAATGTTGTGACCGCATTGGATGTGTCCTGCAATAACTATTTTTACGATGTGGGATATCAATTCAGTCTGGATAAGGACGGCAATTACAACAGTGAACAGGGAGTAGATGTTCTGAAAAAATACGCTGAAATGTTTGGCTTAAACAAGACCAGCGGCATCGAAATCCCGGAATCCGAGCCACAGATTTCGGACAAATATGCAGTAGAGACTGCAATCGGACAGGGAACGGCAAACTATACGGTCAGCCAGTTGAACCGGTACGTTGCGGCCGTCGCAAATAAAGGAATCCTATATAAACTGACATTGCTCAATAAAACAACCGATCCAAACGGACAGGTAATCAAAAAGTACGAACCGGTTGTGGAAGATACCATAGACGAGGTGTCGGATGTGACATGGAGTCTTCTGCATCAGGGTATGGTCGCTATGATCGACCATACCCCGAGCTTTTCGGGAATCGGTGTGAGTGTGGCAGGAAAAACAGGAACGGCACAGCAAAGCGAGCTGCACCCGGATCATGGTCTGTTTGTAGGCTTTGCCCCGGTAGAAGCACCTGAAATCGCTGTATCTGTCCGTATCAAAAACGGATATACGTCCGCATATGCCGCAGAGATCGGGCGCGATATTATCCGTGCAAAATATGAACCGGATAAAATGGGAGAGGTCATCACCGGTTCTGCTGCAGAGCTGGGAAGTGCGATTTCCGACTAAAAGGATGTGATTGGATGGACAGACTTGTTACCTTAAAAAGCAATCGATATGGATTGGGAATCTATATGGATGCGGAAGTTTCTTTTGATATACTTATGAAAAGTATGGAAGAAAAATTCCAAAAAGCAGCAAAATTTTTTCAAAGTGCACAGATGGCGGTGCAGTTTTCCGGCCGGCATCTAAGTTTTACGGAAGAGCAAAAAATACTGGATTTGATTGCAGAAACGACAGATATCGACGTTGTCTGCATTATTGACAATGAAACCTCCGGTGAAATGGCATACAAAAGCATTGTAGAACAAACGCTTTCCAATGTACAGAAACGAGACGGACAGTTTTACAAGGGAACTCTGGGGAAAAAGCAAGTGGTAGAATCTGATACAAGCATTGTTATTTTAGGCGATGTGGAATTGGGCGCTACCGTAGTCGCCAAGGGAAATATCGTAATTATCGGAGCGCTTCACGGAATCGCGCATGCCGGAGCCACAGGAGATCGTAAGGCTTATATTGCTGCGCTTTCGATGCAGCCGCAGGCGCTTCGGATCGGGGATATTGATGCGAGACGACAATTGATCTCCCAAGAAAGTTTGGCGATCAAAGGTCCCAAAATTGCGACCATTGACGGAAATCGAATTTATCTGGATCCACTTGCCGAGTGGGCAAATGAAAATGAATAGGAAGTTTCAGGAGGAAAGACAGAAATGGGCGAAGTAATAGTCATTACATCAGGAAAAGGCGGGGTCGGAAAAACGACAACGACAGCAAATATCGGAATCGGGTTGGCACAGGCAGGAAAAAAGGTTGTCGTGATCGATACAGATCTGGGACTGCGGAATCTGGATGTGGTGATGGGGCTGGAAAACCGGATCGTTTACAATCTGGTCGATGTGATCGAGGGAAGCTGCCGGATGAAGCAGGCATTGATCAGAGACAAACGTTTCCCGGAACTTTGTCTGCTTCCGTCTGCACAGACGAAAGACAAGACGGCTGTTTCCCCGGAACAAATGAAAAAACTGACGGACGAATTGAGAGAAGAATTTGATTACATACTTTTGGATTGTCCTGCCGGTATCGAACAGGGATTCCAAAATGCAGTATCAGGAGCGGAGCATGCGATCATTGTTACAACACCGGAAGTTTCGGCAATTCGGGATGCGGACAGAATCATCGGTCTTTTGGAGACAAACGGAATCAAAAAAAATGATCTGATCATTAACCGGCTCAGAATTGATATGGTCCGCAGAGGAGATATGATGTCGGTTGAAGACGTAACGGAAATTCTCGCAGTCAACCTGCTTGGCGTTATTCCGGATGATGAACAAGTCGTCATTGCGACGAATCAGGGAGAAGCGCTTATAGGAAGTGACTGTCTGGCGGGAAAGGCATATGAAAATATTTGCAGACGGCTTATGGGTGAAGACATTCCGATTCCCGATTTCAGCCATGCGGACGGACTGCTTGAACGCTTTATCCATCTTTTCAAAAAGAATTAGGAGGCGCCGGCTATGAGTGTACCCTCTGTTCAGATTGCAAAGGAACGGCTCCGAACTCTGCTTATTGCGGACAGGATTCAATGTACACCCGATATTGCGGAGAAATTATCCGCTGATATTCACCATACAATATCCAAATATTTGGAATGGAACCCGGATAAAACAGCGATTCAGATTACACGCACAGAGATACATATCAGATATACAGGAGAAGAAACGTGAAAGCTTTAACAGAGAAGTTAAAAACACAGATTCAAAATTTGAAACAGCAGTATCAACTGAAAAATTATCGCATCAGTCTTGTCATACTCGTGACAATACTTTCAATCATCGGCGTATTTGTTGTGAGAAGCGCAAGGGAGGATTACCTTCTCCGCCAGCTGCAGGGAGTCTTTCTCGGACTTGCCGCAATGGCGGTGATCTCATTGATCGATTATCGTTGGATCTTGAAGTTCTACTGGTTGATGTATATGATCAATATCGCAATGTTGGTCGCCGTACTTTTGTTTGGAGAAACTGTAAACGGGGCGACGAGATGGCTGAATCTCGGTTTTGTCCAATTTCAGCCGTCAGATCTTACAAAGCTGATCCTGATTTTATTTTTTGCCCGATTTTTGTCCGACAGAGAATCGGCTGTCAATGATAAAAAAACGATTATACAGGCTGTACTGTTATCGATACCGTCGCTGATTTTGGTATATAAGCAGCCGAATCTTTCTAATACGATCTGTATTGCGCTTTTATTTTGTGTATTGATGTATATGGCAGGCCTTAGTTATAAATTTATCGGAACGGTTCTGGCAATCGCGGTTCCAACCGCAGTGATCTTGTTTATCATCATCATACAGCCAAATCAGCCATTGATTGAAGAATATCAGCAGACACGAATACTGGCATGGCTGTATCCGGAGGAATATGAATCCGAAGAGGCGTATCAGCAATTGAATTCTGTCATGGCGATCGGCTCCGGTCAGCTTACCGGAAAGGGCTACGATACCGATTCGACCGTTTCCGTAAAAAACGGAAACTTCATTTCGGAACCGCAGACAGATTTTATTTTTGCAATTATCGGTGAAGAATTAGGGTTTATGGGTTGTTGTATCGTTATAATTTTGATATTATTAATAGTGATAGACTGTATATTGACCGGTATGCGGGCGAAGGATCTGGAAGGGAAGATTATCTGCTGCGGGGTCGGCGGCCTGATCGGAATACAGAGCATTATCAATATCGGTGTGGCTACGATGACACTGCCGAATACCGGAATTTCTTTACCGTTTGTCAGTTACGGACTGACTTCCCTCGTATGTCTGTATATGGGAATCGGTCTGGTACTAAATGTAGGACTTCAGCCGAACAAATATCAATCATAAAGGAGAGTGGCTTTTTATGAATATAGGACTGGTTGCGCATGATGCGAAAAAAAAACTGATGCAGAATTTTTGTATTGCATATCGGGGAATCTTATGTAAGCATCACCTCTTTGCAACAGAAACAACAGGAATGCTTGTTGAATCTGTTACAAGCTTAAACATTCACAAATATCTTCCGGGACATTTGGGAGGCAAGCAGATGCTTGGAGCACAGATCGAGCATAACGATATGGATTTGCTGATATTCTTTCGGGATCCGCTTACACCGCGTTCCCATGAACCGGATGTAAATGATATCGTAAAGCTTTGTGATATGTATAATATTCCAATGGCAACCAATATTGCGACAGCAGAAGCTTTGATACTTGCACTTGACAGAGGAGACTTAGACTGGCGTGAAATGTATAAATAAAAACAATCGATTTATCCGCACCGCCGCTGTGTGGATCATCACCATCGGCATATTGCTGTCGGGTTGTTCGGTAAAAGAGGCGATGCCGGAATATATATCTGTCTATGAAAAAACAAGTGGTAATCGGCAATTATATAAAGGGGAGCTTTTTGCAAAAAATTTATGTGTAGCGACAGGAAATATCGGATTGGAGGAATATGCAGGAGATACATCTGTTCATGCAGCGGGACTTTTTGATCTGAATCGTCAGAATGTACTCTACGCCGATCGAATCCATGAACGAATCTTTCCCGCCAGTACGACCAAGGTATTAACCGCTTATATTGCATTAAAATACGGAAATATGGAAGAGATTGTAACGGTAAGCGAAAATGCCACAAATTTTGAGGCAGATGCCTCGGTTTGCGGTTTAAGACCAGGGGATCAATTGTCGCTTTACGATCTGGTCTGTGGCTTGACACTTGCCTCCGGAAACGATGCCGGAGTTGCCATAGCCGAGCATATTTCCGGAAGTGTAGAAGCTTTTGCTCAGAAAATGAACGAAGAAGCCCTTGCTCTCGGAGCAACAAACAGCCATTTTGTAAATCCTCACGGACTGCATGATGATAATCATTATACCACTGCGTATGATCTTTATTTGTTTTTCAACGCAGCAGTCAAAGATCCACGTTATCTGGAGATTCTTTCTATGACATCCTATACCGGAACAATTACCGCAACAGACGGAAGCATAAGCAATCCCCAATGGGATGCAACCAATTATTATTCCGCAGGAGCAGTGATGATGCCGGAGGGGATTCGTGTACTTGGCGGAAAAACAGGAACGACCGATGAAGCCGGAAATTGTGTGATTCTTTATAATGAAGATCTAAACGGTAATCCTTATATTTCTGTTATTATGGGCGCTTTGGATAAACCAAGCTTATATGAGGATATGTCGAGACTTTTGAGCGCAGGAATCAAAAAGTAAAACCGCTGGAACAGATTTTTATTAATCTGCAGCGGTTTTCTTTTTGAAATTTTGCGGAAAATATTTTCTGCAAAATTAATCGGACATACTGTTGATTCTGCCGTAGAGACTGATAAGGTATAACCCACACAGACCTACAAGCGTATAAATGATTCTGGATAGCCAGCTTAAATTTCCGAAAAGAAATGCTACCAGATCAAAGCGAAAGATGCCGACCAGCAGCCAGTTAATTGCTCCGATGATTACAAGTGTCAGAGCGGTGTTGTCAAACCACTTCATGTTATTTCCTCCTTTTTCATAGAATAAGCCTTAGCTGAACCGTTATTATTATTTACATAAACGCTGGAAATATACATCTGAAAATGGTATACTGGATTTATTATGGAAACGTTTTTAGTTGCCATGCAGGATGCGATAAAGCAGTCCAGTGGACTGTTTTGAGTTAGATAGCGGAGGAATTTGTTTTGTCACGGCATAAAACTATTAACATCAATCGATATAAAACAAAGCGAGAAATGAATATCGGCATTTTAATTTTTGCGATTGTGCTGATTTACCTGATTATTACAATTATAACCTATGCAACGTCCAAACAGATCTCTGTATATGAAGTGCGTCGAGGAAGTATTGTGAAGGATTATTCCTATACCGGATTGGTTCTCAGGCAGGAAATGCTTGTGAATGCGGAAAGCAACGGGTATATCAGCTATTATCAGAATGAAAACAGCAAAGTAAAGGCAGGCAGTAAGATTTATGCGATTTCTTCGGAAAAGCTGGAAAATCCCAATTCGGCGGAAAAGCAAGAATTTGTACTCAGCGAAGAGATTCAAAACAATTTGAATCTTCGTGTTCAAAATTTTAATGAAAATTTCAGCCCGGACAAATTTTCTTCTGTATATTCTTTAAAAAATGAGTATACCAATACGCTTCACAATGCTCTGAATCAGTCGCGCAATACCCAATTGGATGCATGGATTGCAGAGACGGGAATCTCGGCTGCCGCATATCCAAGTGTAAGAGACGGTGTCATGGTATTGTCTTATGACGGATATGAGGATTTGAAGGAAGAGGATCTGAAGGCTTCTGATTTTGACAGAAGCAATTATGAGGCGATCCAATTAGAAGATCAAATGGAAGTAAAGGCAGGCGCTCCTGCATATAAGTTGGTTACTTCGGAAGAGTGGGATGTATATATCGAACTGGACAAAAAAACTGCAAAACTGCTCTCGGATACGGAAACGGTAAAGGTGCGGATCGATAAGGATAATGAAACAGTATGGGCGGATTTTTCGATTTTAAAAAAGGGAGAGCAATACTATGGTCACTTGTTGTTTGATAATTCCATGATCCGGTATTGCGAAGAACGCTTTTTAAATATTGAATTGATCTTAGAAGATCAAAGTGGACTGAAGATCCCAAAAAGCGCAGTGGTGGAGAAAACCTTTTATAAAGTCCCGAAAGAATATCTGACTTCAAGTGGTTCCAGCAGTTCTCAGGGTGTCATGGTACGGGATAAAAACGATCTCAAGTATATACCGGTATCTGTCTACGGCGTCTCGGATGAGGAACATATCTACCTGAATCCGAACGATCTGGAAAACTATACAATGCTTGTAAAACCTGAGTCGAACGAGACTTTTGAGTTAAAAGAAGAGTCTTCTTTACAGGGTGTATATAATATTAATCAAGGGTATGCTGTATTTAAAATAGTAAACATTCTATGTGAAAATGATGATTATTATATTGTAGAGGAAGGAACCTCTTATGGTTTATCAAATTATGACCATATTGTGCAGGACGGAACGACTGTAAAAGAGGAAGAGGTCGTGTTTCAGTAGGAAACAGTAGTTCCCGGAGTGTAAAAATAAGAAAGAAAGGGATAAAACGATGATCAAAAATCAACTTGCAGAGGTAGAAGAAAAAATTCTTGCGGCATGCAGGCGTTCCGATCGTGATCGAGAGGCTGTGACATTGATCGCAGTCAGTAAGACTAAGCCGATCGAGACACTTCAAGAAGCCTATGATGCCGGAGTACGTATATTCGGAGAGAATAAAGTGCAGGAGCTTGTAGAAAAATACGAGGCGCTCCCAAAAGATATTCAATGGCATATGATCGGGCATTTACAGACGAACAAAGTAAAGTACATTATAGATAAGGTTACATGCATTCATTCCGTAGATTCTTTTAGGCTGGCAGAGGTGATTGAAAGGGAAGCAGCTAAAAAGAATTGTAAAGTCGACATTTTGATCGAGGTCAATGTGGCGCAGGAGGAGAGCAAATTTGGAGTGGCGCAGGAGGAAGTCCTACCGCTCATCGAAAAAATCGCCGCATTTCCTCATATATGCGTGCGAGGTCTAATGACAATTGCACCATTTGTAGAAAATGCAGAAGAAAATCGAACAATTTTTAAAAATTTACATAAATTATCTGTTGACATTATGGACAAAAACATTGATAATGTTAATGTGAGCATACTTTCAATGGGTATGACCAATGATTATGAAGTTGCAATTGAAGAGGGCGCTACCATGATACGGGTGGGGACAGGTATTTTTGGTGCGAGAGATTATACTGTTTGATCGTGATTGCAATATCGACAAAAGGTTGAGAAGCTTCGGAAGAAAGTACTTTCATAAAACAACATGTGTATTTAGGGGACACAAGATAGGAGTATAAGAATGGGTGTGTTTGATAAATTTTTGGACATCATGAAGTTGAATGATGACGATTACGATGATGATTTTTATGATGACGATGAATTCTATGATGATGAATATGAAGATGAAAAACCTCATCGTTCTCTTTTCGGCGGTCTGAAGAAGACAAACAGCCGAAATGAGTATGATGATTTTGATGTAGAAGAGGAGAACCGATTTGCACCGGCAAACAGCAGCAAGGTAACACCAATGCGTCAGCCGGCTTCCAGAAAAAATAACAGTGCAAGTATGGAGGTCTGTGTTGTAAAGCCGACCTCTGTAGATGACTCCAGAGAGATTACAGAAACTCTTCTGGCAGGCAGAACGGTTATTTTGAATTTGGAAGGTATGGACCTAGAGATTGCACAGCGTATCATCGACTTTATATCAGGTGCTACGTTTGCGATCAGCGGTAATCTGCAGAAGATTTCCAATTATATTTTTCTCGTAACACCGACGAATGTCGACATTTCAGGAGATTTGCAGGATCTGCTGAGCGGTTCCATGGAACAGCCGTCTGTACGCGGAAGATTTTAATACGGTTTGGCAGTTATGATGCAGAAGGAAGAGCAGTTATTAGAAAAGCGCTTGCTGGAGCTATCTCGGCTTGCGTATCACAGAGAAATTATTACATATTCAGATTTTCTGAATCTGAATGAATTGAATATTTTACATTCATTGCCGAAAGACTCCCTGTATACAAGGTATGTTACTTTTGGCGGATATGATTTTGCAGAGCGTCAGATGGCGGCATTTCTACCTGATGCTCTTTCTTTACGTGGAGAAACAGATATCAGCGCTGTGTTCGAAAAAGAAATCTGTGTACTTCGTATCACTCCTTTACATGAAAAATATGCAGAAGCGTTGACTCATAGAGATTATCTGGGCGCGCTTCTGAATCTGGGAATCGAGCGCAGCAAAACAGGTGATATTTTACCGGTTGAAAAAGATGCCATTATTTTTGTAAAACCGAAATTGAGCGGATTTTTAAAAGAAGAGTTAACGAAAGTACGTCATACTGCCGTCATGCTGCACGAGGAGCCGCTTATTGAATTTTCCTACGAACCGCACTATGAAGAAATAAAAGGAACGGTTGCGTCTGTACGGCTTGACAGTCTGCTCGCCCTCGCCTTTTCTTCTTCCCGCAGCAGTCTGAGCGGACTGATCGAGGGTGGAAAAGTGTTTGTGAACGGAAAGCTGATTCCTTCTAACGGATATCAGATAAAAAAGAACGATGTCATTTCGGTTCGCGGCATGGGGAAGTTTCGCTTTTGTGAAGAACTAAGCCGAAGCAAAAAGCAGCGTATTTTTGTCAGAATCCTAAAATTCGCATAATTTGAATGGCAAAAGAAAGAGAGGAGTTCCTATGAAAACAGAGAAAAGCAGAATCGGAAAGTCGTATTTTTATGCCTGTATCTGGTTTGTACTTCTGGTAGCAGCAGATCAGCTGACAAAATATCAGGCGGTAACACATTTAAAAAATCAAGAGCCCTTTGTGTTGATTCCGGGTGTTTTTGAACTCCGTTATCTGGAAAATCGGGGGGCTGCATTTGGCATGTTTCAGGGAAAACAATTCATCTTCCTGATCGGGGCGCTTGCGGTATGTCTGGCTGTGGCATTTTTTTACAGGAAGATTCCTTTCGGAAAACGCTTTTTCCCGCTGCGATTTTGTGCGGTATTACTCTGCTCGGGGGCAGTAGGAAATATGATCGACCGGCTTTTCCTGAACTATGTCGTGGACTTTTTCTATTTTAGCCTGATTGATTTTCCTATTTTTAATGTAGCAGACTGTTACGTAGTCACTGCATGCGTTTTATTTTCCATTTTAATTCTTTTCGTATATAAAGAGGACGAGATATGGACGCATTAGAAAATCATATCATTTCAGAAGTAAGTGATATCCGCTTGGATAAATATTTAAGTGATAAAATGCCTGAGTTATCGAGGTCTTACATACAAAGGCTGATTACAGCTGGCGCCGTCAGCGTAAATGAGAAAGCGGTAAAATCCAATTATAAACTTTCCTATAATGACAGCATCCATGTTACAGTTCCCGAACCGGAGAATCCTGATATTATTCCGGAGAATATACCTCTCGATATTCTGTATGAAGATCAAGATCTCCTGGTGATCAACAAACCAAAGAAAATGGTCGTTCATCCTGCTCCGGGTCATTACAGCGGAACCTTGGTAAATGCAATTTTGTACCATTGTAAGGGGAATCTGTCGGGAATCAACGGCATATTAAGACCGGGGATTGTTCATCGAATCGATATGAATACAACAGGATCTCTTTTAGTCTGTAAAAATGACAGAGCACACCGGATCCTTGCGGAACAATTGAAAGAGCATTCTATCACAAGAAAATATCATGCGATCGTATACGGAAATATCAAAGAGGACAGCGGTACTGTAAATGCGCCGATCGGGCGGCATCCGGTCGACCGCAAGAAAATGAGTACAAAAGCGCCAAATGGCAGAAGAGCAGTCACCCATTATACGGTACTCGAACGTTTCGGTGATTTCACATATATTGAATGTCAGTTAGAAACCGGTCGGACACATCAGATTCGTGTGCATATGTCAAGCATCGGACATCCAATTCTCGGAGATGATATTTACGGACCTGCAAAATCCTCCTATAAACTGGAGGGACAGACACTTCATGCAAAAATTTTGGGTATTGTACATCCGAGTACAGGAGAATATATGGAGTTTGACGCTCCTTTGCCCGAATATTTTCAGTCACTACTTGAAAAATTAAGAAAATAATTGAATAATGCTGCCTTTTCTTATATAATAGATATATAATTTTTGAGTAAGAAACATCTATATATAGAAGGTGTTCCTATTTAAAGGAGAGTGACTGCTATGAAAACAAACACAATTATTACAATCGGAAGACAATTTGCAAGCGGTGGACGTGATATCGGAGAACGGATTGCAAATGATTTTGGAATACCAATCTATGATAAAGAGATGCTTGCAAGAGCAGCGAAGGAAAGCGGAATCTGTGAGGAGATTTTTGAGACGCATGATGAAAGACCGACGAACAGCTTTCTTTATTCTCTTGTAATGGATACCTATTCTATGGGCTATACCGGAAGTACATATACAGATATGCCGATCAACCACAAGGTTTTTCTTGCACAATTTGACGCAATTAAGAAGATAGCAAATGAAGGTCCTTGTGTTCTGGTTGGACGTTGTGCTGATTATGCATTAGAGCATTACGATAATGTGGTCAGCGTATTTATTCATGCGGACATGAATGACCGGATCCGTCGTGTTGCAAAGCATTATAATCTTCCGGATAATAAAGCAAAGGATATGATCATCAAGACGGATAAGAAACGTGCCAGCTACTACAATTATTATACCAACAAGCGTTGGGGCGATGCAGACAGTTATGAACTGTGTATCAGCAGCTCAGAGCTCGGAATTGAGGGAACTGCCCAAATGATCGAAAGCTACGTTGCATTAAAAGAAAAATTCCAAGAAGATCCGGAACATAAATTCAAAATTTATTAATCGTGATATGTGCATACAGAATCAAAATGAGCGGGAAGCTATTTTAAAACGTTCCCGCTCATTTTAATCTTCTTGATTGTTTTATCGGATATGAGGAATCCGTTTGGGCCAACCGGAAATATCTCCGTTTAAGATTGCACGAAACATGCGTTCTTTTGCCCCCGGATGCTCTGTGTTTAACTGACGTACCAGTTCTTTTGCATATTGTCGCTTTGTATAGCCGTCAACCGGACACTTGCTTTTCACTACCGGCAGATCATACTTGTGTTGGAATCCGATGACGTCCATTTCATCTACGAACATGATCGGACGAATTACCGTCAAATCCATACGATCCAGATATGTCCTCGGAGAAAAGCTGTGAAACCGTCCTTCAAAGATTAAGGACAGCAACATCGTTTCTATAATATCATCTTTATGATGGGCATATGCTACTTTATTACAGCCAAGTTCTTTGATTGCTTCGTTTAATGCTCCTTTCCGCATTTTCGCACATAGAGAGCAGGGATTGGATTCCTTTCTGACATTGAACAAAATGTTATAAATATCAGATTTTACAACCGTATATGGAACTTCCAGTTCTTTACATAATTTCCGGATCGGAGAGAGATCAAAATCCTCAAATCCCAAATCGACTGTAATAGCGCTCAGTTCAAAATGCTTTGGATAAAATCGCTTCAAACCATGAAGTGCGTAGAGCAATGTAAGGCTGTCCTTGCCGCCGGAGATCCCAACCGCAATATGATCGCCTTCTTCAATCATCTGATATTCGTCGACAGCCTTTCTTGTATAGCTTAGTAACCGTTGTAACTGCATAATTTCAATCCTCGTATTCTGTATTTTCAATCTGTTTTTTATTGATTCTGTCTTATTTTATATTGTTTTGCTCCTGATTTCAAGTTGTTTTATTTACGGCTTCCGCAATTTGACTGCGCCTGCGGCATGACGTCTTCGGTTCTCATCAATCGCAGCATAATGCTTTTTCGTCGTATTGACATCCTTATGTCCGAGGACATCGGCGACAAGGTAAATATCACCGGTTTCTCTGTATAGCGAAGTACCGTATGTACTGCGCAGCTTATGCGGAGTGATTTTTTTGTTTGGGGTAACCTGACGTGCATATTTCTTAACCATATTTTCAACAGCCTGCACACCCATTCGTTTTCTCTGTGTAGACAAAAAAAGAGCATTTTCATGTCCTGCAAGCGGAGTTGTCGTTTTACGCGTCGTATAAAGGTACTGTTTCAAAGCATTTTCAACCTCATCGCCAAAATAAACGATCATTTCGTTTCCTCCCTTACGAGTCACCTTAATCCCATTATTCTTAAAATCTACATCCTGTATATCCAGCCCCACACATTCTGAGACTCGAATACCGGTTCCAAGCAGAAGAGTAATGATCGCCAGATCCCGATTTTTCGTTTTTTCATAATATACCTTTTTCTGTCCGGTTAATTCATCCCCGCCATGCTCTACAAAATCTAAAAGAGAAGCAACCTCATCCGTATCCAGACGGATAATTGCCTTCTCGTGAAGCTTTGGCATATCTACAAGCAGAGTCGGATTTTTGCTGATAATCTGGCGTTTGAAATAATATCCGTAAAAGCTCCGAAGCGCAGACATCTTTCTGGAGAGACCTTTTTCTGTATTGGTAATTTGTTTTTCCTCCTCATTTTTATAAACTTTCAGATATTCCAGATATTCCTCAATATCTACAGGTTCCAGATGCTCCAGATCAGAAACCTTAAAATCCTGCATTGTATAATTTTGATAGACGGGATTACAATCCATTAAAAAATGAAAAAAAACGCGAATGTCATAGGCATAAGAAATTCTTGTTTTTGCCGATGTCGTTGGCTCTACAGCACGAAAATAATCTTTTGCAAATGGAGGTAACGTTTTTAATATTTCACGAAGCCGCAATGTATGGTCAATATAGGTCTGTTCATGGTAGGTTTTTCGATGTGTTTCATTTAATTGCATGTCTATATGTTCCATAGTATCAAATTCCTCATTTCTTAGATTCATATGTACCGATTATAGCAGATTTTTGATTTTATGTCTATATCTTTTGGAAAAATCGGTATTTGTCGTATAGATATATTTAACTATAAAATGAGGCAATGCATTTCTACTTTCGTTGAAACACACTGCCTCCACAGGTGAGTTTGTATATATCAATACATTGGGGATGTATATTGATACCGTAAAATATTTGATTACTTCAATCTTAAAAATGTTCTTGAAATCAGATGCTCGCTAAAAAATATAAAAACATGATGCTACAATTTGGGATTGTATGCAACGATAAGCTTATCACCAAAGAAAATTCTATCGTTTTTCAAATTGTTCATATTCTTTAATGCAGAGATATATTCCTCTATTGAGTCAAAATCATCTGTTATATATTCTTCGGCAATGTTCCATAAAGTATCCCCCTTTTCTATTGTGATACTTTTGTAATAGGTTTCTCTGATTCCAGATTCATCTTGAGCAAATGATTGGAAACTGCCTGATATCAGAAGTCCAAAAATTATAAAAAGCGCAGCCGTAAACACAGCAATTCCGGATACTGCGAAAGTGCTTCTTTTCGCCCTGTTTCTTCCGGGAACTGCTCTTCTTCTCTTTGTATCATCTGTTCTATTCTGCATGTTTTCTCTATTTCTTCTTACAGCCGTCATACGCTTCCCCTCCAAAAACGAACACTTGTTTTGCTTGATATATGTATTATAAGATACGAACAGATGTTTGTCAATAGGATTCCGCCTAAAAACCGAACATATTTTCGCAACAAGTGTTTGCTTTTCTTTTTGTAATATGTTACTATAAAAACAGGTAATAGACAGGAGGTTACATATTATGTCATATGGTAAAATCAGTAAGAAACAGGAAGAAATTCTGGAATATATCAAGTCACAGATTTTGGAACGGGGATTTCCTCCGGCAGTACGTGAGATTTGCGAGGCGGTAAATCTAAAGTCCACTTCTTCTGTTCATTCCCATCTTGAGACTTTGGAGAAGAACGGATATATCCGGCGTGACCCTACAAAGCCGCGTGCTATTGAAATTTTGGATGATACGTTTAATTTAACCCGTCGTGAAGTGACGAATGTTCCGATGCTTGGATATGTAGCCGCAGGGCAGCCGCTGCTTGCACAGGAGCACATAGAAGATTATTTCCCGATTCCTGTAGAAAAGCTTCCTAATAAACAGACCTTCTTACTTTCTGTTAAAGGCGACAGTATGATCAATGCCGGTATTTTTACAGGGGATTATGTACTTGTACAGGAGCAGAATACTGCGGATAACGGAGATATGGTTGTAGCTATGATCGAGGACGGAGCTACTGTTAAGACCTTTTATAAAGAGGAAGGTATGATTCGCCTGCAGCCGGAGAATGATTTTATGGATCCGATTATTGTACCGGATGTGACGATTTTAGGAAAAGTAATCGGTGTTTTCCGTTTCTTTAAATAGAATTTCAGAATATAGAAAAATCATAGAATGAGGGGCGCATGAATCAGATATATTATGTTCATGCACCCCTCTCTTCTGCCTGTATATAGATGATATTTTCAATGAACCGATGATGATTACTCGAAACTCTCTGCATCGATCACTTTACCGTCTCTCCAGATTCTCTCCAAATCATAAAAGAGACGATTTTCCTTATCAAATACATGCACAATGATATCACCGAAGTCTAACAGTACCCAACTTCCGTTTCCGTAGCCTTCCCGCTGCTTTAAGGTATAGCCTGCTTTGTGCATCTCCTCTTCTACATTGTCAACCAAAGCATGTACCTGACTGTCACTGTTTCCGTTTGCGATCAGGAAATAGTCTGCCATTACAGAAATTCCTGCAATATCAATAATTTTGATATCTTCTCCCTTTTTATCGCTCAACGCCTGATAGGCTGTTTTTGCCATTTCTTTTGCTTGATTCATTTTCTCCTCTCCTCCTATTTATAGTATTCATATGTCTGTCTTGTCAATGGATCAACGGTGCGTCCCACCCTTTCCAGATAGGACAGTGTTAATTCAGAGCAGAGACAAACAGCTCTGTCAATTTCTGTAAAAGAAAGTGTTCTTACTTCCGGAAGCCGGGGAATCATTTTTCTTCCGGGTTCAATGTAATCTGCCAGATAAATGATCTTTTCAAGCAGATTCATATTGGGTTTTCCGGTTGTATGGTATTGAATTGCATCTAAAACTCTTCTATCAGTAATATGATACTCTTCTTCCGCCAAAAATACTCCGAGTTTGGCATGGATCAGAGCAGGAACGTTTAATTCAAATTCTGTCAGAGGAATCTTATATTTTTTGCAGAGTTCTATTTGTTCGACGATCGAAGCGAATTTTCCGCAGTCATGCAAAAGTCCGGCTGTCATGGCGGTTGCTATATCCTCTCCGTATCGCATTGCAAGGGATGCCGCCGTATACATCACGCCGACAGTGTGGATGTAGCGTTCCTTTTTCAGTTTTTTTTCCAGTCTTTGCTGTATTTCTCTTAAATCTTCCATTGTTCATTCTCCGTATATTTTCACTGCGAAACCATATCTGAAGCAGAAATCATTTCTTTCGTATTACCTTGATAAAGCGCATGCCTATTTATATACTCTGCCACGATATCAGGCACCATATAATATACACTTAAATTACGACCTGCGCGGCTGCGGATTGCCGTAGAAGAAATCTCTAACAGCGGCGCACGCAACAGCTCGATTCTTGCTTGATAGTGTTCTGCAAGATATGCGATCTGTCGGTACATTTGTTCTGCGTTTTTATCATCCCGCATAGCGGCAAGAATCGTACAGGTAGGAAAAATCTCCCGAAAAAATTTCCAGCTTTCTATCTCAAATAAAGAATCTGCACCCAGAATAAAATAAAACTCATACTCCGGATATTCTCTGTTTAACTCCCGCATCGTCTGATACGTATAAGAATGTTTTGTATCCTCTGCTTCATGCATACACAATTTAAAATGCGGAATGTCGCGGATTGCAAGACGAACCATTTCTACGCGGTGCATCAATGCTTCTGTTCCCTCTTCTGTCTGTTTATGAGGAGGATTTCCATTGGGTAAAAACCAGATTTCATTTAACCCAAAGTCCTCGTAAGCAAATTGTCCGAGAAGCAGATGTCCAATATGAATAGGGTCGAATGTGCCGCCCATGATTCCTATTTTCATAACAGTCACCTACGGTAATACAATCTTTTTCTTATTGTCTTTTCCTGCTTTATACAGCACGATTTTTTTTCCGATCACTTGAACAACCTGCGAATGAGTACGTTCGGCAATCAGTTCTGCAAGCTCTCGCGGATCATCGGCACAGTTTTTAAGCACACTGATCTTAATCAGTTCACGTGCCTCAAGAGCCTCCGCAATAGCCTGTGTCAGTCCCGGAGTCATGCTGGATTTTCCAATCTGAAAAATCGGTTCCATTGTCATTGCAAGGCTCTTTAAATATGCTCTTTGTTTTGTCGTCATTGTAATATTCTCCTTTTCTCCGAAAAGCATTTTCCCACTATCTATAGTAATCAAACTGAAGTCCGTACATTCTTACGGTATCTCCCTCTTGGATTCCGGCGGCCTCCAATTCGCTCAGAATTCCGGTTTCTTTTAAGAAACGCTGAAAGAATGCAAACCCTTTTTCGGAATCCAGATTTGTATAGCCAAGCATTTTTTCGATTTTCGGTCCCTCTACAACGTATATACCATCTTCCTGTGTTACTTCATACGGGAGTTCCTCATAAATCAGTTCATCCTCCGGGAAGTATTCCTGTTCAAAAATGATTGGTTTAGAATCCATTGTCTGCAGTTGTTCACTGACATAATAAAGCAATTCCGAAATCCCTTTTCCTGTTGCACCGGAAATCGGGAAAACACGGATGCCCTTAGGTTCAAATTCTTTCTGCAGCCGTTCTACCGGATTCTCATCTGTATAAATCAAATCGGTTTTATTGGCAGCGATGACCTGCGGTCGTTTTGCAATTTCCGGATTGTAAGCTTCCAGTTCCTTATTGATTTTATAAATGTCATCAACGGGGTCTCTTCCTTCGATCCCCGCTGCGTCTACGACATGGATCATCATTTTTGTGCGCTCGATATGACGCAAAAATTCATGTCCTAATCCGACTCCCTCAGATGCTCCTTCGATCAGTCCGGGAATATCGGCCATAACAAAGCCCTTTGCATGCTCCAGATCTACAACTCCGAGATTTGGATTCAATGTTGTAAAATGATAGTTTGCAATCTTTGGATCTGCATTGGTAACTCTGGATAACAATGTTGATTTTCCGACATTCGGAAAACCGATCAGTCCCACATCTGCAATGACTTTAAGCTCTAAGGTAACCTCCAGTTCCATAGCCGGCTTTCCCGGCTGTGCGTATTTCGGCACCTGCATGGTCGAAGTGGCAAAATGCTGGTTTCCAAGTCCCCCTTTTCCGCCTCGTAATACGATCTGCCGTTGATTTTCACCGGACATATCCGCAATTACCTTCCCGCTTTTTGCCTCTTTGATAATGGTTCCCTCCGGCACCTTTAAAACGAGATCTTTTCCGTTTTTTCCATGACAGCGCCGTTTTCCGCCTTCCTCGCCGTTGCCTGCGGCATATTTCCGTTTGTGCCGATAGTCGACAAGCGTATTTAAACCTTTATCTACTTCAAAGATCAGATCCCCGCCTTTTCCGCCATCACCACCGTCTGGTCCTCCATTGGGGACATATAACTCGCGGCGAAAGCTGCAATGACCGTTGCCGCCATTGCCGGAACGAATCCATATTTTTGCTCTGTCTGCAAACATAACGCATCCTCCTGTATTTATTCTGTATATGAAATGGTAATCTATCCTAAAAAAAGGCAGGAAAATTTTCCTGCCTTTTTAAACGGTTGATTATTCAGCTACCGGATAGATAGAAACCTGCTTCTTATCTCTTCCTTTTCTTTCAAATCTTACAACACCGTCAACCAGTGCAAACAAAGTATCGTCTCCGCCGCGTCCTACATTCAGACCCGGATGAATCTTTGTTCCGCGCTGTCTGTAAAGGATGTTGCCAGCTTTTACAAACTGTCCGTCTGCTCTTTTGGCACCCAATCTCTTTGCTTCAGAGTCACGTCCGTTCTTTGTAGAACCAACTCCTTTTTTATGAGCGAAAAACTGAAGGTTCAATTTCATCATGGTAGTTACACCTCCTCGAAAATAATGTCAATATATGGTTCGTATTCGTTATTGTCTTCCAAGCTCTCCAAACCGAGAAGCATGGATTTGACCAATAACTGTGCATCATGCGACGGTTCCTGCCGAAAACGAAACTGTATCATTCCGCCTTCTTCATCAGAAATACAGCTTGTCTCATCCCCTGTATATCGTTCAATCGCATTCAGCGTATTGATGATCAGCATAGATGCCGCTGCACAAACAATATCGGTTCCTGTCTCAGAATATCCGGCATGTCCGATAAAGTCAAATCCTGTATATGCATGATGTTCATTCACATAAATTGTTGCATGGATCATAACTGATTATGCATTGATCTTTTCGATCTTGACTGCTGTATACTGCTGTCTGTGACCATTTTTCTTATGGTATCCAGATTTTCTCTTATACTTGTAAACAATGACTTTCTTCGCCTTGCCGTCTCCGATTACGGAAGCTGTAACTGTTGCTCCGTCAACAACCGGATTACCAACAACGAGCTTATCGTTGTTCACTGCAAGAACCTGGTCAAACGTATAAGTCTCTCCAGCTTCTACACCAAGCTTTTCTACTTTAATGATATCGCCTTCGGCTACTTTGTACTGTTTACCACCTGTTGCTATAATCGCGTACATGGGGCACCTCCTATTATCATTACTCGCCAACTACGGTGGATACGACTTTTGTATCACTTTCAAAACCTCATTGTGCGGCATACTTCTAAAGAATAGCATATGAAGTTTTGAAAGTCAACCGTTTTTGTAGATTTTCTGTATTGATTTTATAGACGGCGATTTTATAGATTTTCTGTATCCGTATTTTCTGCATTTTCTTTCAAACACTTCTCCTGCGATTTTAATTCCAGTAATTGATTGTAACAATATTCAATAATGCTCTTTCGTGTAATGATCCCAATAAAATTTTCCATATCGTCAATTACGGGAACGAAATTCTGATTCATTGCTTTTTGCAGCAGATCTTCCATATCCGCATCTGCAGAAACAGTTGTATAATTTGTTTTTTTCGGAAAATCTGTGATAAAAATATTTTCCGCCTTTTTAATATCCATATTCTGCTGCTTTTTTATAAACCAGAGTAAATCCCCCTCGGTAATGGTGCCGACATATTTTCCGTCTTTATTCAGCATCGGAATACAACTGTATCTGTGATATTCCATGGTTTCCAACACCTGCCTCAACGTGCAGTAATCATGTACATATGCAACCTCGCCCTTCGGCTTTAAGAAAAACAAAATATTCATCGTCAGTCCTCCCGAATCTCTTCTATATCTGTGTCACTACAAAAATATCATAAAGTGCACGGATTGCATTCTTAAAGTCATCATGGCGTACTCCGACGATGATATTTAACTCACTGGACCCCTGATCGATCATTTTGACATTGATATGCGCATGCGCCAAAGCGGAAAAAATTCTTCCTGCCGTTCCTCGTGTAGCACGCATCCCACGCCCTACAATTGCGATCAAAGCAAGATCCGATTCTAATTCGATATGATCCGGATGTACAGCCTTATGTATTCCTGCAAGTACACGCTGTTCTTTTTCTTCAAATTCGTCTTTGTGTACGAAAATTGTCATCGTGTCAATACCGGAAGGCATATGTTCAATAGAAATATCATTTTTGTCAAACACCTCCAGAACCTTACGACAAAACCCGATTTCAGAGTTCATCATCGCCTTTTCTACGGTAATTGACGCAAAACCGTCTGTTCCTGCAATTCCGGTGATCGTATATTTCGGCTGTCTACAGGTTCCCTCTACAATCAGCGTCCCCTTATCTTCCGGTGCATTGGTATTCCGGATGTTGATCGGAATCCCCGCTTTACGTACCGGAAAAATGGCATCTTCATGAAGAACACTCGCCCCCATGTAAGAAAGCTCACGCAATTCTCTGTATGTAATTGTTTCAATCGATTTTGGATTTTTTACAATCCGGGGATCGGCGATCAAAAATCCGGACACATCTGTCCAGTTCTCATACAAATCAGCTCCGACAGCCAAAGCTACCAGAGAGCCTGTTACATCCGATCCCCCTCTTGAAAATGTTACGACTGTTCCGTCTTCCTTCGCGCCGTAAAATCCAGGGATTACAGCACCCTTGCAATTTTCCAGCCGTGCACTCAGCAATTGATCCGTGACATCCTCGTCAAAGCTTCCGTCTTTCCGGAAACGAATAACCTCTGCCGCATCGATAAATTCATATCCGAGATATGCTGCCATTACTTTTCCGTTCAAAAATTCGCCTCTGGAAGCCGCATAATCCCGCCCGATCTTTTTGCCGAAATTTTCTCGAATTATCTCAAAATCCTTCTCCAAAGAAACGTTAAGTCCAAGCCCGTCAATAATCTCCTGATAGCGTTCTTGGATCACATCCATTTGTTCAGCAAATTTTTTCTCGCGGATAGCAGCCCCATAGCAGCTATAGAGCATATCCGTCACTTTTGTGTCACCGGAAAAACGCTTGCCCGGTGCGGATGGTACGACATACATTCTGGATTCGTCGGCCCGAATGATCTTTCCGACCTTCTTAAATTGCTCTGCACTTGCAAGTGAGCTTCCTCCGAATTTTACTACTTTCTTCATATTGTATTTCCTCCGATTTCAAATATGTTGTTCTCCTGCTGTCATTTCCTTTATCTCAGAAGTGGGTGTATTCTTTCTGATAATATTCATATAAAGACTTTCTTACTTTCTTTCTTGTAACCTCAACAAGCTGAAGTCCGGTGACATCGATCAGCGTTGCCTGAATCGGGTCTTTTGAAAGAAACCGACGAAATTCTTTTAATAATGTCTGCATCGCCTTTTCTTCATCCAGATTGATAAAATCCACCAAAATGATTCCCGATAAGTTACGAAGACGCATCTGACGTGCGATTTCTTCAGCAGCTTCAAGATTAATCTTTAAGCAGGCTTCTGTTGTATTTTTCTTGGAAACATCCTTTCCGGAATTGACATCGATCACCGTCATTCCTTCGGTTGGCTGAATAATGAGATATCCGCCGTGCTTCAGCCACACTCGTTCATTTACAGCCCGTTCCAATACTTTTCTTAAATTATACAGCGAAGAAAGAGAAAAGGATTCCTCATCATATCTGCGCAGCAACGGCAGATATTCCGGCTGAGAAATTTCAAAATATTCCTTTACTTCGTCAAATAGATCTGCGTCCTCCAGAACAATTTCCTGAAGTCCATTGAAATATACGTTTTTTAAATCTGCAATATAAGGTTTTTCTGCTGCTTCCAGACAGGAATAACAGGTACGGTGTACTGCGGTTTCTTTCAAATGCTGATAGCTCTTTTGCAGGTTTTGAATTTCTTCAAGTACGTTTTCAAATGCGGCATCCTTGGCATTCGTCCGAAGGATAATGCCGAACTGATCATTTCTCAAATCCCGGAGCCTGGCCTTTAACTCTTCCCTTTGCAGCTTCGGGATCTTGGCAGATGCTCCGATCCTTGTATTTCCAGAAGTCAGCACCGCATATCGTCCGGTAAAGCTGATATTGCTGCTGACAGTCGGAGCTTTTGTTTTTGCCGCCTCTCTTGTAATCTGCACGACCAGCTCATCCCCGATGCACAATGGCTGCTTCCCTATCTTATGTGTAAAAAACGCATGCTTTGCCTGGCTGATATCATAATAACAATTGACTCCTCCGATGTCGATAAAAGCAGCTCCGATATTCGGAACGATATTTTGTACCTTCCCGATATAGATGCTGTTTAGAACCGGTTTTTGCTTCGATAATTTTTCCTGTGGGCTGCAATGGATTTCCACTACCTCATCATCTTCTAACTCCCATGTCCATATGTAGTTCTTGTCTTTTGTAATCAAAATTTTTCGTATCATTTTAACCTTCAACTTCGGTTCCCAGTGATTCCAATGTCACCAGTGTCCGTTCTCCCTCATTTCCGACATCTGCATACATTTCCAGACGATGAAATGCAAATGCCACATCCTCATGTTCTGCATTTATATTCTTTAAAAATGCTTCCATTACCAGATCCGGCTTCAAATTCTGTACACTTCCGGCAGCCAGCTTTAAAAACAGACCGTCGTTTTCTATATGCGCTTCATAAATCATCGGCCGGATGTCAACCTCCTGCTCGCTGCGTTTTGTCTGCTTTACGATCCGGATTTCCGGCTGTGCATAAAAGCTTTCAAAGGATGCTTTCCAATCTGCCGGAAGGCTGCCCTTTCGCACGGTGACGAGATAATCCGCCGCTGCGACAATTGCCATACCGGTTGCTTTTTTCTCTTCAGAAATCTGCCGGAAGCTTAACACTTCCATTCCCTCAACCATAACAGCATTCATACGTTTTACAGCCTCTTCGCCGGCAATCGGCTCAGACAATTCGATATCTACATATTCTCCGTCACTGGTCAATCCGATTCCCAGAGGACTTGCAAAAGACATGATCATGTGAGGACTGTAGCCCCCGGTAAAAGCAATCGGAATCTCTGCCCGACGCATAACTTTTTGAAAAAAACGCATAACATCCAGATGTCCGATGAATTTCAGAACCCCATATTTTCGAAATTTTATTCTAATTTTCATAGCAGACACCTCCTCCGAATCCGGCCGCACCGCAGCCGGAACATTTCTCCCTGCAATTTGGAGTTACAATTCCCTCTTTTGCCCTCTCCCACTCTCGCTTTAAAAATGATTTGCTCACACCGATTTCAATGAAATCCCATGGCAGCAGTTCTTCGGTATCCCGCACTCTGCGAGTATAAAAATCAATATCCACACCTGTATTTTCAAATGCTTTCATCCAAAGCGCATTGTCAAAACTCTCTGTCCAGGAATCATAAAGACACCCCAGACGATATGCCTCTTCAATTACTGCAGCGGTTCGTCTGTCCCCCCGTGCAAAAACACCCTCCAGAACAGTCACATCTGCCTCGTGCCAGTTATATTTCAAACTCTTTCGGTTGAGCTGCTGCTGAAATTCGTGTTTCACTACAGATGCCTTGTGAACATACTCTTCACCGGTGCACATCGGCGCCCATTGGAATGGAGTAAACGGTTTCGGCACAAAGAAAGATGAACTTGCGGTGATCTGACATTTCCCGTTGCGCTGTTCTTTCGGAATCTCGTAGTACCTGCGCGCCACACGATCGGACAGCTGTGCGATTTCTTTTATATCCTCCTCTGTTTCCGTCGGAAGGCCAAGCATAAAATAAAGCTTTACCTTTGACCAGCCGCCCTCAAAAGCCTGTCCTGCGCCGTTTAGGATATCCTCTTCCGTCAACCCCTTATTGATAACATTTCGCATCCGTTGTGAGCCGGCTTCCGGTGCAAACGTCAGACTGCTTTTCCGAATATCCTGCACCTTGCTCATCACATCCAATGAGAATGCGTCGATCCGAAGTGACGGCAGTGAAATATTGATTCCCTGTCCCTGATATTCCTCGATCAAAAAGGTTACCAGTTCTTCCAAGTCTGAATAATCACTGGAGCTCAAAGAACTCAGAGAGATTTCTTCATGTCCTGTATTTTTCAACATTTCTCTGGCATAAGCTTTTAACTTCTCTACATTACGTTCCCTTGTCGGACGATAGATCATCCCCGCTTGGCAGAACCGGCATCCGCGAATACAGCCGCGCTGGATTTCCAATACGACACGATCCTGCGTGGCTTTTATGTACGGCACAACAGGCGCTTCCGGATAAACAGCTTCTGTCACATCCATAACAACCTGCTTTTTTACTTTCTCCGGTGCATGCGGATTGATTGCGGTAAATGTCTTTAATGTTCCGTCCTCATAATAGGACGGCTCATAGAAACGCGGAACATAAATCCCCTCGATTTCCGCTGCCTTCTCCAAAAATTCAAGACGACTCTTTTTTTCTGCCTTACATTTCTTATAAGTATCCAGAAGCTCATCATAAACAGTCTCTCCCTCTCCGATATAGAACAGATCAAAGAAATCTGCCAATGGTTCCGGATTATAGGTACACGGTCCGCCTCCGATCACAATCGGATCCTCTTCCGCTCTGTCAACGGCATGGAGAGGAATCCGGCTCAATTCCAGTATTTGAAGAATATTGGTGTAGCACATCTCATACTGAATTGTAATCCCCAGAAAATCAAATTCTTTTATGGGATCTTGGGATTCCAGTGCAAACAGCGGAATCTGTTCTTCCCGCATCACCTTATCCAGATCCAACCATGGCGAATAGACACGCTCACACCATACGTCCTCTCGTCTGTTAAACAATGCATATAAAATCTGGATTCCCAAGTGAGACATACCGATTTCATAGACGTCCGGAAAACACATGGCGAACCTAATATCCACTTTTTCCGGGTCTTTCATGACACTATTGACTTCATTCCCGATATACCGGGCGGGTTTCTCGATTTTTAGTAATATTTCATCATTTAATGCAAGTTTTCTCATATATTTCCTTTCTGTTTTTGTATATATTTCCATTACTATTTATCACTGGAAAACACCATGCATAATTATACAACACGATACAACATTACAGAAGCATCTGCTATGTGATTGACTCATCCAATCTACACCATTATATACATTTTAGGGAAGAACTTCAAGCAAATATCTTTCGTCAAGCGGAATCAATTGTGCGGCGTTATTCTTAGGCAAAACCTCTAGAGCCATCTGTGTCTTCTATGTTTCAATTGCAACGCTCCTTTCCTCTGGCTCATAAATCAGGCCATAAAAAAACGGAACTGCACTCCTACAGTTCCGCTTTTTTATCACCTGATTGTTTTTGGGAAGTATCATGAATCTGCCAGTTTTACTTTGCATCGTTTCATATAACACGCAATCCCGTATTTTAAAATTTTATCCACTCCGTTCTCCCGGAGTTCTTCATCATATTTCTTTTCCTCTATCTGTTGTAGTGCGCGTTCACAAGCCTGATCAAGATTTCCGTCATTGGCATACTTGACTTCGATAAGGATAACCGTTTCACTGTTTTCGGTTTCAACGAGGATATCGCTGTATCCTTCGCCGCTTTCCTGATTGGACGATACGTACCATTCTTCCTTCACACCCAGAATTCCAAGCAGTATCCCATGATAAAAGTTCTCCTTACTTGCTTTTTTCACAAACGTATCCCGGATACTGATGGTCTTTTTCAGGTAGCTTTCAAAAATCTCCTCTACCTTCGTTTCTTCACCACTTTTCAGGGCATTACAAAACCGGCTTAACGTGTCGCCGTCTTTTTTTACACGCTCTTTAAAGTATTCCATGATCTGTGTCTGAAAAATATCCCGGATTTCCAGATTCGGTATCGCAAGTTTATACCGTTTTGCATCAACCCTTCCACGCTGCGTTAAATATCCCGTCATAAACAAAAGACTCCAGACATTCTCCAAAGACTGATACATTTCCGGATAGACAAGCTCCTGATGAATCTCTTTTATGATTTCCTCTCCGGCAAGCAGAGTTTCAATCTCACGCTTGGTTTTAAAATTATCGGACATTTGAATAAATTTTCTAACGGCATCATTACTGCTGGTGTTGATCCAATAATTTTCCGGAAACGAATCCGCATGGTCTTTTATTTTATCACAGTAATTCAATACATCCCAAGGGCAGTACACTTCCACGCTGCCAAACTGATACCCGTCATACCAGTTCTTTACTTCTTCATAATGATCCTCGATTTCATAATACTTCAGCATTTCTCTTACTTCCGTATCTGTAAAACCGAAATATTCATCATACCGTTCATCTGTAATGGACAATACTTTCAGGTTATTAAGCCCCGTAAAGATACTTTCTTTTGAAATACGCATGCATCCTGTCATCACTGCAAATTTCAGGCTGTCATTCGTTTTCAATGCCTGTTCCAATAAACTACGGATTAAAAAGATCATCTGATCATAATACCCGTTTTCAAATGCTTTTGCTAATGGAACATCATACTCATCAATCAAAAGAACTACTTTTGTTCCGTAATGTTTCTCCAATAATTCCGATAAAGTTTTCAATCCGCTGCAAAATACAGCTTTACTCATTCCGCTATCTAAAAGTTTCTTATATTCTGACTTATCAAAATCACTTAGATTCCCACTTTCCAAAAGAAACTGCATTTTACCTGCTACATTCTTCATAATCTGAACCGCAAAATCAAATGCATCCTCATAAGCGGCCGCATTGATTCCTTTCAGGGAAATTGAAATAACCGGATATTTCCCCATATACTCTTCACACAGTTTTGTATCTTTTGAAATTTCCAATCCATCATAGATACTCTGGTCTCTCTCTATGGAAAAAAAGTGCTCCAGCATACTCATATTTAAAGTTTTTCCAAAGCGCCTTGGTCTGGTAAAGAGATTTACCACTCCACCATTACGGATTAGTTCTGAAATCAATCCTGTTTTATCAACATAATAATAGTTATCTTTTATAATCTGCTCAAAATTTTCTACTCCCACCGGAAGGCGCTTTTTTTCTTCACCCATGTTATTCACACTCCTTCTCTGTTGGTTATATTATAACAAAGATCCACACAAAAGCCTATACCTAACTTTGCTCATAATTCCCAGTCATCAATGCCTTTGTAATTTCCCTGCCAGTAACCTTTGTCATCCGTATCCCAACCCGCACGCTTACAGATTAAATCCAGCTTTTCACAAATATCATAGAGTTTCATACATCTGCATATGAACAAACACGTTTGAAAAAGTCACTCGGTATGATTTCCCCATATATACAAAGTGAACGATTTTTCCATCCCGGTAAAAGTATTCTCGAAACTTTTTATACTGTCCTCGAGAATACAAGGGTGGAAGTCCTAGAACAAGGTCCATGCTTATTAGTTCTCCGAATTGTTTTATCCTACATTCATCCCGTCTGAGCGATGCAGCTCGTTACCGTGTTCGTTATCAATATAGCAAACTTCAGTAAATAAGAAGTCCGTACACAAGGCTTTTCTGTAAATTTCATGAATTTTTTCGGAAAGATTAAAAAATATTTTCAGGCAAATAAAAAACACGAAAGCAAAAATCTACTCATATTCTTGCTCTCGTGTTTTAATACTTGTTAAAACAGCTTTATTCAATTTCTAAATGCTTCTTTGCTAATTCCAGCAGCATTTCGGCAGTTTTAATCTGTTAATCTGTCGCTTCTTTGGAAACAATATAAAATGTATCATAGTCACCGGCGTGTCGAATTTCTTCTGTCTTCACTATTTTCCGCCCTAGTTCCCTTGGAAATATTTCTGTAGACAAGGCTTTCTTTCCATAGCCTTAATACATTTAGATTGTCTCGGATTTCAAAAGAATCTCCTCTAAACGCACCCGCTTAATTAACTGTCTACTTCCGTTGTATAGTAACCAGTCGGGATTCTGTTCTAAACTTGCCATGTTGCGAAGTTTGTTTTCCCCGATTCCAAAATATCGACTTGCTTCTGTGAACGTAAGCAAGAATTTGTTTTCAATATTAACTGTCTTATTCATAACAATCACTTCCTCCTGCTTTCCAAATATCACATTGAAATGCTTGCTCATATTTAGC
>CAUWKK010000009.1:0-73604 GCA_963559385.1 uncultured Schaedlerella sp.
GCATCAGCATAAAATGCTGATGTACCATGCCTATTCCCTGCTTAATTGCCATATTTCTTTCATATTATATTCAATCTTGAAACCGGCCGGAGTCTCTCCTTCTGCAACATGAAAGCGGTCAATAACATCGCGGAACCTCTCGCTTACTCCAATATATTTCACTACTTTCATCAAAAAAGCGTATTCATCAAAACTAATATTCTGATGCAGAGCTCTTCTGACATATGCTTCATCTTTTGAAACAATCTGAACATCTCCACTCACCAATGAGCCCAAATTATAATTTACTGTCTGCATATCTCTCCACTACCTTCTCTACCTTATTTTAATTCTTCCAGATAATCCATATATTCCTGTACCAGTTTTCCCGCACTTCTTGTGCCGCACAGACTCACGCCAAGATGTTCAAACATATACAGTGCAGATGCCATTGTAAATGTTCGCGGAACTCCGGATACTTTGATCTTTGTGTCCCCTGACAAATTCTCTTTCATAATTCTAACCTGATCCTCTGTCGGAAAAGCCTGAGAACCTGTTGCTGTTTTTACATATGTCACTCCACATTCACAACAAATTTTTGTCAGTTTTGCAATCTCTTCATCTGTCAAAAAGCCAACTTCAAAAATCAGCTTTGTATCGCACCCCTCGCCGCAGATACGAACAAATTCACTAATTTCATGACGAACCAGTTCCCAATTTCCGTCTTTTACAGCCCCGATGTTCACAACCATGTCACATGCCGTACATCCCAAATCTACCATTTCCTGTAATTCAAATAATTTTGATTTTGTTGACATTGCGCCGTATGGAAATCCTATTACTGCGCTTGGTCCTACATCGGAACCTTTCAGCTCATTTACTACCAGCTCTCCCCAGCATGAATTTACATTGACTGCATTCACATGGTACTTTTTTGCAATATTACATGCTTCAATGATATCTTCCTTTTTTAAATTCGGCGCTAAATAAGCTAAATCTAAATGTTTTGCAAACTCCTCAACTGTTAACATCTTGAACCTCCTAATGTTTTCTCCATATATCGATGCGCATCTTCAATATATTTGTTAATGGTTTCTATGTTGTAAATATAACACAACTTTTTTATAATGTCAACATTTTTGTTCGTTTTGCCACATTATTTTGTTATTAAATAACATTTATAGATTTTACATGTTCTATTTTAAACATTATATGTTGTTTTAAACACATTTTACTTGTTTTCAATCATACACTTTCTTGTTTAAAAACAAAAACACACTCTCAGAAATCTACCTCGACTTCTAAAAGTGTGTCTTAGTAAATTAAATTTACTATTCGCACTCCCGCCTCTGCCTTGCAGTTTCAAACATCAGCACAGACGCCGCAACTGCGGCATTGAGGGATTCAACCTGCCCTTCCATCGGAATCCGGATCCATGTATCTGCACATTCCGCAATTTCCTGTCGAAGCCCATTTCCCTCGTTTCCGATCAGAAATGCCGTACCGCCACAGTAATCTTCTTTATCATACGTATTTTTACCGTCCAAATGCGCTGCATATATATGAATTCCGCTTTTCTTTAACACATCGATCGCTTCAATCAAATTCTCCGCATACAAAAACGGCATTCGGTAAATCGCCCCCATTGTAGAGCGGATTGTCTTTGGATTATAAATATCTACGCAGTCCTTGCTCATTAAAATCCCGGTTACCCCAGCCGCCTCTGCCGTCCGAAAAATCGTCCCCAAATTTCCCGGGTCCTGCAAATTATCAAGTATCATTATATAAGACGCCTTATCTCTGCTTTTCGTTTTCACCAAATCTTCCATACTGTACGATACCTGTTTCACGATCCCCAATCCCCCCTGCGGGCTCTTCGTATCCGACATATATGCAAAAACCGCATCTGACACCAGCTCTGGTTTTATACCGCTTTCTTCTATCTGTGTTAATTCCCTCTGATATTTTTTATAAAATCCGTCGGTTACATACAGACTTTCCAACTGCTCTTTCGGCACTTCACGGATCATTCGGATTCCCTCTACCGGAAAAACTCCGGCCTGCGAACGCATCTTGCTCTTCTTTTGAATCTGTACGACTTCTTTTACTCTCTGATTGCTTGTACTTGTAATCATCCTCTGTCCTCTTCTTCCTAAATTACGGAGGGAGCCGTTTTACAGGCTCCCTGCTCGATCACACTTTAAAGCGATACCCAACTCCCCAAATCGTCTCTATGTACTGTGGATGAGAAGTATCATATTCAATCTTCTCCCGAATTTTTTTAATATGCACCGTTACCGTTGCAATATCTCCGATCGACTCCATATCCCAAATTTCCCGGAACAACTCTTCTTTTGTATACACATGATTGGGATGCCCTGCCAGAAATGTCAACAGATCAAACTCCTTGGTTGTGAAAGAACGCTCCTCACCGTTCACCCACACACGTCTCGCTGTCGTATCTATTTTCAAACCACGGATTTCAATGATCTCATTTTCCTCTATAACACTTCCGATCAGACGTTCATATCTCGCCAGATGTGCCTTTACACGCGCCACCAGTTCGCTCGGACTAAACGGCTTCGTCATATAATCATCTGCGCCCAGCCCCAAGCCTCTGATCTTATCAATATCATCTTTTTTTGCAGACACCATAATGATCGGAGTATTTTTGCTGCCTCTTACCTGCCTGCAAATCTCAAATCCGTCCACCCCCGGAAGCATCAAATCCAAAATGATCAGGTCAAAATCACTGTTCATTGCCAATTCCAATCCCGTCTGCCCGTCATTGGCAACCTCTACCTCAAAATTACTCAGTTCCAGATAATCCTTTTCCAGATCTGCAATACTCTCTTCATCTTCAATAATCAAAATCCTTTTACTCATTCATCGGTACCTCCTGATATTTTCTGACAACAAAATACATTGTTGTTCCTTTTCCCTCTTCACTGGTCGCCCAGATTTTTCCACCATGCTCTTCCACGATCTTCTTTACAATCGAAAGCCCGATACCACTTCCTCCCTTGGAAGAATTTCTGGATGCATCGGTCCGGTAAAACCGGTCAAAAATATTCGGCAGATCCTTTGCTGCGATCCCTTTTCCGTTATCCGACATTTCTACCTGTATAAAATCTCCTACATCCCGAACATTCATCGTAATGATCCGCTCTGATTTGTCCGTATATTTCATAGAATTTGACACGATATTATTGATCACTCGCCGAAGCTGTTCGGGATCTAAGATCACCTTGGAGTCTTCTTCTATATAGTCGTGATATTCAAATTTTACCCCTTTGGATTCCAACTCCAGATACAAATCCTCTGCGCAGTCCGAAAAATAGTCCTCTGCCGAAATCGTTGTAAAATTATAAGGAATCCGGTTCGTATCGATCTTTGAATAGAGTGTCAGCTCATTGATCAGCAGATCCATCTCATTTGCCTTATTGTATATTGTTTTGATGTATCGATCCATTTTTTCCGGTGTATCTGCAACTCCGTCCATAATCCCCTCGACATACCCCTTGATCGCTGTGATCGGAGTTTTCAGATCATGAGAAATATTACTGATCAGTTCCTTATTTTTCCTGTCATAGACAACCTTCTCCTCCGCATTTGCTTTCAATCGAAGACGCATTTCTTCAAAGTCCTGACACAACTGCCCAAACTCATCGTCTGCCTCCGCGCGGATCTCAAAATCCAGATTTCCCTCCTTAATATTTCTCGCCGCTTTCTGCAATTTCCCCAATGGAATAGAAATCGTCCGGTAAATCCAATAGATCAGAAGCGCCGATGTCATCACGATCACAAACACATACATCTGTTGGATATCTCTCATCGCTTCTAATTCCAACATCTGCATTCCCACTGTAGTCAAAAGGATCGTAAGGATTACTACCACCATAAAGGATATGATCAATTTTGTTTTTAGCTTCATTCGACCACCTCTGTATGTTTCACTAAGCTCTGTTTTCAGTCCCTACTGTTAACAGTACCAAAATAAAGCGGACACCGCAAGATGTCCGCCCTTTGTTTTATTGAAATTTAAGAGTTCCGGTTCATTTTTCAAAATTTTCCCGGATACCGCGATCAGACACTTACAGATATTTCTTCAACGCATCTGCTTTGTCCAGTTTCTCCCACGGAAGCTTCACATCTGTTCTTCCAAAATGTCCATATGCCGCTGTCTGTTTATAAATCGGACGGCGCAGATCCAGCATTTTAATAATCCCTGCCGGACGCAGATCAAAATTCTCGCGAATAATTTCTACTAATTTTGTATCAGAAACAACTCCCGTCCCATATGTATTTACCCGAATAGAAGTCGGATGTGCGACGCCGATCGCATAGGAAAGCTGGATCTCACATTTTTTCGCAAGGCCTGCCGCCACAATATTTTTTGCCGCATAACGTGCCGCATATGCCGCAGAACGGTCTACCTTTGTACAGTCTTTTCCCGAAAACGCACCGCCGCCGTGGCTTGCCATTCCGCCGTAAGTATCGACGATGATCTTACGGCCTGTCAAACCACTGTCTCCATGCGGTCCGCCGATCACAAAACGGCCTGTTGGATTGATGAAGAACTTCGTCTCATCATCTACCATATGTTCCGGCAAGATCGGCTTGAATACATACTCTTTGATGTCGCTGTGGATCTGCTCCTGCGTCACATCCGGGTCATGCTGTGTAGAAAGTACGACAGCCTCCAGACGCTTCGGTGTACCGTTTTCATCATATTCTACCGTTACCTGCGTTTTGCCGTCCGGGCGAAGATACGAAAGCGTACCGTCTTTTCTGACCTTTGTAAGCTGCAAAGCCAATTTGTGCGCCATAGCGATCGGATATGGCATATACTCCTCCGTCTCATCTGAAGCATATCCAAACATCATCCCCTGATCTCCGGCACCGATCGCATCAATATCCTCATCCTCAGGCATCTGATTCTCTTTTGCTTCCAATGCCTTGTCCACTCCAAGAGCAATATCTGCGGACTGCTCGTCAATTGCAGTGATCACGCCGCAGGTATCTGCATCAAAGCCATATTTTCCTCTTGTGTAGCCGATCTCCCGAACCGTATCACGGACAATCTTCTGAATGTCTACATATGCCTTAGTTGTAATTTCACCCATGACCATAACCAATCCTGTTGTCGTACATGTTTCACAGGCAACCCGGCTCATCGGATCCTGTTCCATGAGCGCATCCAGGATCGCATCAGAAATCTGATCACACATTTTATCAGGATGCCCCTCAGTTACTGATTCTGAAGTAAATAAAATCTTTTCCATTATATTTCTCCTTTCCCATACTGGTCTTTCTCTTTTTGTAGATTGTTTCTATTACATGGAAAGGAAGTTTTCCTATGTAATGAGAAAACAGTCCACTATCATATAGCGGACTGTCATAATATCACCTTAACAATCCCCTTATTGTTCGATCACTCGCTCAGGTTGGCACCTTCCTTTGTAAGGGGTTGCCGCAGCTTCACAGATCCTTTGTATCTCCACTGCTCTGAATAAGAGAAAGTTGCATTATTCTGTTTACAATATGTTACTCTACACGTTTTCTCGGCAAAAGTCAATGACTTTTAACTGATCTTCAGCTTAAATTTCTGAATATCCTTCTCTCCGTCTACACGTTCAATCGCTGCCCCGAGACTTTTGAGTTTCTCCTCAAACCGTTCATATCCTCTCTGGATATATACAATGTCGTCGATAACCGTAATTCCGTCCGTCGCAAGTCCTGCAATACAAAGAGCCGCTCCCGCACGCAGATCCGGCGCACTCACTCTTGCCCCGGAGAATTTCTCCACGCCTTCGATCGTTGCGGAATTGCCTTCCACCTTAATATTCGCTCCCATTCTTGCAAGTTCGTCCAAATATTTAAAACGATTTTCAAAAATACTCTCTGTAATCGTACTTGTTCCCTGCGCCAGAGCAAGCACAACACCGATCTGGGGCTGCATATCTGTCGGATATCCCGGATAAGGAAGTGTTTTAACCTGTGTGCTTTTTAAACGCCCCTTTGCCACAACACGAACCGCATCATCAAATTCTTCTATCTCACATCCGATATCGATCAATTTAGAAATGGTAGCATCCAAATGCTTCGGAATCACGTTCAACACAGTTACATCTCCCTTTGTCGCCGCTGCAGCGAACATAAACGTTCCCGCCTCGATCTGATCCGGAATAATGGAATATTCTGTTTTGTGCAATGCTTTTACACCGCGGATCTTAATGACATCTGTTCCTGCGCCTCTGATATTGGCTCCCATACTGTTCAGGAAGTTGGCAACGTCCACGACATGCGGCTCCTTTGCCACATTTTCCATAATTGTAATACCTTCTGCCATAGCTGCCGCCATCATCACATTAATCGTCGCTCCGACTGTAACCACATCAAAATACAAATGTGTTCCTTTCAGCTGCTCTGCCTCTGCCACGATCTTGCCATGTTCAATATCTACATCTGCTCCAAGCGCACGAAATCCCTTTAAATGCTGATCGATCGGACGGCTTCCGATATTACATCCGCCCGGAAGAGCCACCTCTGCTCTCTTATACTTTCCGAGAAGCGCTCCCAACAGATAATAGGACGCTCTGATTTTTTTAATATAATCGTATTCAATATTAAAATTGCCGATCGTACTGCCATTGATCTTTACCGTATGCCGATCGATCCGTTGAACCATAGCTCCGATCCCGGAAATTGCTTCCAACATTACATTAATGTCATTTACATCCGGCAGATTCTCGATCAGAACTGTTTCATCCGTCATGATCGCTGCCGCCAAAATTGCAAGAGCCGCATTTTTCGCTCCGCCGATTTCAACTTCTCCTACAAGCGGAGTTCCACCCTTAATAATATATTGCTCCATATTGCACCTCTATTATCCGATATTGTTATCTTGGTTCCAAAAAGTCTGATTCCCTGCTGCATATATATTAAGTAAAGTAATTAAAATCCAAGTTCTACTTTGCAAAACGCTACAATATTATACCACAAATTACAAATTTGTAAAATGTTTTTTACAAATCTTTACATTCCGCTGACCCTTTTGCTTTTTACACAACTGCAGCAGCGGCTATTTTTCTATTGCCTCCAGAACTCGGTCGATCGTCTCTTCTATCTGACAGTCATCCTCGGAAATAATAATATCCGCATATTTTTCAAACAGCTTTACCCGCTCATCATACAAATCTCTGAACGTCTGCCCGTCCCTTAATACAACACCACGCTTTTTCGGACTTTTTATTCTCTGCTTTATTGTTTGATAAGATGCAGATAAATATACGACCGTTCCGATCTCTTTAAAATGCCGCATCGCCTCTTCACAATAAATCACGCTTCCACCGGGAGAAATAACAGAATTTTCCACATCAATATCCCGATTCACCTGATTTTCGATTTTTAGGAATCCATCCTCACCAACATCTGCAATAATTTCGCGCAGAAGCCTTTTCTCTTGTTCCTGAATCAACAAATCTGTATCAATAAACTGTTTTCCAAGTCTTTTTGCAATGACAACACCTACCGTGCTTTTTCCGACGGCAGGCATGCCGATAAAAATCAGATTATCTTTTTTCATATAGCAATTCACCCTGTTTTGTACATCATTTATTTTATCTTGTTTATCATACCACATTTCCCCCCTTTTCTCAATTAATAATACATTCTTCCGCCCCGCCTGTTATTCCGTCTTCTACGCATCAATTCCTGATAAAGCATAACCTCTATCAGATCCCACAGCCAGGTTGGAGTCCCCTGCCCCCCAAGCTTGCCGGCATCAATCCCGGCTGTACCTTCTGTCTCCGACTGATCCGTCACCAGATTTTCATATCCTGTTCCGAAAAATATTTTTTCATTTTTTCTTACGTTATCATGCACCCGCCTGCACATCATCCGCAATTGTAACTTATCGGGATATTCATCATACATCATACTGTTCTGATACTCCAACCTGTCGCATTCTTCTTCTACATAAGGAAGAATCCGCTTTGCCACATTCGGATAGAGACTCTTCATGTATTCCATATCTCTTTCATCCATACGTCCGTCATCAAATGCAAGGGGCATCGGATATACCATATAATAGGGCAGCTTTTCCCGCATAACTTCACCATCCATTTTTCAAAATCTAATATATTATATGCATATTCTGAAAATCGGGAACTCAAACCGGATGCTGCCCTAATCCCTTCTTATGCTGCCGAGAGCCCCCAACTATGGTATCTGTGAATTCTTACAGTTCAAAAAGAGAGCTATTGCAAAACATACATAGTTTTACCGATAGCTCTCTTCATTTCATTCCTACACCGCTGCTTCCGCCGCTTTCTGACTATAGCCATGCGCCTCTTCCAGCATCATGTCTTTCACCTTCATCAAACGAATCTGTGTACTTCTCTCGTTCTCATCCAGCTTCATTGTAATATATTTGATATTTTTTTCCGTTTCCGGAATGATGACATGTTCCAAAGCGTTTACACGTCTTCTTGTTTTTTCAATTTCCGCTGCCATAAGCTGACATGCCTTTTCGCACTCTGCAAGTCGAATCATATCCGGCAAAATATCTGCCAATGATTTCACTGCACCGTCCAGATCGCCGGATGTAAATGCGAAACCATAAGAATAAATATCATTCTCATCGGCCGTTCTCGTCTTATATTCAAATGTCGGAATATCGACACTCATAACATTTTTCTCTCCCGGAATCAGATTGATTTCCTGTTTCGGAGCCATTAATGCCGTATTCAACGCAGCTTCCGACATACCTGCCTTGGCAATTACAAAATTTTTATTTGCGGAAAGGATTCCCTGTTCTACCCTTAATCTGACCTCCATGTTCTCTCGAACCAGATCCAGATACTGACGCATCAGTTCGTCACGTTTATCCTTGAGCAGTTTATGTCCACGGATCGCAGTAATACGTTTCTTTTTCAAACGCGTCAGTTCCATACGGGTAGGGTTTACCTGTGTGGATGCCAAGCGCTGTCACCTCCTACCTTAGACACCTATCGAGGTCCTGTCGAGATTCGTGTATAAGGTACATCCTGCCGAGTTAGCGAGGTTTTTTCGAGCTTACTGGCATGGATGTTTCCTTAATCCTCTATCACAACCTCTTTGTGTCACTATTTCTATTTTCCGTAATATTCATCCAGATACTTATCATCGATACGTTTCAACTCTGTTCTCGGCAGCATGGATAACAGCTTCCATCCAATCTCCAGCGTCTCTTCAATGCTTCTGTCCGCACTGTATCCCTGAGATACATACTGTTCCTCAAATGCATCTGCAAACTTCGCATACATCAGGTCAATCTCGGTAAGCGCCGCTTCCCCTAAGATCACCATAAGTTCTTTTGCATCTTTTCCGCGGGCATACGCAGAAAACAACTGGTTCATTGTATTGGAATGATCCGCACGTGTTTTTCCTTCACCGATACCCTTATCTTTCAAACGCGACAGTGACGGAAGTACGTCGATCGGCGGCGTCACACCTTTTCTGTAAAGCTCACGGCTCAAAATGATCTGTCCCTCTGTAATATATCCGGTCAAATCCGGGATCGGATGCGTCTTATCATCCTCCGGCATCGTCAGGATCGGAATCATTGTGATACTTCCCTTTTTGCCGTTCTGACGTCCCGCTCTCTCATAGAGAGATGCAAGATCGGTGTACATATATCCCGGATATCCACGACGTCCCGGAACCTCTTTACGAGCCGCAGATACCTCACGCAAAGCATCTGCATAGTTTGTGATATCTGTCAGAATAACGAGTACGTGCATATCCTTTTCAAATGCAAGATACTCGGCTGCTGTCAGAGCCATACGCGGCGTTGCGATACGCTCAATCGCCGGGTCATTTGCAAGATTGACAAACAGAACCGTACGGTCAATAGCGCCTGTCTCTTTGAAGCTTTCTACGAAGAAGTTTGATTCTTCAAACGTAATACCCATTGCGGCAAATACAACGGCAAATTTATCGTCTGTACCGCGTACTTTTGCCTGTCTTGCGATCTGTGCCGCCAACTGTGCATGCGGAAGACCGGATGCAGAGAAAATCGGCAGTTTCTGTCCTCGAACCAGCGTATTCAATCCGTCAATTGCAGAAACTCCTGTCTGGATAAACTCTTCCGGATAGCTTCTTGCCGCCGGATTCATCGGCAGACCGTTGATATCCATACGGGCATCCGGCAAGATTTCCGGTCCGTCGTCAATCGGTCTTCCCAGTCCGTCAAAAACACGGCCTAGCATATCCTCTGATACACCCAGCTCCATACTCCGTCCAAGGAATCTTACTTTACTGTTGGAAAGATTGATACCGGTGGAACTTTCAAACAACTGCACCATTGCGTCGCTTCCGTTTACTTCCAACACCTTGCATCGACGGATCTCACCGTTTGCAAGTTCAATTTCTCCCAGTTCGTCATAGGAGACATTCTCCACGCCCTGTACCAGCATCAACGGGCCGGCAACTTCCTGTATTGTTCTATACTCTTTCGGCATTTAGAATTCCTCCTTTCCCAATGTGTTTGCAATCTCTACATGAAGCTCTTCTGTAACCTTTGCAAATTCTTCGTCCAGATTTGCCTCTTCTGTATATTTAAAACGTCCGATCTGCTCGCGAACCGGCATACTGATCAGTTTATTCAGCGGAGCTCCCTGTTTCAGCGCCTCTACCGACTTCTCATAGAATGCGGTTACAAGCGTCATCATCATATGCTGTTTTTTCAGTGAGGTATAGGTATCGATCTCATGGAATGAGTTCTGATGCAGGAAATCTTCTCGAATGGAACGAGCCGCTTCCATTTTCAGACGGTCATTCGCCGACAATGCATCCATACCTACCATTTTTACGATTTCTTCCAATTCCGCCTCTTCCTGAAGCAGTGACATCATTTTCTGACGCCCTTCCATCCAGTCCTCGGCAACCTCGGAATTAAACCATTTTTCCATATCATCCAGATACAGCGAATAGCTGTTCAGCCAGTTGATCGCCGGGAAATGTCTCTTATATGCAAGCGCAGAATCCAATCCCCAGAATACCTTTACAATACGCAATGTCGCCTGTGATACCGGCTCGGAAATATCTCCGCCCGGAGGAGACACGGCTCCGATAACCGAAAGCGCACCCTCTCTGTTGTCCTTTCCGAGAGAAATTACATGTCCGGCCCTCTCGTAGAACTGTGCCAGACGGCTTCCCAAATATGCCGGATATCCCTCTTCACCGGGCATTTCTTCCAGACGTCCCGACATTTCTCGAAGAGCCTCTGCCCAACGGGATGTAGAGTCTGCCATTAACGCTACCGAGAATCCCATATCACGGAAATATTCCGCAATGGTAATGCCTGTATAAATAGATGCCTCACGGGCGGCAACCGGCATATCCGATGTATTTGCGATCAGCACCGTTCTCTGCATCAAAGACTGTCCTGTCTTCGGGTCTTTCAACTCCGGGAACTCATTCAGAACGTCTGTCATCTCATTTCCACGCTCTCCGCATCCGATATAAACCACAATATCTGCTTCTGCCCATTTTGCAAGCTGATGCTGAATTACCGTTTTCCCGCTTCCAAATGGTCCCGGCACGGCTGCCACACCACCCTTAGCGATCGGGAAGAACATATCGACAACTCTCTGACCTGTTACTAGCGGCATCTCCGGCGGAAGCTTTTTCTGATACGGACGTCCCCGACGTACCGGCCACTTCTGCATCATTGTCAGTTCTTTGTCCCCGTTTTCGGTTTCGATCACTGCCACAACCTCTTCTACTGTAAATTCTCCGGCCTTGATTTCCTTTACCTTACCCTTAATCCCGTAAGGAACCATGATTTTCTGCTGTACAACGATTGTCTCCTGTACAGTACCGATTACGTCTCCGGCTTCCACCTCGTCTCCGACCTGTGCAACCGGAACAAACTCCCACTTCAGATCACGCTTCAAGGACGGAACCTCTACTCCACGCTTCAAACTGTTTCCGGAAATCTTCATAATATCATCCAGCGGTCTCTGGATTCCGTCATAGATGCTCGTGATAAGTCCCGGTCCCAATTCAACAGACAGCGGAACACCCATAGACTCTACCGGTTCTCCCGGTCCCAGTCCGGATGTCTCCTCATATACCTGAATGGAAGCCTCATCTCCGTGCATCTCAATGATTTCACCAATCAATCTCTGGTTACTGACACGAACCACGTCAAACATATTCGCGTCACGCATTCCCGTTGCAATAACAAGCGGGCCTGCGACCTTTTTTATTACGCCTGTGCTCATTTTGACGAACTACCTCCTGCTTTTTATTCTTGTGAAAACAAAATATCCGCTCCGACTGCCTGTTCCACAGTCTTCTTTACGCCCTCAACACCGGCTCCGGTATTACCGTTTACGCCCGGTATCTGAATGATCGCCGGCAATGTCTGCTCTTGATACGCTTCAATTTCATCCTTCAATTCTGCTGCCACAGCTTCCGTAATATAGATGATCCCATATTTTCCTGCCGCAAGCTGCTTCAATTTATCAACAGCCTCTTCACGGGTCTTTACCGGACAGATGCTAAGTCCCAGTGTTGCGAAGCCGTAAATGCTGTCATAATCGCCAATCACTGCAATCTTATACATACATCTCCCTTACCCTTTCCCGGATTGCCTCTTCCGGAAAATCATTTTGTTTTCCGGTCAGGATGATCCGCACTGTTTTTATTTCGTTCTCTCTGGCAATCTGGTATGCTACCAGAGGTCCCACAGAAAACGCATTGTATTTCTGTGGTTTAATTGTTTCTATCATACGGTTGTCGCACCAACGTTCAAATGCGGAAGGCGACTCCTCCAATGCCTGTGCGCCCCCGGCATAAGATGTCCCTGCGAGATATTCGCAAATCGCATCCATTCCCGCTAAGGCGGCCTTAGAAAGCTGTTCTACATTGATATCCTTACACTCTGCCATCGCACGTTTCATAAACTCCAACGATTTTCCTGTTTTCTGCGCACGAACTGCAATTTTGATATCTGCGATCGCAACGGTTGACTCTGCGTAGTTTCGGATGATCTCATCCTCTGCGTTCTGTCCTGCTTCATAAACCGCCTCCAGCGCCGCTCTGTCAACAATGACATCACACAGCTGGCCGTCTCTCGTATGAAGCAATGTATCGTAAGCATCCTGCGCCGCTGCCGACATCTTTCCCGGAAGACGTCCGAACTCCTTATTTTCTACGATACTCAGCATTTCCTTTCCCGGAATACTACAGTCATCATAAAAAATATTCTCATTCTGCACCTCTGTACACACTTCCTTAATTGCCGCTTTTAAATTATGGTACACCTTTGTATAAGAAAGAACATCAAACACGGACAGATCAGGCGCTGTATCCCGAATCACTTCCCATGTCTTCTCCTCTTCCCGCTTCAGCATTGCCGCTGCGTCAAGCCCTGTTTCTGCATCTCCCCAACCACGTTCGCTTAACAGCTCCAGACACTGCTTTTCATTCTGGCAGTTCACCAACTGGTCGATAAAAGCATCTGTCAGCAGAGAGGCCTCCAATGCACGTATCCGCGCAACCGCATAAGTATACTCTAATTCATTCAAAAATATATACCTCCTGCCCACTTATGCAAACAACAAGCCATGTACATGGTCAGACAATTCATCTCTGCGGGCTTCAAACATCGCTTTTAACGTACAGTTTTCTTCGATACCGCCGTACATCAGAATAAATCCGCCAGTCATGTCTTTTGGTTCTTGAGACAAAGCGAGGGTTCCCCCTTTGCTCTTAGCAGTTTCTTGAATCTCTGTTTCAAATCCGGCCGGCATCCGCTTCAGATCCTTTTCGGAAAAACAAATAATCCCTTCTCCCGGCTGCACATATTTGAGAAGCATCTTGCGGATCATATCAAAATATGCCGCATCATCCAGCTTCAACACGTTCTCATATGCCTGCGACAGCACATCGTGGATTACTTCCTGCTTTGCCTGCAGCAGTGATTTTTTCCGCTGCATATCACAGGAAGATTTGATCCGCTCTGCATAAACCTGTACTGCCTCATCGGACTTCCGGGAGATTTTCAGAGACTCTGCTTCTGCCTCTGCCTTCGCCGTATTTATGATCTCTTCGGCTTTTCCTTTGGCATTGGCAAGCTGTTCTTCTGCTGAGTGGTTCGCTTCATCCAAAATCTGACTTTTCATTTTCTCTAATCCACTCATGATTTCTATATCCCCCTCTTATTATACCTGAATAGCGCTCACTGCCAGGAATGAGATCAACAATGCAAGAATTGCATATGTCTCAACCATTGCCGGGAACAGCATTGCTTTACCGAACTGATCCGGTTTCTTTGCAACGATTCCGATTGCCGCTGCGGCTGTCTTTCCCTGAGATTTACCGGAGATCAAACCTACGATACCGATCGGCAGGCAAGCTGCAAGGATCAGAAGACCTGTCTGAACAGAAACCTCTGCTGCTCCGCCGCCCAAAAGACCGATCTTAGACAATGTAACGAAACCGATGATCAAACCGTACAATCCCTGTGTACCCGGCAGAAGCTGTAAGATCAAAACCTTTGCAAACTTGCTCGGATCCTCAGACATAACACCGGATGCTGCCTGACCTGCAATACCTACTCCAAGTGCGGAACCTGCTCCTGACAAAAATACCGCAACTGCTGCCCCCAGAAGCGCATAAACAATACCTAACTGACTCATAACTTTGTTTCCTCCTTAATATCTGCATATTTTGTATTTGCTTTAAATGGATTAAATTCTCTTCCGCCGCCCTCGTAAAATTTACCAAAGAACTCTACGAACTGAAGACGGTTTGTGTGCACATAAGCACCAAGTAAATTAATTGCCAAATTGAAGATATGGCCGAAAATAAATACAATGGTAAATGCGATTGCTCCGAATATACTGTTGCCGAACATACTTCCCATCTGGTTAATAACAGAAGCGATAACTCCTGTCGCAAGCCCCAGAGCCAGAAGTCGTGAGTAAGAAAGTACGTCACTGAGCCAGCCGCTCACGTTGTACAGATCATATGCTCCCAGAGCAATACGAAGCGCAAAATTCTTATTGCTCCGTCCCGACATCAGTACGATTCCCACAGCTCCGGCAATTGCCAGTACCTTACCGAGTGTATTGACGATCGGTGGAAATACGATTTCCATCTGTGCAATAGATGCAAACAGCTCACTCGGAATCAGCATGATCAAAAGTCCGACGAGCAATGCATACCACAATACCACATCACAGAAGAAATCCATATATTTCTTGTCTCTCAGACACATATAGCCTTTGATCCCGAGACCTGTAAATAAGTGGATCACTCCGAACAGCATGGAAAATACCAACAACTTCATCGGATCATCCAACGGAGCAAACCACAACGGAGCAATTCCTACTTCATGTCCGAAAAATACCCTTGATATGACATTGATCGCATCTCCAAAATATCCTCCGAATAAAATTCCCCAGACTAATGTGGACAAGCCGCACCAGAAAAATAGCTGGAACGCTTTTTTCATGCCTTCACCCATACGTGGGAATTTCAGCAGTAGCACGCCACAGACGATCGATACGATTGCTCCGTATGCCGCATCTGATAACATCATACCAAACAAGAACACATAGAATACCGCCATAATCGAGGTAGGGTCAACTTCCCCTTTTCCCGGAAGACCGAAAGCCGTCAATACCCCTTCTGCCCCGGATGCCATCCCTTTGTTCCGGAGCAGGATCGGCACGTCCTCATCTTCCTTCACTTCCTCCACATCCAATACACAATCGTATTTTTCTGCGAGTTTCTCTACTTTTGATACATACTTCTTCGGTACATATCCACTGATCACAAATGTTCTGTCTGATTGCGGAATCTGTCCGAGCACCGCATATTTATCGGAGCGGACACGATAGTAATCTGCCAAAAGCCGGAGCTCCTCTCTGTACTGATCCAGAGAAACCACTTCCTGCTCAATTTGTGTAATCTTCTGTTCACGCTCTGCAATCTCACGCTTCATGTCTTCCACAGCCTGCAACGGAACCTTCCCCAACATCTGGGACGGTTTTGCGAATCCTCTGGCACGAAGCGCCTCTTCTACCTGCGCTTCATCTCTGCGCATGCAGAAGACTGCCACATAAGTACTGTCCTGATCCGCAGAAATAATATGCGCATCTACACCTTCTGCCTCCGGTACATGCTTACCGATCACACTGTATATCTCTTCCAGAGTTACTCCTGTCGGCATGACTCCCAAAAGCATTGCTGTATGGACGGTTCCTGCATAATTCATCGGCACATCCAAAGCAAGCCAAGGCGTCAGACCTTCGATGCTGTTGGTCAGCTTCAAGATTTCTGATTTCTGCTCTGCCTTTTCCTTATCCAGCGTCTGGATCCGGGCCGCGATTTTCACCAGTTTTTCCTTCTGCCCGATCACTTGTCTGTACCGCTCTTCTTCTACCAGTTCCTTTCCGGCAAGCGAAGACAGCATAGACTGCTTCACCGGTGCATACATCTGAAGCAGCTCAATTGCCCGATCTGCTGAAACGGCCGCCTTGTCAAAGCTCATTTTCTCATTTGTCGTATCTATTTTATGGAATCCATCGTCATCATCATCAATCACATGATCGATTTCCATAACGCCGAGCGCCTGCAGCTTTTCCAAGATTGCTTTTCGGTTTTTCTTCAGTGCGCAGATACTAATTCGCTGCATCTGCAATACCGCCATAATCAAATCCCTCCTTTTCTTTTCATTTTCTTATCTGTTTCCTGCCTTTGCAGGTATGCCGGAATCTACTTATACCAGCTTTAAAATAATGAGGTCCACTGCTTCGCCCTCTTTTTGAAGAGCCGTCTCTTTCAACAACTTCACTTCCTTACCAATCGATTTCTCTGCTTCAGCCAAGGCTTTGTCACCCTCTGCCTTCGCCGCATCCATTGCCTGCGCCGCCTTCTGCTTTGCCTGCCGGAGCTGCTCCTCTTTCAACTGTGCAGCCTGCTGCTCCGCCTCAGAAAGTAACCGGTCGCATTGCTCCTGCGTCTCTTTTACAATCCTTTCTGCCTGAGCTTCTGTCTCCTTGATCACGCGGATCGTCTCTTCCACCATCTATCTGTCACCACCTTTCTATCGCAATCATCGTGAATCAATGATACACCTCTCATATAGCTGAATTTTTTATAAAGCCTAAACACATAAATCTCACAGCAACACGAGACACATGACCTTTTGATTAGCGTTGTATCATAGGATATCACAGTTTTTGTTAAAAGTCTACAATTTTTTCACATTTTCCTCTCTTCTAATTGTGCATATCAATCACTTCTTTGTTATTTTTTTATCATTCTTATAAATCATATTTATTTTACATCATAACACCGCCATTTTCAACCATTTTCAGTATGTCCGCTTTTTTCTGATTTTACCAATGAAGTTCATGCAAATGTCCCTCACAATTCATTCCCGCAAATGCATTTTGGCGCAAAGCCTCATATAGTACAATTGCAACGGAATTCCCCAGATTCAACGAACGGATATCTCCCGTCATCGGTATCCGAATACAGTTCTCCTTGTTATCCAACAGTAGCTTTTCAGGAATCCCCGCACTTTCCTTTCCGAACATGATATAACAATCCGGCTCATATTCCACATCTGTATATTTTTTCTGCGCCTTCGTTGTCGCCATATAGATCCTCGCCCCTGGATTTTTCTCCATAAAGTCTTCATAATCGATATAAGTCCTTACATCCAAATCGTTCCAATAGTCCATTCCCGCCCGCTTCAGCGCCTTTTCATCCAGTCGAAATCCAAGCGGTTCGATCAGATGCAGTCTGGTATTCGCCGCAACACAAGTCCTTCCGATATTTCCGGTGTTTGCGGGGATTTCCGGTTCAAGCAAAACAATGTTTAACATCTTCTTCCTCCTTTTGCATCAAAAGGTCAGGCTCTTCCCGAACCTGACCTCTTTTTCTCTATTCTCTCACTCTCTATTCCCTTGTTCCTATTTTACTACATTTCAATGCCGATTTCCAGAAAAACTTTACTGCTCATTTCGAAGCCTCTGGATAAAATGTCCCAATCTTCCCAATGCTTTCTTTAAATCCTCCAGCGAATACGCATAGGAAATCCGTAAAAATCCCTCTCCGCACGCTCCAAATGCAGTCCCCGGAACAACAGCCACTTTTTCTTCTATCAAGAGACGCTCCGCAAACTGCTCGGATGTCATACCAAATTCCCGGATGCTCGGAAAGACATAAAATGCGCCAAAGGGCTCAAAACATTCCAATCCCATTCTGGAAAACTCATGCATCAGAAAACGTCTGCGCTGATTATAAGCTTTACGCATCTCCTCTACTTCCGCATCACAATTCCTAAGTCCCTCTACCGCCGCATACTGGCTGATCGTCGGTGCGCACATAATTGCAAACTGATGCAGCTTGATCATCTGCTCCAGAATCTTTCGCGGACCACAGCAATATCCGAGACGCCACCCCGTCATTGCAAAGCCTTTAGAAAAACCATTGATCACAATCGTCCGTTCCCGCATTCCCGGAAGGCTCGCGATCGACACATGGTCTCCTTTATAACTCAGTTCAGAATAGATTTCATCAGAGATCACATACAGGTCATGCGCCTTTACAAACTCTGCCACCGGCTCCAAATCTTCCCTTGTCATAATCGACCCTGTAGGATTATTCGGAAACGGCATGATCAGGATCTTTGTTTTGTCTGTGACCAAAGCCTCCATATCTTCCACAGTCAGTTTAAATTCATTCTCGTGCTTCAATTCTACCACTACCGGCACTCCGTCTGCCATAATTGTACATGGAAGATACGACACATAACACGGCTGCGGTATCAAAACCTCATCTCCCGGATCGAGCATGCAGCGCAACGCTACATCGATCGCTTCACTGCCTCCGACCGTTACCATAGTCTCTTTTCCCGAATCATATCTGACATGGATCTTGCGCTCCAGATAATTGCAGATCTCATCTCTTAATTCCTGTAACCCCGCATTCGAGGTATAGAACGTTCTGCCTTTCTCCATAGAGAAGATTCCCTCTTCCCGAATTCTCCACGGCGTATCAAAATCTGGCTCTCCTACACCAAGCGAGATCACATCCTCCATTTCTGCGGCTACATCAAAAAATTTGCGGATTCCGGAAGGCTGCACATCGATAATTTTTGTTGATAATGGATTTCTCATTACGGCGTCACCAGCATCCTTTCTGTTTCTTTCTTCGGTACCATAATTGTTCCGTGATCTTTATATTTCTTCAAGATAAAATGTGTCGCCGTACTCAAAACAGCATCGATCGGAGAAAGCTTCTCCGAAACAAACCCGGATACCTCTTTCAGAGATTTTTCTTCCAGTGTCACAAGCAGATCATAGCTTCCCGAAATCAGATACACCGCATGCACTTCCGGATAATTATAAATCCGTTCTGCGATCCGATCGAATCCCTGCCCTCTCTGCGGAGTCACACGCACCTCGATCAGAGCAATGACCTTTTCCTCACTGGTCTTATCCCAATCAATCAAGGTATGATAGCCGCAGATAATCTTTTCCTTTTCCATCTCTGCGATCTCATTGGCAGCTTCTGCCTCCTCCACACCAAGCAGAACACCCAATTCTCCCAAATCCACTCGGCTGTGTTTCTCCAGATATTTTAAAATTTCCATTCTCAATTCCTGCTTCTTCCTCATATCCTGTCTCCTTCTTCTTTAAACCTGTTTATTCTGCCGTCTGTTTCATCCGCTGCGTCTGCCAAATTGCCAGTTCATCCGGCGCCGGGCGGTCTAAAAACCGGGTTTCCGTTCCATTTATCAACACCCTCGCTTTCTCCGCTGTAATACAGCCGATCCTTGACGCCCTCGCCCCCGCTTTTTTCATCAGCTCTGTCAACCGAGCTCCTTGATCTGTAAACATTAAAATTCCGCCTGCCGATGTCATTTGATATGGGTTCAGACGATAAAATTCACAGACCTCTATCGTTTCCTGCAAAATCGACATATCGGACATATCTGCTTTCAATCCGACTTCCGCTGCCTCTGCCACTTCCCACAGCGCAGCCAGAATCCCTCCGCTGCCGATCGGCTGCATGGCATTTACATACCCGGCTGCCGCCCGGATTGCCTCCGACTGGTCCAGATTTCCTTTTAGCCGTTTCATCTGCCGGAGAAATGCCGGAACAAAGCGTTCACTTAATCCCTCCTCGCACTCATCCAGAATTCGTTCCATCCCCTCCAAAGCCAGAGAGCCGCACAAAATGATTTCCTGCCCCGCAGCCACATTTTCCAGATGCAGCACACTTTCTTTTTTTGCGGTTCCCTCACCGGTGATCTGTATCATTGTCTGTGATAATGACGGTACTACCTCCGCCCGGATTCCTGCAAATAAAATCCGATGCGTTTCGCAGACCTCCCTTACTTCTTTTACCAGTGCCTGTACGTCTTTCTCCTCTGCCGAAGACGGAAAACCGATCCTTGCCCGCAGCAGTTTCGGTGTGCCTCCTCTCGTCAGAAGATCGGTGATCACTTTTATCGCCGCATAATAGCCAATAGACGCGGTATTTCCGCAGACTGCCTCGTCCGCTGTCAAAAGTATATGGTCGGCATCGATCTGCAATGCTGTACACATCTCTGCCTCGGAGATTTTCAAAAAAGCTCTGTCCTTTTCCTTATGCAGTTGTTTTAAAATCGACCGCCGCCAGACAGTCTGTGATAAATTCCCCGGACGCATACGTCCCTCCCTTACTGTTCTCCTGTAAATTCCTGTATTACCTTTTGTATCGCAGCCTCATCCTGCGTCTGAATTGCCTGCTTCATCTTTTCCACGGCCGCCGGATCATCCGATGCGGTTCCTACTCCGTAGGTTGCCGGAGCCGCCACATATGTGCTGTAGTTGATCACATCCCGGCTCACCTCTGCTCCGTCCTCATATACAACCTTCCATAGCTGTGCCTTGATTTCCGGTTGCGCTTCACTCTGCAGTTCCATATATCCGATATGATCTTCCGTCGCTTTAAACCGTTTTTCCGTCGTTTCCTTTGTTCCCGTTGTTTCACTGATAAATTCCAATGTACGTCCTGCGCTTCTTGTTTCCTTTCCATATACATTGAACGTAATATTGCCCTCAGAAAGAACTGCTTCCAAATAGACCGGAGCCTTCAAATTATTCTTAAACACCAAATCCAGAAGATCTTCCGCAATCGCCGCATCCTTCGACGGCTCGGCATAGCTTACCAGCATCGAGTGCGGATACCTTTCTATAATCTCTAATTCTGCATTCAGAAGCGCATTATACAATGTAGTTGACACCTGACAGATTCCTCCGCCCATAGATTCCACAACCTCATTTCCTTCGTAAGACCCTGCTTCTGTATATCCGTTTTCATGTGTATACGGCTCCATTAGTTCATTTGCAGAAACCTCTTCCCCCGGCTGTATCAGAATCCCATTGAGATGCATCGCTCCGGTTTCTACATTCTGTGAGCGTCCCGTTCCGTCTCCCCCGTAAAATGTCGTATGTGTTCCCAACAGATCCGTCACTTCCTCGAGCTGTTTTTCCGTAATTTTCGGTTTTGTTTCCTTGGCGGATATTTTCACTTCAGCGCTTTTTCCATTCCAATCGTCATTGAGTATCCGATTCACTTTCTCCGCTGCCTCAGACGCATCCGGAGCCTCCCCTTTCTTTTCTTTTACAATCGTCACCGCCCCATTCTGCTGTGTCACAGATGCATTGACCGGCACGGAAAGAAACTCTTTACTTCTGGACAAAAGAACTGCATTGACCTTCTCCTCCGACACCTGAAGCTTCAAAGGCACTACATACTCCAATTCTCCCTTTTCCGATTTCCGTATCGTCTTATAAGACATCGCTGCATTTCCACGCTTACCATACTGTTCTGCCTCCTTAGCGGCAGCTTTGACATTTTTCGCCTGCAAACCCAGTTCCTCCAGAGATGCCTTGATCATATCTCCCGTCTCCAGTTGAAACGAAAACACTTCCGAACCGTATTCTTTCACCGCGGCATTTACTGCCTTTACTGCTTCTTTCTCTGTCATCCCTGATACTTCCGTATTCCCGATGCGCACTCCCTGCAAAACAGTTCCGTCATCATGCTTTTTCACTGCCCGGCTGAGAAAAAATTCACTTCCCCCGATCAAAATCAGCGCCGCAAAGCAAACCATGGCCAATAATACCAAATTTCTGCGCTGATAACGTCTTCTCCGACGTCTTCGATATCTCTTTCGTTTTTCTTCCATTTTTCACCCTCTGCTTTGAGCGCAGTATGCTCATTATTTACACCAAATAAGGAACGATCATCGTCAGCAGCATTGCAGCGATCAGCACCAACACAACGATCGAAACAAGTCTGCGGAACTTCTTATCATACATATTCATTTTTCCTTCCTCCATCACCAAAAAAGAATACCTACATCATATACTTTTTACTTTCCTTTTGCAAGTTTCAGTTTACAATATATACCGCCGCCTGATTGGTAAGAGGATTCCGGTTCTGATAATCAAACAGTAATAATTCTCCGGCAATCTGTTCCAGATGTGTCATTTTCCTCATCTGCCGTTTCTCGTACTGCTCGTATCCCTTCAAATATCTATGCGTTTTTGCTTCCTCTTCATAAAATGCCGATGCTGTTTTTTTATCCACTGTAGGATCTCCTGCAAATGCCGGCCGATTCTTTACATTTTCACGCAGATACAGATCATAGGTCAAGCTCTCCCGATACAGCTTCATCCGCTTTGCACTTTCCGATTCTATCGACTCTGCAAATCCGTTTTTCTGCTCCGGATATTGCGCGATAAATGCAGCCAGGATTTCATATCTCCCAAGCCGTGTATGATTCACCTTGTCCAACCCATTTTCTTCATAATAGTCCCGCAACGCCTCATACATAGAAAATGCATCCGTCGATTCCCGTTCCAACAGCCCCAGCGTCTTTACGAACTGTCCGCTATTGTAGTAAACCTCTACGATTTCCTCTACCCCTTTCAAACGGATCACATCCTCATATGAGAGCCATTTCGTCGAAAGCACCTCAAACGGCGGTCTGTCTTGATATACCAATCCATAGTCTTCTGCCATTTCTTCCATATAAGATCCTTTCAGAACCTTTAAAAAACCAAGCTGCAGCTGCTCCGGCTTCAATTCGTAAACATCATTAAAAGATTTTGCAAAGCTTTTATAATCTTCAAACGGTAATCCTGCGATTAAGTCTAAATGCTGATGTACATTTCCACATTTCTGAATCTGCCTGACAACCTCTTTGACCTTGTCAAATTTCATCGTCCGCCGGATTTCCCGAATCGTCTGTTCATTCGTAGACTGAATCCCAACCTCCAACTGGATCAGTCCCGGACGCATAGCTGCGATCAATCCCAACTCTTTCTCGCCCAAAAGATCTGCCGCCACCTCAAAATGAAAATTCGTTATCCCTCTGTCATGTTCCTCCAGATACTGCCAGATTTCCAACGCATGCTCCCGCCTGCAGTTAAACGTGCGGTCTACAAATTTCACCTGTGGTACCCGATGATCAATAAAAAACTGTAGTTCCCGTTTTACCAGTTCCAAGTCCCGGAACCGCAGGCACTTATCGACAGATGATAAACAATAGCTACAGGAAAACGGACATCCTCTGCCGGATTCATAATAAATAATCTTGTTTTCAAACGCATCAAGCTCCTCATACACAAATGGAATATCATTCAGGTCTGCCATCGGCGCCCGATCCGTACACTCTATGATCTCCGCATCTGCCCCGTCAGATTCCTCCTGAGTTCGCCGAAAGGTGATTCCCTTGATCTCCTCCGGTTTCTTCCCACTCCCTCCGTAGGAATCTACCACTTCCAGAAATGTCTCCTCTCCCTCTCCGCGCATCACTCCGCGCACTTGAGAAAGCCGCTCCAAAACCTCCCGCGCATTCCACGATACCTCCGGACCTCCGAGCCAGATTTCTACTTTAGGAAGTACCTTGTGCAGTTCCCTCACCAATTGCTCTACATACACAATGTTCCACAAATAGCAGGAAAAGCATAAGACTTTTGGCTTTCTCCTGTACAGATCTGTCAAAATCTGATCCACCGTCTGATTGATCGTATATTCCGCAATCTCGATCTCACAGTCTCTTACGCCATGAGCTTCTGCATATGCTTTCAGACTATAGACTGCCGGATTAGAATGAATATATTTTGCATTGATAGCTGTGAGTAATATTTTCATCTCTTTTTCTCCTTTAACCCAGAGCATCGCTAAATCTTTGCTTATTCTGCACTCACCCTGTCTACAATGAAGTTTACCATATGCTTACATCCTTGTAAATCATACTCGCAAACCATTGACATTTCCTACAAAACCATGTACAATTAAGTCTCGTGCAGCCGGGGCGTTAGCGGTGCCTTGTACCTGCAATCCGCTATAGCAGGGGTGATATTGCGCAGAGGGTGCTGATTTGCAAAGCTGCCCTTGAAAAGTGGCGTTGAAAATCCGGGTCTTACGCGACGGAAATCCGTGAACCGTGTCAGGTCGGGAACGAAGCAGCACTAAGCGGAAGCTTCCGGGTGTTGTAAGGGTGCCTGGATTGAGTTAACTGTCAAGGTAACGTTTGGGAGTCTTCATTCGAAGCGCAATGCACGAAAAAGCTTTACAGAACATCACAAAAGCCATATGACACTCAAAAGTCCTATGGCTTTTTTAATTTTACATCAGGATTTCTATTTCTTTCCTTCTCCCGCAAAATATTCTTTCGTCAGCTTTACAACCGTTCCCGATAATAGGAACACTGCAATCAGGTTCGGGATCGCCATAAGTCCGTTAAACGTCTCGGCAATACTCCAAAGCAGTCCCAAATCAACAGTCGCCCCAAGAATAGCAACAAGAGAATACACAACCATAAATGGTTTGATCACTTTTTCATTAAACAAAAACTCTATGCACCGTGCTCCGTACAGCCCCCAACCGATGATTGTGGAAAATGCAAAGCAGCAAAGTGCGACGGCAGTAAAGACAGACACCCAACTCCCATATGTAGAAGTAAATCCCAGAATGGTCAGTTCCGCTCCTGCATCTGTGCCATATCGGATCGGAACTCCACTGCACAGGATTACCAGTGCCGTCAGTGTACAGATAAGGATCGTATCGGTAAACACTTCAAAAATCCCGAAAAACCCTTGCTTAACAGGCTTCTTGGTATCTGCACAGGCATGTGCGATAGAACCGGTACCGAGCCCCGCTTCATTGGAAAAAATCCCGCGCGCAACCCCCTTTTGCATACTGAGAAATACACTTCCGACAACGCCTCCGGTTACGGCAGCGGGGTGAAACGCCCCTGAAATAATGGAAGCGAATACTTCCGGAACCCTTTCGATATTTAAGAAGACAACTCCCAAAGCCAACACGATATAAAACAACGCCATAAACGGAACAAGCCGTTCTGTAACACGACCGATCCTCTTAACCCCTCCCAGTAAGATCACGCCGACCAGAATCGATATCAAAATCCCCTGGATCAGATTGGACTTATCAACAGCAGAATCTCCGATCAGATTATAGTTTAAAAGCGCAGAATTGATTGCCGTTGTAATGGTGTTGACCTGTGTGGCATTTCCGGTACCGAATACCGTCAGAACGCCAAAAGCGGAAAACGCATAAGCCAACCAGTGCCAATGCTTTTTCAATCCGTTTTTAATATAATACATTGGTCCTCCGACCAGATCCCCATGTGCGTTACGCTCCCGGAAATGTACAGCAAGGGTCACCTCGGAAAACTTGGTACACATGCCTAAGAACGCAGAAATCCACATCCAGAAAACCGCTCCCGGACCCCCGATCGCAATGGCGCCTGCGATTCCGGCAATATTCCCTGTACCGACAGTTGCGGCAAGCGCAGTACAAACCGCCTGAAACGGTGTCATGGATCCGTCCGAAGCTTCACGCTTACGGAAAATTCGTCCGATCGTTGTTTTGATCGCATACGGAAATTTACGAACCTGTAAAAAGCGGGTTCGAAATGTCATCAGCAGACCGACTCCGATAATACAGATCATCGCCGGTGCCCCCCATACAAAGCTGTTGACTGCACCGTTAATGGTTTTGATCATATCTAACATAGTAAAACCTCTCTTTTCTTTTCGTGCCATAATCTTGTTTCATTACATTCTCTTTCATTCTATCATAGAGCCTCCGGAAAGTATAGCACTTTAACGTGATAACATAATAAAACGAAATCCGGTTTCGCAGTCCCCTGCCCCGGTATGATCAGTCAGCAGCTATCAGTACATCCGATGTCAAAAGATCCGTCAGAAGTCCTGCTGCCTCCTGCTTGATATTTTCCAAAGCTTCGTTTTCCGCATGACTTTCATTGATAAATCCGACCATTCCATAGCAGAGAAATCCTGCAATTTTACGCGCGCTGTAACGAAAAGTCAGATTTTCAAGTTCTCTGTCATGCGTATAATTTTCTATTGTTTTCAACACATAGTTATAAAACAAAAAAGCCAGATACGGATTTTTTTCCGGACGGGTGTGACAGAAAAATTCATAGTGACTGTAATAAAGCTCCAAAATCGCATGCAATACGTTACAATAGCTTTGTACATAAAAATGTTCCGGGTTATTTTCTGTCTGCATTGTCTTATAAATATCTGTGCCGATACGGATCATATCCTGAAAAATATCATCAATCAAAGCATATTTATCATTATAGTGTGTATAAAATGTAATTCGGCTGATATCGGCTTTTTGACACACTTCAGTAATTGTAATCTCTTCAAACGGAGTCTCAGACATCATTGTGATCAACGTTTCTTTTAAATTCCTTTTTGTTTTTCTAATCCGTTTATCAATCATAAAACTCTCCTCACATTTTTAAATATACACATTCCCGAAAATGTATAAATATCTTACACATTCTAAATATTGTAAATTGTTATTTGAATACCCAATTGCTATAATTTTAACACGTGTTAAAATAACGGTCAATGTGTATGATAAAAGGCTCAAATGTCATAGAAAGAGCAGCGTGAAATTATCATTCAGATACAAGAAAGGATAGATTATGCAGAAGATAGCAGTTATGACAGATAGCAACTGTGGAATACTTCCGAAAAAAGGAACGGAAATGGGGATCACCATTGTCCCCATGCCATTGATCATCAATGGAAAGACCTATTTTGAGGGTGTAGATATTACAATGGAAGAATTTTACCGTATGCAGGAAAGCGGTGCAGAGATCACCTCCTCATTACCGTCTCCCGGGTCTGTAATGGATTTATGGGAGGAGCTCCTGAAAACCCACGATGAAATTGTCTACATCCCCATGTCCAGCGGTCTGAGCACCTCCTGCTCCAGCGCGATCATGCTGTCTGAAGAGTATAACGGAAGAGTTCATGTAGCAGACAACCACCGGATTTCGGTCACACAGATGCAGTCGGTGCTTGATGCGGTCAAAATGGCAGAATCCGGAATGAGCGGGGCGGAGATAAAAGAACGGTTGGAAGCAGAAGCATTAGATGCAAGTATTTATATTGCGGTAGATACACTGGAATATTTAAAAAAAGGCGGAAGGATTACAGCCTCCGGCGCTGCTATAGGAAGTGTGCTGAATATCAAACCGGTACTGTCGATTGACGGTGATAAACTGGATGCATTCGCAAAGGTACGGGGAATGAAATCCGCATTCCGTACGATGTGCAAAGCGCTTCAAAAAGATTTAGACGGCAAACTGAAAACATTTCACGAAAACGGAGAACTGGTATTGGGAATCGCCAACACCTATCTGCCGGAAGAAGAACTGGCACAGTGGCAATCCGAACTCCAAAAGACATTTCCAGGAGAAGAGATTCTACATGGTCCGCTGAACTTGAGTATCGGATGCCATACAGGTCCGGGCGCAATCGGAATCGGAGCAGTGCGCCGTATCAAATAAATACAATAGAAACTAAAGATGCCCTTTACACACAAAGGACACCGAAAAAACGAATCTCTCTCAGACCGTCGGTATCCGCCTTCGGCTTCTGTGAAAGATTCGTTTTTTTAATTTTTACAGTTCTTCCAATACGTTCTGACATCGTTCTTCTATCTCCTGTCGCAACCGGACAAACGCAGGTATATATTGTTCGATAATGATACTTACCAACCGCTTTGCGGCATCCCCGTCATAAATATGCGTCATATCATTTCTATTCTTTAACATCGAAATCCAGACACTTTCATCCAAAAAATCATATGTTGCATAAGCAGCCTTCAATATTTCTCTCGGAGAATCGGTTCCGGCTACACTCTTTCCCTCATATCTCAATAATTCTTTTAATACTTTCCACCCAAGTTCAAACTGAATAAAAAATTTATCAATCACACCACTCAAGATAAATGCATTTTCCAAATTTTCTTTTGGAGCCGCTCCAGTATTGCCAGATTGGAACAATAGTTCTTAAATTTTTTCATATATTATCACCCCTTCTTGCCGAATAGAATCCACGAATCCTTTTTGTAATTTTTGTACTAAATCTATAATATCAAACTCCAGAAGTGTAGAAGTATCCTCTTTTACCGAAATTGTAAATCCAGCAATATCACCACCTCTTACAGCCAGATCAATATCGCTTGCACGAACATAATCTCCCCTTGCACGGGAGCCGAACAATATCACCTGTCTGATTCCATATTTTTTTGCAAAATCTTTTATTTCCTCTATTACTTTCGGATTGATGCCATAAAGCATACTATATCTGTTCCTTTCCACATACTGCTGCCATATACATAAGAACACAAATCCCCGCGGTTTTACACCCTGAAAACCGTGGGGATTCTGCTTGTCTAACCTATATGCAAGTCACTAATTCCAAAAATCTGTCTTTGTCTTCAGGCCGATATCCTTCGCTTTAAATACCGGGTTCTTTCCTGCCTTCCTCTGCTTCAAGTAATCCTCCAGACAGTGTACCGCCGGCTTACTCAAAATAATGATAACAGGAATATTGATCAGTGCCATTAAGCCCATTAATACATCCGCCGTATTCCACGCAACGCTGAAATCCATGGTCGCACCGATGCATACAATTACAATCGCAACAATACGGAACACAGACAGTAAAGCCTTCGCCGGGGTTTTATCGCAAATATAGCGAAGACCCATTTCCGCATAATAAAAGTTTCCGATCAACGTTGTAAATGCAAACAAGAACAATGCGATCGTGATAAATATACTTCCGAAGCTTCCCAAGGAACCTGCAACCGCCTCCTGTACATACGGCATACCTGCCATATCCTCTGCCGGCTGTGCACCGGAGCAAAGAAGCATAAATCCGGTTGCGCTGCAGATTAAGATCGTATCGATATAAACCGAAAGCATCTGTACAAGCCCCTGTTTTACCGGATGAGACACACCTGCGGAAGCCGCCGCATTCGGAGCAGAACCAACACCTGCTTCATTCGAAAACAATCCGCGCTTGATTCCCTGCATGATCGCCGAACCGGCAAAACCGCCGAAAATTGCCTTGAAGTCAAACGCACCCTTAAAAATGGCTGCGATCACGCCCGGCACCAGATTGATATGTGTCAAAACAACAAACAACGCCACGAGCATATATGCGATCCCCATGACCGGAACAAGCACTCCCGTAATCTTGGAAATCCTCTGACTTCCCCCGAAAATACAAAGCCCGAAAAGTACCGCAAGAATAGCACCAACCATAAGCGGTGTGCTTGCCGGATCAAAAAACTCGTATCTGCGCAATGAATCAGAAATATTAAAGGAAGCAACCATGTTAAATCCGCCCATGTACGTTGCGATCAAAACACCCGCAAACAGAACTCCGAGCCACCTCTTCTTCAATACGGTCTGGATATAGTATGCCGGTCCGCCATAAGAGCTTCCGTCTTCTGCTTTTCTCTTATAAATCTGCGCAAGCGTACTCTCCACAAATGCCGATGCACTTCCGAGCAGTGCGATCAGCCACATCCAGAACATTGCTCCCGCTCCACCGATACAAAGTGCGGTAGAGATACCTGCAATATTACCGGTTCCCACACGAGATGCGGTAGATACCATTAAAGCCTGAAAAGAAGAAATCGACTTCTTATCCTCTTTCGGCTCCATAACAACCTTAATCCCCTCTTTTAAGCATTTGAACTGAACAAACTTTGTTCGAACTGTAAAGAAAATTCCGGCTCCTATCAGCAGGATGATCAGAATATAGCTGTACAGCCAGTCACTTAATGTTCCAATAATTTCTGCGAACATGGTTATACCTCCTGTTTCTCTCTTTTCTTTTTACTTCTTTTATAAAGCATTATAAATATTTCATTCAATTCATACAAATTTTATGAATGAAACAAAAAAGCCGGTGTACAAAGGGCGTATTGCCGCCCCTTGCGCACCGACCTTGCTTTACTATTTTAGCATATAACAGTGTCGATTGACAAGCAAATATTAATTGCAAACCTCTATTTTCCCGATTTTTTCGTCTAGTTTCTCTTTGCTATATGCTTTGCTACCTTGACATCCTGTTTCTTCACGTGATTTACCAGCCAGTCTCCGACGCTCTTATTAATTTTTCCTACGAGTGTAACAGAAGTTCCGTCTCGGTCAAGTTCCTCTGCCAACTCTCTGATCGTCCGCTTAAAGGTTTCATGGTATTTCTTATGGTTGACACGATCTGGATAGCTATATTTATTCTGTAGTCTTTCCTCTGCCGAAAAATGCTCTTCTGTATAATCCATTAAATACTGTATCGCATTCCCCAGTTCTGCTCTTCCCCGTCCTTCTCCGCAGGCTCGCAGCAAGTTATTGATGTATCCAAACAACTGTTCATGCTGTTCATCGATCATATCATGTCCTGTCAGTAGATCCTCTGTAAAGTCATACGTTCTTACCGGAATATGATTTCTCTTCACTTGAGCCCCTGCCACGTAAGGATCAGAAAACTGAGTCTCTGACCGAGAATACAAAGACGCCTGCGTTCCTGCGGTCATATTACCTGCCCCGTCTTCTTTTCTCAGATTAAACTTGCTGACCAAGCCCTTCAAAAGCTGTGACTGACCTGCAAGCTCCTGACTTGCCGCTGCACTCTCTTCCGCTGTCGCAGAGTTTGTCTGTACGACACTGGAAATCTGATCCACTCCCTGTGTCACCTGATTGATCGCATCTGCCTGCTCAACCGCAGCATTGGAAATCTTGTCGATATAATCTACTACTTGTCTTGTGCTTTCCACAGTAACACGAAGAGCCTCTGCAGTCTGTCCTGCGATCGCCGTTCCGTTTGTGACTGCCTGAATCGTTCCCTCGATCAGATTGGTGGTATTGCTTGCCGCCTCTGCACTCTTGGAAGCCAGATTCCGAACCTCATCCGCTACAACGGCGAAGCCCTTTCCTGCTTCCCCGGCTCTTGCAGCCTCTACTGCCGCATTCAACGCCAGAATATTGGTCTGGAATGCGATGTCCTCAATGGTTTTGATGATCTTTCCGATATCGCCGGATTTCTGCTCGATCTCCTGCATTGCCTGAATCATCTCGCCCATATGCTCATTGGAGAAGAGCAGCTCATTCTGTGTCTCTGTGACCTTTACACTCACTTCACGAGCATTGTCTGCTGTCTGCTGTACCTGTATGGAAATATCATTAATCGTCGCTGCCAACTCTTCTACAGCGCTCGCCTGCTCTGTTGCTCCCTGAGAAAGTGCCTGTGCGCCGGAAGATACCTGTTCGGCTCCGGTTGCAACACCGTCTGATGCGATATTGATCTGGGACAGTGTATCACTCAGATTCCGATTCATCTGACGGATCGACAGTAAAATCGGCTGCAGATCTCCTTTGTATATCCCTTCCTTTGCTCTGATATCAAAGTTACCGGCTGCCATTTCTGTCGTCAGTCTTGTCAGATCGGCGATGCTGTCTTCCAACACTTCACAAGTCTTCTTCACATTACGGATCAATGCGCCGACCTCGTCTTCGGATTGATATGTAAATTCCTGCTGCATCTTACCATCTGCCATCCCCTCCATCGCAGCTTCAACTTCCTTCAGCGGATCTACGATCAACCTTGTCACTTTAATTGCGATGAAGGTTGAAATTGCAACAGCCACAATGACCATAACAGAAACAAAAAGTACCGCTCTGTTTGTCACCTTCACGCTGTTTTCCATTGCTTTCTGTCTCAGCGCATCAGTCTCCTCATCCAACGGTTTTGCAAGCTCTACGACTTTCTTAAGCATCGGCGTACATTCCTCTAAAACGATTCTTTTCGCCGTATCCTCATTGCCGCCTGCCATAATCCGCATCACTTTCTCTCCGATGTCTAACCACTCTTCTACTGCGACTCTGTATTCTTGGACACTCTCTTTATCCAGAATATTGAGTTTTTCAATCTTATCAAGACTTTCATTTACCAGTGTAATGTTTTCATCAATCACTGCTCTCTCTTCAGAAACGTCTGCACCGTTTCCTTTTAAAACACTGTCACGGATATATCGTGCAATGATATTCGTATAAATCCGGTTATTTTTAATCGCATCGTCAACCGCAACCGCTCCCGACATAAACTCTTCCAAATTCTTGTTCGATTTATTCAATGAAGAAATCGATGTGATCGAAATAGCAAGTGTTAAAGCCAGAACCACACCAAAGCTTACAAACAATCTGTTTCTTATTTTCAATTTCTTTAACATACCTTCTCCTTCTCTGCACCGTTTTAATACTTACTGTCATCATAGCGGGCATTGCTCTCATATTTCGTTGAACGATAGTCCTGCGTATAGCTCTGCTCCTGCATCTCGACACGTTTTGCATTCGCTTTTAATCGGAACTGACCGACAAGATTCTTCAGGATCTGTGACTGACTTGCAAGTTCCTGACTTGCCGCCGCACTCTCCTCCGCTGTAGCAGAATTTGTCTGTACAACACTGGAAATCTGATCCACGCCCTGTGTTACTTCTGCGATCGACTGTGCCTGCTGCTCTGCCGCCTGACTGATCTTGGCAACCGTGTTGACCGCACTTTCCGTACTTTCTACCGTAGCCGCCAGTGCAGATGCTGTCTGATCTGCAATTCTTGTTCCTTCTTCTACTGCCTGAATCGATCCCTCGATCAAGATTGTTGTATTCTTCGCCGCCTCGGCGCTCTTCGATGCCAGATTTCTGACTTCATCTGCCACAACCGCAAAGCCCTTGCCGGCTTCTCCGGCTCTCGCCGCCTCTACTGCCGCGTTCAGTGCAAGGATATTCGTCTGGAATGCAATATCCTCAATTGTTTTGATGATCTTTCCGATCTCGCTTGACTTATGACTGATCTCCTGCATTGCTTGGATCATCTGTGCCATACTCTCATTGGATTCCATTAACTCGCGGCCTGCATTTTCAACCTGCTCTCTCGCAGTTTTCGCATTCTCTGCTGTTCCGCTGACCTGCATGGAAATATCATTGATCGTTGCCGCCAGCTCTTCCACGGAGCTCGCCTGCTCTGTAGCTCCCTGAGAAAGTCCCTGTGCCGCAGACGACATCTGATCTGAGCTTCCCGCAACCTGATCTGCCGCCTCATTGATCCTTGACAGCGTGTCGCTGAGATTGTGGTTCATCGCACGGATCGATGAAAGAAGAGGCGTAAAGTCACCAATATACTTATCTTCCGCATAAGTCGTAACATCAAAGTTTCCTCTTGCCATTTCATTCATCAGCCTTGTCAGATCTGATACAACCTCGTCCAATCCCTGACATGTAATACGAAAACTATCTGCAAGGGAGCCAAGTTCATCTTCTGATTCATACAAAATCTCGTTTTTCACATGACCTCTTGAAATATTCTTCGCTACTTCATCCAACTCCTCGACCGGCTTTGTAACCCCACTGATAATCCGTTTCATAATAACAACAACAAGAATCAGCAATATCACAAAAACAATCAGCAGAAAAATGATGACTCCGTCTCTTGTTTTCTGCGCATCTTCATTAAAAACCTTGGCATCTGCTGCCGCCTCCTGATGCACTTGCTCCGCCACCTCTGCACAATTGTTTACTGCTTCCGCAAAGTCTCCGGCAAGCAGCTTTTCTGCTCTTTCATACTGATTCGCCTCCGAAAGCTCCATGATCTCTTTCCGAAGATTTCCGACCTCTGTACTGCATGCATCCAAATCCTCAAGAGAAGGAAGCGTTCCCTCTCCCGATTTCTGCATCTTCGCATAGCTTTCTGCGGCATCTGCAGCAATCTGCTCCAACTCTGCTTCATACGCATCAAGATTCTTTGAGAACACTGCCTCATTCAGTACAACGTCTATTTTATAAAGATCTCTCGAAAATGCCATGGACTCTGTGGAACTTACGAACGGCTCATTATACATATGTGATGTTAAACGTCCGATCTTGTTCATAGACAACGCTGAAAATACGACTAAAACCAACGATGCGATCACTGCCACCGCAAATCCCATAAAGATTTTTTTGCCTAGTTTCATTCTCTTAATCTTCATTTTCTCCTTTTGCTCCTTCAACACTCTTTTTTCTCTTGTATTTTTCTAATATAGTTTTCTTTAACTCTCCTATATTTTGTTCCGCAATCTTTTCCCAAATGCGAAAACTACGGATTCCCCAACAAAAAAAAATCAAAAAGGGGGCTTTGTCTAAAATCGGAAAAAACTGTTTCATATAGTCTACCGACGGAAACATCCAGCCTTTTCTTCTTTCACGCCATTCTTCCTCTCTGTCCCGACCATAAAAATCAAGACGTCTTCCGCTTGAAAGCAACAATCGTTTATCCAGAGCCGGATCACTTTTTCCCGGATCTAGAATATATTCTTCCAATGCAAGAACTGTCGAACTCTCTTCCCCCGGAACCCCGTTGCTAAACCACAGTTCCCCCAGTTCGGTCAAATCTCGCTCCAGTTCGTTTAGACCTGTCTTTTTCAGAAGCTCCTCTGTCCTCTCCCCCAAGGCAGTGCTCCCGAATTTTTCCCGGAACAAATAAAAGTCCAGAATATGGCGGATCGTAATTTTTCCGAGAAAGTAATTTTCCAGAAATGCTGCCAGAAAATAAATATATTGTTTCTCCAAAGGCAGCTGTCTTACATACGGCTTCCCCCTTGCCTGATGCTCCAATACCTTTCGGATCCGGGGACCCGCTTCCGGAATCTCATCCAAAAACCGCACCCTCACCCCCGGCGCTCTGATATAGAAAATTCCCCGATACCCCTGCTCTTCTTTTCTCTCATAGTCCATTTCGGTCATCAGTTCATGGATCTTACCGAGACTGTCGGTCTCTACGAGAAATTCCAGATGGGTGATCCCTCCCATTTCTGCCGGATCATAAAGCCCATACTCCGCTGTACCGGAAAGAAGAACCGCATGCACATGATACTGCTCCAGTTTCCAACTGATCGCTTCCTCGGCTGTTCGGTACGACGACTGCTGCAAAAGTTCTTTTTTATATCTCTGATACAAAGTCTCTCCCAGATTCCCTCCAAATTCCTTTTCAAGACCAAGAACAGAATAATAGAATAAGGTAAGCACGTTGTGGTATTCTGCATATCGAAACATTTTCTGCCAATCAATCTGCTTCTTAACAATCTGAATCGGTTTTTTCCTCAAAATAGATGTCAGCAAAATAAACATATACTTTAATTCATAATCGATCGTACTTTCCCCCTTTCGTAAATCTATAACTTCAATACTCTATCGGACATTTCCTAAAAAAGATTAAGACTTTTTTCTCGTTTCTCTGAAATTTTTCGTTCTTCAAAAATATCCATTGCTTTCTGGTTATAAATCGCCCTCTTTTCATCCGCCACAAGAACCCCTGACACCAACGTCAGAACCCTCTGCTTCAAAATGGAGACAAGCTCTCTGGAATGGCTTGCTACCACGATCGTCATCCCCCTGTGGTTGAGTTCTTTTAGAAGCAGCATCATATCCCATGCCGCATCCGCATCCAGATTTGCGGTCGGCTCATCCGCGATCAAAACCTGCGGACGTACCAGAAGCGCCCTTGCCAGCATAATTCTTGCCGCCTCCCCGCCGGACAGCTCATTCACATAGGACGATGCCTTATCCGCAAGTCCCACGATCCCCAGTACCCGTGCAATCTCCTTCTTTGCCTGTCGTCTGCTCTTTTCCACTGCATACATCGCAAGTTCCAGATTCTCATACACGTTCCTGTCCTGAAGCAGTCCCACATCTGCCGACATATACCCCAGCCTTCTCCGATGATACGGGATCATATCTCTGGTCATATCACTAAGACGCGCACCCGCAACGCGGATTTCCCCCTGTGTCACTTCCTCTTGTTTTAATATAAGCCGCAAAACGGTGCTTTTCCCTGCACCGCTTTTTCCTGTCACAAAGACAAACTCCCCCTTTTCTATCCGAAATGACACATCATCCAACGCGATTTCATCCTGAAAATATTTTGTCACATGCTCAAATATAATCTCTTCCATTTTGCCGCTTATCCTCTTTTACATCCGCTGCTATCTGTGCTATACTTATTAACTATACTATCTTCGACAAATTTCGTCAACTGTGCGGATATGATCCGGGCGACAAGAAAGGGGAGTCGGCGCATGAGAAAAAAGATATCTTCTATAATACTGCTCATAAGTTTCTGCATGATCTTCGTTTCCTGCTCGTCACGGGAAGAAACGCAGGATCCCCCTGCTGTTTCCCCTCAAATCCAAATTCCCAAAGAGCAGCATGCCGTCTTTGAGAATGGTATGTACACACTCTCTATGCCAAGCAGCATCGGACTTCTGACTTATTATAACCAAACTGATGTCCGATGGGCAAACTCCATATACGGAGGCACAGACTCGATTTCCTTATACGGATGCGGTCCTACTGCCCTCGCCATGATTGTTTCCAGTTTTACCAATCAAGAAATGACACCGGATGTCATGGCTGTCTGGGCGCGTGAAAATAACTACTGGGCTGCCGGTTCCGGCTCTGCCCACACACTGATCCCCGAAGGCTGTGCCCACTTTGGATTATCCGTAGAGCCTTTTTCCGATTACAGTGAGCAAGGCATCATTCAGGCATTGCAGAACGGCTCTGTTTTTATAGCGCTTATGGGCCCCGGCCACTTTACCTCCGGCGGACATTTCATCATTCTTGCCGACTACTGGTCCGGCTCTGCCGTACGGGTTGCGGATCCCAACAGTCTCGACAACACACAGATTCCCTGGGAAGCCGGACTGATCGTAAATGAATTGGACAGATCTGCTCAGGCGGGTGGTCCTTTATGGAAGATTTCCATAAAAAAATAAAGAAATACTCACAATAACCACTTACAATATTCGACATTTTATGCTATAGTTTATCAAAAGCTATCGAAAGACAATGGCATTACTGCCTGTATGCTTCCGATATCTAACCAGAATATTCAGTATACATTTACGGAGGGTAGCAATGACTTTTTTAGATTTATTGACCGCCTTAGAAATTGACTCTGAAGATACATTACGACGTTTTGGAAATAATCAGGCGATTTTAGAATGATTTCTTCTGAAATTTCCGACTGATCCTACCATGTCTCAACTGTTGACAGCAATAACCACACAGGATTCCGAGAAATTTGAACTATACGCCCATACATTAAAGGGCGTGTCCAACAATTTAGGTTTATGTAAGCTGGGATTCCTTTCCTCAGAGGGTGTGGAAACCGTGCGAAAAGGCAAAATTGCAGACGCTTTTCAGATGTTCCCTGCGATTCAGGACGAGTATACTCGAATTATAAATATTCTTCAAACTTATCAAAACGAGAAAGAGAGTTGAAAAAGTTTTATGCACAAGATTATGATTATTGATGACGATGCCACCAGTCTCGCTATCACCAAAGCTTTATTGGAAGATGAATATGACGTGGTTGTTATGAGTTCCGGTCTTCAGGCATTGGGCTATTTAAAGGACTATCCAGATATCGACTTGATCCTTCTTGACATGATGATGCCGGGAACAGACGGTATGACGGTTCTTCGCGAGCTCAAAGCAGATTCGCAGACAAAGCAGATTCCGGTAATCTTTTCTACCAGTCTGGACGGGATGAATTTAAAAGCCGATACCTTGTTGGAAGGAGCCAGTGATTTTCTGAGCAAACCGGTTCACCAAGGACTCTTAAAACAAAAGATCGCCCACCATATTCAGTTTGCCGAATGTATGAAAGAAAACCGCATTTTGAAGCAGCGCTTTACTCTGATCAAGAAAGTTCTTTCAGATCTTGATTTATAACCTTTATGCCACGCTCCAATAAGTATAAAAGCAGGGCGTTTGCCCGAACATCTTTATAAAAAGAAACAGGAGAATCTCAATCCATTGAAACTCTCCCGTTTCTTTTTATTTTATCGGTAATACGAATCCTTTCCCGCCAACTTTTGGCTGAGTATCTTATCGACTACAATGATCCTCTCTAGTATGCGGCTTGTCTGCTCTGCCATGCGGACGATTTTCTCTTCCTCCGGCGAATCATATCCGGATTGTTCATTCCCGTTCATAAGTCCTGCGATATACTCTCGTTTCTCAGGTTCCAGAACATGGAGCATTTCCCGAAGCGCATGATCCACATCTCCGACCTTTTCCATCTCGCTCTGGCGCATATTCAAAAGAAGCTGCGCAGATTCTCTGTCTCCCGATGAAAGTGTATCTGCCAGTTCCTTTGTAAGTCTTTCGATTTCTGACATCCCTCGGTATCGGCGCTGCATGCCTGTTAAAATCTCTTGGATAAGCTCCTGCATCTCATTCATGTGCCCTCTCCTAACTATACTTCCGCCTGTTTTTCTGCCTGTGCAAACGCACCTCTGAGTTCTGCCACCAGCGACTTCAGTTCGCCGATGATCTCTCTGTTTCTCGACGCCTGAAGCCTACTGATCTCATACAGGAAAAAATCGTACATCCGGTGCAGCTCTTGGCTGATCTCATACGAATGATTCAGTGTATCATCCAAATAATGCACAATCTCCTTGGAACGCACAACCGCTTTCTCAAACGCATCATAATCCCCGTCCGCAATCGCCAGATCCGCCCTTGTCAGCCTTTTTAAAAGCTCATCGTATAACAGCAAAAGCATCTCTCCTCTTGTCATTGTCGATACAGACTGCGCCTTATATTGTTGATATCCATTCTGATACATAGTATTTTCCTTTCCCTGTCAATTAATAGAATCCGCCTCCGAACTGGCTTAGCATACCACTCTGACTGTTCATCTGTGCGATCAGACTTTCCAGCGTCGTAAACTGACGGATATACCGATCCGTCTCCATTTGCAGGGTATCTTGCAAGCTTGCGATCCGCTTGTCGATCTCCTGAATCTGTTTGTAAAGCTCATTCTGTGTAATACTTGCAGGTGACTTAATAGAACCGGCTCTATCGATCAGAATTCCTTTCGGTTCTCCAACCGTCTTCGCATACTTATCCAACACATTCTTCATGTTGGTTGCAATTCCCGCAGACTGGATCACGTTGCCGGACTCATCCTTGATCTCCCCTTTTGTAAATAATTCTTTCACACTTTCCGGGTCGGAAGCAAGCGCCGCTTTGAACTTGGATTCGTCAAAGGACAGCTTTCCGTTATCGGATGCAGTGGAAGACACCGTAATTCCGATCTTCTCCAACGCCTGCAGATCCCCTGATCCGAGAACAAACCTGAGACCATTGCTCAGCCCCTTGATATCGTTGTCGTTAAATAACAAGCCCTCTTTCGCTTTCTCTTCCCATGCTTTGATCTCACTCTCGCTCAGTTCCTTCTTCTGTTCATCTGTAAGCGGCGGATAATCACGATTCGGCTTTGTCTTCGCCTCTTTATTCACAAGTTCAATGATCTCATTGAACTCTTTCACCATTTCTTTCATCGTTTCCACGATTTTTTCATCGTCTACCTTTGCGTCAAAGGTAATAGCTTCCGCAGAACCTGCTACCAGTTCTCCATTCGTATTGTACTCACCGAACTCGCCTTTCAAAGTGATCGTCATACCATCCACGGTAAATGTGTTGGAATCCCTTATAATAGTAACCTCTTCGTCAGAGCCGGCATACTTGACTGTCAATTCGGCATCGCTTCCCTGTGCTTTATCTTTAGTAATATTATCTCCGAACAGTCCTTTCAAGATGTCTTCATTTCCCGCATCTGCACTAAACCGGAAGCTTCCGCTTGCTCCTTCTCGCTTAGATGAAAATACAAACTTATCCGCCGTACTCTGGTAAGAAACCTGTATGCTCGTATTCTCATTGATCTGTTTCAGAACGTCCTTTACCGTATCATCCTTGGAAACCTCAATCTTCACATCCTTGACACCGTCGTTGATCGTAAAAGAGAACTTCTTATCCTTATTTGCAGGATCAGCAAACCATTTTGCCAGTGCATCTCCTCCTTTCAATCCCGATTCTGCCAGAGTGGCATCCAGATTCACACGGTTGGATTCGCCATATGCCACCTTAAAAGCACCGTTCTCTCCCATAATCCCTACATCTGCAGAGGATAATACCAATACGGAACTATTGTCTGGCTGTCCGCCCTTCGAATCCGGAATTCTTGTTTCAAAGGTAAATCTTCCGGTCATTCCGGTGGTCGTCTGCCCGTCTTTCCCAACAAAATCTACCTTCACTCTTCCCGGACCGAACGCCTCGTCAAGCTGCTGCTGCATACTCTTTGTTAATTCCCCACCAAGCTTTGACTTGTCCATTTTATCCAATTCTTCCTTAGTTGGCATCTTGATCGTCTTCGACACTCCGTTATAAGTAAAGGTCAGGCTCTTTCCGGCAATCCGGTCGATAAACGGCGTCTCCGTAATCAGTTTATCTTTTGTCACCGATTCATTAGATGTCGCAGATTTGTTTGTAAGATCGATCGTCTGAAAGTTTCCGTCCGCATCCTTGCCTGTAAACCCGAGATATTCCACAGCACTTCCGCCTGTCAACTTAAGGGTATTGCCCGCCTGCTTTTTATCCGTAAACTTGATCTTGTCTCCGTCTTTTTCTACCGTAAGGATATCGGAAAGCTTATCTTTCCCAATCTCAACATCCTTGAACGCACGGTTCAGAGAGTCAATTGTGTTGTCCAACGTGTCATACTTATATTCATGACCGTCCTTATCCTTTCCGGTCAGCAATGTAACAGTGTAATTCTTGCCGCCGTATTCGAATTCCAATGTCTTTCCTGCCAGATTCTCGGATTCCTGTACGCCTTGTAGGTCTATCTCTCCTGTCTTCAATGTAGAGTCGGATACCCTGTTGGAAGAAGTGAGCTGCGCTTTCTTCGCCAATGCCTTAATTCCCAGGATCTCCATGGTATCTGCCGTATTGGCTGAACCTGATACGCTGACATACTTGCTGTTCGCACCAAGAGCCGTAATCTGGTTACGTCCCCAGAACGAACCGCTGAACAGATTCGTGCCGGATGCATATGTAGATGTATACTTGTCTGCAAAAGCAGTCAGCTTATCTGTAATATTGCGGATTGCCGTCTGCTCCCACTGAAGTAAAGTCTTCTTCTGCTGCTGCTTATTAATCTTCGCCGTCGTCCCCGACGTCATCCCCTCGATCAGGGAATCTCTGTCAAGTCCACTGGCAAGTCCACCGAATCCTTTGATCGAACTGCTTGTTGTTCCGCTTAAACCACCAATATTCATAGCTGTTCTCCTCTTTTCTGTATTTTTATAAAATGATTCTTTTGCAATCAAAATTTTACTCTGTACTTATGTATCGACATATAGTATACTTTAGTTAATAGTTTTATGATTACAAATGATAATGAATGGAGGAATTTATTTTGGCTACTGTAATCGCTCTTACCAATCAAAAAGGCGGTGTAGGCAAGACTACGACTTCCGGCGCCCTCGCAGCAGGGCTTGCTTCTTTTTATGATAAAAAAGTACTGGCTATCGATCTGGATCCGCAAGGCAACCTCGGCTTTAGTCTTGGACTGGATATCGAGGACGGCTACACGATCCACGACGTACTCAAAGGTACGGTTCCGCTGACAAGCGCTGTCCGAACCGCAGACGGCTGTGATATCGTCACTTCCAATATTTTACTGAGCAGTTCCGAACTTGAATTTACCGGCAGCAACCGGGAGCTTTTACTAAAGACTGCTCTTGCTCCTGTCATGGACAGTTATGATTATATCATTATTGATACGCCTCCGGCGCTGAACATTCTGACGATCAATGCATATGCTGCGGCAGATCATCTTATTATTCCTATGGCTCCGGAGATTTTAAGTCTTCTCGGACTGACCCAATTAAAGGAAACAGTTGATTCTGTAAGACAGAGTGTCAATCCGCATCTCAACGTTCTCGGGATTCTTTTAACAAAGTATAACCGCCGGACGCTTCTGGCAAAAGAGGTCAATGAATTGGCTGAGAATATCGCATCACAAATGAACACTTGCGTTTTTGATGCGAAGATCCGTCCAAGCGTATCCGCAGCCGAGGCACCCGCGCATGGTGAGAGCATTTTTGAATACTCGCCACGCTCCAATCCGGCAATCGACTACAGTGAATTTATTACCGAAGTATTACACAGAATCGGACACAGTGCATCCAGGAGGATTTAAACATGGCCAGAAAAACAAATAAAACAGCTCACGTACTGAATCTGTTATCAGGAAATGGCGCCCAAAAGAATACAAAGCCGGAACCCGAACCGGAAGAAACAGTTCTTGAGAAAGCGACACCAACCGTTTCCAATATTACAATGGATACAAAGAACAGTGAGGACGCTGTATCAGATCTCATTCATCAGCAGCTTTTATCTGCATTTATGGAAGAAGACGCCCTCAAACCCGAAGAAGAACCGGAAGCAGAATCGATACAGGAATCGGAAGCAGATCCCATTGCAGCGCCCGAAGAAATTCAGGCTATACATTCGGAAGAAGCATCGGGTATCCCCCTAGAGGAAGGATCGGAGTTCCCCATAAAGGAAACTCTTGAAAAGACACCGGAAAAAACTGTGGAGGAAGCGCCGGCAGTAATTTCGGAAGAATCGGCTGAAAGCTCAAACAACATAGGGGAAAAAGAACCGGAATTTGTCGTATTAAATGTAATTGAACAGATTGTCCGTGATAAGATTATTTATTTTATGCGGCAGTTTGACGTATGCACATGCGAGCGTTGTCTTGCGGACACTGTAGCGCTGACATTGAACGGTCTGAAACCCAAGTACCTTGTCACACCGCCTGCTGCCGTTTCTCCGCTTATCAGCTTTTATACGAACAAGTATATTTCCGATATCACAGTTGAGGCAACAAAAGCATGTATGACAGTGAAAGAAAATCCAAGGCACCAAAAAACAGACGAGACTCCTTAATGTCCCGTCTGTTTTTTAATTACAGCAGATTCCTATATAAACGCCGCTCATTGATCATATTTATTCCTTAAATGTCATAAGCATCTCTGCCATTTTATCCGCATCGATCGGCTTTGCTATATGCGCGTTCATTCCCGCAGCATGCGCCTTGTTGACATCATCCGAAAAAGCATTTGCTGTCAAAGCGATGATCGGCAGATCACTGTCGCTCCGCCCCATCTCACGAATCTTTCTCGTTGCCTCATAGCCGTTCAGCCTCGGCATCTGAATATCCATCAAAATCATAGCATAATACCCTTCCGGCGATGCGCTGAACTTATCTACAGCCTCTTGTCCATCGTGTGCCTCTTCGATCTTCGGCTCCAGTTCTTCCAAAAACACCCCTGCGATCGGAAAGTTTAAAAGGACAAGGGCGAAAGAGGAAATAATCGCAAGGGGTGTCATAAAGATCAGTCCCTTGCGGATTGCCCACGTTCCTTTCTTGTCAAACACCCCTTTTTAAATCTGAAAGATTCTGAATCCACTCTTATTGTTCTTCTGCTTCTTCATGCTTCACAACCAGATTTTCCCATATATTATTGACTTCTTCTACACAATCCATGTAGACCTGTACCATGACATTGGTCTGAATTCCGAGTTCTGTGGCAAGTCTCTTGATCGACTGCCAGTCTGCTCTTTCATAAACAAGGAGCAATTCATACAACTTTCCTGCCGGTCCCTCCTTCGTGATCAACGCCTGTTTTACCTCTTCCACGATTGGAATATCTTCTAAGATTTCCTCGATCGGAGCATCGATGATATATGGAAGTGTGGAAAACATTCCAAGTAAATATGCATCAGACGGTGTGATCGGGAAATTCTTCACACGCTTGATCAATGAAGAGGCAAAGTTTGCACGCAGGAACGAAGTCTTCAGAAGTTCTTCGGAATGCTCTTCTTCCTCTTCGTCCTCTTCCTTGAAGCTTAACAGATATACCCACTGTTTTAACTGATTGATGCCGACTCTTACGATTGCCTGACGAATGGAAGTCGTCTCATGTCTGCTTGAAAAATATACCGAATTTGCCATCTTTAACAACGCATAACTCAAAGATGCATCCCTGCTAATGATCGTCTCAATGATCTCCACATCCGGTTCATCCCTCATCACCTCTACAATGAGTTGATACAGATTTCCCTGCAGGTATTCCAGTTTATTGATCTTTCCCGTATGCTTCTCAGAAATATAGCTTCCCTCTACATAATCTGCATGCAGTTCCTTTGCAAGCTCATACAGTTCTTTCGTATTGACGCCTGTTGCAATAAACTTCTTATCGAACCCATGAGTCATCTCGATAATGTTATTGAGAGAAGTTCTGTGCTTCTCTTCTGTCTTATCAGAAATATCCACCTTAATATAATCCACATATTCGAGCACACCGAAATATTTCGGAGTAAATTCAAAATCGTTGATTGCAAAACAATATCCTTCTTTTCTGTACTTTTCAATAATGACAGCCGCAAGCGGATGAATGATCACATTATCCTCAATCTGAATCACAATTTTATCCTTATCGAAGATCTTCGGTGTATTCCGAAACAAAAGTGCAGGTGTAAATGTCATAAAAGTCTTCTTTTCATTAAAAATGCGGCTTGAATTTTCCGTCAGAAAGGAAATAATGGCATTCGCTGCCGCGCTGTCTGAGTTTGAATTATACAGGCTGTCTGCATCCAACTGGATCAGCAGTTCATATCCTGTCACCATATCATTTCCCGTTTCTTTGATTGCCTGTCTTACTATACACTTATCCATGTTGTTACTCCTTTCTTTCAAGCAGTGCATCCATTACTTCTACCAAATGCCCGATCTCCGGCTTGGAAAGCTGTTCGTCCGCGCCAAGCGCTTTTCCCTTGATCCTCATCTCCGAGTTGATCAGTGAAGAAAAGATGATCAACGGTGTATCTTTCATTATCGGGTCTTCTTTTACCAGCTTTGTCAAACGGTGTCCGTCCATTTCCGGCATCTCAATATCTGTAATGATCAGGCTGACTTTATTTTGAAAATCTTCATCCTCTCTCACGCTTTGCAGATAATCCCATGCTTCTTTTCCGTTATTGAACGCAAGCAGATTATTGTATCCCGCTTTACCAAGAGCTTCCTTGATCATTCTGGACAAAAGGACAGAGTCCTCAGCCAGCAAGATTCTGCTCGATCTTCTGTTTCTTCGTCCCAGACTGTCGATTTCTGAGATTTGGATTCCCGTTTCCGGTGCAATATCTGCCACGATCTTTTCAAAATCTAAGATTGTTACCAGTTTATCACCACATTGTGCAATCCCCGTAGCAACCCCTTCTTCCCCATATGTGATCGTCTTATCCGGTTTCTGGATATTTTCCCATGAAATTCTGCTGATCCCTACAACACTGTGTACCCTGAAAGCGATATGCGTCTTATTAAAGTTCGTGATAATAAACAGATCTCTTGCATTTTTCTCGCTCTTTTCTCCTGTCAGATATTTCGGCAGATCAATGACGGTCAGAAGGATATCTCTCGGTTTAAAAATTCCCTCCACCGCATTGTGCGAATGCGGGATCGGTTTTACCGTGTCCGCCATCATGATCTCTCTTACCTTTGCCACATTGATTCCATACAGTTCGCCATAAATAGTAAACTGCATAATCTCAATCTCATTTGTTCCCGATTCTAATAAAATCTCTGTATCGGCCATAGTCCTCTCTCCTTTGTATTATTCACGCTATATTGTTTTATCGGCAGATTTCTCAAATAACATAATTCAAATCATACGCTCCGGTTTTCCGACTGTACGGATCCTGACCTCTCCGCTCTCCAGATCCAAGATCATCGTTCTGGCATAGTTGGCTCCGGTATCCTCTCCCCGGATCCGTATGCCCTCCTGCCTGAGAATGTTTTTCACACTCTGGATATTCCGATCTCCGATATTGCCGAATCCGCTCTGTCCTTTCATCTCAAACATCTTTGCCCCTCCGGCAATTTTACAGATAACCCGCTCCTTTCGTCCGCCGAACACAGCAAATTTGCGAAGCGTTTCCTGAATCCCCGTGTCGGCAAATTTAAGCGGATTGGCATTGTTTGCTCCCGCCTCCGGGAGCATGATATGAAGAAGCGCACCCAACTTTATCATCGGGTCGTAAAAGGTAATTCCGATACAGGAACCAAGCGCATAAGTAATGAGCGTACCGCTCTGGCGTGCAATTTTCATATCTGCGATTCCGACTGATACTTGTTTGCCCATATCTTACTCCATTCCTAATTTTTTCATAAGTACGTTCAGTGATTTAACATCCGGGAGCAGAAGAATATCTCCGCTTACCTCCTGCTCGTCTATTGTAAATTTCCCCTCGATCATCATAATATGATCCGATTCGATACCGAACATTGCCATTGGCAGGCTCATCACACCGCCCAGCATGTTGACCGCCAGCTGCGGAACAGAAAGCTGGATGTCTACGTTTGCCAGCTCCGACAGCGCATTAACATAGGAGGATACCATAATATTTCCGATTTCCACCAGTACAGAAGAGCCCATTTCCGAAATCTCCTCCAGCATTGCCTCGCCGTTTCCGAGCATACGCACCAATATCTCTTCCGCAAAATCTTTTTTCAAAATAAATAACATAATTCCATTGATGTCATTCGACATCTCCACCAGCACCGCAGCAACAACCTCCTCCGGTTCTCCGATACGCAGCACAGCTGCATTAAATTCCAACATGGAAACCGACGGCATCCCCATTTTCACTTTCGTTGCCAGCATGCTCGAAAGCGCCGTTGCTGCATTTCCGCTTCCGATGCTTCCGATTTCTTTTATGATATCCAACTCCATAGAACCCATATCTTCATATTTTTGAATTGACATAACCTACTCCTAAATCTATTGTCTCAATCCGTTGATTGTGTTTACGATCTCATCGGATGTCTGTACCATCCGCATTGCATACGAATATGCTCTCTGACTCTCGATCACACGGCTTATTTCCTCTGCTACATCCACCCCCGATGCTTCTAAGACATAATTTTTTATCTCTGCACCCGGATCTGCGATCGGAGCTCCATTCTTTTCTGTCGGAAGAAATTCATTGTCTCCCACACTGAGCATACCGTCCAACACATTAAAACGGTACACGCCCGGCTGTCCGCTTAAATTACCTGCGGTCACGCGAATTCGGTTTCCGTTTCCGTCCAACACATAATTTCCGTTATCATTCACAAGATAGAACTCGTTGCCGTGCTGCGACAAACTGAAACGGCCGTTTCTTGTATAGGTGATCTGTCCGCTCTGGGGATTCTGCAACATGAAAAACCCCTTATCCATAATTGCGAAGTCATACGGACTGTCTGTCTCAAGCATTGCGGCGGGAGAAAAGTCGGTATTCGTCTTTGTCAATAAGGTGCCTGTTCCCGCCTTGATCGTCGTATCCTCTCCGTTTGCATTATTCAGATTGTAGTGCATCAGCTCTGTAAAGGTTGCGTTTTTGCTCTTATATCCGTAGTTGTTTACATTTGCCATATTGTTTGCGACAACGTCAAGTCTCTTCTGTTGTTCGATCACACCTCGCGCCGCTGTATAAAATGAAGTATACATGCTTCTCTCCTTTCTCTTTTGCCTTTGTCTTACATTGTACCTACCTGTGCGGCCTTTCCTGTAAGCTGGTCATACATTTTCAATAGCTGCGCCGCACTCTGGATCGTCCTCTGTCCGCTCATCATAGCAGTCATTTCATCCACCATAGAAACGTTGGAATCCTCAATATTCTTCTGCAATACCGTCGTATTCTGCACTCCCTGAGGCGCTGCATTAGAACGGAAAACACCTCCGGAAAGCTTTTCCAACTGTCCGTAATCCGCAAAGTCCACAATCTGCAAACTTCCGTAAAGCTGTCCGGTATCCGCATTGTAGAGGTTTCCCTTTTCATCTGCAAAAATATCATCGCTCGGAAGCCGGATCGGACCATTTTGACCGAGTACCCGACCCACACCCTCCAGACACAAATAGCGTTCATTGTCTACGCTGAAAGAACCGTTTCTCGAATATACGACACCTGTCGCTGTCTGGATCGCAAAAAAGCCGTTGCCGTTCAAAGCAAAATCCAGTACATTTGTGGTCGGACGCAAGCCCCCCTGATTGTAATCAGTGATACGTTCATCGACAGTATTCACTCTGGATACACCGCCGATCGCTGTCTTTCCGTCCCGATCATAGCGATAGAGGATCTCGTCACGAAACGTCGTCTCGATCAACTGATCGCCTTTAAATCCCGGAGTTGAGACATTCGCCATATTGTTGCTGATCACATTCATTTTTCGGTTCTGCGTGATCATATTCGCCGCTAAATCATAAAATCCCTGAAACATTTCTTCTCTCCCTTTCTATTTGTCTTTTTCTGAAGTTTCCATATATTTTTTCAATTTCTTGATCGCATTGGAATGGATCTGTGAAACTCTCGGTTCGCTTACCTCCAGTATACCTGCAATCTGTCTCATATTCAATTCTTCTACATAATATAATGAAATTACAAGCTGTTCTTTCTCTTTCAGCGTCCCGATCGCATCAACCAGTATCTGCGATACTTCTTTTCTCAGCAGGATCTTCTCCGGCTGTTCCCGTTCCTCTCCCTGCGGAAGATTCATACCTCCGTAGCTGTCCTGCATCTCTGTCAGTACCATATCCAATGACAGGATATGAAACAGCGTCGAATTTTTTATGATCTCATGATACTTTTCCAATGAAATCTGCAAATACTCCGCAACCTCTTCTTCTGTCGGATACCTCCCCTTTTGACTGTGCAGCTCATTCACCGCTTCCTCTACATCTTTCGCACTCTTTCGTATACTTCGTGGAACCCAGTCCTGCTTTCTTGCCAGATCGATGATCATCCCTTTGATCCGTTTGGATATGTAGGTCTCAAATTTAGCATTCTTGCTACTGTCATATTTTTCCACCGCTTTCATCATTACAATGACGCCTTCATTGATCATATCCTCCACTTGGGAAAATCCGATATACACGTTCCGCATCTGCAATGCGATGCTCTTGATCAATCCGATATACCTAAGCACGATCTCCTGTTTCACAGCCAGATCTTTCGTCTCTTTATACAATTCTAAGAGTTCTTCAGTTGTTTTTCTTTCCCATTCTTCACGTCTCTCCATATCTGACTACTCCATATCTGACTACTCCACACCTTTTTTCTACGCTTTGATGTTACCTACAGCCTGTATCTGTACATTATTTCCGATTTCATTAAAAGACAGCACATATACGTTCGGATAAAACTGCTCGATCAGGTGATAAAAATGAATTCTTACAACCTGACTTGTCAATACGATCGGATTCTGTGAAAACTCGGTAAATTTCTTCAATTCCTCGCCAAGCTGCGTGACAATACTCTGCATAACGTCCGGACTGAGTGCAAGATACATGCCCTGATCTCCCGGTGTAAGGTTCGTAATAATACTCTTTTCCAGATCTGCGTCCAACGTGATCACTTTCATGCTTCCACCCTCGCAGAACTTTCTCGTAATCGTTCTCTTCAAAGCAATACGGATCTGCTCCGTAATACTGTCGATGTCTTTCATTGTCATAGAGACGTCGATGATCGTCTCCATGATCGTCTCCATATCCTTGATCGGAACGCCTTCCCGCAGCAGATTCGTCAATATCTTCTGGAAGTTTCCGTAAGAAATGACGTTCGGGATCAGCTCTTCTACAAGCTCCGGAGACTGTTTCTTTGTATTCTCTACAAGCCGGACAACCTCCTGACGGTTCAAAAGTTCATAGGCATGCTTCTTCACGACCTCAGATAAATGGGTCAGCATAACAGACAATGGGTCGATCACTGTATATCCGTAAATTTCCGCCATTTCCTTTTTATCGATCGTGATCCACTTACTCGGAATTCCATATGCCGGTTCAATCGTATCGATTCCGTCAATCTCCTTCTCCGGGTGCGGCGGCTCAAGAGCCAGATAGTAATCTACCAAAATCTCGCCCTTTGCAACCTCTTCTCCCTTGATCTTGATCACATACTGGTTTGTATTAAGTGCAGAGCTGTCACGAAGACGAATGGACGGGATGACAAGTCCCATATCCTGTGCATATTGTCTTCGGAAAATGACGATACGGTCGATCAGCTTGCCTCCGCTGCTCTCATCCACAAGAGGAATCAGACTGTAACCGAATTCCACCTCGATCGGCTCTACAGAGATCAGAGAATATACATTATTGATATCTTTGAAGTTCTCTTCCTCTCCTGCAATCTGATCCTGTTCTTCCATGGCAAGCTGCGACTGCATCTCCTCTTCTCTGCCTCTGCCGATCGCTTCCATTCGCTTCGACAACTGATAGCCTGCTATCACAAGTCCGATTGCTACAATGGCGATCTGGAACTTCGGCATTCCCGGAAGAACAAGCAGGATCGCAAGCACACCGCCTGTAATCATAAATGCTTTCGGCTGCGCCGCAAATTGCTGTGTCGCATCCTCGTTCAAACTTCCGTCAGACACGGCTCTTGTCACGATCATACCGGTTGCAGTAGAAATTAAAAGCGCCGGGATCTGAGATACCAGACCATCTCCGACTGTTGCCAGAGAGTAGACCGTCAGCACTTCACTGAATCCCATGCCGAACTGCACCATACCAATGATCATACCGCCTAAGAAATTGACAAAGGTAATGATCAGAGACATGACAGCGTCACCTTTTACGATCTTGGTGGCACCGTCCATCGCTCCGTAGAAGTCTGCTTCCTTTTGAATCTTATATCGTCTCTCTTTTGCCTGCTGCTCATTGATCAGCCCGGAACTCAAATCTGCGTCGATCGCCATTTGTTTTCCCGGCATCGCATCCAATGTAAATCTTGCCGCTACTTCGGCAACACGTTCCGCACCTTTCGTAATAACAATAAACTGTACGAGAACAATGATGAAGAAGATGATAAATCCGACTACTACATTGCCTTGCAGTACAAAATCTCCCATTGCCTGGATCACGGCGCCGGCAACACCCTGATTCATCAGAATATTTCTGGTCGAGGAAATATTGATGCCGATACGGAACAGGGTTGTCACCAGAAGCATCGACGGAAAGATCGAAAACTCCAACGGCTCTTTGATATTCATGCTGACCAGCAAGATGATCAGAGATATCGAAATATTCATAATAATCATAACGTCCAGCATAAACGGACTCAGCGGTATCAGCAATAGTAATACGATCATGACTACAATGATCGACGTTGCATTATTCAGTAGTTTCTTCATGTCTTACTCCATCTTTTTATTTAACTTAAATACCTGTACAAGAATTTCCGCAACTACACCGTAATATTCTGCCGGGATCTCACAATCCAGCGGTGTAGAAGCATAAAGCCCTCTTGCCAAAGGTCTGTTTTCAATTACTGTGATCTGATGCTCTTCTCCCAGTTCAATGATACGGAGCGCCAGATAATCCTGCCCTTTCGCGATCACGATCGGCGCATTATCATGGTCGATATCATATTTCAACGCCACCGCAAAATGGGTCGGGTTCTTGATGATCACATCTGCATCCGGAACAGCCTGCATCATACGGTTTCTTGCCATACTTCTCTGCAGATTTCGGATCTTTCCTTTCACCTCGGGATTTCCCTCAGTCTGCTTATATTCTTCTTTTAATTCCTGCTTCGACATACGGAGCTTTTTCTCATACTCCCAACGCTGATACATATAATCTGCCCCGGCGATCAGAATGAATACCAGCCCCACCTTGAGAATGATATTCATGATCATATCAAACATATAAGCGGTGGATGCCTTGATATCCATATCCAGCATTCTTGCGATCGGTATGATATCGCTCTCGATCGCCTGATACAAGATCACACACAAAATGGTTATCTTGATGATATTTTTCAAAAGCTCTACGACATTTCTCAGGGAAAACAGATTCTTGATCCCTTTCAGAATACTGAGATTACTCATTTTGAATCTTGCTGCTTTCGCCGTAAAGTTAAATCTTGTCTGCGCTCCTGTCGCTACAATAGCAATCGCCATAGCGATGAATCCAAGCGGCAGGATTCCGACCGCACACACCTCCAGCATGCCGATCCCAATCTCACGCACCTGCTCCATAGAAAGCTCATTGACAGATGAAACTGCCTGAATACACCAACGCAGGTTCAAATATATCTTTTCGTATATCCCGCCAAATAAAAATTTTAAACTATAGAACGTTCCCAAAAGAGACGCGACTGCGATGATATCCTTACTGGAAAATACATTTCCCTCCTTTCGCTCGTCACGCCTCTTCTTGGGAGTGGCTTTTTCGGTTTTTGAATCATCCGCCAATTCTACTCACTCCACTTTCCATACACAATCTATAAAAACGTCAATACCCCTTCGAGCACCTTCAGCATCTTTGAGATCACCCCTGTAAGATAATCGCTCATTGGTGAAAACAGTACAACTAAAAGGATCAGACCGACGATCACTTTCAACTGAATATTAATTACAAATATATTGATCTGCGGAACGATCTTATTTAAGATTCCCGCAGCAATCTCAAACAAAAACTCCGCCGCCAGTATCGGAAGCGAAAATTTTACTGCCAGTATAATACATTCTGTAAAGATTTCTACTATATGCCACGCAAGCTGCTGCGTGATCAAGATTCCTCCGTACGGTACAACCTCCGCCGAAGTGATCAAAATCTTCATCAGCGCCAGATGTCCATCCACCGCAAAAAACAAAAGTACGAAATATGCCTGAAATACGCTTCCGCTCACCGGAAGCTGGGCGTTACTCTGTGGGTCATACACGGTTGCCATGGACAATCCCATTTGAAAATCTATAATAAATCCCGCATAACTGATAACGAAAAGGAACAGCTCCGTCACATATCCAATGATATATCCGGCTGCGAACTCTTTCAAAAGCAGAAACATATACTCGATATTACTGTCGATCAGAAACGCTTCTTTTTCAGAATAAGAGTAGATTGCAACCGTCAGAGTGAAAATCAGACCCGCTTTCACAATAGCCGGTATATTCTTTCTCCCCAAAATAGGATTCAGCAGTACAAAGCCGGACATTCTCATAAAGATCAACGAGAATAGTGTTAAATATGCAATGTCATTCATTACAACAGTCTCTCTTTCTTCCGGCTCCTCAGATCATTTCAAATATTCGAACGGTAAAGTCCTGTAAGGTTTTCAGCATTGTACCTCCTGTGAATACAAGGATCAGCCCGATCACAAGCAGCTTCGGAACAAAGGTGATCGTCTGCTCATGGATCTGGGTCGCCGCCTGAATGATCGAAATCAATACGCCGACCAACATGCTGATCACCAGAACCGGTCCCGCAAGCTGCACAGCCAAAACGAAAAACTCATACATTAAATCTGTAACTTCTGCACTGGACATTTGCTTCCCTCCATTTTACTAATTAAAGCTTTTTACAATTTGCGCAAACAACAGCTCCCAGCCATTTACCGTTACAAATAACAGCAGCTTAAACGGCAGAGAGATCATCGACGGCGGAAGCATGATCATTCCCATGGACATCAAGGTACTGGATACGATGATGTCGATCAGAAGGAACGGGATAAAGATTAAAAAGCCTGCCATAAAAGCACGTTTCAGCTCGCTTGTCATAAAAGAGGGGATCACAACGCTCATCGGAAGATCCTCTACATTTTCCGGAGGCTCGATCTTTGCCATATCTGTAAACAGCTTGACCGAACTTTTTTCTGTGTTTTCCAGCATAAACTCTTTGATCGGAACCGCAGCCCGCTCAAGAGCTTCCTCCTGCGTGATCTGCTCATTCTTATATGGCGTATATGCCTCTGTGTTGATCTCCTGCACAACGGGATCCATAATAAACAAAGTAAGGAACAGCGCAATCCCGACCAGAACCATATTCGGAGGTGTCTGTTGGATTCCGAGTGCATTTCTCAAAAAGGAGAGAATGATCACAATTCTTGTAAACGAGGACATCATGATCACGATCGACGGCAGCAGCGCTACAATTGTGAGAAGCAGAATGATGTCCAATGTCGGAACCTGATTTCCATTGATATTTACAAGTGCATTATTCATGGTCTTCTACTTTCCTCTTTTCCCAAATGTTTTCCACTTTTCCAAAGCATCTTTAAAATTGACAGAGCCACCTCCGGATGCTTTATCCGGTACCGAAATCTGCAAAAGTTCCTCTTCCTGAAGCTCCGACAGCAGATTCACCTGACCGGATGCAATTCCCACCCAGTAATACTTGATCCCGATCTGGACAATAGCAAGATGTCTGTCCTGCCCCAACGGAATCTGATCAAGCACACGCATATATCTGGAGCGCTTGTTTGCATTTGCCCCCTGTCCGATATATTTGCTGCAAATGTAACTCAAATATATGATAAGTACCGCTACAATAAAAGTAACAATGATCTGTAACATTTTCTACCTTCCTTACTCCAATGTAGCCAGATTGATCTTCATGATCTCTGTGATACGGATACCGAAATTATCTTCCACTACAACAACATCACCTTTGGCAATACACTGTCCGTTTACAAACAGATCCACCTGCTCTCCCGCCAGCTTGTCCAACACAACCAGAGAACCCTTTGTGAAATCCAGAATATCCTTCACCAGCTTTTTCGTTCTTCCGATCTCTACCGACAATTCCAACGGAACACCCATGATCAATTCCATATTCTCTGCCTGCGCTTCTCCCAGATCGATATTCTTGTCCGGAACGATCGTCGGACTGGAAGCAGTCTGCACATTGATCAGACGTGGCTCGCTTTTTTTCTGCTCTTCCATTTTCTGCTGCATCATCTGCATCTGCATCATCATTTGCTGCATCATCTGCATCTGCATCATAGAACCGTCATTTCCTGCCTGAGGCATCATTCCCTGCATCATTTGTTCCGATGTGGTGTCCATAGACATTTGCGGCATCACAGGCGGAACCGTTGTTTCTTCCGGCTGCTTTTCAGCCGTTACTTCCGGCGTCTTCGGCTCTTCTGTCAAAGCAACGGCAGGTTCCGTTTCTTTCTCTGTCTGCTCTGTGCTCTCGACTGCATCACTCGGAAGAAATCCCTCCACGAGGCTCTTTGCAAGTTCCATCGGCATCACGTTGAAAAATTCGCTTTCCAACTTGTCTGCAATCTTTAACGTAAAGCCGACAACTACCTTAGGCTCATCATCCTCGAAATATTTTTCGACAAAAGCCTGTTCATTGTCAATCGGAAAAGAAACCGGTGTTGAAATATTAACCATTTTCCCGAGAAATTCTGACAATGCTGTAGAAGATGCGCCCATCATTTGGTTCATAACCTCACATACGGCGCTGATATTCATTTCATTTAATTCAAATTCTTCATCCGTCATTTGGATGCCCATAAGCATTTCCACGATGACCTTTACATCATGCCGTTTTAAAAGCATGATATTACTGCCCTGTAAGCCGGAAATATAAGTAATCTCCACGCCGACTGCAGGCTCTACCCTGTCCATCCGAAATTCTTCTTTTTCTACGACATTTACCACCGGTGTTGTAATGTCTACTCTTGCATTGAGCATTGTTGAGACAGCGGTAGCCGATGCACCCAGACTGATATTCAGAATCTCGCCTATTGCATCTATTTCTAATGTACTAAAACATTTTGAACTCATAATCTCTTTTCCTCGCTCCTTTATCTACCAATCTCCAGCGCTTTCTGTGCCATAAGCTTCATGGCGTTAAACGCTGTAATATTGGCCTCATATGCCCGTGTTGCCGACATTCCGTCTACAGTTTCTTTCACAAGATCTACGTTCGGCATCATGACATAACCGTTCTCGTCTGCATCAGGATGATCCGGGTCATATACCGGCTGAAGATCTCTCTGGTCTTCTACGATCTCTGTAACCTTTACCCCGCCCTTTTGAGACGTTCTTCCATGTAGCCTGCTTTGCAGTTCATTTCGAAAAGACGAAACCGGCTGCTCCTCCAATACAACCATTTTCCTTCGGTACGGACCGCCGCTTTCTGTTCTGGTCGTATTCATATTGGAAATATTCTCAGCCGCAATATCCAGCCTCTGTCTCTGAGCTGTTAATCCGGATGCACTGATATCAAATGAATTTAAAAAAGACATGTGCTTACCTCCTGACTAGCCGAGAATCTTTGTTACAGTTGATAAAATCCTTTCCGGCTTAAATGGTTTTACAATGAAGTCTTTTGCTCCCGACTTAATGGATTCCATAACCATGCTCTCCTGTCCCATTGCAGAACACATTACGATCGTTGCATCCGGGTCTGCCGCTTTGATCTTCTTCAATGTCTCCAAACCGTCCTGATTCGGCATTGTAATATCCATAAATACAAGATCCGGCTTCTCTGCCTGATATACCTCTTCTGCCTTTAATCCGTCCTCTGCCTCGTACAGGTCTGTGTACCCTGCCTGTGTCAAAGTATTCTTTAACATCATTCTCATAAATGCTGCGTCATCCACTAATAAAATTTTTGCCATTTTTCTTTACCTCTTTCTTTCTTTTATTCTTCTGTTACTGTTTCTTGTTCTTCTTGTTCTTCTCCAGCAAGCCCAACACGTTCTCGGATCTTCACTGCCATATTTTTATTGTAAACTCCTAACTGTCCGGCAAACCATTGTTGTCCCTCAATGTGTACTGCCACGTCTGAGTCTTGCGGTTTATTCAGGTCGATCACATCTCCGACCCGGAGATTATAGATATCGTTCAGGCTCATATTTGCCACGCAAAGCTCTGCCCGAACATCCATTTTCGCTTCTTTGATCCCCTCAAGAAGCTCTCTTCGGTTGTCTCGCTGTGCAAGACGCTCTCCCTTGTCTGCAAGGTGCTTGGTCTTTTCGATAATATCAAAAATGTTGCCAAGCAGCGCCCCCGGTATGCAGATGTTCATCACACCGCTGATCGCTCCCAACGTAATCTTCATCATAACGATCACAACCGTCTCATCTACGCTGATGCCCTGAAACATACTGGGGTTCTCTTCTATTTTTTCAAAAACAGTATCAAATTTGATGTAGCCTGCCCATACATCAGATGTAATTCCGATCAATTGCCGGATGATCTTTTCATACAGAGCAAGTTCGATCTCCGTATAAGTGTATGCCATGTCGATCGAAGTATCGATCCCGGTTCCTCCGAGCATTCTGTCCATCATTGTCCCCATTAAAATCGGTGCAACGTGAAACAGCATCGGTGGATTTTTGGAATGATCCTGCAGATCCACTCTGGCAAGTGTAATAATATCAGTCTCGTTTAATGCATTTCCAAATTCATAATATCGCTGCTCTTCTACGCCTACGACTTCTACTTCACTTGCAATACGGAACAAGCCGTTGATCTGGGACGCTGCAACTCTTGAATAATTATCATAGATACTGTGCAGCATTTTCAGCTTGTCCTTCGTATATTTCTTAGGACTGTAAAAATCGTACTTCCTGTATTTCGGTTTTGCAGCTTTCTTTTCTTCTTGCGTGTCTTCCATGTCGGCGTTCTGCATCGAATTTAAAAGTGCATCTATCTGACTTTGTGAAAGTACGTCTGCCATGTTTTCTCCTACCTTTATTTATTAATCTGATTATAGTACTCTTCCAACGTCATTGCCGCTGCGCCCACCTTTGTGATAACAATCTCTACACGGCGGTTCTTGCTTCGGTTCTCCTCTGTGTCAAAAGGAGCAATGGGGCGGAATTGTCCATAACCTATTGATACTATTTTCGATGGCTGTAACGCTACTCTGTCTTGAATATACGCCGCCACGTTTGCAGAACGCTCTGCCGAGAGCCTTCGATCCCCGGTCGTCTCATTCTGCTTATCCGGCTCCGCCTGTGTCGTATGACCGAACACCTGAAGCTCCTGAATGATATTTTCGGTTCCCGCTAAAGCCTGAATAAACTTATCCAATACCTGATATCCCTCGGCTCTTATGACCGAACTGTCGCCGTCAAAAAACACCTTGTCCGAAAAGCGGATAAACGTGTAATTATCTCCCGCATATACCTTAATGTCATCCTGATATCCACTTTCTTCCACCGCTTTTTTAATTCTCTGATACAATTCATTAAACTCTTCTTCCGACGGGGCTTCCTCGATTCCGCCTTGAACAAATTCATCCCCGCTCTCCTCTTTGTCAACAACAATCTGACTCAATTCCTCCGCTTCCGGATTAAAACTCTTTACAACTTCCCGCCACTTAGCCTGATCAACCGCGGAAATAGAATACAGTAATACGAAAAAGCAGAGCAATAGCGTTACCATATCCCCATAGGTGTCCATCCAGCTTCCACCCTCGTCGGGTTTCTTACGTCTTTTCTTCATATGCTCACCTTATTTTTTCTTCTTCCCTTTTCTCTTCTCTTTCTTCGGTTTTGCTTCCCCTGCTTCTTCATCCAGTAGCCGCAGCCGCTCTTTTGTAGAAAGATATGTAACCAGTTTTTCCTTCAGGAACTTCGGATTGTCTCCTGCCTGCATGGCAAGGATTCCCTCGATCATGATCTCTTTATAAACGATCTCCTCATTGTTTCGGATCGTCAGCTTCTTCGCCATAGGTGCGAAAACCAGATGCGCCAGCACACAACCGTAAAAGGTTGTGATCAACGCGACTCCCATGTCCTGTCCGATCGTGCTGGAACCGCCTGCGCTCGGATCCATATTCATCAACATGTTTACCAATCCGACCAGCGTACCGATCATACCGAATCCCGGAGCATAAGCAGACGCTTTCTCATAGACGCTGATCATTTCTTCATGCCGCTCCGCCGTCGTGTTCAGCTCGTTTTCCAAAAGACTTCGTACCTCTTCCGGCTCCGTCGCATCTACGATCATCATGATCCCCTGCTTGAAAAAAGGATCATCCAGGTCGGTTGCCCGCTCCTCCAGAGCAAGCAGTCCGCTCTTTCGCGCCACCTGTGCCATATCCACCAGCGTATCGATCAGCCTTTCCGTGTCATACCTTTTTGCCTGTATCATGACCTTGAAGTGCTTGACCGTCTGCTTCAAGACACTTGCCGGGAAACTGGCAACCACTGCCGCAAGCGTTCCACCAATTACGATAAAAATACTATTGACATCGATAAAATTGCCAATTTCTCCAACTCCGATACCGCCAAAGAGAATCAGCAAAAGTCCGCCCACGATTCCTATAATCGTTGTTAAATCCATTCTTATTCCTCCATTCCTCTGATTATTTTACTCCCAATCTATCGTCTTGAATACTCCAACGCCTTGCCATTGTATTCTATTGTTTTCTCTATAATTTCATCCAATGATTCTTTTACAATATGGAACTTCCCATTCATCATAATAACCTTCGACTCCGGAATTGCTTCCACCCATTCAATCTGCCTGCTGTTTACTACAATTTTTTCGTTATTGCATTTCGTTAATGTGATCATACAGTGCGCTCCTCTTATCCGGGGATGCCAAACGCATCCCCGGCTTTGATATTCGCTTAACGCTTCATATTTACTAATTCTTCCAACATCTGATCTGTTACTGTGATAATTTTTGAGTTCGCCTGATATCCTCTCTGTGTCGTGATCATTTGCGAAAACTCATTTGCGAGGTCTACATTTGCCATTTCAAGCGCTCCGCCGATGATACTTCCCGCCGGTCCGCCATTCGGTTTCAATGCGGTAACGGTACCCGTATTCGGCCCGAAAGAATAGTAATATCCGTCGGTCTTCTCCAGACCGTTCGGGTTCTCCACGGTTACAAGAGCGAGCTGTCCGATCGCAATGCTGCGGCTCTGGTTGTCCACACCCATGATCGTTCCGTCCTCATTGATCTTGTAGCTCTGAATGTCATACTGAAGTCCTGTATCCGGATCGATCGGAATCTTGATCGCAGACAGTTCGTCGGAATATACTGCCGGTACTCCCGGTTCTCTGTCGCTTCCGTGACTGATAGTATCGACTGTAGCAGCACCGCCCCAGTTACCATGATTAATATCAGCCGCCTCACTTGCCGTATTGTCTCCGCCCTTTTTCGCAACGATCCTCAAGTTAACCGTTCCTGCCTTTTCATCAAAATCAACCAGACTGATGTTATAATTTTCGTATTTCTCACCTTTTTTGGTTACTTTTGCGATCCACTCCTGTACCTTATCCTTGAACGCTCCCTTTGAGACCAATTGTACCGTCTCTCCACCGATTGTAATTTCAGTTGGTTTTTGCGGATTATCAAATTTAACTTCTGCACCTGTAATAGTATACTCTCCGCTTGTTGCCGGTTTCTCCGGGATACCGGTTCCGTCCTCCAACGCATAACCGTATACATAATTCGCCTGATCGTCTACCAGATATCCGTTGCTGTCTACTCGGAAGATACCGATACGGGACAAACTCAGTCCGGAATCTACCACATTAGTAAAGCTTCCGTTTACCATGTTTCCTACGAGGAAGAAGCCCGTACCGTCGATCATACAGTCCAGATTGTTTCCCGACGGCGCCATTGCCCCCTGTGCGAAAGATCCCTGGATCGAACCGGTCGTAACACCGTAACCGACCTGAGACGCATTCTTACCGCCCTGTCCGCCTGCAAGCGTATTACCTGCGCCTCCTGCGATCGAATTGCTATACATCGCATCGGTAAAGTTCATGCTGGATGATTTGAATCCCCATGTATTTACGTTTGCTATATTGTTACCGATTACATCTAACTTTGACTGGTGTGTACGGAGTCCTGAAACTCCTGAAATCATTGATCTGACCACTTTTATTACCTCTCTTTTCTTTCGTTTCTGCTGTCACGAACCCGGCAAGTCGCACCGGGATCAGAGCCTCCTGTTATGGTCCGGCTACATAAAGACAGCACTGTCAATATTCGTAAATATATTTTCTTTCATTTCCGTTTGTGTCATTGTCGTAACAACAATGTTGTGCGGAACATTCACAATGAATGCGCCGTTCTCCCCGATCACAACAACATCCTTGGCGCCCTTTTGTCTTGCTTTTTCAATCGCTGTATTTAAATTCTCCAGTGTTGCATGATTCAGGTCGATCCCCCGCTCCACAACTCTCTGCGATGCATGTTTTGAAAACTGAACGCTCTGTTCCTTTTTCGTCTCATTTTGCAGTAATTCCTGAAAGGAAATATTTTCTTTTTCCCGGATAATGCCACGCTCCAACTTAATCGAGCGCACATCGGTAATCTGATTTACATGCAATCCGTATTCCCCCTCTCAGACGTTCTGCGTACTCTCTCCTTTATCCGCACCGCCTTCATTTTCTGCATCCGGCTTAGTCTCTGTATCGCCATCCTCTTTCTTCGGAACGTCTCCTACAGACATAATCTGGGAAAGACTGTATCTTTCTTCTCCTATATAGACGTACTGCCCTCCTGTAAGATCGATTCCTGTGATGACGCCCTTTATCTCTCCGATCACCTTGCCCTTTTCATCCAACTCTGCAACCGTTACTTCTTTTCCGAGTAGTCCGGTCGAATATGTCGTCAATGTAACCTGCGCTAAGTTATTTGTCACAATGGAAAAATTCGCAATCGCATCGGATACAGACGTCATGGCATTCATCGTCGCCATTTGCGTCATCTGATTCATCATCTCGCTGTTGCTCATCGGATTGGACAAATCCTGATATTGAAGCTGTGCTGCCATCAATTTCCAGAAATCGTCCATAGACATCTCGCTGTTGTTCGCAACCGCATTTGTCTGTGTCCCCAACAGTTCGTTATACATATTGCTGTTTCCGCTTACTCCGCTTACCGGCATCGTTCTCCTCCTTTCTCACTTCAATCTGTAAATCTCTTCTGCTTCACGTTCTTTTACTCCAAAAGTCCGAGCCTTAACTCCTGTAGAAAACGGTTCGCACTGTTGCGTGACCTGCGTCTTCTTTCTTCCTTTTGTCGCTCCCATTCGGACTCTCTTCCGGCATCATTACTGCCATTGCCTTGCTGTTCGAAATGCTCTGTCTTTTTCTCATCTACATAAACGATCGTTTCTTCCTGTAAGTTCTTCTGCACGATGTGACTGATATCGTCTACATTCTGTTTCAGGATTTCCAGAGTTTTGCTCTCCGAACAAATAATCGAGATTGCCGCCTGTCCTTCGTGGTACTCTACCTTGACTGCAATCTTTCCGAGGTGCTTCGGTTCGATCTGAATCTCAAACTCCCGCACACCCTTTTCCGCTTTTTCCAGGATCTTATCCGCCAGATTTGTCGGAATTTCCTGTGGATCTGCCGCTTTCATTACATCCTGCGTTGTCGTTGTCTGTACATCGGTTCTTTCGGAAACCGCCTGTGCTTTTACCCCTGTCTTTCCGACTGCTGCATCCGCAAGCTCTGCCGTTTCTTTTGTTTCCTTTACTTCCTTATCATCCGGCTTACTCTTCGAAGCAACATTTCCCGTTTCTTTCAGGCTTTCGTCCTGCCGCACCGTCGTCTGTTCCAAAGTGACGATACTGTCCTCATCCACTGCTTTTGAATTCTCCGCCGCATCCGGCATCTGTCCGTCTGTTCCCGGTACTTCTGCCGTCATTCTCTCTGTCTGCCCAAGCTTTAACGTCTGGATGCTGACGATGCTTTCCGCAACATTTCCCGGTATTCCCGGCTCTGTTCCGTTGTTCTGCATATCAGGTAAAACCACATTCGTCACATTTTGCATGCCTGCCGCCAGCAGCGCTAAGGTCTGCTCCTGCTCTTTTGTCATACCCGAAAGCAGCTCTTTCTCCTGCATGAGCTGTGCCCCCTGCAAAAGTCCTTTGAAATTCATCATACCATTTGCATCCTGCCCGCTTTGAAACATGCCTGACATCCCGCCTGTTCCCTGCACCTCATTCCCCGAAGCCGATATGCCGGGACGCGACACGATCTGACCACCGGGATTCGGCATCTGGATCTGCTCCATGCTGTCTCCTCCTTTCTTCATTTTAGTATCTATAGTAATCTGCCTGTGGCAGGATTACCCGTTCATTCTTGCAAATGCACTCTGTGTGCTCACAAACTCCTCTATCATTTGTTCGTTTTCTTTCTGCATCTGCTTATTGTATTCTTCCAGTTGTTTTTCTTTCAACTTGTCCAAAGAGGAACTTTCTTTTTTTGCTTCCACGACCTTTTCCCGCCGTTTTTCCTCTTCTTTCTTTATTTCCAGAAGTTCTTCCCTCTTCCGCTTGATCTGCTGGCGAACTCCTCTTAGAAAATTGTCATAAATACGGATGTCCTGTACATCGATCCCGGTGCGCTTTTTCTCATCAAATTCCTTTGCGCCGTTCTGGTAAACATTTTCCAATCTGTCAATCTCGTCCTCACATTGTCTCAGACGGACGAGTACTTTCGCATGCTCTGCTTTCAATCCGTCAAGTACCTGTTCCTTATAACTTAAAACAGTATCCAGTGAAAAGAAAAACTTCTTCATTACCGCAACACATCCTTCATCATTTGAAATATCTCATCTGCCTGAAAACTTTCATCTGTTTTCTGCATTAAGAATTGATTTACCTTGTCAATCTTATCAATCGCATAATCCAGCTTCGGGTTCGTCCCCGCCTTGTAAGCTCCGATTGCGATCAGATCTTCATTTTTACTGTAAATACTCAAGATGTCCCGCATCTTAGCTGCCACTTCCTTGTGCTCTTCCGGTACGATATTCGCCATTAGACGTGAAATACTTGCATTGACGTCGATTGCCGGAAAATGATTCGCATTCGCCAGCTTTCGGCTGAGCACAATATGTCCGTCCAAAATACCTCGAACCGTATCGGCGATCGGCTCATTCGTATCGTCACCCTCGACAAGTACCGTATATACACCGGTAATCGACCCCTTGGAAAACTTTCCGCTTCGCTCCAGAAGCTTTGGAAATTCCGCATAAATCGACGGTGTATATCCTCTTGCGATCGGCGGCTCTCCGACCGCAAGACCAATCTCTCTTTGCGCCATTGCAAAACGGGTCAGAGAATCCATCATCAGCAATACATCTTTCCCCTGATCCTTAAAATACTCCGCAATAGTTGTCGCCACAAGCGGGCACTTCATTCGGAGCATAGCAGGCTGATCGGATGTCGCAACGACAAGAATACTTCTTTTCAATCCTTCCGGTCCTAAATCCTTTTCGATAAATTCACGTACCTCTCGACCTCGCTCTCCGACAAGTGCGATCACATTGATATCTGCCTTGACGTTCTTCGCGATCATACCGAGCAGGGTACTCTTTCCGACACCGCTTCCTGCGAAAATCCCAATACGCTGTCCTTTCCCAACCGTATTCAGTCCGTCGATCGCCTTGACCCCAAAATCCAGCGTCTCTGTGATCGGCGGCCGCTCCAATGGGTTTGTGTAGGAATTTTCCACGTAATAATGACGCGAGGATTCAAATTCTCCCAGATCATCCATTGGTCGTCCCATTGCATCAATGACTCGCCCCCGGAGAAATTCTCCCACCGGAATCTTCAGACGCTTTTTCGTGTTTCTGACAAAGCTGCCCGCCGCAACCCCGCTCATGTTCTCATATGCCATAAGCTGGATCTTGTCATTTTTGAACCCTACCACTTCCACGGGAATCTGCTTATGCTTCTCCTCGCTGTATATCATCGCTATATCACCGATACTGGCTTTATTTCCCGATGATTCAATGGACATCCCCACAACATTTTCGATTTTTCCTATGTAGCTGACTGATTCTGTATTTCGAATCAGTTCCGAAAGTTTCTTCAGCATCGTCTCTTCCCGACTCCTCTATAGTCTTGCATTGTTTAAAACATCCTTGATGTTCTCCAACTGTGTACTTACACTTGCATCTACGATTTCATCCGGAAGCTCTATAATACAAGTTCCTTCCTCACTGTTATCCATCATAATGATCTTCACATTCTCCGACAGATGCGACAACGACTCAAGAAACTCCTCGTCCGCCTCCATAGAAATCCCCGTATTACACTTTGTAATATAAATCTTTGCCCACTGTCGTTTTTTCATCTTATCTGTCGCCGAAAGGATCATCCGTTTGATAATCTCGCCGCTGGAGTGTATGCTCGTCTGGATGATCTTCTCTGCGATCACAAGAACGAGATCTTTCAGTTCATCCACATACTTTTCCATAATATATTCTTTTTCTCTGGTGACACTCTGTACGACATCCGCAATATTTCTTTGCAGTCCGCGCAGTTCCTTGTTTAAGGTCTGGCGGTGTTCCTCATACGCCTGCTGAAAACCGTCGCTCGCTCCCTGCTCTCTGCCTTCCTTGTACGCCTGCTCCCGCAGAATTTCTGCCTGCTCTCTGGCTTCGCGCAAAATCTCATCGGCATTTCGCCGTGCTTCCTCAATCAGCCTCCGGGCTGCCTCGCCTGAAACCGTTTCCTCGGATTCCTCTTCGTTGTCTTCCGCTTGCGGACTTTCTGTTTCCTCTTCTTCCTCCGGGATCGTAAAGTCCGCAAACAGATCTGATGCCTGTATAAGCTCACCTTGTTCTGATACTTTTCTAATCTTAGACAATGATTTCATCCTTTCCGCTCTTGACGATGATCAACTCGCCTGCTTCTTCCAGTCTTCGGATCACTGCAACGATTCTCTGCTGTGCTTCTTCTACGTCACGCAAACGCACATTGACTGTAATCTCCAGATCGGACTTGATGCTTTCTGCCATACGCGTAGAAACGTTGGAGAAAATAAGATTTTTAATCTTATCGTCAGAACCTTTCAATGCGTATACAATATCCTTGATGTCACATTCACGGATAAACCTCTGGATCGATCTGTTATCCATAGATACAATATCTTCGAATACGAACATCTTCTTGCGGATTGTTTCTGCCAATTCGCCGTCTTCTTTGCCGAGTTCGTCAAAGATGTATTTCTCGTTTCCTCTATCCATATGATTCATTACATCTGCCACATAATCGATACCGCCGATCGTGGTAAGATCCGTAGAAAGAATATTGTCGAATTTCTTCTTCAAGGAGTTCTCAACGATTTTAATCACTTCCGGAGAGACACTCTCCATTTTCGCCACAGCCTCCACGACCTTGATCCGCTTTTCTTTCGGAAGTTCACTGATCACATTTGCCGCCTGATCCGGCTCGGCATAGGAAAGCACAAGCGCGATCGTCTGCGGCCTCTCATGTTGCAAAAAGGAATATAATAATTTCACACTGCTTTTACGGATAAACTCAAACGGTCTTGCTTTCAGCGATTTTGCCAGCTTGTCCAGAAGGTTCTGCGCTGTCGCTTCTCCGAATGCTTTCTCCAGAACCGCTCTTGCATATTCCATACCGCCGTCCGTCACAACCTTTTGTGTCAGACAGGTCTTATAAAACTCATCCAGAACAAGTTCCGTCTCTTCTGAAGAAACGTGTCCGAGCTTTGCAACCTCTACCGTTAATTTTTCGATCTCACCCTCACTCAAATGCTTATATATCTTAGATGCCTTTTCCGCACCGAGCGCCACGATGACCGCTGCCGCTTTTTGTTCCGGCTGCAATGTACTACTCTCCATCCTGACCACCTCCATTTAACCAGCTTCGCAATAGCTGCGCTGATATTTCTGGATTCTTATCTGCAAAATCTCTGATATTTCTCTTCAGCTCAAGGCCTTTATCGTTCTGCATTTCAAGAATTTCACGGTTTCGCTGCTCTTCTCTTGCATTTTCAAGCGCCTGATCCCGAAGCCAGTCTTCTTCCATTTCTTCTTCCAGCGCTTTCTTCTTGTGTCTTCTCCACAAAATAATGAAGACGATCAATAGCAGGATAAGAAGCACTGCCAGCCCTGCGATCAATGCAATCAAAGTAGATTGATCCAGTTTTGTCGATGTTTTGGAAGTCTCTTCCACTTCCTCTTCTTCATAGAACGGAACGCTTGCGATCGCAATCTTATCCGCTCTGTCCTCTGCTGCAATTCCGCTCGCATTGCCGACAAGTTCTTTTACCTCAGCCTCCGTCAGATCTCCAAGTCCATTCTGGTTGATCGCAACAGAAACCGTCAGATCTTCCAACGCTCCCGGACTGATCTGTCCCTGCTCCTTGATCTGGTCTACCAGATATTCTCTGGAAACACTTTCACTGTTTGCACTAGAACCGTTATTATTACCATTTGTATTGTACTCCGGCGTGTCCGCATTCGTCTCCGTCCCGGCAACACCGCCTGCTCCAACGTTGTTTGTGGATTCCTCGTTATATAGTTCCTCTTTGCCCACAATACCGGTCTTATCATTCTGATCGATCTTCTCCGGTGTATTGTATGTCGTCACTTCCCGTATCAACTGTTCCATATTGATCTGCGCACGTGCCGAAACATGTACATTCTTATTACCGTAAATCGGACCGAGCACTTTCATTACTTTTTTGGCAATCTGTTCTTCTACCACCTTGGCAATCTCCTCTGCATCGCTTCCGTTGTTCGCTCCGCTTTCTGTGGTAGATACATCGTTCATATTACCGTCAAATATCGCTACGTCTTCCAGCTGCATCTTCGGCACACTCTTTGCTACAAGTCGCTGTACCGCAGCCGCCTGCTTCTCTGACGGAGAACCGCCGTCTTTCATCGTGATAACCGCCGTTGCGGTAGACTTCTGCTCCGCCTCGTCGCTCAGAGCATACTTGCTTTCTTCCCCCAGCGCGATCGTAACCTTGGCATCTTTAACCCCATCAAAGAGACAGATTGTAGCGCCGATCCGATCCTGTAGCTCATATAATTTATAAAGCTGCTTATCGGAATCCGTCGTCATCATGCTCGCATTCTCTGTATATGTATCATAGGTAAATCCACTTTTCGGATATCCTTCCTGTACAAGCTTGGCTTTGACCTGATCCAGTTCCTCTTCCTTTACCATGATCGTAGTATCACCCTGGTACTTGAACTCCGTTCCGTCCTCCTGAAGCTTCTCTACGATCTGCTGCGCCTCTTCCGCTCCTAATTCATAAAAAAGTACCGCATACGGCTTATTGTTCAATACAAACGCTATGCATACGGCACCAATCACAAGAACGACCGCTCCTGCTATAATTAATTTTTTTGTTTTACTGCTCAGCTTACCAACAAACTCTTTCAGCACTGCTAACTTCTCTTTCATACCTTCTGCTCCACTCAATTAATATCGTTCGTATCTGCGTTTTCTTTATAAACCAATACGCATTAACTCATTGTATGAATCCAACGCTTTGTTGCGAAGCTGTACAAGCATATCCACTGTCATCTGCGCCTGCGAAGCCGCGATCATAACTGTATGCGCATCTTCAATCTGTCCCGTTGCCAGAAGATACTGCTGTTCCGTCAATTCTGCCTCTGTATTCTTCACGTTCTGAACCGCCTCATCAAAAATCCCTCTGAACACAGACTCACTTTCAATCCGTCCCGGCTGATCTTTCTCAAATACTTCATTGATTTTTCCAAATTGTATTGGCTGAATAAATTCTGTTCTCATGTTATCTCCTTTTTACTTCTCTCACTGCTTGTTCCTATTGTCCTTTGATTGCCGTACGCAGCCGTGTAACATCGCTGTTCACCGACTGCAACAGATATTGATAATGCAGTGCTGTCCGTGACAATTCTGTATACTCCACATCAATGTTCACTCCATTGCCGTCCACTCTGGCAGAATCATCTCTCTCATATACCGAATAATCACTGCTTGCGATCGCCGCTCTTACATCTTGAGAATTTCCGTTCATCCCTGCAGCCTCAAGTTTTCTTCTGAATGTATCCTCAAACGTGATCTCTTTCTTTTTATATCCCGGTGTGCTGATATTTGCAACATTATCCATGGTGATTTCCTGTTTCTTCCATAGATAGTCCAGCGCCCTCTGAGACATTGAAATTGTATTGCCGAAATTCATCCCTATACTCCTATTCCTGTATTGTCATACGAATCTGATAAAATGTTATTGTTTATCTGCATCTGAAGTCTGTTCTTCATCAATTCAACAAGCAAAAGCGCACTGCCGACCGCCGTCTCCTCCAGCACCGCAAACGCTCCTGCATCTGTCCCTATACCGGCGCTTCTGCCATTGCCTCCGGTCACAACCTGCTTGTCCACTGTCAGATTTTCGCCCATATACCCCTTGATCTTGCTGATATAGTTTATCGTCTCCGGGAACGGCGGCACCCCGCCATACTTGCTTACATTGCCGCTACCCGCATTGTATGCCGCCAAAGCCAGATCGATATCGCCGTCATAGGTCTTTAACATCTGCGATATATACTTCGCTCCGCCCATAATATTCTCTCTGGCATCAAACGGATCCTGCACTCCCAACGAACGTGCCGTAGCAGGCATCAGCTGCATCACACCCTGTGCTCCCGCCGAAGACACTGCATTTTCGTCAAAACCCGATTCCGCCTTCGCCATTGCCTTCAACAGATTCACCGGAACATCATATGCCTCGGCAGCCTCCTCAAAAATTGCCTCCATGCTTTCCGGCGCCGAAACCGTATTCTGACCGATGCTCTTAAATACATCTAAAAAACCGGCTTGATTCACATTGTTCAAACCAGTTCCACTATTTGAAGTTCTCAGCGAACGCAATACCTGTTCCATATATTGATAATGTCTGTTATATATCGTATAATCCGTCACGTCCCGTTCCTCTACCTTGAATCTTCCTCATTTTATATTTCTATCATAGTGATATGTAGCTAAAAAGCAAATCTCGTCCCCTCATTTATTCTTATATAATATCTCTTTTTGTCCTCTTTGTCCAGTTTTTTTGACGCTTTTCGACATTTTACCAGATTTTTACCAAAACTTTTCTGCTTCCTAAATTATGTATGCTTTTCTGTTTTCCGTCCTCTTCCTCAACCCCCTACAAAAGCATTGCTCAAATCACGCAAAAGCAATATCCGATCATATAAAAAAGAGCCCTTGCACCTCACAACAGCCCTTTTACTACCCACTACCGATTCCTCTTAATATCCTCTTGGAACACAAATCTCCGTATCTCCGCTTCTTGATTTCGTGAAAGACTGACAAATCTGCATCCATACCCATACATTCCCTGTAATCCGACCGGTCTTTGTGTCTTCACCTCTACATCAGCCGTAATGTTCTTTCTTCCAGACATAAAAGTCAGTGTAAGAACTTGATCTGCATTCAACCGCTCTTTCGTAATAAACATTACCCCTCCGACGCTGATATCTTTCACATCGACATCGATACTCTCTCTCCTGCCTCCTATATGCGCATCAGCCCGGAATGACGTGTATACCCGAAGTTCATCCTTCAAAATTTCTGCTTCCTCATTGAACACTTCTACTGTATAAGTCAGCGCTCCGCTGACCGGATTCTTTATCTCTTTCAATTCTCCCGACAGAGCGCACAAATACGATATGAATCCACTCTCATTCGAGCACGGGCGTAAAAATACTTTTTCCGGCATCTGCGTCTCCGGTTTTTTCGAAAAAGTCAAAGAAAAATATCCTTCCTCATTGCCCTTGCGTGTTTTCGCTTTTCCCAGAAGATTCAGCTCTAAGTCATACACATCACTTTCCGTTTCATTTAATAGTCTTTCTATTGCTTCCATAGCCGACTCCTCCTTCATTTTTATAAACATAAATTTAACACATTTATCACATTCCGACAACTATTATTCTTACGAAAACATGCGTAACGAAAATTTTTGTACAGAGTACCGTCTTGGAGATTTTCCCTATTACATGTTAAGGTAACTTTAATAGCTGAGTATGACTACGATATGAATATTAAAGTGCAGCGAGAAGAAGCAAAAGAAGAAGGTATCCGGTTAGGGAAAGAACGAGGGATTTCATTGAAGAGTTTCAAAAGAAGATGTAAAGACAATCAAACAAACAGCCGGCTTATGATGATGTTTATCGTAAGCCGGCCATTCTATTCTCTTATCGGTCTATTTCATTCTAGTTTTCAACAATTATAGTCACTGATTACTGTAATAACTGAAGAACTCCCTGTGGGATCTGGTTTGCCTGAGCAAGCATAGCCTGAGAGGACTGTACAAGAATGTTATTCTTTGTGTAAGCCATCATTTCATTAGCCATGTCAACGTCACGGATACGGCTTTCTGCTGCCGTCATATTCTCGGCAGTTACGCTCAAGTTGTTGATCGTATGCTCCAGACGGTTCTGGATCGCACCAAGATCACCACGAGTAGAAGATACAGAGTTGATCGCTGTTTTGATCAAGTCTACTGCCTTCTGCGCTCCGTCCTGTGTGCTGATATCGATAGCATCAATACCAAGAGCCTTTGTATGCATATCGTTTACACCGACTGTCATCTGGTTGAAGTCTGCGGAAGTATCACCAATCTGAAGTGTTAATTCCTTTCCGGCCTTTGTTCCTTTTACTTTATCAATTGTGCCCGCCAGAGTTATACCATCTTTTTGAACCAATTTGTCTAATGAAGCATAATCGCTGAACGCTCCATCGGTTCCAGCTGCAGCTTGCTTGAAAGTATAAGTGCTTCCATTAATTGTAATACTATCTCCATCCTTCATCTTGGCAACATTAATATTAAAAGTATCATCTTGATTTTTTGTTACATTATTACCTGACACAGTAATAGTAACTTTTGCACCCTTCTGCAAAGAACCGTCCAGCAAGTTAATTCCATTGAAGTTTGTAGAATCTGCGATACGATCGATCTCGCCTTTCAAAGAAACAATCTCTTTCTGCAGGTTTGCACGGTCTACTGCGTTGTCATATGTTCCGTTTGCAGACTGGTCAGCCAGTTCTACCATACGGTTCAGCATGGAGTGTACTTCTGTCAAAGCGCCTTCTGCTGTCTGCACGAGAGAAACACCGTCCTGTGCGTTCTTCTGTGCTGTGTTCAGACCTGTGATCTGCGCACGCATCTTCTCAGAAATAGCAAGTCCCGCCGCATCATCACCTGCACGGTTGATTTTGTATCCTGAAGACAGTTTCTCTAAGTTTTTGGATACTGCACTATTATTATTTGTTAAGTTTCTGTAAGAATTTAATGCCGCAATATTGTGTTGAATTCTCATGTTCAATTCCTCCTTGAATTATAATTCGGGAAATCCTTTTCCCTATTTCATTTTCATCTTATATAACCTATAACCGGGGAAATGCATTTCCCCGGCCTGTTCTATTTTCTCCTGTCAGAAGAGAAAAATAGAATTATTGTAACAACTGAAGAACTCCCTGTGGAATCTGATTAGCCTGCGCAAGCATAGCCTGAGAGGACTGTACAAGAATATTATTCTTTGTGTAAGCCATCATTTCATTAGCCATGTCAACGTCACGGATACGGCTTTCTGCTGCCGTCATATTCTCGGCAGTTACGCTCAAGTTGTTGATCGTATGCTCCAGACGGTTCTGGATCGCACCAAGATCACCACGAGTAGATGATACAGAGTTGATTGCAGTTTTGATCAGGTCTACTGCCTTCTGCGCTCCGTCCTGTGTGCTGATATCGATAGCATCGATGCCAAGTGCCTTTGTATGCATGTCATTTACACCAACTGTCATCTGGTTGAAGTCTGCGGAAGTATCACCAATCTGAAGTGTCAGTTCTTTTCCATCCTTTGTAGCCGTTACTGCAGCTGGTGTACCAACATTTAAGTCAATGCCAGTATCCTTTTTTACCATCGCTTTTAGTTCATCAAGTGAATCAAACTCGCCTTTAGCTTCATTTTGAGCTCCCGCTTTTGTATAGGTCTTGTTTCCGATTGTAATGGTATCTTTATTCTGCAGAGCATCCAGTTTCAGTGTTTTTCCCGAAGATACAACTCCGTTTAAATTAGCACTCATTTCAACTTCAACCGTTGCACCCTTCTGCAGAGAACCGTCTAACAAATTGATTCCATTGAAGTTTGTAGAATCTGCGATACGATCAATCTCGTCTTTCAGGGAAACAATCTCTTTCTGCAGGTTTGCACGGTCTACTGCGTTGTCATATGTTCCGTTTGCAGACTGGTCAGCCAGTTCTACCATACGGTTCAGCATGGAGTGAACTTCTGTCAAAGCGCCTTCTGCTGTCTGCACAAGAGAAACACCGTCCTGTGCGTTCTTCTGTGCTGTGTTCAGACCTGTGATCTGCGCACGCATCTTCTCAGAAATAGCAAGTCCCGCCGCATCATCACCTGCACGGTTGATTTTGTATCCTGAAGACAGTTTCTCTAAGTTTTTGGATACTGCACTATTATTATTTGTTAAGTTTCTGTAAGAATTTAATGCCGCAATATTGTGTTGAATTCTCATGTTCAATTCCTCCTTGAATTATAATTCGGGAAATCCTTTTCCCTATTTCATTTTCATCTTATATAACCTATAACCGGGGAAATGCATTTCCCCGGCCTGTTCTATTTTCTCCTGTCAGAAGAGAAAAATAGAATTATTGTAACAACTGAAGAACTCCCTGTGGAATCTGGTTCGCCTGTGCAAGCATAGCCT
>CAUWKK010000010.1:0-65106 GCA_963559385.1 uncultured Schaedlerella sp.
TTAGCCAACGGGTTTCATGCCCCATCGGTGCCTTTCGCAGAAAGGTGGAAAATAAATATGGTTGAGAAGTATAGTGTCAGGACGGATCTGGCTTTGGAGGAAAAGGAGCGGTTCGAATCAGATCATGTAGAAATCCAAGGGGTTGTGTTGGAAGAGGAGTATGATGAAGCTTGTGAAATGCGTATTACAAAAGTAAAGATAGAGACAGAAAACGGAGCTAAAGCAATGGGAAAACCGGTAGGGATTTATCTGACCTTAGAAGCGCCGAATATGGCGGTGCCGGATGAAGATTACCACAGAGAAATTTCAGAGAAGCTTGCCGGATATATAAGCGAGTTGATCGGGTCTCAGCGACTGGAAAACGAAGATATGTCCGTATTGGTGGTCGGCTTGGGAAACCGGCAAGTGACGCCGGACGCTTTGGGGCCTTATGTGGCAGATAATCTTTGTGTAACCCGCCATATTGTGAAAGAATACGGAAAGTATGCAATGGGAATGGAGCAGGTGAAGCTGGTAAGTGCTGTTGTGCCGGGAGTAATGGGGCAGACCGGAATGGAAACGCTTGAAGTCATAAGGGGGATCACGAAAGAGACGTCTCCCGATCTTGTGATCGCGGTAGATGCGCTGGCAGCGAGAAACAGCAGGAGGCTGAACCGGACGATCCAGATTGCAGATACAGGGATCCACCCCGGTTCCGGCGTGGGAAATCACAGAAACGGGCTGACAAAAGAATCTCTTGGGGTACCTGTGATCGGAATCGGAGTTCCTACGGTTGTGGATGCGGCGACGATCGTAAATGATACAATGGAAAATCTGATCGCAGCGCTGGAAGAATCAAAGATGCTGAAAGGGGTTGGGGATGTGTTGAAAACATATAATAATGCGGAAAAATATGAGTTGGTCAAGGAATTGATTTCCCCGCATCTGAACGGCATGTTTGTTACACCCAAGGACGAAGATGAAATGATCAAACAGATCAGCTATACGATTTCCGAAGCATTGAATATATTATTTACGAATCAAGTATGAGGGGCGTATATCCTTTTCAAATGCTTCATATAATAATGGGACGGAAGCGGCAGGAGTGAAAAGGGGGATGTGTTTGAAAACAAGGAACGAAAACAAGCCAAGACAGAGGACGGGAAAAGGCAGGGCGGCGGGAAATCCGGCTGCCGTCCTCCTTTGTGTGCTGTGTACATATATGTTTTTTAACGGCATTTTTTTGAAAGGGAGCAATTTGAAGTACCAGTTTCAGCAGGCGCTTCTGCAAAGCGCAGAGAAAATGTATCTGCCCGGGGTGATGTATCTTTGTCGGGATTCCGGGAAAACGGCGGCAGAATGGTTAAAGGAACAGGCAATGTCATGGATTCCTTTTGTCGGATATGTAGATGCACAGAGAAATTATGAGGGATATGTGGAGGATGAGGAGACGATCGCAAAGATACTGGCAAGTCAGGCGGAGGACGGACATGCGTTGGATGTGAACGGAAATCCGAAAGGAGAGATTGCACCGATTGAAAATGTTGTTCCGCAGACAGGGACACCGACATTGGATATGTCCATTGAACGTCTGCGGGATTTTGAATATCTTCTCAGTAATTTTTATATTGTAGACAGCACAACTATGATCGGAGCAGATCAGCTCAATCCGGATGATCTTTTGAACCGGAATATGAAAATCAACAGAGAAACCGGCGGACCGAAAATTTTGATTTTTCATACACATTCGCAGGAGGAGTTTGCGGATTCCACGCCGGGAGATCCTGCGACCAGCATTGTAGGCGTCGGAGAATATCTGACGCAGCTTCTGAATGCAAAAGGGATAGAGACGATCCACGATACGGGAGTTTATGACATTATCAACGGGCAGTTAGACCGGAGCAATGCGTATGAAAATGCTGAAGCTTCGATACGTCCGGTCATAGAGGCGAATCCGTCGATTGAGGTCGTGATCGATCTGCATCGGGACGGGGTAGCGGAGGAAACGCATCTGGTGACGGAGATCGGGGGAAAACAGACGGCAAAGATTATGTATTTCAACGGACTGAGCAGAACAAGAGTAAACGGAGATATTGATTATCTCTACAATCCTTACATTCAGGATAATCTGGCATTTTCGCTCCAGATGCAGATTGCATCAGAGACATTGTATCCGGGCTTTGTGCGTCCGATTTATTTGCGCGGATATCGTTATAATCTGCACTTGATGCCGAAATCCCTTTTGATAGAAGCGGGAGCCCAGACAAATACGGTACAGGAAATGCGGAATGCAATGGAGGTGTTGGCGGAAACCTTGCATCATGTATTAATTGGGGATTGAAATGGGAAATGGATATATGATAAGATAATCTGAAAAGACATCCAGCAGGAGGCAATGATTTATGGCGAATAACAATACATATGATGCGGACAGTATTTCCGTATTGGAGGGATTGGAGGCGGTTCGGAAGCGTCCGGGAATGTATATCGGAAGTGTGTCTACAAAGGGATTGAATCATTTGATCTACGAAATCGTGGACAACTCTGTGGATGAGCATCTGGCAGGCTATTGTTCGGAGATTCATGTAACATTGGAAAAAGACGGATCAGCTACAGTGGAGGATAACGGGCGAGGCGTTCCGGTCGGAATGCACCAAAAAGGTGTATCTGCGGCGCGTCTCGTTTATACGACTCTGCATGCAGGCGGCAAGTTCGACGATTCCGCCTATAAGACAAGCGGGGGTCTGCATGGTGTCGGTTCCTCGGTGGTGAACGCACTTTCTGCCTATATGGAGGTATGGATCAGCAGAGAGGGTGCCGTCCACCATGACCGATATGAACGGGGAATCCCGACGGTAGAACTGGAAAACGGACTGCTGCCGATCGTCGGAAAAACAAAGAAAACAGGAACAAAAGTAAATTTCCTGCCGGATGATACGATTTTTGAAAAAACAAGGTTTCGCGCCGAAGAGATCAAAAGCCGTATGCACGAGACTGCGTATCTGAACCCCTTGCTTACGATCGTGTTTGAAGATAAGAGGGGAGCAGAGCCGGAGGCGGTTACATATCATGAACCGGATGGAATCCTCGGGTTTATCAAGGATTTGAATAAAAATAAAGAAACGCTGCATGAGCCGATTTATTTTAAAGGAGAAGCCGAGGGAATCGAGGTTGAGGCGGCACTGCAGTATGTCAATGAATTTCATGAGAATGTACTTGGGTTCTGCAACAATATTTACAATTCCGAGGGCGGTACACATCTGACCGGATTTAAGACCACATTTACGAGCGTTATGAATCAGTATGCGCGGGAACTCGGGATTTTGAAAGAAAAAGATGCCAATTTTACCGGAGCGGATATCCGAAACGGCATGACGGCAATCATTTCGATCAAGCATCCGGATCCGCGGTTTGAAGGGCAGACAAAAACAAAGTTGGACAACCCGGATGCGGCAAAGGCGACGGGAAAGGTGACCGGAGACGAGATCGTTCTTTTCTTTGACCGTAATCTGGATACCTTAAAAAGCGTATTGTCCAGTGCGGAAAAAGCGGCGAAGATCCGTAAGACAGAAGAAAAGGCAAAAACGAATCTTTTGACAAAGCAGAAATATTCCTTTGACAGCAACGGAAAGCTGGCAAACTGTGAAAGTCGTGATCCGAAGAAGTGCGAGATCTTCATTGTCGAGGGGGATTCGGCAGGGGGATCTGCAAAAACCGCAAGAGACAGGAACTATCAGGCAATCCTTCCGATCCGCGGTAAAATTTTGAATGTGGAAAAGGCGAGCATCGACAAGGTACTGGCGAATGCGGAGATCAAAACCATGATCAATGCATTCGGCTGCGGATTTTCCGAGGGATATGGCAATGATTTCGATATTACGAAGCTGCGCTATAACAAAATTATCATTATGGCAGATGCGGATGTGGACGGAGCTCATATTTCCACGCTGCTTTTGACATTGTTCTATCGGTTTATGCCGGAACTGATCTATGAGGGACATGTGTATATCGCGATGCCTCCGCTTTATAAGGCGATGCCGAAAAAAGGAGAGGAAGAGTATCTGTATGATGACGCTGCCTTAGAGCGGTATCGAAAGACGCATGACGGGACGTTTACTTTACAGAGATATAAAGGTTTGGGAGAGATGGATGCTCAGCAGTTGTGGGAAACCACATTGGATCCGGAACGCAGACTTTTAAAGTTGGTAGAGATTGAGGATGCAAGAATGGCGTCGAGTGTGACGGAAATGCTGATGGGAACCGAGGTGCCTCCGAGAAGGGCGTTTATCTATGAAAATGCGACAGAGGCAGAACTGGATGTATAAGGAGAAGGAGAATGAGTGACAAGGAATCACAGATTATTCGGACGGAATATTCGGAACTGATGAAGAAATCATACATTGATTATGCTATGAGCGTGATCATAGCCAGAGCGCTTCCGGATGTGAGGGACGGACTAAAGCCGGTACAGAGAAGAACCCTGTATGATATGCATGAGCTTGGGATCCGCTATGATAAGCCTTACCGAAAATGTGCCCGTATCGTGGGCGATACTATGGGTAAGTATCATCCGCACGGAGACAGCTCTATTTACGAAGCGTTGGTCGTTATGGCGCAGGAGTTCAAGAAAGGGATGATTCTGGTAGACGGGCATGGAAACTTTGGCTCGATCGAGGGAGACGGCGCGGCCGCTATGCGATATACTGAGGCGAGACTGACAAAATTCACACAGGAGGCATATCTGGCAGATCTGGATAAGAATGTTGTAGATTTCGGACCGAACTTTGACGAGACAGAAAAAGAACCGACTGTGCTCCCGGTGCGGGTGCCGAACCTGTTGGTAAACGGTGCGGAGGGAATCGCAGTCGGTATGGCGACAAGTATCCCGACGCACAATCTCGGTGAGGTGATCGATGCGGTCAAGGCATATATGAAAAACGATGAGATCAGTACAAAGCAGCTGATGAAATATGTCAAGGGACCGGATTTTCCGACCGGAGGAATCGTGGTCAATAAAGATGACCTGCTCAATATTTATGAGACAGGACAGGGGAAAATCAAGATCCGAGGAAAGGTTGACACGGAAGAATTAAAGGGCGGGAAAAAGCAGCTTGTCATTTCCGAAATCCCATATACGATGATCGGCAGCGGGATCGGTAAATTTTTAAATGATGTGGCAAATCTGGTGGAGACAAAGAAAACGACGGATATCGTAGATATTTCCAACCAATCTTCCAAAGAAGGGATCCGGATTGTACTGGAGCTGAAACGCGGAACTGATGAAGAAAATTTAAAAAATATGCTTTACAAAAAGACTCGTCTGGAGGATACTTTTGGTGTCAACATGCTGGCGGTTGCAAACGGCAGACCGGAGACGCTAGGGTTAAAGGCGATCATCGAGCATCATGTGGATTTTCAGTTTGAGCTGATGACACGGAAGTACAAAACCCTGCTTGCGAAAGAACTGGAACGAAAAGAAGTACAGGAGGGACTGATCAAAGCATGTGATGTGATCGATCTGATCATTGAAATCCTCAGAGGAAGCAAATCTGTCAAGGATGCGCGTGCCTGTCTGGTACACGGGGTAACGGAAAATATCAAGTTTAAAAGCCATATTTCCGAAAAAATGGCAGCAATGCTCCGATTTACGGAGCGGCAGGCAACTGCAATCATGGAAATGCGCCTGTATAAATTGATCGGATTGGAGATTGAAGCGCTTCAGAAAGAATACGAAGAAACACAGAAGAATATTGCACGATATGAGGATATTCTGAATAACTATGATTCTATGGCAGAGGTGATCATAGAAGAACTGGATGCGTTTAAAAAAGAATATGGAAGAAAGCGGCGCACGGTTGTGGAAAATGCGGAAGAGGCGGTTTATGAAGAAAAGAAGATCGAAGAACAGGAAGTGATCTTCTTGATGGATCGTTTCGGATATGCAAAGACGGTGGACGTTTCCGTATATGAGCGGAATAGGGAAGCGGCGGATAAAGAAAATAAGTATATTGTGCAATGTATGAATACAGGAAGAATTTGTATTTTTACAGATGTGGGAAGGATGCATCAGGTAAAAGTGCTGGATCTTCCGTACGGAAAGTTTCGGGACAAAGGAACTCCGATCGATAATGTGAGTAACTATTCCAGTTCGGAGGAACAGATCGTAATGGTATGCGATTCCGAACAGATGCGGTTTGCAAAATTACTGTTTGCAACAAAGCAGGGGATGATCAAGCGTGTGGAGGGAACAGAATTTCAGGTATCAAAACGTACAGTTGCAGCGACCAAGCTGCAGGAGCAGGATGAAGTGATCGGCGTACAGGTGATCAATGACAACCAACAGATCGTACTTCAGACAAAAGAAGGTTTTTTTCTGCGGTTTTCCGCAGGGGAGGTGCCGGAGAAGAAGAAAGGAGCAATCGGCGTACGAGGGATCCGAATGAAGAAAAACGATACGTTGGAACATGTATATCTGTTTGAAGAGGGAACGGAGAGCAAGGTTCTGTATAAAGAGAAAGAAGTGACACTGAACCGGTTGAAGGTAGCAAAACGGGACGGAACCGGAACAAAAACGCGCGGATAAAGAGGCAGATCAAGCGAAATCAGGGGGATAGATGAGTTTTGGCGGATTTTTAGGAATATCCCTTGCATTTCCCGGAAAGAGGTGCTATACTGTTCAATAGTTACATAAAGAATCCGGCAGAAGAGTGAACGAAAGTTCACTCTTCTTTGTCGATATGGGATTCTTTATCAACAGAATAATACAGATAACGGAAAGGAAGTATATCGTGTCGAAGAAAGAGCAGTACGAACAGCAGACGGAAAATTTATTGGAGCCGATCGTCACCGGATTTGGGTTTGAATTGGTGGATGTAGAATATGTAAAAGAGGCGGGAACCTGGTATCTGCGGGCATATATCGATAAGCCGGGCGGAATTACGGTGGATGACTGTGAGGCAGTCAGCCGGAAGTTCTCTGATATTCTGGACGAGAAAGATTATATCGAAGATGCTTATATTTTTGAAGTGAGTTCTCCGGGACTCGGCAGACCGCTGAAAAAGGAAAAGGATTTTCAGAGAAGTCTGGGCGAGGAAGTAGAGATCCGGACATATCGTGCGATTGAGAAACAGAAAGAATTCACAGGGATTCTGAAAGAATTTGATAAAGAGTCTGTGACGATCGAATATGAAGACGATACGATACAGACCTTTTTGAGAAGTGATATCGCCCTCATACGTCTGGCATTAGACTTTTGATCACAGAGAGATTTCTGTAACCGATATAAAACACAGGATTTAATTTAGAGGAGGAAAGAAAAATGAACACAGAATTAATGGAAGCATTGACTATTCTGGAGAAAGAGAAAAATATCAGTAAAGATACGATGATGGATGCCATAGAAAATTCCTTGATCAGCGCATGCAAAAATCATTTCGGAACATCCGATAACATCAAGGTGATCATGGATCGGGAAACCTGCGATTATGCGGTATACGCAGAAAAAGAAGTCGTAGAAGAGGTTATGGATCCGGCATTGGAGATCAGTCTGGAAGATGCAGAAAAGCTAGATTCATCCTTACACTTAGGAGACGTTGCACAGATTCCCGTGGAATCCAAGTCCTTTGGACGTATCGCAACGCAGAATGCCAAGAATCTGATCCTGCAGAAAATACGAGAAGAAGAGAGAAAGGTTGTATTTGATCAGTATTTTGAGAAAGAGAAGGATATTGTAACAGGTATTGTACAGCGCTACGTGGGCAGAAACATCAGTATCAATCTCGGAAGAGCGGATGCGATGCTGACAGAGAATGAACAGGTGAAGGGAGAGCATTTTAAACCGACAGATCGTATTAAATTATATATCGTAGAAGTGAAGAACACACCGAAGGGACCGAAGATTCTTGTATCGCGTACGCATCCGGAGCTTGTAAAACGTCTGTTCGAGGCAGAGGTTGCCGAGGTAAAGGACGGAACGGTTGAAATCAAAAGTATTGCACGAGAGGCGGGTTCCCGTACGAAAATGGCAGTATGGTCGAACGATCCGAATGTAGATCCGGTCGGCGCTTGTGTCGGCCTGAATGGGGCTCGTGTAAATGCAGTTGTAGAGGAACTGCGCGGCGAGAAGATCGATATTATCAACTGGGATGAGAATCCGGCTCTACTGATTGAAAATGCATTGAGTCCGGCAAAGGTCATTTCCGTTATGGCAGATCCGGATGAGAAGACGGCAAGTGTGATCGTTCCGGACTACCAGCTTTCTTTGGCAATCGGCAAAGAGGGACAGAATGCGCGCCTTGCGGCACGTCTGACCGGATATAAGATTGATATTAAGAGTGAATCACAGGCGATTGAATCAGGAGAGCTTCCGGCAGATTATATGGAGCAGATGCAAATGATGGATGAAGACGGATACGTGGGAGAATATGAGACGGAATACGAGGCATATGACGAAGAAGAGACTCCGGAATATGAGTTCGTGGAAGAAGAGTAAGCGAGAGGTGATATTGTTGACAGGAACTCGGAAAATACCGCTTCGCAAATGTGTGGGATGCGGTGAAATGAAACCCAAAAAGGAATTGATGCGTGTACTAAAGACAGAAGAAGGCGGATTTGTTCTGGATCTGACGGGAAAGAAAAACGGGCGCGGAGCATATATCTGTAATTCAAAAGAATGTTTTTCGAAAGCAGTGAAGAACAAAGGACTGGAGCGGTCTTTTAAGCAGGCAATTCCACTTGAGGTCTATGAACGTCTGGAAAAGGAGATGAGTGAGATTGAAGCAAGATAGAGTGCTGGCTTTGATTGGGCTTGCTACAAAGGCAGGCCGTACGGCAAGCGGAGAGTTTATGACAGAACGGGAAGTAAAGAGCGGACGTGCGGCACTGGTGATCGTAGCGGGAGATTCATCGGAGAATACGAAAAAGAAGTTTCGGGATATGTGTGAGTTTTATAAGGTTCCAATCTATTTTTACGGAGATAAAGATACCTTAGGTCATGCAATGGGAAAAGAATTCCGCGCATCGCTAGCAGTATTGGATGAGGGGTTCGCAAAAGGAATTCAAAAGCAACTGGGAACGGACAATGTTACTGAAACAAGGGAACGGTAACGATTGCATAAAGGAGGTAGCAGATAGTATGACAAAAATGAGAGTGCATGAACTGGCGAAAGAGCTGGGAATGGAAAATAAGGCGTTGATCGAGGCGCTTGAGAAGAGGCAGATAGAAGTAAAAAGTCACATGAGTTCTCTGGAGGAAAGTGTAGTGGCAGATTTGAAAAAAGAACTGGGAAATAAACCGAAAACCGAAAAAGGTGAAAGCGTCAAAGAAGAAACGGCGGCAAAGAAGAAAACAATCGTTCAGGTGTTCCGTCCGCAAAATGCAAAAAATGCAGGGAAAAGACCTGCACGTCAGGGGCAGCGCCCGCAGGGACAGGGAGCAAGATCGGGGCAGCGTCCGCAGGGGCAGGAGGTAAGAACTCAGCGTCCGCAGAATGTACCGGCACAGACGGCGGGAAGTCGCCCACAGCCGACAGGCGCCGCAGCCGCACAGGAAAATCCGGCAGCTCCAAAGACGGAAAAGCCGCAGGCAGCAGCAACTCATCAGCAGGAAAGTAAACCGCAGCGCAGTCAGAATCCGGCTTCTGAGCAAAGACCGCGCAGCGGTGGAAACCGTCCGTCAAGAGACGGCAGAAATGACAGAGACGGAAGAAATGACAGAGACAGCCGGGACAGCAGAAGCGAGCGTGGAAACGGTCGTCCTCAGGGAGAAAGAGGGGGAAGACGTTTCTCGGATAATGAAAGAGGAAACCGTCCGTCAAGAGACGGCAGAAATGACAGAGACGGAAGAAACGACAGAGACAGCCGGGACAGCAGAAACGAGCGTGGAAACGGTCGTCCTCAAGGAAGACAGGGAGGACGCAGAGAGGATCGTGACTCCATTCCGACTCCTATGGTAGAACAGCAAAAGACACAGAGAAATAAAGGGAAAGATAAAGAAAAGGATTATAAAAAGAAAGAACTCCGCGAGGGAGAATTTGAAAATAAGGGCAAGAAAGGCCGCAAACAAAAACCTGTTGCGGAAATAAAAAAGCCGCAGCCGAAGCAGGAAAAGGTAGAAGAGATCAAGCAGATTGTTCTTCCGGAAGTGCTCACGATCAAGGAATTGGCAGATAAGATGAAGATCGTTCCGTCTGTGATCGTTAAAAAATTGTTTATGCAGGGAAAAATCGTTACGGTAAATCAGGAGATTGATTTTGAGACGGCAGAAGAGATTGCAATGGAATTTGAAATCCTCTGCGAGAAAGAAGAAGTTGTAGATGTGATCGAGGAGCTTCTCAAAGAAGAAGAAGAGGACGAAGCTACTATGGTGAAGCGTCCCCCGGTTGTTTGCGTTATGGGGCATGTAGATCATGGAAAAACCTCTCTTTTGGATGCGATTCGGGATTCTCGTGTAACGGATCGCGAGGCGGGCGGTATCACGCAGCATATCGGAGCATCTGTTGTGGAAGTGAACGGAGAGACGATCACGTTTCTGGATACACCGGGACATGAGGCGTTTACCGCAATGCGTATGCGCGGCGCAAGCTCTACGGATATTGCGATTCTGGTCGTTGCAGCCGACGACGGTGTCATGCCGCAGACGGTGGAGGCAATCAACCATGCGAAGGCAGCGGGAATTGAGATTATTGTTGCGATCAATAAGATCGATAAGCCGAGCGCAAACGTGGAACGTGTAAAACAGGAATTGACAGAATATGAACTGATCCCGGAGGATTGGGGCGGCAGCACGATTTTTGTTCCGGTATCTGCGCATACAAAAGAGGGAATTCAGGAACTGTTGGAAATGGTTCTTTTGACTGCGGAGGTTATGGAATTAAAGGCAAATCCGAATCGTGCGGCAAGAGGTCTTGTGATCGAGGCGCAGCTTGATAAGGGAAAAGGTTCTGTGGCAACCGTTCTTGTTCAGAAAGGAACGCTTCATGTAGGCGATGCTATTGCGGCAGGAAGCGCTCACGGAAGAGTAAGAGCTATGATGGATGACCGCGGAAGACGTGTCAAAGAAGCAGGACCGTCTCAGCCGGTGGAAATTTTAGGTTTAAATGACGTACCGAATGCAGGGGAAGTATTTGTGAGCTGTGACTCAGAGAAAGAGGCAAGAAGCTTCGCAGAGACATTTATCGCGCAGAATAAGGTGAAACTTCTGGAAGAGACCAAATCCAAGATGTCACTGGACGATTTGTTTACCCAGATTCAGGAAGGAAATTTAAAAGAACTGAAAATCGTTGTAAAGGCAGATGTACAGGGATCTGTAGAAGCACTGAAGCAGAGTCTTCTGAAATTGTCCAATGAGGAGGTTGTAATTAAGATCATTCACGGAGGAGTCGGTGCGATCAACGAATCTGACGTAATCTTGGCATCAGCTTCCAATGCGATCATCATCGGATTTAACGTGCGTCCGGATGTGACTGCGAAAGATATTGCAGAGCGTGAAGGAGTCGATCTGAGACTGTATCGTGTCATCTACAGCGCGATCGAGGATGTAGAGGCGGCGATGAAAGGAATGCTGGATCCGGTATTTGAAGAAAAGGTACTGGGGCATGCAGAGGTGCGCCAGACCTTTAAAGCATCGGGCGTAGGTACGATCGCAGGCTCTTATGTGCAGGACGGAATTTTTGAACGAAACTGCTCAGTAAGACTGACTCGTGACGGAATCGTGATATTTGACGGACCGCTTGCATCTTTGAAGAGATTTAAGGATGATGTGAAAGAAGTCCGGGCAGGATATGAATGTGGATTTGTATTTGAAAACTATAACGATATCAAAGAGGGCGATCTTGTAGAGGCCTATAAAATGGTAGAAGTGGAGAGAAAATGAGAAAAAACAGTATTAAAAATACAAGAGTGAACGCAGAGGTTCAAAGAGAATTGAGCAGCATTTTACGTGGGGGGATCAAGGATCCCCGCGTAGCTCCCATGACTTCGGTTGTTGCCGTAGAAGTAGCGCCGGATCTAAAAACCTGTAAGGCATATATCAGCGTGCTTGGAGACGAACAGGCGCAGGAGGATACGATCCGGGGGCTTCAGAGCGCGGAGGGATATATCAGAAGAGAGCTTGCGAGAACTTTGAATATGCGGAATACTCCGGAAATTAAATTTGTTCTGGATCAGTCTATTGAATACGGAGTGAATATGAGCAGGAAAATCGATGAACTGACCAAAGATTTGAAGGCTGGTGAAGAAGAATGAATATCGCACTGACCGAGGTACTGCGCGGAAAACAGACCGTTGCACTTGCCGGACATATCCGTCCGGACGGGGACTGCATTGGTTCTTCTGTGGGCTTATATCTTTATCTGAAAGAGAATTTTCCACAGATACAGACGGATATTTATCTGCAGCCGGTTGCGGATTGCTATCGATCGATACAGGGAACAGACTTGTTAAAGCATGAGGCGGACGAGAAAAAGCAGTATGATCTGTTTATCTGTCTGGATTGCGGCAGTCTCGACAGACTGGGATTTGCGGCGCCTTTATTTGAGCGGGCAAAACAAACATTATGTATCGATCATCATGTGAGCAATGAAGCGTTTGCAGATATCAATTATATCGTACCGGATGCAAGCTCTACGTCGGAATTGGTTTATCGTATTCTGGAAAAGGAAAAAATCAGTAAGCCATGTGCAGAGGCATTGTATATGGGAATGGTGCATGACACAGGTGTGTTTCAATATTCCTGTACCTCACCGGAAACAATGGAGGCTGCGGCAGAGTTGATGCGAAAAGGAATTAACGGAAGTGAGATCATTGAGAAAACATATTACGAAAAGACCTATGCGCAGAATCAGATTCTCGGAAAAGCACTTTTAGAAAGTATGCTGATCTTGGATAAACAGGTGATCGTTTCTTATGTGACACAAAAGGCTATGGAATTTTTTGGAGCAGAGCCAAGTGATCTGGAGGGGATCGTCAGTCAGTTAAGGCAGACGAAGGATGTTGAGGTTGCAATGTTTTTGTATGAATTGGAACCTCAGGTTTATAAAGTCAGTCTCCGTTCAAAGGATAAGGTTGATGTCAGCATGATTGCAAAATACTTTGGCGGAGGCGGTCATGCGAAAGCAGCCGGATTTACGATGAAAGGAACCGCCCATGACGTGATCAACAACGTGAATAAACAGATTGTGACGCAGTTATGACCGGCGGGGAATGAAAACAGAAACATGTTTAATGGAATTTTGAATATATACAAAGAAAAAGGTTACACCTCCCATGATGTAGTCGCAAAGCTTCGGGGGATTACGAAACAGAAAAAAATCGGTCATACGGGAACGCTGGATCCGGATGCAGAGGGGGTGCTTCCGGTTTGTCTCGGAAAGGCAACAAAGGTGTGCGATCTTCTGACGGACAAGGATAAGGTGTATGAAGCAGTACTTTTACTCGGAAAGGTGACCGATACACAGGATATATCCGGAAACATATTGGAAGAGAATCCGACAGAGGCGGTAACAGAAGACCGGGTAAAAGAATGTATACAAGAATACATAGGGGTGTATGAACAGATGCCGCCTATGTATTCGGCATTGAAGGTAAATGGGAAGAAACTTTATGAACTGGCAAGAGCAGGGATTGAAGTGGAACGAAAAAAAAGAAACGTGAATATTTATGATATTCAGATTTTGGAAACAGAGCTTCCCCGAGTGCGGATGCGCGTGCACTGTTCCAAAGGAACTTACATCCGTACATTATGTCATGATATCGGAAATGATCTGGGATGCGGCGGATGTATGGAGGGATTGCTCCGTACAAAGGCCGGCTGCTTTGAAATTGCGGACAGTCAAAGGCTGGAGCAGGTGGAAATGCAGATGCAGAACGGACGATTGCAGGAAATTTTAATCCCGGTCGATCGATTGTTTGGAGAATGCAGAGAGGTTTTTGCCAAAGAAAAATATGAAGCGCTTATTTTAAACGGAAATCCGTTCGGAGGAAAGGCATTACAAAAGTCAGATATATTTGCCGATAAAGAACAGGTAAGGGTATACGATACAAAAGGCAGATTTGTCGGGATTTTTGAATACCATGCAGAGAATCGGGAATTTCGTGTAAAAAAGATGTTTCTTGCGGAGTGATGATGACATGCAGTATATGACAGAAATAAGTTCTTATAAAAATGAAAAAGCTTCGGCAGTGACTCTTGGAAAATTTGACGCACTGCACAGAGGACATCAAAAATTGATCGAGCAGATCTGCAAATACAGGACAGAAGAAAGAGTGGGGATCGTCTGTGCCTTCGATATGGGGCGCAGAGCGCTTCTGACCGGAGAAGAAAAGAGAAAACATTTGGAGAAGCAAGTAGATTATCTGATTGCATGCCCTTTTACAAAAGAGATTCGGGAAATGGAAGCAGAGCTTTTTATTCAGAAAATTTTGGCAGAAAGGTTTCATGCGTCATATATTGTTGTAGGAACAGATTTTCAATTCGGATATAAAAAGCGCGGAGATGTTAAGATGCTGTCGGCATATGCGGATAGGTACGGTTATCGGTTGGATGTGATAGAAAAAGAACGGTATCAAGGGCAGATCATCAGCAGCACGTATGTGCGTGAGGCGCTTGCCGACGGAAATATAACGCTTGCCAATAGCCTGCTTGGATATCCCTACCAGATTACCGGACAGGTGCGGCATGGAAAGCAGTTGGGAAGACGGCTTGGATTTCCGACCATGAACGTATTTCCGAAAGAAGAAAAAATCCTTCCCCGTTTCGGAGTCTATGCCTGCCGGATCACGGTAGACGGAATCCGGTATTTAGGAATCGGAAATGTAGGAGTGAAGCCGACGGTGTCGGAGGAAATGAAACCGTTGACAGAAGTGTTTGTTTTCGGATATGCAGGGGATGCATATGGAAAAACAGTCACAGTTGAATTTTGTGATTTTTTACGTCCTGAGAAGAGGTTTACATCCGTGGAAGAATTGAAACGGCAGATTGACAGGGATATGGAAAGAGGGAAAGTATATTTTACAATTTTGGAGAAGACTGAATGAAGTATTTTAAGAAAATAAATGTTTTGATCGCCTTGACAATGGCGCTTGTTTTGAGTATGTCTTTCTCATCATGGACAAATGTCCATGCAGAAGAACCATTAGAGGAAGTATTTACAGAGGAAGTTTTTTCGGAGGAAGAGACTACGGAGGAGGATCCGTCAGGAGGAACTTTGACGAAAGAAGATCCGGTGGAAGGCGATCTGACGCAGGAAGCTGCTCCGCAAGAGCAGACGGCAGAAAATACGGCAGAGGAATCGTTGGAAGACGGTGCGGTTTCAATCGGGATAGAGTTGTCAGTGGACAGTGCGCGGGTGCTCTATTCGGGGGAAAGACTTGTATTGTATCCGAATATAAAGAATGAACGTAAAATGGAGCAAAACAGCATCAATCTTCAGGCAGCGGTCGATCTGGTGTCTGAGTCCGGCGGCGGAACGATTAAGATTCCAACAGGGGAGTTTTATTTCAAACCGGTGCAGCGGAATTTTGATACGCCGGGCAGTGTTTTGACAAGACAGGATATCAATGCTATCGAATATCATGTGATCAAGTGTAAAGATAATGTGACGATTACCGGTACGTTGAACGCAGACGGTTCGCTCGGAACAACATTGCTGCCGGTGGGAGAAACGTTGATCCCGATCGATATGTTCTTTTTTGCCGATCTTTTCGAAAAGGGCGATGTGGCAAATCCGAATTATCTCGTAAATAATCACTTTCGAGATTTTATAATTGACGGAAGCAATACACACAATCCCGGATATTATAATGCAAAGGGAAAAGGGTTTTACTTTTGCCTGTTTAAGGATTGTAGTTGGGATAATGTGACAGTAATGAACACAGACGGCACGGGATTCGGTATGGACTGCCCGATTAATTCAAGCATTACAAATTGTACGGCGATCGGATGCGGCAAACAGGCAGACAGACGTATGGTAGGCGCCTCGGGCTTCGGAATCGGTTTCGGCTACAGTGAAGAAGAAAGTATGACAATTGAAAATTGTACTGCTGTCGGAAACCGGAAATTCGGAATCTTCTTTGAACACCAGGGGAGATTCGGAGGAGAATTTCAGGCAAAAAAATCAAAAGGTTTTCAGGTGAACAATTGTAAGTCCAGAGGAAATCTGTATGATTTTGGCGGGGAAATGTGCAGAAATCTGACGTATACGGATTGTCTGAGCGAAGCGTTGTATGATACAGACCTGAATCCTTTGAATAGTGTCAATGAACGCCCGTATTATTTTGGAACCTATTCCACAGACTATCATATTTTTGAAAACGGAAAAGAAATCAAGATATGGACTGCAAATAAAAGATGCTACAAGGATGTCTACGGTTGGTTTGTAGAAGAGGGATGGTTTGATAAGGTGCTTGATCTGGGGCTCATGTATGGTTATGCGGATGCAAACGGCGAGCTTACTTATGTGTTCGGTCAGGATGACAGTATCACAAGAGCGCAGATTGCAGTGATGCTGTTCCGATATACGCATCCGGACAGTGTATGGAATGATAAGGCGAAGAATCAAACGCCGTTTCAGGATTGCTTATCCGGGCAATATTATACAGAAGCGATGAACTGGGCATATAAAGAACGGATTTTCACAGGGGACCGTAAGCCGGACGGAAGCATGACCGGTTTTGTAAGACCGGATGACAGTATTTCTCGGCAGGAGCTGGCTCTTGTGCTTTATCGTTTTGCAAAAGAAAACGGAGCAGATGTGACGAACTTTGATCGTACGCTCTATCTTCAGGTATCGGGGGCAGATCAGGTCGGAGACTGGGCGGCAGAGGCAATGGCGTGGTGCTATGCAAATCGGATCCTTACAGGAGGTACTGCTGCCGGTACGGGGCTGATGCCTATGAACAGTACGACAAGAGGACATGCGGGAAAAATGATTCCGCAGACATTGGTGACGTTTCCGTGATAGCTGAAAATGTCGGCATGTCGTGTGCGGATGCGTGTGGGAATGAAAAATAATACTTTACACAACGTGCTATGTATGATATACTGACCGAGGTGTAAATAGCCGGTGTTCGGTGACAGGACGACTCCGACCGTCACTTAATATCAGGCGTTTAACAAAGCAAGTATTATAATAAGGAGGAAACAAAGATGATTTCTAAGGAAAAGAAACAGGCAATCATTGCTGAGTACGGCAGAAGCGAAGGCGACACAGGTTCACCGGAGGTACAGATAGCGATCCTGACAGCAAGAATCAACGAGCTGACAGATCATTTCAAGGCGAACCCGAAGGATCACCACTCCAGAAGAGGACTTCTGAAAATGGTAGGACAGAGACGCGGTCTTCTTGCATACTTGAAGAAAGTTGATATCGAGAGATATCGTACTCTGATCGAGAGACTCGGACTGAGAAAATAATCGGTAACAGAAAAAAGAAATTCATATAGACTCACAACACAACAAAGAGGAAGCAGAGAGATCTGCTTCTTTTTTTGTTTGACAAAAAATAGTGTGGGGGGGGTATAATGAGGTGAGCAAAAAGACGAAAGCCATGCAGCGGGGAAAGGCAGAAAAGAGGGGGGTTTCGGACTGCAAAAACAAAAGGAGGAAGAGAAAAGATGAAGAGAGAAACAGTAAGAAAACTGGGAGGGTTCGCGTTTGCTGCTGTACTTGCGGCATCGTCGGTACAGCCGGTTCTGGCAGAAGAGGCGAATCCGGAAGTGCAGAACACAGAAGCGGCGGTTCAGACAGCAGAACAGGAAAATGCGGCGGATGTAGAGAGAGCGGAGAAGAAAAAGCCGTCGGTAACGGTTGACAGTGTAGATTGGAACAGCGGTGTGCTGAAAGTTCCGGTGGATCTGGGAGAGTACTCGGCAGAAGAGGTTACTATTACTTTCAGTAAAGACGGAATTACATCACTGGCAAAATACGACGGTAAAAATGCAGTGTATAATCTTACATATGATGTGGTGAAAGGGGACGAATGGCATACAAAAGCAGGTACATATGAGTTAAAGGTGTCCTTTAGTGGGAAAAATAATGAAACCTTGGCTTCGGAAAAGGTAACGGTTCAAATCTCAAAGGACAGTGTAAGGTGGCAGGTAAAAGAAGAAAATTATGAATTTGACGGAAGTCAGGATATTACATTCTCATTCAAAAACGGTACGAATTTATTAGAAATGCAATCAATAAAAGAACTTTCTATCTTTACAGGAATGGGAACAGCAGGAGATCCTATGGTAATTGTTCCGGATATGACAGAGGGTTTTGCATGGGATAAAGAATCGGGAACATTTACGATCAATAAGGATGCGTTAGGGAAAGCACTGGCATCGGGAAAGAGTTATAACGGCGGTGTGTTGCCAGATAAGATTGCTATTAATGTACATGCAGTTACTCCAGAGGGACAAGATGTATACAATATTAACCAGATTCCATATACAGGGGAGGACGAACATTTTCAGACTATTACAGCATGGTGGCTTGACATTTCCGAATGGAAAGCCGCACAAAACGAAACACCAAATGAAAGTGAGATGTCGTTTGGGGACGTGTCAACAGACCACTGGTACTATGATTATGTGAAATACGTGTATGACAGAGGTTTGATGACAGGACTGAACGAGAATGATTTCGGTGCAGTTCAGAGCCTTGCAAGAGCGCAGTTCGCAGTTATTCTTTACCGCATGGAGGGTGAGCCGAAAGTAGAATATAAAGACGTATTCCCGGATGTTGCCGACGGACAGTGGTATACAGATGCGATCATGTGGGCAAATCAGGCAGGAATCGTAACAGGCTATGAGGACAGCGGACTGTTTGGGTTCGCAGACGATATCAACCGTGAGCAAATGGCGGTTATGATGCATCGTTATGCCGAGTACAAAGGCTTTGACATCAGCAAGAAGGCTGACTTCGGCGCATTTTCAGATGCTGCGAATGTTAATGAATTTGCAGATGAAGCAATGCAGTGGGCAGTCGGAACAGGAATCATTTCCGGTAAGGATGAGGAAACAAGAATCGATCCGCAGGGAGATGCGGCGCGTGCAGAATGTGCAACGATCATCCAGAGATTTGTAACAGCTTACGGAATGTAAGTAAGAGCGTCCGGTATTTTTGGCATGTAATATAAAAAAGGCAATCGCTTTTCTTAGAGGAAAGGCGGTTGTCTTTTTTATGAATTCTTAGATGTAATTGTATGAAAAAATCAGTTTTTAATCCACTTGCCCAAATTGGTAAGTAGACGTATTATAGAATCAAGGCAGGTGAGGGATGTGATAAAAATATTGAAAATTTAAGAAAGCATTTTCTAAATGATATGGTAGTTATATCAGAACATGCAAAAAACAGGTGCAGAGAGTGAGGAATAAAACAGAAAGATTTGAAAGTGATTTAAAGACTGGAAGGGAGTGCTGAATATGAAATGCACAAGTTGTAAAAGCGGCGAAATGGCAGAGGGAAAAACCAGTTATTTTGCAGAATTAAAAAATTGTTACGTGATTATTGAAAATGTACCGTGTATGAAGTGCGAATAGTGTGGCGACGTAGTATTTCGCAGTTCTGTTGCTGAAAAAATTGATGATATTCTTGATGATTTAGAGAAGATCGTTAGTAAGATTTCGATTGTTGATTATACAAAGGTGGCATAAGTGTTAAAAGTGGGGCGGCAAAGGCTTTGCTTTTTTAATCTGCCCTAAAGGACAATAAAATTGGAAAATGCTGAGATAAATCATTGAAAAAAATTACTGGGGGGGGTATAATGAGGTGAGCAAAAAGACGAAAGCCATGCAGCGGGGAACGGCAGAAAAGAGAGGGTTTTCGGACTGCAAAAACAAAAGGAGGAAGAGAAAAGATGAAGAGAGAAACAGTAAGAAAACTGGGAGGGTTCGCGTTTGCTGCTGTACTTGCGGCATCGTCGGTACAGCCGGTTCTGGCAGAAGAGGCGAATCCGGAAGTGCAGAACACAGAAGCAGAGGTTCAGACAGCAGAACAGGAAAATGCGGCGGATGTGCAGAGAGCAGAGAAGAAAAAGCCGTCGGCAACCGTAGATAGTGTGGATTGGAACGGAGGGGCGTTGAAGATTCCGGTGGATCTGGGAGATTATGCACCGGAGGAGGTGAGGATTGGTTTCAGTTTCAGTGGAGACGGAACAACGTATATGAAATACGATGGTGAAAATGCGGTGTACAATATTGCTTATAGTATGTTAAAAGGGGATGAATGGTTTGCAAAAGCCGGAACATATGAACTAACGGTATCCTTTAGCAAAAACTATGAAACTTTGGCATCGGAAAAGATTAATGTTCAAATTCCAAAGGACAGTGTAAAATGGCAGGTAAAAGCAGAGAATGACGAGTTTGACGGAAGCCAAGATATTACAGTTTTATTCAAAAATGGCACGAATTTATTTGAAATTCAATCGATAGAAAAACTGAGTATATTTACAGGAAGGGGAACAGCAGGAGATCCTATGGTAATTGTTCCGGATATGACAGAGGGCTTTACATGGGATAAGGAAGCGGGAACACTCACGATCAATAAGGACGCATTAGGAAAAACGCTGGCATCGGGAAAGAGTTATAACGGAGGTGTGTTGCCGGATAAAATTTCTATTAATACATTTGCAGTCATGCCGAATGGGGAAACGGATGTAACATTCGGTGTTTGGGTTGACATTTCCAAATGGAAAGCCGCACAAAACGAAACACCGAATGAAAGTGAGATGTCATTTGGGGATGTGTCAACAGACCACTGGTACTACGATTATGTGAAGTACGTGTATGACAGAGGTTTGATGACAGGACTGAACGAGAATGATTTCGGTGCAGTTCAGAGCCTTGCAAGAGCGCAGTTCGCAGTTATTCTTTACCGCATGGAGGGTGAGCCGAAAGTAGAATATAAAGACGTATTCCCGGATGTTGCCGACGGACAGTGGTATACAGATGCGATTATGTGGGCAAATCAGGCTGGGATCGTAACAGGTTATACAGACAGCGGACTGTTCGGGTTCGCAGACGATATTAACCGTGAGCAGATGGCGGTTATGATGCATCGTTATGCCGAGTACAAAGGTTTTGACATCAGCAAAAAAGCTGATTTCAATGCATTTTCAGATGCGGCAAGTGTCAATGAATTTGCAGATGAAGCAATGCAGTGGGCAGTCGGAACAGGAATTATTTCCGGTAAGGATGAGGGAACAAGAATCGACCCGCAGGGAGATGCGGCGCGTGCAGAATGTGCGACGATCATCCAGAGATTTGTAACAGCTTACGGAATGTAAGTAAGAGCGTCCGGTATTTTCGGCATGTAATATGAAAAAAGGCAATCGTTTTTCTTAGAGGAAAGACGGTTGTCTTTTTAGTAATCAGGAATCCCCGCGAGTAATTTCAGGGCAATTTCGGCAACAAAAAGATTGTAACGGCAGGGTTTCTATGCTACAATAAATAAGATTGTGAGAAGAAGTATGTTCCCGAGACCACTGAAAAGGGTATTAAAGGCAGTACATGGGTGAGACAATTATATTTAATATGTTTTTCAGTAGTTTCGGACACTTCTGTCTGACGAAAGAATAGGATCAAAGGAGAATAAAGAATGTTTAAAAAGTATGAAATGGAGCTTGCAGGCAGAACACTGCGAGTAGATGTCGGACGTGTGGCGAAACAGGCGAACGGCGCTGTATTGATGCATTATGGTGATACAACCGTGTTATGTACGGCAACGGCTTCCGATAAGCCGAGAGACGGGATCGATTTCTTCCCTTTAAGTGTAGAATACAATGAGAGAATGTATGCGGTAGGTAAGATTCCGGGAGGCTTTAATAAGAGAGAGGGAAAGGCTTCCGAGAATGCAGTTTTGACATGTCGTGTCATTGACCGTCCGATGCGCCCGCTGTTTCCGAAAGATTACAGAAATGATGTAACATTGGAGAATCTTGTTATGTCTGTAGACCAGAATTGCAGTCCGGAACTGACAGCTATGTTGGGGGCGGCAATTGCAACAAGTATCTCGGATATTCCGTTTGACGGACCGATTTCTACGACACAGGTCGGCCTGGTAGACGGTGAATTTGTATTTAATCCGACAGCAGACCAGAAAGCAATTTCAGATCTTGCGCTGACGGTTGCATCCACCAAAGAGAAAGTGATCATGATCGAGGCGGGGGCAAATGAGGTGCCGGAAACACAGATGATCGAGGCGATTTATGCGGCGCATGATTTGAATCAGAAGGTGATCGCATTTATCGAGACGATTGTAGCAGAGTGCGGAAAACCGAAGCATACGTATGAAAGCTGTGCGGTTCCGGAGGAATTGTTTGCGGCTATAAAAGAAATCGTACCGCCGGCAGAAATGGAAGAAGCGGTATTTACAGACGATAAGCAGACGAGAGAAGAAAATATCCGGGTCATTACAGAAAAACTAGAAGAGGCATTTGCAGAAAAGGAAGAATGGCTCGTAGTTTTGGGCGAGGCGGTATATCAGTATCAGAAGAAGACGGTCAGAAAGATGATTTTGAAGGATCACAAACGTCCGGACGGTCGGGCAATCGATCAGATCCGTCCGTTGGCTGCCGAGACGGATTTGATTCCGAGAGTGCATGGTTCCGCTATGTTTACGAGAGGACAGACACAGATTTGTACGGTAACTACATTGGCTCCGCTTTCAGAGGCGCAGAGATTGGACGGGCTGGATGAGGCGGAAACCTCTAAGAGATACATGCATCACTATAATTTTCCGTCTTACTCTGTAGGAGAAACAAAACCGTCCAGAGGACCGGGACGTCGCGAGATCGGTCATGGAGCGTTGGCAGAGAGAGCATTGGTTCCGGTACTTCCGAGTGAAGCTGAGTTTCCATATGCGATCCGTACAGTATCCGAGACGTTTGAATCCAACGGTTCTACCTCTCAGGCAAGTGTTTGTGCATCCAGTATGTCTCTGATGACTGCGGGTGTTCCGATCAAGGCTGCTGTGGCAGGGATTTCCGCAGGTTTGGTAACGGGAGAGACAGATGATGATTATCTGGTGCTGACCGATATTCAGGGACTGGAAGATTTCTTCGGAGATATGGACTTTAAGGTTGCAGGTACACATAAGGGTATTACAGCTATTCAAATGGATATTAAGATTCACGGATTGACAAGACCGATCGTAGAAGAGGCAATTGCCGCTACAAAGAAGGCGAGAACCTATATTCTGGATGAAGTTATGAATAAGGCAATCGCAGAGCCCAGAAAAGAGGTAGGAGAATATGCGCCGAAGATCATCCAGATGCAGATCGATCCGCAGAAAATCGGTGATGTAGTCGGTCAGAGAGGGAAGACGATCAACTCTATTATCGAGCAGACAGGCGTTAAGATCGACATTGATGATGAGGGAGCAGTTTCCATTTGCGGAACGGATAAAGAGAAAATGGAAGAGGCTGCGAAGCTGATCCACATCATTGTAACAGATTTTGAGGCTGGACAGGTATTTGAAGGTAAGGTTGTCAGCATCAAGGAATTCGGTGCGTTTGTAGAGTTTGCTCCGGGAAAAGAGGGGATGGTGCACATTTCCAAGATTTCCAAAGAGCGTGTGAACAAAGTGGAAGATGTCCTTCACTTAGGAGATACCGTGAAGGTGGTATGCATGGGAAAAGACAAAATGGGAAGATTTAGTTTCAGCATGAGAGATGTAGCTGAATAATTTCATACAGAGAAAAACAGGATCCGGCGCAAAGGGAAACCAGTGCGCCGGATCTTTTTAGGTTTTGAGCATTTTATTTCTCAATTGATACAGATTGAGAAAACCTGTTTGATACGGTACAGCATTTTTCCGAATTTATGTATATTTTTAAAACTCTCTCATATATTGTCTAAAGAGGTGGACAAGATGAGAGAGGATGAAAGACAGCAGCAGATTCTCAGGATCCTGGCGAGAGGAATCCGAGAAATTTTAGAGAAAGAACATTTACAATTCAACAATTTACAGGAGATCCGTCTGCGGATCGGGAAACCGCTTATGATCGTATATAAGAATGAAGAACAAATCCTGCCGCAGAAAGCGGAAAAAAAGCCTGTGGTGACGAAAGACGAGATGCGGGAAACGCTGGACTATATCAGCCATTATTCGCTGTATGCATATGAATCGGAGATGCGGCAGGGATTTATTACCATGGAAGGCGGTCATCGTGTCGGGATGACCGGAAAGGTGATCTTAGAGGGGAATCGGATTAAAAATATGCAGTACATATCTTCGGTAAATATCCGTGTGGCACATGAGGTGATCGGGTGTGCAAATGTGGTGCTGCCTCATCTTACAAAAAATAAGGAGATGTGTCATACACTGATCATTTCTCCGCCCGGATGCGGAAAGACGACGCTGATCCGGGATTTGATCCGTCAGATTTCTGATGGAAATCAATATGTGAAAGGGTGTACGGTTGGGGTTGTAGATGAGCGTTCGGAGCTGGGGGGATGCTATCTGGGGGTGGCGCAGAATGATCTGGGAATGAGGACGGACATTTTGGATTGTTGTCCGAAAGCTGAGGGGATGCTTTTACTGATCCGTTCGATGTCTCCGCGGGTACTGGCAGTGGATGAGATCGGCGGCGAAGAAGAAATCCGGGCATTGGAATATGCCATGCAGTGCGGATGCAAGATGCTTGCCAGTGTGCATGGGAATGATCTGGAGGAAATATCCGAAAAGCCGGGGGTTCAAAAGCTTGTGGAGCAAAGGCGGTTTGAACGGTATGTTATATTGGACAGCCGAAAAAAGCCCGGAGCGGTAAGAGAGATTTGTGACGAACGGAGGAATGTGCTATGCAGAAACTGATCGGGGCGGTGCTGATCTTATTGGCAACAAGCGGAACCGGCGTATTATACGGAATAGAGCAGCAGCGCTATTTGGAAAAACTGCTTTATATCCGGCATATAGTATACATGCTGAAAGGGGAACTGGATTATGCCAATATCCCATTAGGCGAGGTATTTGGACGAGTTGCCGTGCGCGTAAAGAATCCGTATCAGAGGTGGCTGCATCATTTGGAAAAACAGGTGGAGAGACGGGAAGAGGATGGATTTTTTAAAATCTGGATGCGTTCGGTGGAAGCGGATTTAAAAGAACTGCATTTGAAAAGCGAACATTCCATACAACTGAAGGAGCTTGGAACCTATCTTGGAAAAATGGACAGTGTATCGGAAAGCCGGAACCTACAGCTATATATTGACCGGTTGGAACTGGAGATTGAAAAGGTGAGAGAAGGACTGGCTTCTAAAAAACGAATCGGGAACTGTCTGGGAGTAATGGGCGGTCTGTTTCTGATTGTAATTCTGATCTAAGGAGGAAGCATGGGAATCAATCTGATCTTTAAAATTGCTGCGGTTGGAATTTTGGTATCTATTTTAAGCCAGGTGCTCAAACACAGTGGGAGAGATGAGCAGGCGTTTCTGGTAAGCTTCGCAGGTTTGATCCTGGTCTTAACCTGGGTTCTTCCATTTATATATGAACTGTTTGAATCTGTGCAGCGAATGTTTTCTTTATAAAATCGAAAAGGGGGCGACTGTGGGAAATGAACATGATACAGATCGGAATGCTTGGTGCGCTTGGCGCAATACTGGCGATTCAGTTCAAAAGCGGGAAAACGGAATATGGAATTTATATGAGTGTCGCGGTCAGCATTGTATTGTTTACATGTATTGTAGACAGGCTGGAACTGTTTGTTAATACAATCGAAGAGATCAGCAGATATATCACGATCGATACAGGATACATTGCAACGATGCTGAAAATGATAGGGATTACTTATATTGCCGAGTTTTCCTCCGGTATCTGTAAAGACGCAGGATATCAGACGATTGCGACCCAGATTGAAATTTTCAGTAAACTGACGATTCTTGCCATGGGTCTGCCGGTGCTTCTTGCATTATTAAAAACGATTCGGGAGTTCTTGATATGAGGGGAAAAAAGTGGCGATACCGGATTGCAGGGTTGATATGTCTGCTGCGGATCTGGATCGTACCGCTTTGTGTATATGCAGAAGAGAATGCGCAGGATATGCCGGAGGGCATACAGTCTCAGACAGAACAGAATATGCTGGAGGAATTTGATTTTTCGGAGATTGACGAGAATTTGCAACAATTGTTCCCGGAACAAAGGATCCGGTTCCGAGATGTGGTGGAAACGATCCTTTCAGGAAATTGGGATGAAATGAAGCAGATGCTTAAAGGATACGTGTCCGATCAGTTTGCGTATGAATTTCGGAACAACAAAAAAAATCTGGTTTATATGCTGATACTTGCGATCGTGGCAGCGGTTTTTACGAATTTTTCCAATGCATTAAAAAATAAACAGGCTTCTCAGATCAGCTTCTACGTGTTGTACATGCTGTTGATCACATTGTGCCTGAATACCTTTCGCTTGGCGGTGTCGGGAGTGGAAAGAAGGTTGGAACTGCTGACAGATTTTATGCATTTTTTCTGTCCCGGATATTTTCTTGCGGTTGCATTTGCATCCGGCAGCGGCAGCGCATTGTTGTTTTATCAAGGGATTCTGGTTTTGATTTATCTGGTAGAGCTTGTGATCCTGAAATTTCTGCTCCCAGTAGTTAATGTATATATTATGGTGCAGGTGATGAATTATATGCTTGGCGAGGACGTATTGTCGGAATTGGGTGAGCTGCTTAAAAAGGCAGTCCTGTGGAGTTTAAAAACCTTGTTGGGAGTTGTTGTGGGGATCAATGTGATCCAAGGGCTTTTGACACCTGCGATGGATGCGTTGAAACGGAGTACGTTGAGTAAAGCGCTTGAGGCGATTCCGGGAATTGGAAATACCTTTGGAAGCATGACGGACGTCGTTTTAGGAGCAACGGTGCTGATCAAAAACGGAATCGGCATTGCCGGAGCGGTGTTGATCCTATTGGTCTGTCTGGCTCCGGTTATACAGATTGTATTATTGACATTTTTTTATAAGCTGGCGGCAGCTCTGGTACAGCCGGTATCGGATAAACGGATCACAATGTGTATCAGCAGTATCGGATCGGGATATGAACTGATGCTTAAAATATTGTGTACGGTAATGGTGTTGTTTTTGCTGACACTTGCGGTTGTGGCGGCGTCCACTTCATAATGGAAACGGGAAAACGTGAAAAGGAGAGAAAATCAGGGTATGATACTCGATGCGGTGTATGAATGGATGAAAAATCTGGCTTTTTATCTGGTGATCATGACGGCTGTCATGGAAGTGGTTCCGGGAAGTACATATAAGAAATATATTCAGTTTTTTACAGGTCTGGTTTTGATCCTGCTTGTAGTGACTCCAATCTTGAATTTTACGGGGGCTTTTGAGGACTATCAGGCAGAGTATCATATTTTAGAAGAAAGATTACAGGAGGAAACGGAACGGCAGAAAGAAAAGCTTGAGTCGGCAGATGTGTCGGAGCTTTTTTCGAAGGAAAACGAGGTACGAACAGACAGAATTGAAGTGGAGGACATCAAGATTGGAGAAAATCAAGAATCGGATACGGAAGTGGACTCAGTCAGAGAATAAAATGCCGAAGAAAAATCAGCTTTTGATTTTATTTTTGGTCGGCATGCTGCTGTTGGTAGTTGCGTTTCCTGTCTCAACGTCCGGCGAAGAGGAGAAAACGGGAGTATTTGTGCAGAAGGAAATCGAGGGGGAAAAGATCGGGACGACGGAAGGTACGGCGGGAAATGCATCCGGAGAGTACGAAGCGTATCTGGAAAAGAGAGTAGCTTCTGCTCTGGAATATGTAGAGGGAGTAGGGAAAGCAGAGGTTCTGATCACTTTAAAATCTTCTGTTCAAAGGGTTGTGGAAAAGGATCAGGTTTCAGAGAGCAGGGCAACAGAGGAAGCGGATTCTGCGGGAGGTACAAGGACAGAGGATAGTCGTTCTTCTGAACGGAAAAGTGTGTATGCGCAGGAGACAGACGGAAGTCAGACTCCTTATGTAAGCAAGGAACTGTCGCCGGAAATCGAAGGAGTTGTCGTGATCGCACAGGGGGGAGATAATGCGGTTGTGGTACAAAACATTACAGAGGCGATTCAGGCATTATTCGGGATCGAGGCGCATAAAATAAAAATAATGAAGCGGACAGCTGCATAAAAAGGAGGATTTCAGTGAAACGTATATTTAAGAAAAATCAGATTATTATTGCAACCTTAGCGGTGATGATCGCCATTGCCGGATATCTGAACTATTCCGGCGCTCTATTCGGAGAGGATTCGGGGAGCACGGAAGCAAATGCCGACCTGGTCAATCAGGAACTTCTCGATATTTCGGAAGAGGATCTTGAAACAGGGGAGATTGCCAGCAATGATGCGGAGGTAGAGGGAACGCCGGGAGAGGCTGTACTGACCAATGGAAGTGCGGGTACGACTGTTGCACAGGCAAAAGTATCCAGAGAGCAGATGCGGGCGCAGAACAAAGAAACCTTACAGGGGATCATAGACAATACAGACATCAGTGAGGAAGAAAAGCAAGATGCAATTGCACAAATGGTACTGATCACGCAATTATCCGAACAGGAAGTGGCAATAGAGACGTTAATGGCTTCTAAGGGTTTTTCCGAGGCAGTGGTCAATCTGACGCAGGAATCGGCGGATGTTGTTGTAAAAGCAGAAGAATTGACGGATGCGAATCGAGCGCAGATTGAAGATATTGTAACAAGAAAAACAGAAATTGCACCGGAAAATGTTGTGATCACGCCAATTCATGAATAAAATATTGCGGCTGTCCCATTCTTATGATACACTAATTAATTGATGTTAAACTATCGTATATACACAGGAGATATGATCATGTCAGATATTACTAATGAAATAAAAAGGCGGCGTACATTTGCGATTATTTCCCACCCTGATGCGGGAAAAACAACATTGACGGAGAAGTTTCTTCTCTACGGAGGCGCGATCAATCAGGCGGGCTCTGTAAAAGGAAAGGCAACTGCGAAGCATGCGGTTTCCGATTGGATGGAAATTGAAAAGGAAAGAGGTATTTCGGTTACTTCTTCTGTATTACAGTTTAATTATGGCGGATTTTGCATCAATATTCTGGATACTCCGGGACATCAGGATTTCTCGGAGGACACGTATCGTACATTGATGGCGGCAGATTCTGCGGTTATGGTGATCGACGCATCGAAGGGAGTGGAGGCGCAGACGAGAAAGCTGTTTAAAGTCTGCGTCATGCGCCACATTCCGATCTTTACATTTATCAATAAAATGGACCGGGATGCAATGGACACCTTTGAGCTTCTGGATGATATTGAAAAGGAATTGGGAATTGCAACTTGTCCGGTAAACTGGCCGATTGGTTCCGGAAAGGGTTTTAAGGGAGTATATGACCGTTCGAAACGTGAGGTGGAATTGTTTTCAGATACTCAGAAAGGCACGAAAATGGGAGCGGTACAGACGATTTCGGGAGAAGACGCAGATCTGGAATCCGTGATCGGAGCAGAAGCAAAAGAAAAGCTGGAGGAAGAGATTGAACTGCTGGACGGAGCGGCTGCGGAATTTGATCAGGAGCTTGTATCGAAAGGAGAACTGTCGCCGGTATTTTTTGGCTCTGCACTGACCAATTTTGGCGTAGAGACATTTTTGAAGCATTTCTTAAAAATGACATCGGCGCCGCTTCCTAGAATGTCCGATCACGGAGAAATCGATCCGATGAAAGAGCCGGATTTTTCGGCTTTCGTATTTAAGATCCAGGCAAACATGAATAAGGCGCACCGTGACCGGATCGCATTTATGCGTATTTGTTCGGGAAAATTTGAGGCGGGAATGAGCGTCTATCATGTACAGGGAGGAAAGGACGTACGTTTGTCTCAGCCGCAGCAGATGATGGCGAGTGAACGGAAGATGATTGAAAGCGCCTGCGGAGGAGACATTATCGGTGTATTTGATCCGGGGATTTTCTCGATTGGCGATACCTTGACAACCTCTAAAGAAAAATTTGCATACGAGGGAATACCCACGTTTGCACCGGAACATTTTGCACGTGTCCGCCAGGTTGACACAATGAAAAGAAAACAGTTTGTCAAGGGTATTAACCAGATCGCACAGGAGGGGGCGATCCAGATTTTTCAGGAATATAATACGGGAATGGAAGAAATCATCGTCGGGGTTGTCGGCGTACTTCAGTTTGATGTGTTAAAATATCGTCTGGAAAATGAATATAATGTGGAAATTCGACTTGAAACGCTTCCATATGAACACATCCGTTGGATTGAAAATAAAGAAGTTGACATGGACAAGTTGACCGGAACCTCAGATATGAAGAAAATCAAAGACTTAAAAGACAGACCGCTTTTACTGTTTGTGCATGAATGGAGTATCCGTATGACGCAGGAGAGAAATGAGGGACTGATCCTATCGGAGTTCGGACGCTAGAAAATACAGGAGGGACGGACGGGGATAAAATCTTATTTGCAAATGACCGGATATTTGATATAATACAGAAAGAGATTGAACCAGACAGGAGGTTTTTGAATATGGCAAAGGACGAAAGAAAGAACTATACAATACAGAATGACAGCAGCTTGGGAGAAGTACAGATTGCAGATGAAGTAGTTGCGATCATTGCGGCTCTGGCTGCAACAGAGGTGGACGGTGTGGCTTCTATGTCCGGGAATGTGACCAACGAGCTGGTCAGCAGACTTGGTATGAAGAATCTGTCCAGAGGTGTAAAGGTCGATGTACTGGAAGGAGTTGTGACTGTCTCGCTTGCGTTGAATCTGAAATATAATTACAGCATTGTGGAAGTGACTTCCAAGGTGCAGGAGAAGGTAAAGACAGCGATTGAGAATATGACAGGGTTGGAAGTGGCAGATATCAATATTCGCGTTGCGGGTGTGGAGATGGAACCGCAGGAATAGCCATGCAGTATATTTGAAATAAAGTGACAGTAGGTAAAGTGACAGTAAGAGTTGTATCTTGCCAAGAGACAGTACCATGTAGTATAATAAAGGATGTCGTAAAGACATCCTTTTTGCTTTGCCGAAAAAATGGCTTACATATGGTAAAGCAGTCTACTGCAGAACAGGACATGCAGTGAAGGGATAGGCGGAAAGGAGCCCTTATGGTAAGAACAGAACTTCGCGAACATATCTTTAAGATTGTATTTCAACTTACGTTTCATGAACCGGAAGAGATGCCGGAGCATTTAAAGTTGTATTTTGATCATCTGGAGAATGCCGCGGATAAGGATAAAGAATATATAGAGAATAAATACAAGGCGGTGGCAGAAAAGGTTTCGGAGATCGATTCTATGATCGATGCAAAAAGTGAAACATGGAAGACGAAGCGAATGAGTAAGGTGGATCTGGCAATTTTGCGACTGGCAGTGTACGAGATGAAGTGGGACGAGGATGTTCCGACAGGTGTAGCGATCAATGAAGCGGTAGAACTTGCTAAAAAATTCAGCGGAGAAGGCGCACCTGCCTTTGTAAACGGAGTGCTTGCACGTCTGGCAGAATAGGACGGGAGGCATTTATGCGTAATATCTATACGGTAAAACAGGTGAACAATTATATTAAGAATATGTTCACACAGGATTTTATGCTGAATCGTATCTGTGTAAAAGGGGAAGTATCGAATTGTAAGTATCATACTTCCGGGCATATTTATTTTTCGTTGAAAGACGAGTCCGGCACAATTGCCTGCGTTATGTTTGCAAGCGCAAGGTCCGGGCTTTCTTTTCGTATGAGGGAAGGACAGACTGTGATCGTGATGGGAGCGGTCAGCGTATACGAAAGAGACGGAAAGTATCAGCTTTATGCAAAGGAAATTATACTGGACGGAGCAGGGCTTTTATATGAGCGGTTTGAGGCTTTGAAAAGAGAATTAGAAGAAATGGGGATGTTTGCCCCGGAGTATAAACAGCCAATCCCTGTCTTTGCAAAAAAAGTAGGGATCGTGACAGCGCCTACAGGCGCTGCGATACGGGATATTATCAATATTGCAACGAGACGGAATCCATACGTACAGTTGATCCTGTATCCGGCGTTGGTGCAGGGAGAGGGAGCTGTTGAGAGTATCGTACAGGGAATCCGTATGCTGGAAAAAGAACAGGTTGATGTGATGATCATCGGCAGAGGCGGCGGTTCGATAGAGGATTTGTGGGCATTTAATGAAGAGGCGGTCGCCAGAGCTATTTTTGAATGTCGTGTGCCGGTGATTTCGGCAGTGGGTCATGAAACAGATACGCTGATTTCCGATTATGTGGCGGATCTGCGTGCTCCGACACCGTCTGCGGCTGCGGAACTTGCAGTCTATGAGTATAGAGCTGCGGCAAATGCGTTGGAGGAGATGAAGCTGCGCCTTCGGCGGCAGACAGAGCTGCGGGTGCAGAGTGAGCGCAGAAGATCAGAACAACTCAGGCTGCGTCTCAAGTATACGCATCCGAGACAAAAGCTCAATGAAAAGCGGCAGCTTTCCGTAGATTTAGAGAATCGTTTGCGGGGACAGATCGAGCGCCGCTTGGAGCAGAGTAGACACCGGTTGGCACTGTATGCAGAACGAATGAAGGGTCTTTCACCGGTAGAAAAATTAAGTCAGGGGTATTCGTATGTAGAGAATGCAAAACAGCAAAATATCCGATCAGTCATGCAGGTGAAAATCGGGGAATCGGTCAAGATCCGGGTAACTGACGGTACGCTCTGTGCACAGATCAACGGTATGGAAAAGGAGGATTAATATGTCAGAGGAAACGAAGCAGTTGCAGGAAACAACTCTGGAGGAACAGTTTCAGTCGTTGGAAGAGGTGGTAAACCGGTTGGAAAGAGAAGAAATCAGCCTGGAAGAGTCTTTTCAGTTGTATCAAAAAGGGATGACCTTGCTGAAAGCGTGTAATGATACCATTGATACGGTGGAAAAGAAAGTACTGATATTGGATGAGAATGGAGAGACGCATGAATTTTAAAGAAGAGCAGAAGAAACGGGTAGAACAGATCGAGAAGATCCTTAGGACATATCTTCCGAAACAAGAGGGGAAACAGAGGGTGATCATGGAAGCAATGGAATATAGCCTTCTTGCCGGAGGAAAGCGTCTTCGTCCGATGCTGATGCAGGAGACATACCGGCTGTTTGGCGGCAGAGACGAGGTGGTCAAGCCTTTTATGTCGGCGCTGGAAATGATCCATACGTATTCATTGGTGCATGATGATCTTCCGGCGATGGATGACGATGACTACCGCAGAGGACGTAAGACAACTCATGTAGTATACGGAGAGGATATGGGGATCTTGGCAGGGGATGCTCTGCTGAATTATGCATTTGAAACGGCGGCTTCCGCTTTTGATCTGGACTGCGCAGACGGAAAACGTATTGGAAAAGCAATGCAGATTTTGGCAAAAAAGGCGGGAATCTATGGGATGATCGGCGGTCAGGTCGTAGATGTGCAATCCAGCGGAAAGAAGATTGACGGCGAAACGCTGGATTTTATTTATGAACTGAAAACAGGAGCATTGATCGAAAGTGCGATGATGATCGGGGCGGTACTTGCCGGCGCGGATCATCAGCAGACAGAGGCAATGGAACGGATTGCCGGCAAGGTTGGAATGGCTTTTCAGATACAGGATGACATTCTGGATGTGACAAGTACAAAAGAGGTGCTTGGAAAACCAATCCACAGTGATGAAAAAAATGAAAAAACAACTTATGTGACTTGGAAAGGGATGCAGGCTGCAAAGGAAGAGGTTGTAAGACTTTCCGAGGAGGCAGTGGAGGAATTGCGGGTATTTTCCGGCGGAGATACATTTCTCGAAGCACTGTTGATTTCACTGATTCACAGGGAACGGTAACCGGTTGGAAAGAAAAACGGCATAAAGGGGAGTGCTTTATGGTTTTAGAAAAAATTCAGAAAGAAAATGATATTAAGAATCTGGATCCGGAGGAATGGGATGTACTTGCCCGGGAGATCCGGGAATTTCTTATAGAAAAGATAAGTAAGACAGGAGGCCATCTGGCATCGAACTTGGGAGTTGTGGAACTGACAATGGCGCTGCATCTGGTGTTTGAGCTTCCAAAGGACAAACTGATCTGGGATGTGGGACATCAGTCTTATACGCATAAGCTGCTGACCGGACGACGGGATGGGTTTGATGAATTACGCAAATTTAAAGGGATGAGCGGGTTTCCGAAACGAGGGGAGAGCGCCTGCGATGCGTTTGATACCGGGCACAGTTCGACCTCTATTTCGGCGGGGCTGGGACTGGTAGCGGCAAGAAATATCCGAAAAGAAAATTACAGTGTAGTTTCGGTCATCGGAGACGGTTCTATGACAGGCGGCATGGCATATGAGGCATTGAACAATGCGGCGCGTCAAAAGGGAAATTTTGTGATCGTACTGAATGACAATAATATGTCCATATCGGAAAATGTGGGCGGTATGTCCAGATATTTGAATGGGCTTCGTACGGCAGAGGCATATGCGGAATTAAAAAAAGGGGTGGAAGATACCTTAAAAAAGATTCCGGGGCGAGGCGAAAAGATCGTGTATCAGATTCGGAAAACCAAAAGTGGGATTAAGCAGTTGATCGTTCCGGGAATGCTTTTTGAGGATATGGGGATCACATATCTCGGTCCTGTAGACGGACATGATATCAGAAAGCTGACAAAGGTTCTTCGGGAAGCAAAACGACTGAACCGTCCGGTGCTGGTGCATGTGCTGACCCAAAAGGGAAAAGGATATCTTCCGGCAGAGGAGAATCCGGCAAGATTTCATGGAACAGGACCTTTTGCCGTCGATTCGGGAGAAGCTCTGGAGAGCTCTGGAAAGGACAGTTATACAAATGTGTTTTCCAAGGTGCTGTGTGACATCGGGAAAAGCCATGAAAATGTGGTTGCGATTACAGCGGCTATGGCGGAGGGAACGGGATTGAGCCGTTTTGCGAAATATTTTCCGCAACGTTTTTTTGATGTGGGGATTGCAGAAGAGCATGCGCTGACTTTCGCGGCGGGACTGGCAGCAGGTGGGATGAAGCCTGTCGTTGCCTTGTATTCGTCTTTTTTGCAGAGAGCGTATGATCAGACGATCCACGATGTCTGTATGCAGAATCTTCCGGTTATGATTGCAGTAGACCGGGCGGGACTGGTCGGAAATGACGGGGAAACGCATCAGGGAGCGTTTGATCTGTCTTTCCTGAGTATGATTCCGAACATGACGGTGCTCTCTCCGAAGAATCGGTGGGAACTGGCGGATATGGTGCGTTTTTGCGTGGATCATGACGCTCCTGTGGCACTTCGCTATCCTCGAGGCGAGGCTTATGAAGGACTGGAAGAATTTCGGTCCCCAATCGTTTATGGTAAGGGGGAACTGCTGTACCGAGAGGAACACATTGCCGTAGTGTTTGTCGGGCATATGGCAGAACTGGCAGAATCGATCTGGACAGAATTAAAAGAAATCGGATATAGCTGTACGTTGGTAAATGCACGCTTCGTAAAACCCATTGATACGGAGTTACTGGATGAACTAAGCAAGGATCACAGATTGGTTGTGACAATCGAAGAAAATGTGCTGTCGGGAGGATTCGGCTCGAAGGTTTTGGAATATATTTCAGGGAGAAGGCTTCCGCTGCATGTATTAAATATAGGACTTCCAGATGAATTTGTAGAACACGGAAGTGTGGGAATTCTGCGGAAGGAAGTCGGATTGGATAAGGAAACGATCGTGAAACGCATTATAGAAGAGTATGCAAAGCTTCTGACATCGGATCCTGAATGAGAAAAGTGTAGGATAAGGGAAGATAAGATTATGAAAGAACGTTTGGATGTGTTGCTTGTAAAACGAAATCTGGCGGAATCCAGAGAAAAGGCAAAGGCGATCATTATGTCAGGGAATGTGTTTGTGGAGGGGCAAAGAGAGGATAAAGCAGGCACGACATTTTCGGATGAGGTACAAATAGAAATCAAGGGACATACCCTTCCGTATGTGAGTCGCGGCGGATTGAAGCTGGAAAAAGCATTGGCGAACTTCGACGTAACCGTAAGCGGAAAGGTATGTACGGATGTAGGCTCTTCTACAGGAGGATTTACAGACTGTATGCTGCAAAACGGAGCGGTCAAAGTATTTGCGATCGATGTAGGGCGGGGGCAGCTGGATTGGAAGCTGAGACAGGATGCGCGTGTTGTCTGTATGGAGAAAACCAATATCCGTTATGTGACCCCGGAGGATATCGGAGAGCCGGTTGCGTTTTCCTCGATTGACGTGTCTTTCATTTCACTGACAAAGGTATTGGAACCGATACGGAATTATCTGACTGATGACGGAGAAGTCGTGGCATTGATCAAGCCGCAGTTTGAGGCGGGCAGAGAAAAGGTCGGAAAAAAGGGGGTAGTCCGAGAGCGCAGCACGCATAGAGAGGTGATTGAAAAGGTGGCATTATATGCACATTCGATCGGCTTTGAAATCCTGAATCTGGATTTTTCCCCAATCAAAGGGCCGGAGGGAAATATCGAATATCTGATTCATTTGAAAAAGCATATGGATCGAACTGCGCCGGAAATTGCAGTAGATCTCTCTTCAGTGGTAGACCGTGCGTTTGCAGAATTGAGTTAGACGTGACAAAGGGGAGATAGCATGGAACGGTTTTATATCATTACAAATAACCTGAAGGATCCGGATCATCGGGTTACACAAGAAATGAAATCCTATATTGTATCACATGGAAAAACCTGTCTGCTCTGTGATAAGGATGAAGACGGCCATATTATTCAGGAGAGGGTTCCGAAGGCGGTGGACTGTGCGATCGTGCTTGGCGGAGACGGAACATTGATCCGGGCGGCACGGGAATTGAAAAACCACAGCATTCCGCTGTTAGGGGTAAATATGGGAACATTGGGATATCTGGCAGAAGTGGAGCTTCCCAATTATAAGGAGGCGCTTTGTTATCTTTTTGAACAGATGCCGGAGATCGAAAACCGCATGATGATGCAGGGGAATATTTCCGGAAGCAAGTCCGAAGAAAATGTGGCGATGAACGATATCGTGATCACACGAGAGGGAACGCTTCGTATCGTACATTTTAATGTATACGTAAATGGGATGCTTTTGAGCAGTTATCAGGCGGATGGGATCATTGTCTCTACGCCGACGGGTTCTACGGGGTACAATCTGTCGGCAGGAGGACCGGTTGTCGAGCCGACGGCAAGCATGTTTGTCATTACTCCAATCTGTTCTCATGCACTCAATGCGAGCAGTGTTGTACTTTCTGCGGAAGATACGATTGAGATCGAGATTTGTGAGGGCAGATATGGGAGGATCGAGCATGCGCTGGTGACGTTTGACGGAGCAGATACGATCCGGCTTGAAACGGGAGATCGGGTGATCATAAAAAAGGCAGAAGAAACAACGAAACTGATTAAAATGAGCAACGAAAGCTTTATTAAAATTATGCGGGAAAAAATGAAAGGAAACTAAACTTATGAAAGTCAGTCGTCATGCAAAAATTATTGAATTAATCAGTCAGCATAATATCGAGACGCAGGAAGAATTGGCAGACCGCCTGAATCATGCAGGGTTCAAGGTAACTCAGGCGACAGTTTCCAGAGATATCCGCGATCTGAAGCTGACAAAGATATCGGTAGACGGAGGAAGACAGAAGTACGTCGTGCTAAAACCCGAGGAGGACGAACTCAATGAGAAATATGTCAGAGTCTTAAAAGACGGATTTGCTTCTATGGATATGGCGCAGAATATTTTGGTGATAAAGACCGTCTCAGGTATGGCTATGGCGGTTGCGGTAGCCGTAGACGCTATGAAATGGCGTGAGGTTGTTGGATGTATTGCGGGGGATGATACGATCATGTGTGCGATCCGTACGGCGGAAGATACAAAGGCGGTCATGGATAAGATTCATAAAATTGTGTCAAAAGGGAAATAGGAAAGTATTATGTTAGAAAATCTTCATGTAAAAAATCTGGCTCTGATCGATGAGATCGAGGTAGACTTTCAACCGGGATTGAATATATTGACCGGTGAGACGGGAGCGGGAAAGTCGATTCTTTTAGGCTCTGTCAATCTTGCGCTTGGCGGAAGATATTCGGCAGACATGCTTCGTACAGGCGCAAAATTCGGAGTGGTGGAGCTTACATTTTCTGTTGAAAATGAAGGAATTGAACGCCGGTTGGCGGAACTGGATATTTATCCGGAGGACGGTCGCATTGTGTTAAGCAGAAAATTAATGGAAGGCAGAAGCGCCAGTAAGATCAATGGAGAGACTGTCAGTATGGCGACCCTGAAGGATGTTGCAAGCATGCTGATCGATATTCACGGACAGCATGAGCACCAGGCTTTGATACATAAGAAAAATCATTTGGTGTTTCTGGATCTTTACGCAGGGGAAAGCGTGGGAAAATTAAAGAGCCGGACAGCGGAGGCGTATCGGGAATATCGCCGCTGCAAAAGAAAACTGGAAGAGTCCCGTATGGACGAACGGGAACGTCAAAAAGAGCTTTCACTTGCGGAGTTTGAGGTACAGGAGATTGAAGAGGCAAAGCTTGAAAACGGAGAGGACGAGGAACTGGAACAGCACTACAGGCGGATGCTGGATGGCAAGAAGATTACAGAGGGGATTACCGAGGCATATCAGTATACAAGTGAAAATGGCGCGGGGAATGCCAGTGATTATCTGAGCCGGGCAATCCGGGCTTTGCAGGAAGCGGCAGACTGTGATGAACAGGGGGCGGCTTTGTATGAGCAATTGACGGAAATCGACAGTCTGCTTAACGACTTTAATCGGGAACTTTCGGATTATGCGAAATCCTTTGAGTTTTCGGAGGAGGAGTTTTACGAGACGGAAACACGGTTAAACGAGCTGAATCGTTTAAAGTCAAAATATGGAAATACTGTCAGTGAAATCCTTGCATACTGTGAGGAGAAAAAGCAAAGACTAAAGGAACTTGAAGATTACGAAAATTATATGCTGGATCTGCAAGGACAATCGGAGAAGGCAGAAAAAAATTATCGAAAACTGTCCGAAAAGCTCAGCAAAGAACGACAAAAAGCGGCATCGGATTTTGTGGAAGAAATCAGAAAGGGACTGTCGGATCTGAATTTTTTGGACGTGCAGTTTGAAATGCGGTTTACAGAATTGGAAAGCTTTACAGCAGGCGGAACGGATGAGGCAGAGTTTTATCTGTCCACAAATCCGGGAGAAGCGTTACGGCCTATGGGACTTGCGGCATCCGGCGGAGAATTGTCCAGGATCATGCTTGTGATCAAAAGCGTTCTGGCTGATCGGGAGGAGACGCCGACGTTGATCTTTGATGAGATTGACACGGGGATCAGCGGGATCACAGCGGGGAAGGTTGCGGAGAAGATGCACAGGATCGGTATATCGAGACAGGTGATCTGCATCACGCATCTGGCTCAGATTGCGGCAATGGCAGATTCCCACTATCTGATCCGGAAGTCTGCAAAACAAAACAGTACCCATACCGATATTACAAGGTTAGATGAGGAAACATCTGTACAAGAACTGGCAAGGCTTCTGGGCGGAGCAAAGATTACGGACAGTATTGTAGAGAGCGCTCGTGAAATGAAATATAATACCAGTGTGAAATAGGGAAGAATGTCACATACTAAAACGGACATCTGAAGACATGGAATGAGAATGTTGAAAGGTGTTCGTTTTTTCTTTGAATCAGCGGAAAAGAAAGGTGTGTGACAGATGCATAAAAATAAGATAAAATTGACAGTTTTTGCATTTTTTTGTATTTCTGTGTCGCTTTCCGGGTATCTGGGCTGGTCCTATGCGGATGCGGTGCCGGAAACAGAGGTCAGTACGGCAGGAATCGGGGAAGATACCGTGCTCGTAGGAGGAATGCCGGCAGGAATCTACATGGAAACAGACGGCGTGCTTGTTCTGGATACACAGCGTATACAGGGAGTGGACGGACAGGAAAAGGAGCCGGCGAAAAATCTGGTGAAAGCAGGGGATTATATTGTCGGAATGAACGGAGATCCGATTTTCGACAAAAAAGATCTGACAGATATACTGAATGGGCTAGAGGGAAACGAGGTGGTGTTGAAACTTCGGCGAAGCGGAGAGTTTTTGGAGGTGAAAACAGAGGCGGTAGAATGTACCCCGGATGAATATAAGCTTGGGATATGGGTTCGGGATAACGTGCAGGGACTTGGTACGATTACATTTTTAACAGGAAGCAGTCGGTTCGGGGCGCTCGGGCATGGCATCCATGATACAGATACCGGTGTTCTTATGGATGTCGAGGGCGGAAGTCTCTACAAAACAAGTATCCGCTCTGTTGTAAAGGGTGAGCATGGACTTCCGGGAAGTATGGAGGGCTTGATCGTTTATAATAATTATAACCGTATCGGTGAAGTGGACAAGAATACAGAGGCGGGGATCTATGGGAAAATTGATAAGATCGATGAGATTTTCAAGGAACAGATTCCTATGCAGATTGCGAAAAAAGAAGAAATAAAGCCGGGAGATGCCACGATTCGATGTTTTTTGGAAGGGAAAATCCGGGAATATGAAGTCAGGGTAACAGATGTGGATTATAATGTGGGAGAAATCAATAAGGGGATTGTTCTTCAGGTGACAGATCCGGAATTGTTGGATGAAACAGGCGGGATCATTCAGGGGATGAGCGGTTCGCCGATTCTTCAGAACGGAAAATTGATCGGCGCCGTGACCCATGTTTTTGTCAACGATCCGACAAAGGGCTATGGAATCTTCGCAGAAAAAATGTTGGAACAATGCGAAAATCCGACTTAGAAAACGTCTTTCTTTGTCGAAATGAGACGGTTGAATGTTCTTGCTTTTTGTATATTTATACAGATATAATGGACGAAGTGGGGTTTTATGGTTCAGGCTTCGAAATTTCAGGAGGAATAGGGGATTATGGAGCATTTGGATGTGGCAATAGCGGATGATAATGAAAGAATTTTGGACATGTTGGAGGAAATTATCAATATGGACAAAAGTCTGCAGGTTGTCGGAAAGGCAAGAAACGGAGAGGAAATGTGTCAGATCATCAAAAATAAGGAGCCGGATGTCGTTCTGCTCGATCTGATCATGCCGAAAATGGACGGATTGACAGTTATGGAGCGTGTCGGACATGATACAACTGTCAAAAAACAGCCGCATTTCATTGTTGTTACAGCAGTTGGCCAGGAGAGAATTACAGAAGATGCCTTTGATAAGGGTGCAAATTACTATATTATGAAACCATTTAATAATGAGGTACTTTTGAATCGGATAAAAACTGCAAGCAGAGTGTTCCAAAATCACGACAGAAAGGCTGAAGAAATGATCGAAAGCACACAGATGCGTCAGGAAGAGCTGGTGAATCGTGTGACGAATATGCTGCATGAAATCGGCATTCCGGCGCATATCAAGGGATATCACTATTTGCGGGATGCGATCATGATGTCGGTGGAGGATATGGATGTGCTGAATGCGATTACGAAAATCCTCTATCCTACAGTGGCAAAAAAATATCAGACTACGTCCAGCAGAGTGGAACGAGCAATCCGGCATGCAATCGAAGTGGCGTGGAGCCGCGGAAAACTGGATACCTTGGACGAGCTGTTCGGGTATACGGTCAGCAACGGGAAAGGAAAACCGACAAATTCGGAATTTATTGCATTGATAGCAGACACGATCCAATTGGAATATAAGCATAGATAAATCAGACAGAGAAATCCCTCTTTTTTCTTTTCAAGTAAGGATAAATGCGATATAATAATAAATAAATACTGCTGAAGAGAGTAGGAAGTGGAGGAGTTTTCATGAAAAATATTTTATTTGCGTCTTCAGAATGTGTGCCGTTTATCAAAACAGGGGGGTTGGCGGATGTAGTAGGTTCGCTTCCAAAATATTTTGACAAAAGCAGATATGACGTACGTGTGGTCTTGCCGAGATACAATTGCATGTTTCAAAAATGGAAAGATAAAATGGAATATGTAGAACATTTTTATATGAATCTGGCAGGGGAAGACCGGTATGTAGGTATCATGAAGTGTGAATATGAGGGGATCACATTTTATTTCATTGACAATGAGTATTATTTCAACGGATTTGCGCCTTATGACGGAGATCCGAAGTGGAATATCGAAAAGTTTGCATTTTTCTCAAAGGCGGTTTTGAGCATTCTTCCAGTGATCGGCTTTCGCCCGGATCTGATCCACTGCCATGACTGGCAGACCGGATTGATTCCGGTGTATCTGGATAATTTCCGATATGCAGGGGAGTATTACCGTGGGATCAAAACTGTAATGACGATACATAATCTGAAGTTTCAGGGGGTATGGGATACAAGATCTGTGCGTGATATTACAGGGTTGCCGGATTACTATTTTGCTCCCGACAAAATGGAGGCATATAAGGATGCCAATCTTCTGAAAGGCGGCATTGTTTATGCGGATAAAGTAACGACAGTCAGCCAGACCTATGCGCAGGAGATTAAAACTCCGTTTTACGGAGAGGCTTTGGACGGATTGATGAATGCCAGAAGCAACGATCTTTGGGGAATCGTAAATGGTCTGGACTACGGAGAATGGGATCCGGAGACAGATCATAAGATCTATAAGAACTTCAATGTAGGCAACTTCCGTAAAAATAAGGCTGCGAACAAGACTGCTCTTCAGAAAGAACTCGGATTGGAAGTGAATCCAAAGGCGATGATGATCGGAATGATTTCCAGATTGACGGATCAAAAGGGGTTCGATCTGATCGATTATATGATGGATGAGATGTGTCAGGATGCAGTGCAGATTGTTGTTCTTGGAACCGGAGAAGCAAAATATGAGAATATGTTCCGGCATTTCGCATGGAAATATTCCGGCAGAGTATCGGCGAATATCTATTATTCAGACGAGATGTCCCATAAGATCTATGCAGCTTCCGACGCATTTCTGATGCCGTCATTGTTTGAACCTTGCGGATTGAGTCAGTTAATGAGCCTTCGTTATGGTACTATTCCGATCGTACGCGAGACGGGCGGATTAAAAGATACTGTAGAGCCGTATAATGAGTTTGAAAAAACAGGTACAGGGTTCAGCTTTACAAATTATAATGCACACGAGATGCTGCATACGGTACGGTATGCAGAGCAGATTTATTATGATAAGAAACGAGACTGGAATAAAATCGTAGAGAGAGCCATGAATGCAGATTTTTCATGGGATCACTCTGCAAAGAAATACGAAGAACTCTATCAAAGTCTTCTGGGAGAATAAAACACGGGCAGAATATGAAAAACACTTACAGGGAGAAGAAAAATGAAGATTACAGACAGACTGAATGAGGAAGGCATACATATCTCATTTGAGGTATTTCCTCCGAAAACAGATGCAGGATTCCAAAAGGTGCTGGCAGCTACAGACAGAATTGCCGAACTGAAACCGTCATACATCAGCGTTACTTATGGAGCGGGCGGAGGAACGAGTAAGAATACCGCAAAGATTGCCGCACATATTAAAGACGATCTGGGAGTGGAAAGTCTGGCACATCTGACCTGTGCGTCTTCTACAAAGGCAGAGGTACAGTCGGTGATTGAGAATCTGAAAGTACTTGGAATTGAGAATATTCTTGCGTTGCGCGGCGATATTCCGGAGGGGATGACGTTTCCGACAGAAGAAAGATATCATTATGCCTATGAGCTGGTAGAAGCCATTCGAAAATCGGGGGATTTCTGTATCGGAGCAGCCTGCTATCCGGAGGGGCATGTGGAGAATGAACACAAGACGGATGATATCCGGTTTTTAAAACAAAAAGTGGACAGTGGAGTTGATTTCCTGACGACACAGATGTTTTTTGATAATGATATTCATTATAATTTTCTGTACCGCATTCGGGAAGCAGGCATTACAGTTCCGGTACTTCCCGGAATTATGCCGATTACGAGTGCGGCACAGATGAAGCGGAGTCAGGAACTTTCGGGTACTGTATTTCCGAGAAGATTTCTTTCTATTCTGGATCGGTTCGGAGAGCATCCGGAGGCGATGATGCAGGCTGGAATTGCATATGCGACAGATCAGATCATCGATCTGCTTGCAAATGGGGTGAGAAATATACATATTTATTCAATGAATAAACCGGAAGTGGCGGTAAAAATCATGGAAAATCTCTCTGAGGTGATAAAATGCTGAAAAACAGGAACCACGACCGAATGAAACAAGAGGCCGTACGTTACCTGGGATATGGGAAAAATGCGGTAGATGAACAGACGTCCGCACTGATTGACAGGGCTTTCTCAGAACTGAAATCGGCTGCGAATCCGAAATTTGTCTACCGCATCTTTGATTTATCTTGTGTAGAAGAAGAACGTATTTGTTTCGGGAATATAGAAATCAAAAGCAAAAGTCTGGGGAGAAATCTAAACGGGTGCAGACGTGTTGTTCTATTTGGGGCGACACTTGGAATCGGCGTGGATCAATTGATGACGAGAAAGGCTGTAACAAATATGGCGGAAACTGTGGTGCTGCAGGCATGTGCAGCGGCACTGCTGGAAGGGTACTGTGATGAATGTCAGGAGCAGATTGCGAAAATTGTAGGGAAACAGGGAGCCTTTTTGCGTCCCAGATTCAGTCCGGGATACGGGGATTTTCCGATTGATTTTCAAAGAGAACTGATGCAGATATTGGATTGTGCAAAAACGATCGGACTGACGATGACGGAAAGTTATATGATGACGCCGGTGAAATCGGTTACGGCAGTGATCGGTATTTCACAGACAGATGCAGGGTGCGGGGGCATACCGTGTGAAGAATGCGGAAAGCAGGATTGTAAATACAGAAGGGACAACGTATGATAAGAGAAAATTTGGGAAAGAAATTATTGTTTTTTGACGGCGGCATGGGAACGCTTCTTCAAGAGCAGGGGCTAAGGCCGGGAGAACTGCCGGAGGTATGGAATTTGGAGCATGGAGAGGTGGTTGCTTCTATTCATCAGAGATATATAGAAGCGGGAAGTGATATTGTCCTGACGAATACGTTTGGCGCCAATGCACTGAAATTCCATGATGAAAGATATTCTGTAAAGGAAGTGGTCGATGCTGCGGTTTCTCATGTAAAAACGGCAATCCGAAATTGTGCTTCTGGAAAAACATATATTGCGTTGGATATCGGACCGACAGGAAAGCTGTTAAAGCCAATGGGGGATCTGGACTTCGAAGATGCATATGAAGCGTTTAAGGAGGTCATGACCTATGGAGAGGCAGCAGGTGCGGATCTGATCCATATCGAGACGATGAGTGATACCTATGAAATGAAAGCGGCAGTGTTGGCGGCAAAGGAGAATACAAACTTACCGGTTTTTGTCACTGCTGTTTTTGACGAGAGGGAAAAACTCTTGACAGGCGCAGATATCCCGGCATATGTAAGTCTTCTGGAAGGTCTTCGCGTAGATGCTCTCGGAGTGAATTGTGGACTGGGACCTTTGCAAATGAAACCAATCGTAGAACATATTCAGAAATATGCATCTGTACCGGTTATTGTTAAGCCGAATGCAGGACTTCCGAAGCAACAGGATGGAAAGACGGTTTACGATGTCACGCCGGAAGCGTTTGCAAAAATGATGCGGGAAATTGCAGAACTGGGCAGCGCCGTGATCGGCGGATGCTGCGGAACAACTCCCGCACATATCAAAGCTATGATCGCAGAATGTGCGGATATTTCTTTAAAGCCTGCAAAAAAGAAAACGTATACAATGGTTTCCTCCTATGGACAGGCGGTGATCTTCGGAAAAGGTTCTAAGATTATCGGAGAGAGGATCAATCCGACCGGAAAAAAAAGATTTAAACAAGCTTTGAAAGAGCATGATATCGATTATATCTTAAAAGAGGGGATTATGCAGGAGGATCAGGGCGCCCATATTCTGGATGTGAATGTAGGGCTGCCGGATATTGATGAGACTGCTATGATGAAAGAGGCTGTTCTGGCTTTGCAAAGCGTGACCGGTCTTCCGCTGCAGATCGATACCGTGAATACAGAGGCGATGGAAAAGGCGCTCCGTATTTATAACGGAAAAGCGATGGTCAATTCGGTCAGCGGGAAACAGGAGTCAATGGATGCGGTTTTTCCGTTGATCCGAAAGTATGGTGGAGTCGTGATCGGACTTACCTTGGATGAAGACGGCATCCCCGATACCGCAGAGGGACGCATTCGGATCGCACGAAAAATCATTGATGAGGCGGCGAAGTACGGGATTGAAAAGAAGGATATTGTGATAGATGCTCTTGCCATGACGATCAGCTCTGAGCCGCAGGGAGCGTTGGTTACGCTGGAAACACTCCGGAGGACGAGGGAAGAACTGGGAGTACATACAGTTTTGGGAGTATCGAATATTTCTTTCGGATTGCCCAAACGCCCGGTCGTCAACGCTAATTTTTATACCATGGCGATGTTTAACGGCTTGAGTGCGGGGATCATCAATCCTCTGTCGGAAGAAATGATGAAATCCTATTATGCGTATCATGCGTTGATGAATCTGGATGAAAACTGTCAGATCTATATTCAGAAATACAGTGCGGCAGGAAATGATACGCCGACCACTTTGCAGGGAATGCCACAGGTGCAGGGGATGACGCTTTGTGCCGCGATTGAACGCGGATTAAAGGAGGAAGCCGAGCGGCTTGCAAGAGAATGTATAAAAGAGCAAAGAGCATTAGAGATCATAAACGGAGAGCTGATCCCGGCACTGGACAGTGTGGGAAAAGGTTTTGAGGCGGGAACGATTTTTCTTCCGCAGCTTTTGATGAGTGCAGATGCGGCAAAAGCTGCGTTTGACGTATTGAAAGCAGAACTGGCAGCGGCAGAAGAAGAGACAAGCCGGAAAGAAAAAATCATTCTTGCGACGGTCAAAGGAGATATCCATGATATCGGAAAGAATATCGTAAAGGTGCTTTTGGAAAATTATGGGTTTGATGTTATTGATTTGGGGAAAGACGTTGCCCCGGAGCTTATTTTAGAAACAGCACAGGAGCAGGAGGTGCGTCTGGTCGGTTTGAGTGCGCTGATGACAACGACGGTAGTCAGCATGGAAGAAACGATCCGGCTTCTCAACCGGCATTTGCCGAACTGTAAGATCATGGTTGGAGGCGCCGTTTTGAATCAGGAATATGCAGATATGATTGGCGCTGATTTTTACGGAAAAGACGCAATGCAGTCTGTTTATTATGCGCAAAAATTGCTGTTAGGGAAATAACAGATCTTTTTACGACAATTATCAAAAGAGAAAATGAAATAGATCAGGAGGATACGATATGTTAAGAGGAATTGAGACACCGGTACGCTATATTCGGAATAAGGTGTTTACAGAGGTGGCGAAGATCGGATTTAAGGGGGATACAGAGAGTTTAAAGGATGATATTGAAATGATCCCGTATACGCTTGTCAACGATGATACGGAAAAGTACCGGGAAAGTACCTACCGTTCCCGTGCGATTGTAAGAGAGCGTCTGCGTCTTGCTATGGGATTGTCTCTTCGCCCGGAAAATCAGCCGACTCCGTTGACATCGGGAGTAGAGGCGAGTAATATTTCTGAAAAATATTATGAGCCGCCGCTGATGCAGGTGATTCCGTCTGCCTGTGATGCCTGCGAGGAGAAGGGATACGAAGTCAGCAATATGTGCCGGGGATGTTTGGCACATCCCTGTATGCAAGTGTGTCCGAAAGATGCGATTTCTATCGTAGACGGAAAATCTTATATTGACCAGTCAAAATGTATCAAATGCGGAAAATGCAAATCAGCCTGTCCGTATGATGCAATCGCAAAAAAAGAACGTCCGTGTAAGGCGGCCTGTGGGGTGAACGCAATTACCTCAGATAAGCACGGAAGGGCGTATATTGATCCGGAGAAATGTGTTTCCTGCGGTATGTGTATGGTAAGCTGCCCATTCGGAGCAATTTCGGACAAATCACAGATTTTTCAGCTGGCGCATGCATTGTCAGACGGAACAGAAATTGTTGCGGAGATTGCACCTGCATTTGTGGGACAGTTTGGGGATAACATTACTCCGCGTAATATTAAGGCGGCTTTACAGGAACTTGGATTCTCCGAGGTTTACGAGGTCGCGCTGGGAGCGGATATCGGTGCGATCGCCGAAGCACATCATTATGTAGATAAGGTGGTAACAGGGGAACTGCCGTTCCTTTTGACCTCTTGTTGTCCATCATGGGCGATGTTGGCAAAGAAATATTTCCCGGAAATGATCGATCAGATTTCACAGGAATTGACGCCTATGGTCGCAACAGCAAGAACGATCAAACAGGAGAATCCCGAAGCGAAGGTTGTTTTTATCGGACCTTGTGCGGCGAAGAAGCTGGAAGCGTCCAGAAGAAGTGTGCGGAGCGATGTGGATTTTGTAATTACATATGAAGAATTGCAGGCGATGTTTGATGCAAAAGAAATTGATCTGTCAAAATATGAAGCAGAGTCCTCCTTCCATGATGCAACCGGAGCAGGACGCAGATACGGCTATGCGGGCGGAGTTGCAGAGTCTATTGAAAAGTGTATCAACGAATACTATCCGGAGGTGCAAGTCAACATCGAACACGCCGAGGGACTTGCTGAGTGTAAAAAGACACTGGCGCTTGCAAAATCAGGTAAGATGAACGGTTGTCTGATCGAAGGAATGGGATGTCCGGGAGGATGTATTGCCGGAGCCGGAACGAACATTCCGGTTGCAAAGGCGAAAAAGCTGCTGAGTGCATATGTCAATAATTCCAGTACGTCGATTCCGTCGAAGGAGTTGGAGAAGATAGAACTGAAATAAGCAACTCATATCCAATGTCCAATGGGAAACCAATGAGAAATCAACATTTATTATTTGAAAAACGAGAAACTATATGATACTATATAAGGCAGGCATTTAATAGGAAAGACATTGGATCATGTAAGAATAGAAGCTAGCAGGAGGATAAAAACTATGCAGTCATATGGAGTAAATGAACTGAGAAAGATGTTTCTGGAATTTTTTGAGAGCAAGGAACATCTGGCGATGAAGAGTTTTTCTCTTGTACCGCACAATGATAAGAGTCTTTTGCTTATCAATTCCGGTATGGCGCCGCTGAAACCGTATTTTACAGGGCAGGAGATTCCGCCGAAGACACGGGTGACGACCTGTCAGAAATGCATTCGTACAGGAGATATTGAAAATGTAGGAAAGACCGCACGTCACGGTACGTTTTTTGAAATGTTGGGAAACTTCTCTTTTGGAGATTATTTTAAGAATGAGGCAATTGAGTGGTCCTGGGAATTTTTAACAGAGGTCGTAGGATTGGATCCGAACCGTCTATATCCGTCTGTATATGAAGAGGACGACGAGGCATTTGAAATATGGAATAAGAAAATGGGAATTCCGGCAGAGCGGATTTTCCGCTTCGGAAAAGAAGATAATTTCTGGGAGCATGGTTCCGGTCCGTGTGGTCCGTGTTCTGAAATCTATTATGACAGAGGCGAGAAGTATGGCTGTGGCAGACCAGATTGTACGGTAGGGTGCGAGTGCGACCGTTATATGGAAATCTGGAACAATGTATTTACGCAGTTTAATAATGACGGAAACGGGCATTACAGCGAATTGGAGCAGAAGAACATTGATACCGGTATGGGATTGGAACGACTGGCATCAGTTGTACAGGATGTGGATTCCATTTTCGATGTCGATACGATCAAGGCGCTGCGTGACCATGTATGCCGGCTTACAGGCAAGACCTATGGGACAGAGTATAACAATGATGTATCGATCCGTGTGATCACAGATCATATCCGTTCTGTTACTTTTATGATTTCGGACGGTATCACACCGTCTAATGCAGGACGCGGATATGTATTGCGCCGTTTGCTTCGCCGCGCATGCCGCCATGGAAGACTGCTCGGTACCGAGGGACATTTCCTGACAACATTGGCAGAGACGGTAATTGCAGGCTCTAAGGACGGATATCCGGAATTGGAAGAGAAGAAAGCTTTCATTTTGAAAGTTATTGCAAAAGAAGAGGAACAGTTTAATAAGACGATCGATCAGGGACTTGGTATTTTGTCTGATATGATCGCAGATATGGAAAGGAGCAAAACGAAGACGCTTGCCGGAGCAGATGCGTTCAAGTTGTATGATACGTACGGATTTCCGCTGGATCTGACAAAGGAAATTTTGGAAGAGAAAGAACTGAAAGTCGATGAAGACGGCTTCAAGGAGGCAATGGAGATTCAGAGAAAGACAGCCCGTGATGCGCGTGAGGTGACAAACTATATGGGAGCGGATGTGACGGTTTATGAATCCATCGATCCGAGTGTGACAAGCACGTTTGTGGGGTATGAGCATCTGACTTATGAATCAGAGATTATTGTCCTTACTTCTGAAAATGAACTGGCAGAATCATTGTCTGAGGGAGAAAAAGGAACAGTTTTTGTCAATGAAACTCCGTTCTATGCGGCAAGCGGCGGACAGGAAGCGGATACAGGTGTGATCCGCACCGTAAGCGGAGAATTTCGTGTGGATGACACGATTAAGCTGCTAGGCGGAAAGATCGGTCATGTCGGACAGGTCGTAAAAGGGATGATCAAGGTCGGTGATATGGCATCGTTAGAGGTAAATGCTGAGAAACGTGCGCTTTCCGCAAGAAACCACAGTGCAACGCACTTGCTTCAGAAAGCCCTTCGCACGGTTCTCGGAACGCACGTAGAGCAGGCAGGTTCCAGTGTCAATGAAGACAGACTTCGTTTTGACTTTACGCATTTTTCAGCATTGACAGAGGAAGAAATCCGAAAGGTAGAGCGGCTTGTCAATGAAAGTATTGCAAAAGGATATTCTGTGGATATTAAAAATATGCCGATCGAAGAGGCAAAGAAGACCGGAGCACAGGCGTTGTTTGGTGAGAAATACGGAGAGGTTGTCCGTGTTGTAAATATGGGAGACTACTCCATTGAATTCTGCGGCGGTACACATGTGCAGAATACATCCGAGATCATGGCACTAAAGATTGTTTCCGAAACAGGTGTTGCAGCAGGTGTCCGCCGAATTGAGGCGCTTACCTCCGCAGGGCTTTTGAAATATTATGACGCTTTGGAGGAAAAACTTCGGGAGGCGGCAAAGCTGTTAAAGGCAACCCCGGATAATCTGGGAGAAAAGATCACACATGTGCTTGCTGAGAATAAGGCGTTACACGGAGAAGTGGACAGCTTAAAGAGTAAGATCGCGCAGGAGGCAGCCGGAGATATTATGGATCAGGTGCAGGAAATCGCAGGAATGAAGCTGCTTGCAGCAGAACTTTCAGGGGTAGATATGAACGGTCTGCGGGATTTGGGCGATCAGATGAAAGAGAAGCTTGGCGAAGGTGTTGTCGTTCTCGCCTCTGCAAATGACGGCAAGGTAAATCTTATGGTAACTGCAACAGAGGGGGCGATGAAGCAGGGAGCCCATGCCGGTAATCTTGTAAAGGCAATCGCCGGATGCATTGGCGGCGGTGGCGGCGGAAGACCGAATATGGCGCAGGCAGGCGGTAAGAATCCGGCCGGTATCGGCGATGCACTTGTAAAGGCGGCAGAAGTTCTTGGGGAGCAGCTTGCATAGAGTATTTGCTTGAAATAAAAGAAACTATTAAAAAAATATTTAAAAAGAAGAATTTTTCGCGCGGAAACAGTTGACGTAGCGGAAAAATATGTTATAATCTTTTGTAGTGCAATAAATATACCCGAACAGTCGTATGATGCACAATACAAGGCTGGAGGGGAGGTTAGGTGTGAGACTATGTCAAATGTAATCGTTAAAGAAAACGAAACGTTGGATAGTGCTTTACGCAGATTCAAAAGAAACTGTGCGAAAGCTGGCATTCAGCAAGAAATTCGTAAGAGAGAACACTACGAAAAGCCAAGCGTAAGACGTAAAAAGAAATCTGAAGCTGCTAGAAAACGTAAATATAACTAATATGTGCAGTTGAGCGGAGTACTGAATGATCGGTGCTCCGTTTTTTCGTGTGGCGACAGAAGAAAACAAGGTTTTACTGCTGTAAAGCGATAAAACTGTAAAATCATAAATTTTTTGATTGACAAGAGGGATGTAACCGTCTAAAATAAACGAGTAAATAAAACAGCGGACAAACAAGATTGTCCGGTTATTTTTGAAGGAGGTAATAGTGATGTCATACGTAGATGAAGTCATTGAATTAGTTGTAAAGAAAAATCCGGCAGAGCCGGAATTTCATCAGGCAGTCAAGGAAGTGTTGGAGTCTCTGAGAGTCGTGATCGAGGCGAATGAAGAGGAGTTCCGAAAAGAGGCGCTTTTGGAAAGACTGGTAGAGCCAGAAAGACAGTTTAAATTCCGGGTGCCATGGGTTGATGACAAGGGGCAGGTACAGGTGAACACAGGTTACCGCGTACAGTTCAACAGCGCAATCGGACCTTACAAGGGAGGACTTCGTCTGCATCCGTCTGTTAATCTCGGTATTATTAAGTTCCTCGGATTTGAGCAGGTATTTAAGAATTCATTGACAGGACTTCCGATCGGTGGCGGAAAAGGCGGTTCTGATTTTGATCCGAAAGGAAAATCAGACAGGGAAGTAATGGCGTTCTGCCAGAGTTTTATGACAGAGCTTTGCAAATATATCGGAGCAGATACAGATGTTCCGGCGGGTGATATCGGAACAGGTGCAAGAGAGATCGGATATCTGTTTGGCCAGTATAAGAGGATCCGCGGCGTCTACGAGGGTGTTTTGACGGGAAAGGGATTAAGCTACGGCGGATCTCTGGCGCGCAAAGAAGCGACCGGATATGGTCTTTTGTATTTCACAGAGGAGATGCTGAAATTAAATGGTATGGAACTGGCAGGCAAGACAGTTGCAGTTTCCGGTTCGGGAAATGTCGCAATCTATGCAATCGAAAAAGCACAGGAGCTTGGGGCTAAGGTAGTGACTGCAAGTGACTCTACAGGCTGGGTTTATGATGCTGACGGAATTGATGTAGAAGCATTGAAAGAAATCAAAGAAGTGAATCGTGCAAGACTGACAGAGTATAAGAAGTATCGTCCGAATTCTGAATATCACGAAGGAAGAGGCGTATGGGCTGTGAAGGTTGATATTGCTCTTCCGTGTGCAACACAGAATGAATTGCTGCTGGAGGATGCGAAAGCACTTGTAGCAAATGGTGTAATCGCAGTCGCAGAGGGAGCGAACATGCCGACAACTCTGGAAGCAACAGAGTATTTGCAGGAAAACGGTGTGATTTTTGCACCGGGTAAGGCTGCCAATGCAGGTGGAGTTGCAACCTCTGCGCTGGAAATGTCTCAAAACAGTGAGCGTTTGAGTTGGTCGTTTGAGGAAGTAGATGCAAAATTGAAAGATATTATGGTAAATATCTGCCATAATGCGTATGATGCGGCCGAGAAGTATGGTTTCAAAGGAAACTTTGTAATAGGCGCAAATATTGCCGGATTTGAAAAGGTTGTAGATGCAATGACAGCACAGGGCATTGTATAAAGGAACGGAATTTTTATAATTTATATGATCATAAGGGCTCTGAGAAGATAATCTTCCCGGAGCTTTTTTGATGGATATTTTCGTATGGATTTGGTATACTGATAACAGTGTATTTTGAGGTTGTTTCCAGTGAGAAATACCATAACAAATGAGGAGAGTTGCAACAGAGGAGTTATCGGGAATGAATTTATTTGATATTTTAGGGCCTGTGATGGTTGGACCGTCCAGCTCACATACCGCAGGCGCAGTACGCATTGGATATATAACAAGAACATTACTGGGAAGCGCTCCGGTGCATGCCGCGATCGGGCTGCATGGTTCGTTTGCCGCAACGGGAAAAGGGCATGGAACAGACAGGGCATTGATTGCGGGTTTGTTGGGGATGAAACCGGACGATATGCGAATTCCGGAGAGTTTTGAAATTGCAAAAGCAGAAGAACTGAAATTTACAATTGAGAATGTACAGATTGCCGGAGCACATCCGAATACCGCAAGGCTTACGGTAACTGATCGGGCGGGAAATTTATTGGAAGTGCAGGCCTCTTCGGTGGGAGGCGGACGGATACTGATCAATAAGCTGGATGGAATTACAGTGAATTGTACGGGAGAGGGGCCTACCTTGATCGTGCATAATCAAGATCATCCCGGACATGTGGCGGAGGTGACAACGATGCTTGCCGGACGAGGGATCAATATCGCAACCTTACAGTTGTATCGGAATAAGCGCGGCGGCGACGCAGTTATGGTGATAGAAATTGATCAGCCGGTACCGGAAGAGGCAGTGAGCCAATTGGAACAGAAAGCGGGAATTATGAAAGTAGCCTATTTGAATGGAGCAGAAGTATAAATAAGGAGAGTCGGATATGGCATATCAGTCATTAGAAGAAATAGCAAAATTTGGAGAAACACATAGAGAACCCTTTTGGCGTGCGGTCATGCTGGATGATGTAAATGAACGTACGGTTAGTGAGGAAATGTCTGTCTGTACCATGCGGGAAATGTGGAAGGCAATGCTGGAGGCAAGTGAAAAATATGATGAACAACTGGCTTCTAACAGCGGGCTGGTCGGCGGAATGGGAGGAAAAATGGAGGCTTACCGGAAGTGTGGGAACACGCTCGGCGGTGATTTTATGTCGCAGGTAATCGTACAAGCGCTTCAAATGGGAGAGTCAAATGCCTGTATGAAGCGGATCGTGGCGGCTCCTACTGCGGGAGCATGTGGGGTACTTCCTGCGGTGTTGGTTCCGCTTTACCGAGAGCGGCATGTGGAGGAAGAACGTATCATAGAAAGTCTCTTTGTTGCGGCGGGAATCGGTCAGGTGATTGCTTCCAGAGCGTTTATTGCAGGAGCGGCAGGGGGATGTCAGGCAGAAATCGGTTCCGCATCCGCTATGGCGGCCGGGGCGTTGGTAAGTATCCGAGAGGGAAGTGCAGAACAAATCATGCATGCGGCAGCAATGGCATTGAAAAATCTTTTGGGATTGGTATGCGATCCGGTTGCAGGGCTGGTCGAGATTCCATGTGTAAAACGAAATGTAATAGGCGCAGTCAATGCAATCGCAAGTGCAGATATGGCTTTGGCAGGAATTATGAGCCGGATTCCGCCGGATCAGGTAATAGATGCGATGCGGGAGATCGGAGAAACGATGCACAGCTCGCTTCGGGAAACCGGAGAGGGAGGAGTGGCAAATACTCCGGCAGCAAAAGAAATCGCAGAAAGACTCGGAATGTAATATCGGTTGCGTGGTATATCCGAAAATTTGAGTTTTTTGGTAAATTTTTGAAAAATATAAAAAGCATATTGACATTTTCAGGAAAAACCTTTATAGTAGTCTCGATAAAAGGGAGTAATTGGCACCTGAGTTTTGTTTCTGAACCGAATATCCGGGAACAAAGGTGTGCGCGATGTCGTCAGTACGATGGCAGATGTCATCCGTATCGTGATTAAACAGTGAGACTTTTATTGCATATTTTGTGTGCAATAGAGGGCTCATTTTTTATATTTAAAAAAGAGCATCCATTGCATCTATTTATAAGAACAGGAGGAAGCGTTATGAGTGAATTTTATCAAATGTCAGCGGAAGACGTAAAGCAGAAGATCAACGGAACACAAGAGCCGTTGACAGAACAGCAGGTTCGGGAACACCAGGAAAAGTATGGTCCAAATGAACTGGTAGAAGGAAAGAAAAAAACAACTCTCCAGATTTTTTGGGAGCAATTTAAGGATTTTCTGGTTATCATTTTGATTTTTGCAGCAATTGTATCCGGTTTTTTGGGAGATGCAGAAAGCGCAATCGTTATTTTAATCGTTATTACGATCAATGCAATCTTGGGAACAGTACAGACTGTGAAAGCCGAACAGTCATTGGATAGTCTGAAAAAGCTGTCCGGACCGGAGGCAAAGGTGCTTAGAGGAGGTTCTGTTGTTCCGATCCCTTCGGCAGAGGTGACCGTCGGAGATATTGTCATGTTGGATGCGGGTGATTATATTCCGGCAGACGGACGTATTTTGGAATGTGCAAGTCTCAAGGTGGATGAGAGCGCATTGACAGGGGAAAGCCTTGGCGTTGAGAAAAACATTGACAGAATTGAGAAAGAAGTGCCGCTCGGCGACCGTATCAACATGGTATATTCGGGAAGCTTCGTGACTTACGGACGTGCTTCGTTCCTTGTAACAGGTGTAGGAATGCAGACGGAAGTCGGCAAGATCGCAAGCCTTCTGAAAACAACCTCCGAGAAGAGAACACCGCTTCAGATTAATCTGGATCAGTTCGGACAGAAATTATCGATTATTATATTAATCTTCTGCGGAATTCTGTTCGGAGTAAATGTATTCAGAGGCGGCAATATCGGAGATGCGTTCTTATTTGCCGTTGCGCTTGCGGTAGCGGCAATTCCGGAAGCGTTAAGCTCTATCGTAACAATTGTATTGTCTTTCGGAACACAGAAAATGGCAAAAGAGCATGCGATCATTCGAAAATTGCAGGCCGTAGAAGGATTGGGAAGTGTTTCAATCATTTGTTCGGATAAGACCGGTACGCTGACACAGAATAAAATGACAGTGGAGGATTATTATGTAAATGATACAAGAATTCCTGTCGATGCAATTGACCTGAAGGATGAAGATGTGAATTTCCTTCTCCTTTCCAGTATTTTATGTAATGATGCCAGCAGCAAGGGTGGAGTAGAGATTGGAGATCCGACGGAAACATGTCTGGTAAACCTGGGAAGTAAGTTGGGTATATATGCGCAGCAGATACGAGAACAGTATCCGCGTGAAAGTGAAAATCCGTTTGACAGCGACAGAAAGCTGATGTCCACAAAGCATACGATCAACGGAATGCCAATGATGATCGTCAAGGGAGCGGTAGACGTACTTCTTGACAGAATGACAAAAATCCGTATCAACGGAGAGGTTCGAGAGATTACCGATGCAGACAGAAAACTGATCGAGGCACAGAATCAGGAATTTTCCAGAGAGGGACTTCGTGTGCTCGGATTTGCATATAAAGAGGTTGCGGATGATCTGGAACTGAGTATTGAAGATGAGCAAGATTTGATTTTCATCGGATTGATCGACATGATGGATCCGCCGCGTGAAGAGTCTAAGCAGGCTGTTGCGGAATGTAAGCGTGCGGGAATCCGTCCGATTATGATTACCGGAGATCATAAGGTAACGGCAGCGGCAATTGCGAAACGGATCGGTATTCTTGAGAATGAATCCGAGGCTTGCGAGGGTGCGGAAATCGATGCGTTGTCTGATGAAGAACTGAAAGATTTTGTAGAAGGGATTTCTGTGTATGCTCGTGTGTCGCCGGAGCATAAGATCCGTATTGTGCGGGCATGGCAGGAAAAAGGAAATATCGTTTCTATGACCGGGGACGGTGTAAATGACGCGCCGGCATTGAAACAGGCAGATATCGGTGTGGCAATGGGAATTACCGGAAGTGAAGTATCTAAGGATGCTGCTTCTATGGTATTGACTGATGATAATTTTGCAACAATTGTCAAGGCAGTAGAGAACGGACGTAATGTATATCGCAATATCAAGAATTCCATTCAATTCCTGTTATCCGGTAACTTCGGTGCGATCCTTGCAGTGCTGTATGCATCGCTTGTAGGGCTTCCGCTTCCATTTGCTCCGGTTCATTTGCTGTTTATCAACTTATTGACAGATAGCCTGCCGGCAATCGCCTTGGGACTGGAGCCGCATTCTAAAGATGTAATGGATGAAAAGCCTCGTCCGATGAATGAATCTATTTTGACAAAGGATTTCTTAACGAAGATCGGAACAGAAGGACTTTCCATTGGCATCACAACGATGATTGCGTTTATGATCGGATATCGTGGCGGAAATGCACTCCTTGCAAGTACAATGGCATTTGGTACACTTTGTACTGCTCGTCTTGTACATGGATTTAACTGTAAAGAAGATAAGCCGGTTATTTTTACAAAACGTTTCTTCAATAATATTTATCTGATCGGAGCATTTTTGATAGGTTTCTTATTGATCACATCGGTTATGATGCTTCCGATACTGGATATCGTATTTAAAGTACAGACGTTGACGATCGGACAGTTGTTTACCGTATATGGTCTGGCAGCGCTTAATCTGCCGATCATTCAATTGATGAAGGCTGTGAAACAGGCATTCAGAAAGAAGAAATAACTATTGGAAATAGTGAGAATAAAAACAGTATAAAAAAACCGAAATAAAAGATAACAAACAGTCCTGTAATAAGGAAAGATTTCTTTTATTTCGGTTTTACTGCTTTTAGATATATCTCTTAATTGTTTCTTTCAGTACATATTTCCTATCACTGTAACGGTCTGCAATATACGTATTTGCTTTCTGTTCCAGTTCATCCGAAAGAGCGGTTAAAGTGACTTCTTCACCGTATTTTTTCTGTAGGGCTCGTTCCAACAGGTAATCACATACATGTGGGTTCTTCGGGAGAAGAGGTCCGTGCAGATATGTTGCGATCACATTTTTGTACACAACTCCTTCGTAGCCGGATTTGCCTGTATTTCCGAGTCCGTAAAATACTTTTCCGAACGGGGTGTGATCGCCGATATAAGTACGACCACCATGATTTTCAAAGCCGACAACGGGTGTGTCGAAAAGCGGAGAATGTAATACGATATTGCGGATCAGCCGCTCCGGTTCCCATTCGGTTTTGATGTCAAGAACACCGATGCCTTCAATCACTTTGTCTTTTGTTTTATAATATTTTCCGAGGAGCTGATATCCACCGCAGACCGCTAACACTACGCCGCCGTCTTCCACATATTTTTTAAAATTGTCCTTGATCTCCTGCAAATATCCGCACACCAATTCCTGCTCGCGGTCCGAACCGCCGCCTAACAGAATGATGTCCAGTTTTGAAAAATCGATTTTGTCACCGGAGAGAAATGGGATAACTTCGGCTTCCATACCGCGCCATTCCAGACGTTTACGAAAGCACTGAATGTTTCCGCGGTCGCCATAGAGGTTCAGAAGATCCGGATATAAATGACCGATTGTTAATTTCATACACATACCTCAATTTCCCCCTTTCGATGCATTCTGTAATTCGTTCAGTAAATGGTTTGTACGATACAGACCTGAATAATTGACGATCACATATAAATTTTTTGTTCCGTCAGAAGTTAAATCTACAATAGATTTTTTCATATTATTTGTAGAAGAACATGAAATATCTTCGTATTTTAGACGAAGTCCCATATCATGCTGCCGCGTTCCGGCAGTTAAGATTGTTTTTGTATTCGCATTGGCCAAATATTGGAAATCCACATCCCAAAGCCAGGAGACATCTTCTCCGTCCTGATACGTATCGTTAATCTGGATGATCACATCCTTCGGATTCGGATCTTTGAGTACGAGAGAAATCTTCTGTTGGAATCCAATCGGATTTTTCGCCAAATGAAGTTGGACGCGTGCGTCGTTGATCGTGTAAATATCTTCACGGTTATTTCCGTAATCGAATGCCTCGATCGTAGTTTTGAAATGTTCTGTCGGTGCGTCCATTGCATGAAGTCCCGCATAAGCAGACAGTGTGTTATAAATATTGTACGGTGTCCGTGAAGTGGAATCAATTACAGTATTGTTAATAGTGAAAGAATAGACTTCATCATGGAATTTGATATCGGCTGCAGTATAATCGGGGGTCGGGCGTTTTAAGCCGCAATTCGGACAATGGTACATACCGAGCTGACCGTAATGGAAAAAGTCATATTCGAGCTTTTTACCGCAAGAGCGGCAAAAAATACTTTCACGGATTTCGGAACGAGAAATATCATCAAAAATCTGTTCGTTGATACCATATGTGGTATATGGATTTTTTCCTTCTTTTGCAAGAGAGTAGGAAAGAACATCATCGCAATTGATGATCAGCTTTGTATCAGGCGTGCTGTTGATCGCTCCTTTTACAGTGTTGTAAGTGATATCAACCTCTCCGAAACGATCCAATTGATCCCGGGAAATGTTGGTCAGCAGAGCACAGTCAGGGCGGAGCTGCGGCAACACTTTTACAGAAGCAATTTCATCAACCTCAATGCAGGCATAATCTGCATCCAGTTGTCCCTTGCTATCTGTAGACAGAACAAAAGCGGAGATGATTCCGTTGAGCATGTTCGCTCCGGTGCGGTTGATGATGACTTTCTTTCCCTCTGCAGCCAGTGCATGATAGAGAATGCTGTTGGTTGTAGTTTTTCCGTTGGTTCCCATTGTTACGATTGTTTTCTCACGAATCATATCGGACATGGTACTTAAAATTTTCGGATCAATGATGCGGGCGACATATCCGGGGAGCGTTACACCGCTTCCGCGATTTAGTTTTTTGATCAATGTGCTTGTCAGTTTTGCACATCTGATTGCAAGTTTACTTCTTAATCTCATAGCTTTTTCTCTTTCTTTATTTAAGGTATGTAGTGTAAAAATAGTATTTGAAATACTCGTATTATTATAAGCGATATCCAAAAATAAAACAAGAAAAGTATTGTATTTTAATATGTGGCTTTTGCATTTATCGGCTGATAGTTGATCAAAGGTGAATCGACAAGATTGAAATTTTCTATATTAAAGTGATATACTTAGGATATGAAAAATTGAAAAAGAACGCCTGTGTATGTTCTCAGAGCAGAATCAGCGCCCGAGAAGAAACCCTTTGCTCTACCCCTTCCCAATGACAGCTTTTACAGGGGGCGGATGGTAGCCTGTGTAAACAGTTTTCTTCAGGAACAGGCGTAGTATTATAAGTATAAGGGGATGTCTTTTCGAGGAAATGAAGAACTTGGATATGAGGATTACGGAGATGGTGGAAGAGATCCGTTGGAAGATGAGCGTAGAGAACCACTTTATGAATATTTTGAAGAGTAAAAAGGAAAAAAGATGCAGGAAAGAACCATAGAGGCTTTTCCCGCTGTTTCTTATTTCCATAGATTTAATTTAGATAAAATGGACAGAGTTATTTCTGCTGCGGTACTTCCATCTGCGTGATCTGATGCATGGATATTTGTAGCGAAAAAGTAGGTATTATCTGCATTTTCTATGAAGCCGATAAACCAGCCGTTGATATCCTGACCGTTCACCCGTCCGGTTCCGGTTTTTCCATAGAAATCCCCCAAAGAAGAGGTGGAGATGTGAATGGAGTCTTTTACCGCTTTCACATTTTCTGGTGTAAATCCTAAGTTCTGATTCTGCAATCGGGTTAAAAGTTCTACTTGTTCTATCGGAGAAATTTGCAAGGAGGATTCCATCCAGTAGGAAAAATTACCGCTTAAATCTTCGTTTCCGTATCCGATTTTGTGAAGATGCTTTTGAACGGAGGTCTTACCCAGTTGTTTGTCAATGTATTCAAAATACCAGTTGACTGAAGCGCTCATGGCTGACGGTAACGTTTGATCTGCGTTCCATGCTTCAAAGGGATAAGTGGTTCCATTCCATTTGATGAAAGAATTTTCAGGAGTGATGATGTCCTTTTCCAATCCGAACAAAGCGTTGTATATCTTGTAGGTAGAGTTTGGTGCAACCCGTAAAGTGGCGCGCTTCATATCATGTATTTTCCAAGTATCTTTTTTCAAATCATATAATACAAAACTGCCTTCATATTTTCCAAAATAATTCGTAAAGTCTATTTCAGAAAAATTCTTTGAGGAAGTGTTCCAATGATAGTGATTTTCATCTGCAGCATAAGTGGAAACAAACGGTGTAAGTCCGAGAAGCAGAATGGATATCATCAGAAAAGCTGCAATACTTTTTAGCTTTTTCTGTAAGTTCGGTCTTTCATAAGATGCAATGTTCAGAATTCTTCGTTTCATTTGTTTCATATTTCCACTGATTCCTGAAGCAAAAGGAAATGGAGTCAGAGAAACCTTTTCGGCAAAGTTAATCAGTGTATTTCCATAAGCTATATAATCTTCGGATTTCAACAGCTTTAAAACAGAAGTATCACAGGCAATTTCCCGGTCACTACGCATTTCTTTCAGCGCATACCGGACAAGAGGATTGAACCAGTAAATAATTCCGGCAAGGTTCATCAAATAATTTGCAATTCCGTCTTTATGTTTATAGTGTTGCAGTTCATGTAACAGCATATATCGGATATCTGTCTCATTATCATCTGCTATAAGATGAATAGGAAGATAGATGCACGGTTTCAAAAATCCAACAATAACAGGCGATTTGAGATAAGCAGTGCTGTATATAGGAACATTTTTTGTAATACCTGTGTCATTTAAGCAACGCTGATATAGTTGTTGAACCTTTTGACTTTGAAGTGGCAACGCAGATTTCTTTAAAATGTGCAGACGCAGGGCAGACCGGATTACGAGTATCAGCATGGCAATGCTACCTGATATCCAAAGTGCAAGTAACAGATAGCCAATGATAGACGGCGTTTCTCTGTTTACAGAAAGGGTGAGATCTTCCATCCAGTTTTGGGTGTCGGCAATATTAGTATGGAATGTTTGACTTACTGTGGTTTCTGTTTTGGCAGTAGGAACAAGGTTCAGGCTTTTAAACAATACACATATTTCTGATAATTTGAAAAAGCGGAATGGAAAAAAGGGAACCGCCAAAAGTCCAAGTAGCAGAAACTATAAGTTGTACTGCATCCGGCTGGACAAACTGTTTTTCAAAATATGTTTCATAAGCAAAAAAATGCCAATGATGCCGCAGAGCAGTATATTGCAAATCAGAAAGCGGATCATAAAATCAGCCATATTATTTCCCCCTTTTTCTATTTCTGTGAAAGAAGAGTACGAAGCGTATCCAGTTCTGATTCCGATAATTTGTCATTTTCTATATAGGCAGATACCATAGCGGTAATATCTCCGTCATAATAGCGGTTTAGAAAGGAAGAACTTTCTTGTCTGATATATTCACTTTCTTTTACTACCGGAGTATAAACGAACATACGACTTTGCTTTTCGTATGTGAGGGCGCCTTTTGTTACAAGACGTTTGATCAGAGTTTGGATTGTTTTGGGACTCCAGTTCGTGGTCTGCAATAGTTTTTCTGTGATTTCATTTGTACTGATAGGGGCATATTTCCATATGATTTTCATGACCTCAAACTCAGCTTCAGAAATTTGTGGAAGTGTATTCATAACTGTTCTCCTTCAAAATAAAATAATTATATTTGTAGTATTATTGAATTAGTAGAAACCTAGAACTATCAACTATTTTACAGTTTCTTAAGTTCATCAAGTTCAAGTGAGTGTACGCTGGATGTCTATACTATAGCATGTTTCATCTTCTAATGGCTTTTCTTTCCATCACTTTACTATTAATTATTACAATTGTAGTATTAAAAGTCAAGAAAAATTATAATCTAGTGAAAATGGGTTATTTTTACCTTAGGGAGCATATCAAAGGTATGGCAGCCAATAGAATTAAGGGTATCACCATTGAAATTGGCGGCGATCACCAAGCTACAGACAGCCCTTAAGGATGTTAATACAGAAATAAGGAATACACAATCGCAGCTTAAGGTTGTGGAGAAGCTTCTAAAGCTAGATCCGGGCAATACGGAGTTGCTTTCTCAGAAGCACAAGCTTCTTGCTCAGGCAGTTTCTGAAACCAAGGAAAAGCTAGAGACATTAAAGACAGCAACAGAGCAGGCAAATACTGCTCTTGCCAATGGAGAAATATCCCAGAGCCAGTATGATGCTTTGCAGAGGGAGATTGTTGAAACAGAGTAAGAATTAAAGCGATTAGAGGAACAAGCGAATCAGTCTGCGACTGCCATACAAAAGATAGCAGCGACTGGAGAGAAGCTTCAGAATGTCGGAGGAACAATTGAATCTGCTGGAAAGAAGATGTTACCGATTACGGCTACTGTGACTGCATTCGGAACGGCTTCTGAGATGGAGGATTTGACTGTCAAGGCAAGAGAAATGGGCTTTAAAACGAAATTCTCTGCCAGTGAAGCGGCTGAGGCTATGAACTATATGGCAATGGTAGGTAAGGTGATTTCAGCAATTGGTACGATTATGACGATTGTGCCGAAGGTATCTGGTGTCATCAATGTAGTGAAGGGAGCATTTATCTATCTGTGGAATAACTGCGAGGGATTCAGGCAGTTCCGGATTGATTTGTGGGAGAACATTAAGCAGATTGCATTTGCAATATGGGAAGGATTAAAGACTTTTTCACTGCAGCATGGCAGGCAATCAGCACGACAGCACAGACTATCTGGAATGGTATCAAAGAACAAAAGCGTGAAATGATGGGATTGTAATGCAGAATTTTTCTGTGCACATTGACTTGGTTGTATGAAATGAGTATAATATGGGTAGAATACTACTATCTAATATGCGAGAAGGAGGTTTTGTTATGAATATTCGACCATCCGCAGCAATCCGCCAGAATTACAATGACATTGCAGATATGTGCAGAAAGACCGCAGAGCCAATTTTCCTTACCAAGAACGGCGAGGGAGATTTAGTCGTTATGGATATTGAAACTTATAACCGCAGGGAGAAAATGCTGAAGCTGCGTGAGGAACTGCTTGCCGTAGAGGAAGATAGGATGCGTGGAAGCAAAGGATACTCTGTTGATGAAGTCGCTGCGATGATGCGTAGTGCAATCAAGGAGGCGGCAGGTCATGGGACAGCAGAATAAATACCATGTGATTGTATCGGAACGGGCAACGCAGATGCTTGTTTCCCACGCTGCTTTTCTGGCACAGGTAAGTCCGGAAGAGGCGGAACGGCTGACAGCCGAATTTGAAAAGGCTGCAAATTCATTAGAACTAATGCCGCAGAGATGTCCGTGGCTCACAGGGGAATATATCCCAAGAAATGCCTATCGTTTTATCCTGTTTGAGAATCGCTATATGATCATATTCCAGATAGTAGACGATATAGTCTACGCTGATTATGTGATGGATTGTAGGCAGGATTACAGTTGGCTCATTCGATAACAATAAAATAACTTTCAGAAATCGTCACTTACAGTTGGGTGGCGATTTTATAGCGACAGAAGAGGTCAAGAAGGGTTGGCGCTAATATGGAAGTTAAGATAAATAAGGAGATCTGTAATTATACGAAAAGTATGTTTTTTGGACTGTCGATGCGGCAGTTCATTTTTTCTGTCCTTGCCTGCGGTGTGGCGGTGGCTATTCAGTCTATTCTATCAGAATTATTGATGGATGTTGGCTATGAAGTGGAAATTGCAGAAGATGGAATGGAGGGAATCTCAAAGTTTCATC
>CAUWKK010000011.1:0-63255 GCA_963559385.1 uncultured Schaedlerella sp.
GGCTTTCAAAGTCCCCTCCCCTTGTATCGCACGTAGGCATGTAAAAGACACATGCCTACGTGCTCATAACGCGCCGTTTAGTAGGCTTGAAAAGACCTCGCCAACGGCAACGGCATGTATCGCACGTAAGCATGTAAAAAACACATGCTAAGTGCTCATAACGAGGAGGTGTGCATTATGAATGTACCGCAGCATATTGCGATTATTTTGGATGGAAACGGACGTTGGGCAAAAGCGAAAGGAATGCCGAGAAATTACGGGCATGCCCAGGGAAGTAAAAATGTAGAACGGATCTGTGAGGAAGCTTGGCGGCTGGGGATCAAATATCTGACGGTGTATGCATTTTCCACAGAGAACTGGAACCGTCCGCAGTCGGAAGTGGATGCATTGATGAAGCTGCTTCGTAATTATATGAAGACTTGTTTGAAGACGGCGGAAAAAAATGATATGAAAGTCCGGGTGATCGGAGACAAGACTGCTCTTGACGAGGATATTAAGAAACGGATCGCAGAATTAGAGGAAGCAAGTAAGAATAATCAAGGCTTGAATTTTACAATTGCATTGAATTACGGAAGTCGGAATGAAATGGTGCGGGCAGTGAAGAAAGTCGCACAGGATTGTGTGGATGGGAAAGTGGCTCCGAAAGAGATTGACGAGAAGCTGTACGCATCCTATCTTGATACGGCGGACATCCCGGATCCAGATCTTCTGATACGTACAAGCGGTGAACAACGGCTTTCGAACTATCTGCTGTGGCAGTTGGCATATTCGGAATTTTATTTTACAGAGATTCCGTGGCCGGATTTTACAAAAGAAGATCTGATCCAGGCGGTTGAATATTATAATAGCAGGGACAGACGTTTCGGGGGGATAAAGGAGGAACAGGATGTTTAAAACAAGATTATTGAGCGGGATCGTGTTAGTGATCATTGCACTGATCACGTTGATCATGGGAGGACCGGTTCTGTTTGTGACGATTGCGGCGATCAGCATGATTGGATTGAGAGAACTGTATCAGGTTTTTCATGTTGAGAGAAAACTGCTTGGGATCGTCGGATATTTCTTTGCGCTGTTGTATTATGCACTGCTTTTGGTAAACGGTATGGGAACCCTGCCGGAGAATCTGGCAGATTGGCGTATGATGCTGTTTATGGCATTTTTGATCTGTCTTATGGCGGTTATGGTCTTTGCATATCCGAAATATCATCCGAGTCAGCTAATGGCGGTATTTTTCGGAGTGTTTTATGTAGCGGTGATGCTGTCCTATATTTATCAGATTCGTTTGCTGCCGGGCGGTGTGTTTACGGTATGGTTGGTGTTTATCTGCGCTTGGGGCTGTGACACCTGCGCCTATTGTGTGGGAATGCTGATCGGTAAGCATAAAATGGCGCCGGTGCTGAGCCCGAAAAAGTCTGTAGAAGGCGGTATCGGAGGAATCGCCGGAGCTGCATTGATCGGTGTCTTGTATGCGCTTGCGATCAACCACTGGGGAAATGCAGGTGTATCGGCAGCAGAGTTTGCGGTCATCGGAGCAGTGGGCGGCGCAATTTCCCAGATCGGAGATCTGGCGGCATCTGCAATCAAGCGAAATTACAATATCAAGGATTACGGAAAGTTGATTCCCGGACATGGTGGAATTTTGGATCGATTTGACAGTGTCATTTTTACGGCGCCGATCATTTATTATCTGGCAGTTTTGCTATAGATAATTTTGAAAAATAAAAATCTGGATTCAGAAAACAGAATTGTTTTGAATCAAAACAGCATAAGATAAAGAGGATAGTATATGAGGAAGATAGCGATTTTAGGATCGACCGGTTCGATCGGAACACAGACATTGGAAGTGGTCAGAGAAAACAGTGATATCGAGGTGCTTGCCCTTGCCGCCGGCAGTAATATCCGGCTTTTAGAAGAGCAGATCCGTGAATTTCGTCCGAAGCTGGCAGCAGTATGGACGGAGGAAAAAGCAAAAGAGCTAAAAGAAAGGATATGCGATCTGGATATAAAGATCGTAGCCGGTATGGACGGACTTTTGGAAGTGGCGGTGATGCAGGAGACGGAGATACTGGTGACGGCGGTCGTGGGGATGATCGGAATCCGACCGACTATTGAGGCGATAAAGGCAGGAAAGAATATTGCGCTTGCAAATAAAGAAACATTGGTGACGGCAGGACACATCATCATGCCGCTAGCAAAAGAACGAGGTGTTTCCATTCTTCCGGTGGACAGTGAGCACAGCGCAATCTTTCAGTCTTTACAGGGCGGGCAGAGAAAGGCGCTCCATAAGATTTTGTTGACGGCTTCCGGCGGACCGTTCCGTGGAAAAAAACAGGAAGAACTCAGACAGATCCGGGTGGAGGACGCACTGAAGCATCCGAATTGGGAAATGGGAAGAAAGATTACCATTGATTCTTCTACAATGGTAAATAAAGGATTGGAAGTCATAGAGGCAAAGTGGCTGTTTGATGTGCATGTAGATCAGGTAGAAGTGGTTGTTCAGCCACAGAGTATCATCCACTCTATGGTGGAGTATGAGGACGGTGCGATCATAGCGGAGCTCGGAACACCGGATATGAAGCTTCCGATCCAATATGCGCTGTATTATCCGGAGAGACGGTATCTTCCAGGAGATCGGCTGGACTTTGGAACATTATCACAGATCACGTTTGAAAAGCCGGATATGGAGACGTTCTACGGTTTGCAGCTGGCATTTGAGGCAGGGCGGGCAGGCGGTTCACTTCCAACCGTATTCAATGCTGCAAATGAAAAAGCAGTTGCTCTGTTTTTGGAGCGGAAGATTGGATATCTGCAAATACCGGAGCTGATTCAAGAGTGTATGGAAAAGCACCGAAATGTTGCCGATCCGACACTGGAACAGATTTTAGATACAGAGCAGGCGGTCTATGCGTATATTGACGAAAAGATAAAAGGTATCTGACCGTATTAAATTAATTTAGAAAAGGTGGAAATTGAATGGGTATTATATTGGCAATTCTTTTGTTCAGTGCGATCATCATCATACATGAACTGGGACATTTTTTATTAGCCAAAGCAAATAAAATTCGTGTGGATGAATTTTCTCTCGGACTTGGGCCGACTATATTCGGAAAACAGATAGGAGAAACAAAGTTTTCTTTAAAGCTGCTTCCGTTTGGCGGAGCCTGTATGATGGGTGAAGACGAAGTGGATGATATGTCGGAGGGAAGTTTTAACAGTAAATCCGTGTGGGCGAGAATGTCCGTCATTGTGGCAGGGCCGGTATTTAACCTAATCTTGGGCTGGCTGCTTTGCGTGATCATGGTAGCGTGGATCGGATATATTGCTCCGGTTGTAACCGGAGTGGAGGACGGATATGCGGCCGCCGAACAGGGAATCCGGGCAGGAGATGTAATTACAGAGGTAGACGGAAAACGAGTACATTTGTGGGATGATATTAGCTTGCAAAATCTGACCAATACTGAGGGAAATCCGGTTGAGGTCACCTATTCCAGAAACGGAAAGGAAACGACAGTGACGTTAGAGCCGAGAAAGATGGAGGGCGATGCATTTGCAAGAATGGGAATCAACGGTCCTTCAGAACGTACGGAAACCGGATTGATCGGTTCTTTGAAATACGGTATTTATACGGTAAAATATTGGGTAGACTACACCTTTGAGTGTCTGAAAATGCTCATCGGCGGGCAGGTGGGGATCAAGGATCTGTCAGGACCTGTCGGAATCGTGAGTGTAGTGGACGATGCGTATCAGAGCTCTGTTCAGTATGGAATGAAAAGTGTGATTCTTAATCTGATGAATTTATGCATTCTTGTTACTGCAAACTTAGGAATTATGAACCTTCTTCCGATTCCGGCCTTGGACGGTGGACGGCTTGTCTTTTTGATCCTAGAGGCAGTCCGTGGCAAGCGGATACCGCCGGAGAAAGAGGGGATGGTACATTTCGCCGGATTTGCAGTGTTGATGGTATTAATGATTGTCGTCATGTTCAATGATATTATGAAATTATTATAAGACAGAAAAAAGGAACAGATTCTGAAAAATGTCGGAATCTGTTCCTTTTTTCTTGTTCGGGGAGTGAGAATGGTATATGATAAAGGAAAATGCAGGAGGATCAGGTTATGAGAAAAAGAAAAGGAAAGATACTGCTTGGAGTATTGGCGATCGTTGCGGTTTCCGTAATGTTAAGCGCCTGCGGAAACAAAGAGGTGGGATTGAAGAAAATCAGAGGTGGGTATACGGCTTCTGATTTTACACAGGCAGATGTGGAGAGTGATACGATTCAGTGGATATGTGCTGCCTATGCCATTTATTCAGAATATAACAGCAAATCACTTGTAACGGTAGGCGGTTTGGAAGAAGAGGATCGAAAATGGTATCAGGAAAATATAAAAACAGCATTGTCGGAGGGGTGGGGGATCAACGGGCGAAAGGACGTTTATCCGACAGTGAAGCGTCTTGTAGAAAAGGGACATAAAGAAGAATATCGTAAAGTGATAAAAAGAATGGAAAGAAAAGGTCTGCTGTCGATTTCTGAGGAAGATGTCATGGCAAAGCTGCCGGAGGATGAAAACCTGCCAAGATATCAGACTGCCTATGAGGCATATCAAAAGTATGGGGAATATGGGATTGACGGTTGGGATTATTGTCGTGCGTTACAGATACTCGGAGACTGTTATCAGGCAGAATATATTAATCTGGAAGAATGCCTAAATTTATCCCTGCCCATTGCGCAAAAGCTGCAGAGTATATACAGTGGCTGGGAAGGTGTGGCAGAAGGCTATCTATATGGGTACTCGTTCTGGCAGAAGGAGCTGCCGGAGGACTATGATAGTCGGGCAAGGTGGGATATCTACGAGGAACTAAAAGAAATGCCGGACGGACCATATCAGATCGCGTATGATACGAAGTTGGAAAATACGTGGAGGAAGTAGATAGTATTCTATTAGTTTTGCAGGGATAAATCAGATGTTGCGCTGTTTATGGTACTTGTTGCGTGACTTTAGAAGATGTGCTTTTTAAAATGGAGACATAAATAAAATAAAGGAGGCTCTATTTATGTCGAAATTTATGAAAAAAAGTAGGAAGTATATCTTTTGTACGATTACTTTCGGTTTGGCGGGCTTGTTATTGGCGCCGATTGAAATGTACCTTATAAAAGCAGTAAAGCGCTATCCAAAAGTATTTGGGTGGATGACCATTGCGATATTTGCTTTTATAGGTATATATGCATTTCTGTTTAAGCAGGAATGGGATGTGAGTTTTATTTTCATATGTATTTGTACGGTTATGGCTGTTGACAGAGTTTTAAATACCGATAGGAGATAGTAGTTTAGATATGGAAATTTCAGAAGTGATAAAAGAGGCAAGGATAAAAAAAGGAATGACGCAGCAACAACTGGCAGATTCTGTATATGTTACCAGACAGACTATTTCGAAATGGGAGTTGGGAAAAAGTGTACCGGATGAAGTATCTTTAAGTCTCTTATATCAATGTTTGGAGATTAACAACGAAGAGAAAAAATGGTTCAAGAGGTTTGCTGTTAATAAGCAGAACGTATTTTTACTTATGATCGCTTTGGTATTTTCTCCGGCGGCACTGGGGATTCGCTATTGTTTATTTAAAATGGGGAAGCTGGAAGATAAAAGGTTTAAGATCTGGATTCAAAGTATCGTCTTTGTATTGTTTGCTTTTTATCTGAGAGCGTTGAAAGAGAGTGTCGCTTATATTTTCATTTTTGTGACAGCAATTGGCTATTGCGCTTATCGGTATTATATGCTTAGTCTGGAAAGGGAAATGAATTAAAAACGAGGTGGCAGAAGAAGTTGACGCTTTCTTCTGCTACCTCATTTTTTCAAGAAAAAGCTAATGCAGTTTTCCGTTTATAAAAACCTTCGGATCGGCGGGATCAGAATGCGGAGAACCTTATAGAAAATCTGTTTTCCGGTGCTTAAATCCTTTGGAGCATAATTTTCTCCATAGATATATTCTCCGCCCGAGCCGATGATCTTACTACAGGTTTTATCGTATTCGACCTCCTTGCGGATGATGGCGTTCAGCTTCGGACAGTCTACAGCAAGCATAAGTTCCGTGTCCTGATAGGTGCTGCGCATATCGAAATTGTAGGAGCCGACGACACTCATGCGGTCATCCATGAGGAATGCTTTTGTATGGCAGGAGTGTTTTCCCATAAATTCATATACCTTTGTTCCGGTATCCCATATCTTTTCTTTCTGGTTCAGGTAATCGGTACAGCCCCAAGGGTTGGCGCCGCTGGCAACATCGTTCGTGATGATTTCTACGGGGATTTTCTTTTCTTTTAAATCATATAATCCTTGGTACATCTCTTTTCCGCAGATAATATAAGGGGTGTAAATCGTTACACTTTCCGATTGTTCCATCATTTTTTGAAGAGAATACCAGAGAAGCGGTTCCTTGTTTTCGGTTTCTATCGGATTGGACAGAAGCGTAACCTTATTGGCAGGCATTGTCAGTTCTTCATAATTCCAGTCTGTATACGCATCTGCATAGGATGCATTCAGATAGTCAGTATGCTTTTCCAACTCCTTTTTCGCAGTTTCGACTTTGGAGGTAATCTTCTTGCACAGATAATCCTTGCTGTCTTTTAAGTTCCATATACTTTCAAAGTAAGTGCGAAGCTGTGTGATAGAAGAGGATTTGTCGGGAATTGCTGTGTGATATATGAACAATTCACGGTCAATATTTTGGGCTTTGGAATAGCTTCCGAGGAAACGATTGTCGGTATTCCGGCCGCCGAGCATGTACATCTTGTTATCAATAATGACGTATTTATCGTGGAGACGCGCCTGCATATCGTAAGGTTTGGCAAGGTTGATTTTGTTGTAAATTTTTACGGAAATATTCGGATAGGAAGCAAATGCTTGAAAATATTCATTCCCCTGCATGTCCAGAAAGCCGCTGGTACCGTCTACGATGACGTGGACGGAAACACCTCGTTTGGAAGCTGCAATTAGTGCCGCAAGAATATCCTTTCCGGATTGGTCTGCTTTGAAGTCGAAGGTGGAGAGAATGATTTCTTCTTGTGCATGTTCGATCATATGTAACCGGTATAAAAGCGCTTGGTCGTTGTCATTGATATATGCTACGCGTTCAGGACCGACAGATTCGCTGAAAAGTGTCTCGGGAGTAAAAATTTTACGGTAGGTAGAAGAGACTTTTTTGTGTGAAATATAAGGAACGACCAGAAGTGCAATATAAATCAGCAGAAAAAGCAGCAGAATCCTGCCGAGAGGGAGCTGCTTTACATGCTTCAGAAACATAGAACATTTCGTTTTCATTTGTAATACCTCCTCGTTATGAGCACTTAGCATGTGTTTTTTACATGCTTACGTGCGATACATGCAGACGCCGTTAGCGAGGTTTTTTCGAGCTTACCAGTCGGCGCGTTATGAGCACTTAGCATGTGTCTTTTACATGCTTTTGTCGTAATAGAACATTATAGATTGATAATGGAAAAATGTAAACTTGGTTTCGGATATTTTAATAAATCCTTTTTAATCTTTTTAGAATTGTCGGCATATAGTAATAGAAAGTTTGTATCGAAGGACAGAAAAATTATGAACGTTATGCAGACTATACAGACAGAAAACGGAAATCGTGCAGTTGATAAAGGAAAACTGCGGGTGGCTGTCACATCAGAAATTACATCCTATCCGGTGGAAGATGCGGTTGTTTCTGTTTCCTATACCGGAGTTCCCGACAGTACCTTGGAACAGCTGAAAACAGACAGCTCCGGTCTGGCAGAGGAAATTGAATTGGATACACCGCCCTTGGAATACAGTCTAAATCCGGAGATCGAGTCACAGCCGTATTCCGAATACACGCTGGACATCAGCGCTCCGGGATTTGAACCAATCAGTATTGCAGGAACGGAATTGCTCCCGGAAGTAACTGCCATTCAGAATGTACGTCTTCGTCCGCTGAATCCCGAGGGGGAAACCGATGTTTTTGTCATTCCCGGTCATACTTTATATGAGGAGTATCCGCCGAAAATTGCGGAGGATGAAATCAAACCGACTAATGAGAGTGGAGAGATTGTATTAAGCCGGGTGGTAGTGCCGGAATATATCGTTGTCCATGACGGCTCGCCGAGGGATACAACGGCGAGAAATTATTATGTACGTTATAAGGATTATATTAAGAATGTCGCTTCCAGTGAAATTTACGCAACGTGGCCGGAAGATACGATCCGGGCAAATGTGTTGGCGATCATGTCTTTTACTTTGAATCGTGTTTATACAGAATGGTATCGAAACAAGGGGTATGATTTTACAATTACATCTTCTACGGCATTCGACCATAAATGGATCCCTGAAAGAAATATATATGATACGATATCGGCAATTGTTGATGAGCTGTATGGAAATTATCTTTCCAGACCAAATGTGCGACAGCCGATATTGACGCAATATTGTGACGGAAGACGTGTGCAGTGTCCGGACTGGATGACGCAGTGGGGATCTATGTCTTTGGGAGAGCAGGGGTATAGTCCGATTGAAATTCTACGCTATTATTATGGAGACAATATGTACATCAATACAGCGCCGGAAATCTCAGGGGTTCCGTCTTCCTGGCCGGGAAGCCCATTGGAAATTGGTTCTCGTGGAGAGAAGGTGCGTCAAATGCAGGAGCAGCTCAATGTAATTGCTGGCGCTTATCCGAAGATTCCGAAGATTCAGGCAGATGGAATCTATGGTCCGGCAACTGCCGAGGCTGTTCGGGTTTTTCAATCTGTATTCGGATTACCGCAGACCGGGATCGTGGACTTTCGTACGTGGTATAAAATATCGGAGATATTTGTCGGCGTTTCAAGAATTGCAGAACTTGTGTAGTGAGCATCTGCATAAAAACAGTATAGATATAAATAATAAATATATTTTATGATCATTTACAATATAATAAAATTATGTTATAGTAATCGAAGGGAGTAATTAAGATACATGGGCGTGGCTTTTAAAGAGAAAAGCCCGCCCTTGATTTTTTTGGGAGATTATCCGAAGAAAAAGGGGAGAATGATCATGTTGGATTTTCGTATGAATACATTTTTAACGGTTTGCCGATGTATGAATTTTACAAGAGCATCGGAGGAACTGCATATCACACAGCCCGCAGTTTCACAACATATCCGGTATTTGGAGAAATATTACGGGCAGAAATTATTTTATTATGAGGGGAAAAGGCTTGGCCTGACTGCGGCGGGAGAGATGCTTCGCAATACATCACTGAATATGCTGAACGATGAACTGTCTTTACAAAGCAGAATGCAAAAAGAAACGGATATGCCGGAAGAACTATGCTTTGGGGTGACCTGTGTTTTGGGGGATGATTGGGTAACGGAGGCATTGCGGCAATTTCTGTTAAAAGAGGAAAAGACGGACAGGAAAAAACGATATTTAAAGCTGATAACTGCCGACACGGAAGAGCTGTTGGAACGTCTGGAGAAAAATGAGATTGCATTTGCATTGGTAGAGAGCGGAGAGCAGACAGCTCGTTATGAGTCTTGTCCTTATATTACGGAGAAACTGCTTGCAGTATGCAGTCCGGATTACCGGTTTGCAAAAAAGGCAGTAACTTTGAAAGAGCTGCGAGAAGAGAGAATTTTTATCGGAGAAAGCGGATCTGCGATGAGAAAAGCTGTGGAGGAACTTTTGGGGGTGTCAGATCTGAAAGTGGAAGATTTTTCAAAAGTCGCTGAAATCGGGAGCTTTCACACGATGAAGGAGTTGACAAAAGCGGGATGTGGTATTACATTTTTATATGAAGCTGCGATTTGGGAAGAGCTGAATTGCGGAAGACTGAGAGAAATAAAATTAAAGGATTTTCAAGTGTCTCGTGAGTTTACATTTGTCTGGAAAAGGGGCAGTTCGTCCGGGCAGAAATACCGGGAATTATTTGCTCAGTTTCGGAAATGATAATGGAAGAAAAGCAAGGATACAAGAGGAAGAGACAGGAAAGAAGAGGTAGTGACACTTATGCTGCAGGTAGAACATTTATCATATGATATACAGGAGGAGGGCAGGCAATCCGAGATTTTGTCGGATGTCAGTTTTTCTGTAGAAGCCGGGGAAATGTTGGTGATCACCGGACCAAATGGAGGAGGAAAATCGACACTGGCAAAGATTCTTATGGGAATCAATCGCCCAACAGCGGGAAAGCTTATTCTAAACGGAAAGGATATAACAAAGCTGTCGATTGATGAACGGGCAAAGGCGGGAATTGGATTTGCGTTCCAACAGCCCCCCAGATTTAAAGGAATGACCGTGAGAAGACTTTTGCATCTGGCGGCAGGGCGTGCTTTGAGTGAGGAAGAATGCTGTGATCTGCTGAGCAGTGTGGGACTATGTGCGTTGGAGTATATTGATCGTGATGCAGATGCTACGCTGTCAGGTGGAGAGATGAAGCGGATCGAGATTGCGACGGTGCTTGCCAAACAGCATGATATCTGTATTTTTGACGAGCCGGAGGCAGGGATCGATCTTTGGAGCTTTTCGATGTTGATCAAGCGGTTTGAACAGATTCACAAAGAGAAAAAGGAGAGTCTGATTTTAATCTCACATCAGGAACGGATCATTCAAATGGCAGACAGGATCATGGTGATCTCGGACGGAAAGGTGGAGGCAGCAGGCGAGGCAAAAGCAATTATGCCGCGTCTCTTTGGTGAGGATGTGCAGTCCTGTGCATGCAGACAGCAGAAAGGGGGCAGTCTTTGTGGAACTGAATAAAGTAACAGCGGGTGTGTTGGATGTTATTGATTCCTATGGATTTAAGCAGGAGGGAGCATACAATCTGCGGTTGAACGGAATGGCTGTGTGTCATGGAGACAGTCGACATATTCGGATCATGAAGAAAGAAGACAAGCCGGGGATAGATATTCATATCAGCGGCGAGGCGCAGAATGAGCAGGTTCATATACCGGTCGTAATGACAGAGGCGGGGATAGACGAGGTCTATAATGACTTTTTTATCGAGGACGGCGCAGATGTAACGATTGTAGCGGGATGTGGAATCCATGGTTCGGGCTGCAGTGAAACAAGGCATGACGGAATTCATTCCTTTCATGTGGGGAAGAATGCCAATGTCAAATATGTGGAGAATCATTATGCAGAGGGAGACGGTACGGGCAAAAAAGTACTCAATCCGGTGACAAAGATCTATGTAGGAGAAAATTCTGTATTTACATTGGAGACAACGCAGATCAAAGGGGTAGATTTTACCAAAAGAGAGAGTTATATCGAGCTAGCGGAGAATGCAAAATTAAATGTGACAGAAAAATTGATGACGCATGAGGATCAGGAAGCGGTTTCTGATATGGAGATTGTTTTGAAGGGAAAGAACAGTTCGGCAAGGATTGTTTCAAGATCTGTAGGAAAAGGGACGTCCAAACAGATTTTTCACCCGAAAGCAGTCGGTGAAAATCAGTGCCACGCACATGTACAGTGCGATTCTATTATCATGGATCGGGCAGAGATCAGCTCCATTCCGGAAATCAATGCCAAGCATGTCGATGCACAGATCGTACATGAGGCGGCGATCGGCAGGATCAATGACGAGCAGCTGATCAAGCTTCGTACTTTCGGTATGTCTGCGGATGAAGCAGAGGCAGTCATTATTGACAATTTTTTGAAATAGTCGGACAGGAAAAATGTGATGAAAAATAAGAAGAAATATCTGGGGATCTGTTATATTATCCTGGCAGCATTTTTCTTTGCGCTGATGGCAATGTTTGTACGTTTGTCAGGAGATATTCCGTCTATACAGAAAAGCTTTTTCCGTAATCTGGTTTCGTTTGTATTTGCAGGAATCATTCTTATCAAGAAGAATGTATGGTTTTCGGGGAAGAGAGAAAATGTGAAGTATCTTTTGATGCGCTCTGTGGCGGGAACATTGGGGATTTTGTGTAATTTTTATGCAGTGGATCACATGGTGCTTTCAGATGCATCGATGCTGAATAAGATGTCTCCGTTTTTTGCGATCATATGCAGTTATTTTCTTTTGAAAGAAAAGGTGACGATACCGCAGACAATCATTGTAGCCGGGGCATTTCTGGGAAGCCTGTTGATCATCAAACCGACGGCGGCTATTTTCAACTCTCCGGCTGCGCTGATCGGACTATTGGGTGGTTTTGGCGCTGGGGTAGCATATACGTATGTTCGTGTACTTGGGAAAAGGGGAGAAAAAGGCCCGTTTGTTGTTTTTGTATTTTCGGCATTTTCTTGTATTGTGACACTGCCGTATTTGATTTTCGATTTTTATCCGATGTCGAGAATGCAGTTGCTGTATCTGCTTCTGGCTGGATTGTCGGCAGCGGGCGGACAGTTTAGTATTACGGCGGCATATTTCCATGCGCCTGCAAAAGAAATCTCGGTATACGATTATTCGCAGATTTTGTTTTCCGCAATACTTGGATTTGCTGTGTTCGGACAATTGCCGGATATTTTGAGCTGGCTGGGTTATGTGATCATCTGCTCTATGGCAGTCGCCATGTTTTTGTATAACAGGAGAAGAGGACAGTAGGATAGAAATTACGGAGAAAAGGGAAGAGAAACATGTTTATTGCAGGCTATAGATTACTCAATTTGAGAAATAATTCGGGAAATAATTCCACAGATTCACATATTGTAGAGGTCATGCTTGAAAACATCAATGAACTGGACCGATTATCCATAGAGACAATGGCGGAACTCTGTGATGTTTCAAAGTCTAAGCTGTCAAAGTTTGTAAAAATGATCGGATTTGATGACTACAAAGAGTTTCGAGATTTTGCGCGGAATGAAAAGCGACGTTCGGGTTATTTGGGGTATGAGAATAAGGTTATGATGTGGCGGTACATCGAAAAGGAGGGGTGGGATTCTTATTTAAAAATCCTTAAAAATGATTTGGACTGCTTTACGGACCGTATGGACCGTGGGATGCTTAGGCGGCTTGCGAAAGCAATGTATAAGCATAAAGAGGTGGTGGCATTCGGGAGTGTTTATTCCCAAAATGTTGCGATGGATTTGATGTATCGGATGGCAGACGAGGGGAAATACATCCGAACATATACGTATGACACCAGGCAGGAAGAGTATTTGCGAAATATGAGTGAGAATACTCTTGTCATTATTTTTTCCAATTCAGGACAATATTTGTATGGAGACGGAATGCGTTTGAACGACCATTTTAAAACATATTTGAAGAAAATCAAAGGAGAGTTGGCACTAATTACTTCAAATAAAGAAGCGGCAAAGGACCCGATGGTGCGGTATCCGATTTTGTACAGCTTTTCTTCCAATGTGCAGAGTCATATGCTGATCGAGAGGCTTGTGATGGAAATGCTCATTCTGGAGTATAAAAAAGTAGTGAAAGAAAATGAAAATATTGATTAAAAAATACGTCTTACCAAGAGTTTATCTGATATCTGCCGAAAAGCAGCTGAGAAAAGAATCCTTGATAAGGCGTATTTTTAATATTGCTTTCAGGGAAATGCTAGATAGAATAGGAATGCAGAAAATCTACAGCGGATTTGATCTGTGTGCTGTCGGTTTTCAAAAGCATGTATTCATTTCTTTCCGGAAGTCCCATGCTTGCTCCCGGTTTTCGGTATGTCATAGCACTTTCTATTTCCATTTTTCCTGACATATGGTAGGAAGTGATGCCGGTGTAAGGGAGAAGCTTTTCGATAACATCAAGGCAAATCCCGCCTGCTGCAAGAATTTCGATTCTGCCGTTGCTTTTTTGTTGAAGTGTTTTCAGCATATCACGACCGTCCCAGGCGGAAAGAGCTTGCCCACCTGTTAAAATAGTATCATATTGCAATTCGATTGCCTGTTCCAAAGCCGCAATTGGATCAACACATACGTCAAAAGCCCGATGAAGTGCAATTTCAACAGAACCGGCAGTCTGCTTTAGTTCCGCAAGCTGTTCCAGATTTAAGGTACCGTCGGGATTGAGGATACCGACAACAACACCGTCTGTTCCTTCTTCACGGAACATTTCAACCTGTTCTTTCAGTTCTTCAAATTCATATTGGTTGTAGCAGTAATCGCCATAACGTGGGCGAAGAAGTACACGGATTTTTAAATCGGTATATTTTCGAACCTGACGAAACAGGGAAATGGAAGGGGATACTCCTCCTATGACAAGATTGCTGCATAATTCTATGCGGCTTGCGCCGCCTTTTTCAGCTTCAATAGCAGATAAAATACTATCAACGCATGTTTCCAGAATATAATTTTTCATTTATAGATCTCCTTTTGATAAAAAAATCAGTTGTTTGCTAAAAAGGAAATAAAATGTTTCGGATGTTTTGGAGTATAACATAAAAATTCTGAAAGGTACATAAAAACGAAAAATTCTAAGATTGATAAATGCAGGGATATTCGCTCGTGTATACAGATTGCACAAAAATAAAGTCGAAATAATATGGAAAATACCCAAAGAAGTTTCCAAAATGTGAAATTTTTAAAATTTAAGAATAAAAAAATTATAATGTAGACAGTTGTTATGCATAGCAAATAAGTAGTAGAAAGGAAATATATGAGGATGAAATGTAAGGATATTTATGAATGGCCGGAAAATTATGGAGATCCGAACTGGTTTATCCATGACCGTTTCGGAATGTTCATTCACTTCGGTCTGTTTTCGGCAGCTGCAAGGCATGAGTGGGTAATGACCTTGGAACAGATTGGAGCAGAAGGGTACAAAAAATATTTTGATAATTTCAACCCGGATTTCTTTGATGCAAAGAAATGGGCAAAAGAAGCGAAAGAGGCGGGATTTCAGTATGCGGTCTTGACAGCGAAGCACCATGAGGGCTTTGCACTCTGGGATACACAGCTTTCTGATTATAAGATTACAAACACAAAGTTCGGGCGTGATCTTGTAAAAGAATATATAGATGCTTTTCGGGCAGAGGGATTAAAAGTCGGATTGTATTTTTCATTACTCGACTGGTATCATCCGGATTTTTTGGTTGATGGGTATCATCCGGAAAGAAACAACGAAGAATATATCAAGAGCCATCCGGGAGATATGGAGTCCTATCGGAAATTTATGCATGGGCAGGTCAGAGAACTGCTCAGCGGATATGGAAAAATAGACTATTTGTGGTTTGATTTTTCTTATCCGCAGCGTGACTGGGGAGACTCTGTCGGAAAAGGAAAAGAGGATTGGGGTTCAGAGGAATTAGAGAAGACGATTCTTTCGCTGCAGCCGGATATTATCATCAATGACAGACTTGGACTGGGGAGAGGTGTGGGAACACCGGAACAGTATCAGAGAAGTTCCAAAGCTGATAACGGAGGAAAGCCGATCGTTTGGGAAGCATGTCAGACATTAAACAACAGTTGGGGATATGACAGGGATAATCTGAATTGGAAATCGCCGGAGATGGTTGTCAAGCTTCTGATCGATACCGTATCCAAGGGAGGAAATATGCTTCTCAATATTGGACCGAATGGAAGAGGTGAGATTGACCGCCGTACGCAGGGGATTCTCGGTGAAATAAAAGAATGGATGCGTCTTCACAGTGAATCCATTTACGGATGTGGACCGAGTGAATACCAGGCTCCGTTGGATGCAAGATTTACGCAAAATGGAAATCATCTGTATCTGCATCTGTTCTCATGGCCATATCGTACGCTGTTGATCAACGGCTTAGGCGGAGAGGTGGAATATGCACAGCTGTTGAACGATCATTCCGAGATTAAATATATTCAGGATGAGGGACTGTCTGGAAAAAGAAAATCTCACAAGGATCTGAATTTGGAAGTGACGGAAATCCATATTAAGGATAAGTTTGAAGATAAAGCACTTCTTGTAACATTACCAGTACAGAAACCGGATGTTATCGTGCCGGTCATTGAATTTATCTTAAAAGAACAGGAGGACTAAATATATGTACTATATCATAGCTGCGCATGGAAAATATGCAGAGGGATGTAAGTCGAGCTGTGAGATGATTACAGGGGATACGTCGGCTTTTATTCCGGTTACATTTACCGAAGAAATGACAAAAGAAGACGTGGAGAAAAAATACGAAACGATTCTTGCGGAAAAAGGCGCAGAGGAGTGTAGGGCAATCATTGCGGATCTGCCGGGAGGAACTCCGTATAATGCGGCAATGCGTATCGTGTCAGAGTACAAAAATATTCAGCTTATTGCAGGACTTAGTCAACAGCTTCTTGTGCTGATCAATTCAGGAGAGGAACTGGCAGATGCAATTGCACAGACAGGAGAGATCTACGGGAATGCGAATATTGCCAAAGAAAAGAAGAAAGTAGAGAGTCCAAAGGAACCGGTAGAAAAAAACGGTATCGTGAATTTCCGATTGGATGAAAGATTGATCCACGGACAGGTGGCAACCTTTTGGACACGTACATTACAGGCGGATCGTATCATAATTGCAGATGACGAGGTGCTGAAGGATGAAATCGGAGTCAGTGCACTGAAAGCGGCAGTTCCTTCCGGCGTGCATTTGAGCATTTTGACTGTGGACAATGCAGCAGCGAGATTAAATGCCGGAATCTACAGTGGACAGAGAGTATTTTTGATCGTGAATAAGACAAAGACGATTCAGAGACTGATTGAAAAAGGATTGAAAGTAAAAGAAGTGAATATAGGAAATATGGGGGAAAAAGAAGGCAGAGAGCGAGTTAAAAAATCCGTATACTGCACCCCGGAGGAACTGGCTGATATTGAAGCGGTTGAAAAAGCAGGTGTTACGGTTTTTGCACAGATGGTTCCGAATGATGAAAAGAAAACATTTCGTTCCTATCTTCGCTGATTAAAAGGAGGTTAAAGCTATATGGAAATACAGACATGGCAAATTATTGCACTTACAATTGTATCATTGATTTTTATTTGGGACGGGCTCAGTACGGCTATTTTTGATAACAAACCGATATTTGCAGGAATTGTAGCGGGCATCATCATGGGCGATCTGGCAACCGGACTTGCGGTTGGTGCAACATTACAGCTTATGGTGTTGGGAGTTGGCACATACGGCGGTTCTTCTATGCCGGATTACATAACCGGAGCAATCATCGGAACTGCGTTTGCGGTAACGTCCGGTGAAGGAATTGAATTCGGTATCGGTCTTGCTGTTCCGGTAGGACTTTTGATGGTAAATCTGGACGTATTCGGAAGGTTCTGCAATGTATATTTTGCAAACAGAGTAGAAGCGGCAATTGAAAGAATGGACTACGGAGCAATCAAGCGGAATATCTGGTATGGTATGATTCCGTGGGGACTTTCCAGAGCATTTCCGGTGTTCGTTATGTTGATTTTTGGAGAGAATATTGTGAATACACTTGTCGAGAAGATGCCGGAATGGCTGACAGGAGGTTTGAGTGTTGCGGGAGGGCTGCTCCCGGCAGTCGGTATTGCAATCCTTCTTCGTTATCTGCCGGTTAAAAAATACATTTCTTATTTGTTGATTGGATTTTTTGCGGCGGCATACCTTGCAGTACCGATGTTCGGTATCGCAATTCTCGGAGTGGCAATGGCAGTAATTTCATTTCAGCAGAGTTTGAAAGAAAGTCAGAGAGTAGTTGTAGCAAATGCTGGAGTTTCACAGGAGGGACTGTTAGATGGAGAATATGAAGACTAATGAAACAAAATTGACAAAAAAAGATATAAACAGCTTGAGCAGAAGATGGATCATGGGTTCCCAGATTACATGGAACTATGAAAAGCAGATGGGGGTCGGATATTTGTGGGCAATGCTTCCGATCATCCGTAAATTATATAAAGATCCGGAAGATCAAAAAGAGATGATGAAAACACATGTGCAGTTTTTTAATACAACACCGCATATGGGTGGTTTTATTCTCGGTATAGATGCAGCGACAGAAGAACATGAAGGAATGAAGGCAAAGGATGCGGTAAAAGGACTTAAAACAGGGCTTATGGGACCGTTTGCCGGTGTGGGCGACACCTTGTTCGGTGTGTTGTTCCCAACGATTTTTGGTTCTATTGCCGCATATATGGGACAGGAAGGAAGCGTGATCGGAGCGATCATATGGCTTCTTGTAAATCTGGCAATTCTTACATTTCGTTCATTTTCGGGAGGAATCGGATATCGTGAGGGATCCAAGATCATTACCTCAGCAAAGGACAAGCTGGATGCTTTGACGGCTGCGGCAACGCTGCTGGGAATTACCGTGGTTGGCGCATTGATCGCAACGGTAGTAAAAGCTAATGTAACGGCAACGTTTGTCAGTGGAGAGATTTCTGTGAACGGACAGGAAATTTTGGATCAGATTATGCCGTGCTTGATTCCGGCCGCAGTAGTAGCCGGGGTATATTGGCTGCTCGGAAGAAAGAAAATGTCATCTACAAAAGCAATTTTGATTGTGATGGTACTGTCGATTGTCTTATGTGCACTTGGAATTTTGGGGTAATATAGCAGCAAGCAAGGAGAAATAAACTATGGCATTTGAGTTTTTTGATAAAGCAAAAGAAATCATGGGAAAACTGGAAAGTACGCAGGAGGAGAATATTCATAACGCGGCGCTTCTGATTTCCGAATCAATACGCAAGGGAGGGATTCTTCAGGCATTTGGAAGCGGACATTCCTATGCGGGCGCAATTGAAGTATGCGGACGCGCAGGGGGGCTGATCCCGTCTAAGGTAGTGAGGGATTACTCGGAAGGTATTTTCGAGAGTGTAGAAGGAAATGCGTATTTTTTGATGCGTCAGGTAGATGTTCAGCCGGAAGATGTATTTATCATTATTTCTAACTCGGGCAGAAATCCATTGAGTATTGAAATGGCAGAGTACGTAAAGAAAAAAGGCTGTAAGGTCATTGTAGTGACAGCGCTTGAAGTATCAAAGGCATCTACATCTCGTCATTCTTCCGGAAAGCTCTTGTATGAGTTTGCAGATGTGGTACTGGATAATCAGTCAGAATTCGGAGATGCAGCTCTTGCGATTGACGGATTTGACAGCAAGGTATGTGGTACGTCTTCTTTCAGCACATGTCTTTTACTTCAACAGATGATTTATGAAGCGGTTAAGGATATGGTTGAGAAGGGGTATGAGCCTCCTGTATTTAAGAGTGCAAACATTGACGGAGGAAGAGAATTTAATCAAATATTAGAAGAAAAATATGGAAATCGCATCTGGCATAAATAAAAAGAAGTAATCAGAGGCCTCCTGTGCTATAATGAGAATAGTATTACAAAATCAAACTCATGCACAGGGGGTTGATTTCGTATAAAAAGCAAATCAATAAAATAGGATATTAAAAATAAGGAAAGGAGATATGTTCAGTAAGGATTTGCTGCTGAATGTGTAAAAGGCAATGAAAGTATTAAAAAATAAGACGATCTACACCGGAACAGGAAAAATAGAGAATGGGTATATTCGATATAATGAACGGATATCAGAAGTAGACGACATGCGGAATTTTGTTCCGAAAGAAGGAGATGAAACGATTGAATTGGACGGAGAATATGTGATTCCGGGATTTATAGATGTGCACAGTCATGGAGGATACGGCTTTGACGCAATGGATGCTTCGCCGGAAGAGATAAATAATATGGTAAGCCAGATGACGGCGAAAGAGGGGATTACGTCCTATTTTTGTACGACAATGACGCAGACATACGAGAATATAGAAAAGGCAATGGTAAATATTAAAAAGGCAGCAGAACAGAATCCTGTGATCCAGGGGATTCATCTGGAGGGACCGTTTATTTCTGTAAACTATAAAGGGGCACAGGATGATTCCTATATTAAGAAACCGGATGAGAAAGTGCTGTCTGAATGGAACGAACTGAGCGGCAACAGAATTCGTGTTGTTACGTATGCTCCGGAGGAGGCGACAGAGGAATTTGAGAATTGGTGTCTTTCCAATCGGATTGTCTTAAGCGTGGGGCATTCAGATGCTACATTTGAACAATTGTGCGCGAGCAGAGCGGGACATGTGACGCACTTATATAATGCGCAGAGAGGACTGAAGCACAGAGAGCCGGGAGTAACCGGATACGGTATGCTGACAGATGGCGTGAATGCAGAGCTTATTTGCGACGGAATCCATATCAATCCGAAAATGGTTTATATGGCATATAAGGTAAAAGGCAGTGACGGTATTGTGTTAGTTACAGATTCTATGAGAGCAAAGGGAATGCCGGAGGGGAAAAGTGAGCTGGGAGGACAGACTGTATATGTAAAAGACGGAACTGCGAGACTGGAAGATGGTACAATTGCAGGAAGTGTATTGACGTATATTCAAGCATTTCGAAATATTATGAAGTTTACGGGGGCAGATCTGGAAGAGGCTGTGAAGATGAGTTCAGTTAATCAGGCAAGAGAATTTGGTCTGACACAGAAAGGTGCGATCCGGACCGGAAAAGATGCGGATTTTGTAGTGCTTGATAAGGATTATGAATTGAAAGGCACGATCAGCATGGGGAAGCTTGCAGGAGCAGCAGAGAATTAGAGGAGTGATCATAAATGACAGTATCAAAAGTGTATTATACAGACTTTCGTGCGAAGCCGGGAGAGGGACTTCCGACGAAACTGAAACGATTGCTTTATGCGGCAGGAGTTGAGCAGATCGATATGGAAAATAAATTTGCCGCTATTAAAATGCATTTTGGAGAGTTGGGGAATCTAAGTTTCCTGCGTCCGAATTATGCGAAAGCGGTTGCCGATGTGGTAAAGGAACTGGGCGGACATCCGTTTTTGACAGACTGCAATACTTTATATCCGGGAAGCAGGAAGAATGCGTTGGAGCATTTGTACTGTGCCTGGGAGAATGGATTTACGCCGATGACGGTGGGATGTCCGATCTTGATCGGGGACGGCTTAAAAGGAACCGATGATATAGAAGTCCCGGTGGAAGGCGGGGAATATATTAAGAATGCCAAAATCGGCCGTGCAGTCATGGATGCGGATGTGTTTATCAGTCTGACACATTTCAAAGGACATGAAATGACCGGATTCGGCGGCGCGATCAAGAATATCGGTATGGGCTGTGGTTCGCGTGCCGGAAAGAAAGAGCAGCATTCCAACGGAAAGCCGATGATCTACGAAGAAGCATGCCGCGGCTGTAAACAGTGTCTGCGGGAATGTGCAAACAATGGTCTTGTATTTGACGAGCAGAAGAGAAAAATGACAGTAGACGAAACACATTGTGTCGGATGCGGAAGATGCGTCGGCGCATGCAATTTTGATGCGATAGAGTTTGAAAATGATGCGGCAACAAAGGAACTGAACTGCAGAATGGCAGAGTACACAAAGGCGGTTGTAGATGGGCGTCCGAATTTTCATATTTCATTGGTGTTGGATGTCTCTCCGAATTGTGACTGTCATCCGGAAAATGATGCGCCAATCTTACCGAATATTGGGATGTTTGCATCCTTTGATCCGTTGGCGCTTGATCAGGCATGTGTGGATGCCTGTCTGAAGGCAACGCCGCTGCCGAATAGTCAGCTTTCTGACAATTACAGCCTGGAGCATTTCTGCGATCATCATGATCATTTTGAAAATACAACTCCGAATTCCGAGTATAAGACATGTCTTGCTCACGCAGAAAAAATTGGGCTCGGTTCCAGAGAGTATGAATTGATATTTATGAAGTGATCGAAGAAGATGAACTTTATTATATGAATGAAAATAGGAGAGAACAGATATTTTCTGCTGTCTCCTATTTGTTATAGTTCTAACTATTTGAAAAAATAGTATTTGTGCAGGATGCGGGGAGTCAGATATCAAATTTTATAATAGCTGAATTCCGTTCTCCAACGCACAGCTTATAATTTCTTCCGGCCAGAGAGAGGCGTGTACTTCGCCGATGTGCGCTTTGCGGAGATAGTACATACAGATACGAGACTGACCGATTCCGCCGCCGATCGTATAAGGAAGTTCGCAGTTTAACAATGCTTTTTGGAAAGAAAGCTCAGAACGCTCCTCACATCCGGCTGCTTTTAGCTGCTTTTGTAAAGAAACCTCGTCTACACGGATCCCCATAGAAGATAATTCGAGAGCGATATCCAGCACCGGATAATATACGATGATGTCTCCGTTTAATTCCCAGTCATCATAGTCCGGCGCACGTCCGTCGTGCTTTTCACCTGAGGCGAGGATCTTGCCGATCTGAGTAATAAATACGGCGCCTTTGGACTTGGCAATGTTGTATTCTCGTTCTTTTGGTGTACATGAGGGATACATATCTTCCAATTCTTGGGAACTGATAAAGAAGATATCGTCCGGCAAAAGAGGTTCTATGTAATTGTATCGTTTGGAAATGAAGCCTTCTGTTTCTTTGAGGGCACTGAATACTTTACGAACCGTATATTCCAGTGTTTCCATATTCCGTTCTTGCTTGGAAATGACTTTCTCCCAATCCCACTGATCGACATAGAGAGAGTGGATGTTATCAGTTTCTTCATCTCTGCGTATTGCCGTCATATCTGTGTACAGACCCTCGCCGGAATGAAAGTCATAATGCTTCAAAGCATACCGCTTCCATTTGGCTAGAGAATGGACGATTTCTGCAACGGATTCGTTCTGCTCTTTGATGCCGAATGAAACCGGACGCTCTACACCGTTCAGGTTGTCATTCAATCCGGATTCCGGTGTTACAAACAGCGGTGCAGATACACGTGTCAGATGCAGCGCTTTTGCCAGCGCACGTTCAAAGTGATCCTTGATTTCCTTAATGGCGACCTCGGTTTCCCGGATTGTCAAAGGAGAAGAATACCTTTCGGGGATAATTAAATGTTCCATTTTGTGAGACTCCTTTTTGATATATCAATATTATAAAAATTCAAAGATATACCTATTTTAATGAGCGTGTCGGCGGATGTCAAATCTTTTTCATAAAAACGGGAAAGTCATAGGATTTGATATACGATTTTTTTGGTTATAAAAAATATAATAACAGTTATTTTTGTGAAAAATTATAAAATATCGGAAAAATAAATAAAAATTAATGAAAAGACGAAAAATATATTGACAAATCGGAAATAGAGTGTTAATATAAAGTCAACAAATAAAACACCATTCCCACTCGAACAAGATAAGAAAAGATGAAGAAATTATCATAATGACGAGAAAGTTATGAGAGAAGTAAAATTCATCATGGGACGGAATTCTTATCCGAGTTGCGGAATCGGGAAAAATTTATGAATAGGGGGTACGGACCACCGAAAACGTAAGTAAAAAAGAAAGTTGTCAAATAGACAGCACGAGGTAAAAATGGTAGGAATATCAATATGAGGATGGATGTTGATCGAAGTCGAGATTGACATCCATCTTCATTTTATATAAACTGTTATATGATATCCGGGGATGTGGTATGTACAATAATAAATAAGAGATAAGGAGTGTGTAAAAATGCAGTTAGATGTAAATTTGCTCGTAGATATGTTTAATGCTTCTTCGTTGAAGATATCTCCGACAGTTGTGTTAGTTATTTTGGCAGTGGCAGAAGCATTATGGTGTTTCTTTGGTTTAAAACTGGTGCGTATATGGGCGGCGATTTTGGGATTTTTTATCGGAGGAGGTCTGGGAGTCGTTGCAGCATCACAATTTGCGCTTGAACGAACGGCAGTTGTTATTATCGGAATTATAGCGGGAATCGTGTTTGCCGGTCTGGGGGCTGTATTGTATCGTGTGGGAATCTTTGTGGTTTCATTTGCCGCAGGAAGTTCTCTCGGGGCTATGCTGTTCAAACCGACGGATATAACGATGGTGCTTGTATGCCTTGGGATAGGACTGGTGCTTGCGATGTTTACGGTCTCATATGCGGAACCGGTGATCATAGTTGTCACAGCATTGTATGGGGCAGTCGGACTGGGAACGCTTATCGGCTCGTATCTTCCATTTGATTTTCTTGAAAATGATATCATACAGTATGTAGTGACATTTGTGATCTTTGTGTTGGGTGTTTGGCTGCAGTTTTTATGGGAGTCCGGTAAACGAAAAAAACAGAGCTTGCGAAAAGCAGAAGAGATTCGTGAGAAGCATTCAGCAGAAAATGAAGTGGAAAAGGCAAGAGCCTTAATGGAGAATCTGGATAATCTTCAGGAAGAAAAGGAAGAGGAGTAAGAGAAAGGGGGGCGATGTATATGAAGATTGATATGCATTGTCATGTGAAAGAAGGATCCATTGACAGCAGAGTCAGCGTGGATGAATATATTACACTCTTGAAACGAAAAGGATTTCAGGGAATGGTGATCACAGATCATAATACATATAACGGATATCGTTATTGGAAGCACAATATCAAAGGAAAGCGTCATACAGATTTTGTTGTGCTGAAAGGAATCGAATACGATACAAGAGATGCGGGACACATGCTTGTGATCATGCCGGAGGGCGTGAAGATGCGGTTGTTGGAATTGAGAGGGATGCGAGCATCTGTATTGATCGATCTGGTGCATCGAAACGGCGGGGTTATCGGTCCAGCACATCCATATGGAGAAAAATATCAGAGTTTTGCCAATACAAAACGGTTTTATAAGTCGCCGGAGCTGGTGAAGCGTTTTGATTTTGTAGAAGCATATAATTGCTGTGAGAATGCGGAGGCAAATGCGAAAGCGCTGCGTCTTGCGAAGAAATACAATAAGGTAACGGTCGGTGGAAGTGATTCCCATAAGACAAATTGTGTGGGGCGTGCGTATACAATCCTGCCGGAGCCGGTGTCATGTGAAACGGAATTGATCTCTATGATCCATAAAAAGACCGTATTTGAGACAGGCGGAACGTATTATGATAAAACAACGAAGGAACGTATGGGAAAGGTCAATAAGATTCTTGTATATTCTTTTTGGGTCTATAATAAGGCAGGAGAGCTGCTGAGGCGCCATGGACGGAATGCGAAAATGGAGCAGGAGAATCCGGTGGATCCGATCGATCCGATCGAGTTGTATTATACAGAATAAAAACAGCCCGGATATCTGTGGATGGTTTGACACGGATATTCGGGCTGTCGTATTCTCAGAATCCCTCGGTATGACGCTTTTCTCGGATCGCACGGCGTTTTAAGGCGCCTTCCCATTCGGCCTTTTCCTCTTCTGTTGTAATTTCCAGACGAGGAACCGGACAGGGTTTGTCGTCCTCATCGAGCGCGACCATTGTAAAATAGGCGCGATTGATCGGTCTTCGCATTCCGTCCTTGTCTTCCACATAGGTATCCACCCGAACCTCGAGAGAGGTTGTACCGACATAAGTAACTTTGCCGATGATGACGATCAGTTCTTTTTGATAGGCGCCGCGGATGAAGCGAAGATTATCCACAGAAGCGGTCGTGCAGTTGTGTCTTGTATGCCGGCAGCCGACGATGCCGGCGACCTCGTCGATCCATTGCATCAGAACACCGCCGAACAGACGACCTGCGCCGTTTAAGTGATTAGGGCGGACGATGTGTACGGTTTCGACTCTGGAATCTGCTACTTTTCGTATCTCTGTCATATTGTTATTGTTCACCTTTCCTTTAATCTGTTCCTATTATAAATTGTAAGAGCAGGAAAATCAACGCTGACAGGACACTCTTTTATGCGGTGACGCACATCAAAAGTATTTTACTGTTGTAATCGGAGGAGAAGTTCGATAGAATAACACCATGATAATAAATGTATGGGCAGATTTTTATAAGATACGGAGTCTGTTGCATGCTGATAGGAGCTGTGGAATGGCGATGCAAAATATCAAACTGATCCTGGAGTATGACGGAACGAGATATCGGGGGTGGCAGTCTGGGAAAAAAGACGAAAATCATACACTGTCCGGTAAGATCAGTGAAGTTTTAAGACGGATGACAGAAGAAGAGATCATATTATTCTGTGGAGAAAAAACCGGGGCCGGTGTTCATGCTTCCCGGCAGATCGTTAATTTCAAGACAGAGAGCCGGATCCCGGTTGAGGAAATACGAAAGTATTTGAACCGGTATTTACCGTTGGATATTGCGGTACGAGAAGCAGAAGTGGTTTCGGAACGATTTCATGCGGAACTGAATGCGCACCGGATCACATATCGGTATTGTTTGAGGATCGGTGAGACGGAGGATGTCTTTTTGCGCCGATATGTGGATTTTAGAAAGAAGGTTCCGGATGTGGAAGGGATGAAAAAGGCAGCAGAGCGGTTCTTGGGAGTACAGGATTTTTATGCATTTTCTGCGGGCAAGACGAAAAAATCAACGGTTCGTAATCTGACAGCATTGGAAATTTCGGATCGTGGTATCAATCGTGAAAACGGTTTGCGGGAAATTGATATTTTATTGGAGGCGAATGGATTTTTGAGACAGATGCCGCAAAGAATCATCGGAACACTTCTGGAAATCGGATACGGAACACGGAATCAAGATTGTATTAAAAGGATTTTTCGGGGAGAAGAAGAGGCGGCGCCGGGGTGCGTGAATGGTGCATTATTTGCAGAGGTAGAGATGTCAGAGTAACGGATTTTAGGAAATGCGGGGAAAAGAATCATGGATATTTATTTTATAGTGCTTTATTTTTTGGTTTACAGCTTTTTGGGTTGGTGTACGGAAGTTGCCTTTGCAGCATGTAAGGAGCACCGGTTTGTCAATAGGGGGTTCTTGAATGGACCGTTCTGTCCGATTTATGGGTTTGGTGTTTCTATGGTAATTGCGTTGCTTATGCCGTATCGTTCCAATCTGATTTTGCTGTATGTTGCATCGGTCGTTCTGGTGACCGTATTGGAAGGTGTGACAGGGTGGGCAATGGATAAGCTTTTTCATAATAAATGGTGGGATTATTCAAAAATGCCGTTGAACATCGGCGGATATGTATGCCTGTTATTTTCCTTGATATGGGGAGCGGCATGTGTAGTGATCATTCATTGGGTTCATCCGGTGATTCATCACGGTCTTGCGTTGATCCCGAAAACGGTCGGAGTGATATTGATATTTTTTCTGGGAATTTTGTTGATCGCAGATACATGTGTTACCGCATCTGCAATCTTTAAATTCAACAGACGGCTGGAGCATATGGAACGGATCGCTTCAGAACTGCACGAGCTTTCTGAGCAGTTGGGAGAGAATATCTATTCAACTACGGTTCGGGCAATGGATGCGGCTGTGGAAGAACTGTATGAGCGAAAACAGGATGCAGAAGAAAATATCCGAGCACATGCTGCAGAACTGAAAAGACGTTACGGCGAATTGATGCAGACTCCGGATAAGGTTACGGTACGACTTTTACGTGCATTTCCGTTATCGGAATCTCGTCGGCACAAGGAACGTGTTGCGGAGATTCGCCGTCAGCTTCGGGAAAAATTGAAAAAGTAATGGAAAAACAGATTGCGTTTTGTTTTTTATTTACGCAATCTGTTTTTGGATTATTTCATATGTTTTTGGATCATCGCACGAACCATGGTGATCATTTTATCAATATGTTCCTGCTCATCTTTTGATTTTCCTTCTTTTAAAATCTCAAGAATCAGGTTGATTTCATCGGCAGTGAATTGAATGCCGTTTTTATTGGCATTCGTGATCAGAGCCAGCATGATCGGCGCCAGATCCTTTCCTGATTTCCCTTTCGTCCGAGAGGCGGCCATCCGAATCAGCTCCAGTTTCTCCGGAGCCATATTTTTCAGAAGCGGATTGTTGATCCATTGATCCATTGCTATCATCTCCTGTCATTGAATTTGTCTGTGTCTCAGTATTTGAGAACATTTCTTGGTACATTTGAAACATTTCCTGTTGATCGGGGGAAAGCATTCCTGTCATCAAATCCATGGGATTCATACCTGCGAACGGAGAACCCATTCCATCTGTATTTTCTGATGAAGTATAAGAATCATTGTCAGAGGACTGAAACATTTTCATCATTTCTATCATATTCAGTGCGTTTCGAAATGTGTCGGCGGCCTGCGCTTGTTCCGGCGGAAGATAAGGAGCGAGTTCGTCCAGTAGTTCGGACGGGGAATCCGGGTGGCAGTCGAAACACCGGGGGTTAAAGCCTGCTCCGGGATGTCTGAAAAGAGAAACGGTGTATTGCAGTTCCATAAATTTGATCAGGATCCAGAGAGGAGAACGCCCGTCCGAAACAAGGTAGGGGAGCAGCAGTTTTAAAATGCTTAATGGATATGGAGTCGTCAGTTCATCGAAAGGCGTCATGGGTCTTGGTGTTTTCTTTTCCATTTCAATCTCCCCTCCCCTTTTCATACAAAGTATATGTGCGGGGGGATAGAAATATGAAAGGCAAAAAAGAACAGAAGAACCGGAACTGTTTTATATGAAAAGGACGCCGCACTAATCGCTTAGTACGGCGTCCTTTGATGTGACTGCCTGCATCTGAAAAAGGGATCAGAGACAGGCGCAGAAAGGGAAGGGGATCAGCAGCCGCATCCACCACAGAAGATCAGGAGCAGGATGATCCACAGACAACTATCGTTTCCACAGCCGGAACCGCAGTTGTTTCCGCATCCGCCGCAGCAGAATAGAAGCAGGATGATCCACAGACAGGAGTTGTTTCCTCTGTCAAAGATACCGCCGTTGTTATTGTCACATCCACATCCGCATCCACAGTTTGTAGCACTTAAATCACTCATTGTAAATCCTCCAAAAAATTGTTTACACTTTATAATATGTAAAGGGTGGGAATGTGTGAGAAAAAAACGTGAGAAAAATGAGGTGAGTGTCAAGAAAAAACACTTGACAGCCTTTTGTTTTTCATGTAAGATAGCTAAGGTGATAAAAGTGAATGATATTTTGGAACAGGCATTGCTGTATGATTTTTACGGAGAATTACTCAACAGTCATCAGAAAGAGATTTATGAGCAGTTTGTACTGGAAGATTTGTCTTTGAGCGAGATTGCCGCAGATGCGGGGATCAGCAGACAAGGGGTTCACGATTTGGTGAAACGGTGTCAGAGGACGTTGGAGGGATATGAAAAAAAGCTGCATCTGGTGGAGAAGTTTTTAAGCATTAAGAGAAATGTGGAAGAGATCGATCTTGTGTTGAGCGAGTATGAAAAGGATCGGCAGCAGCCGGAAGAAATGGCAGAAAGAATCCGGAAAATTTCGGATTTGATCATAGAAGAACTTTGATCGAGTCAAGATTGCAGTAGGATCGGAAGAGGTGCAGAATGGCATTTGACAGCTTAACAGAAAAACTACAAAATGTATTTAAAAACCTGCGGAGCAAAGGGAGGCTTACGGAGGAGGATGTCAAAGCGGCTCTGAAAGAAGTAAAAATGGCGCTTTTGGAAGCGGATGTCAACTTCAAGGTCGTAAAGGGCTTTGTTAAGAAAGTACAGGAACGTGCAATTGGTCAGGATGTGATGAACGGACTGAATCCGGGACAGATGGTCATCAAGATTGTAAATGAAGAGATGATCGAGCTTATGGGATCGGAGACTACGGAGATTGCATTGCAGCCGGGAAGCGCAACGACGGTCATTATGATGGTAGGTCTACAGGGAGCCGGTAAGACGACAACAACGGCAAAGCTTGCAGGTAAGTTTAAGCTGAAAGGGAAAAAGCCGCTGCTTGTTGCATGTGATGTTTATCGTCCGGCAGCAATCAAACAGCTGCAGATCAACGGTGAAAAACAGGGTGTCGAGGTATTTGCCATGGGAGACAAGGCAAAGCCTTCGGATATCGCAAAAGCGGCGTTGGAGCATGCGGCTAAGAATAAGAATAATATTGTTATACTGGATACGGCAGGAAGACTTCATATCGATGAGGATATGATGGCGGAGCTTCAGGAAATCAAAGAGGCAGTTACCGTACATCAGACGATTTTGGTGGTAGATGCCATGACCGGACAGGATGCGGTCAATGTAGCCGGAAGCTTTCATGAGAAGATTGGTATTGACGGTGTGATCGTAACCAAGCTGGACGGTGATACGCGAGGCGGTGCGGCGCTGTCAATTAAGGCGGTGACAGGCAGACCGATTCTCTATGTTGGTATGGGTGAGAAGCTTTCCGATTTGGAGCAGTTCTATCCGGACAGAATGGCATCCCGCATTTTGGGAATGGGAGATGTGCTGACATTAATTGAAAAGGCCGGCGCAGAACTGGACGAAGAAAAAGCGAAACAAATGGCGCAGAAGATGAAGAAAGCGCAGTTTGATTATGAAGATTATCTGGAAAGTATGAGCCAGATGAGAAAAATGGGCGGACTATCCAGCATACTTGGGATGATGCCGGGGTTAGGCGGTCTGGGCGGAAAGAGAATGCCGGAACTGGATTCTGAGGAAAATGAAAAGAAAATGGCAAGAATGGAAGCTATGATTTTTTCTATGACGACAGAAGAACGCCGGAATCCGGATTTGCTGAATCCATCGAGAAAGCATCGGATTGCGAAAGGCGCCGGTGTTGATATCGCAGAAGTTAACCGGATGGTAAAACAGTTCAATGAGACGCGGAAGATGATGAAGAAACTTCCGGGACTCATGGGAGGTAAGGGTGGTAAAAGAGGCAGATTTAATCTTCCCTTTTAACATATAGATGTAACTGGATTATCGCAGTTACAGAATTATAACAATGAAAATATAAAAAAAGAAAGAAGAGAGGTACAGTAAAATGGCAGTAAAAATCAGATTGAAAAGAATGGGACAAAAGAAGGCTCCTTTCTATAGAATCGTAGTGGCAGATTCCAGATCTCCGAGAGACGGAAAGTTCATCGAGGAAATCGGAACATATGATCCGAATCAGGAGCCAAGCGTATTCAAAGTAGATGAGGAAGCAGCTAAGAAATGGCTCAACAACGGCGCTCAGCCGACAGAAGTTGTAGGAAAGATCTTCAAAGCAGCCGGTATTGAAAAATAACAGACGTTCCGTGGAGGTGCGCGCAGATGAAAGAATTAGTAGAAGTGATTGCGAAAGCATTGGTTGACAATCCGGACGGCGTTACCGTAAATGAGCGGCAGGACGGCAGAACAACCGTCATCGAAGTACGTGTGGCAGACGGCGACATGGGCAAGGTGATTGGAAAGCAGGGACGTATTGCGAAGGCAATCCGTGCCGTTGTAAAAGCTGCTGCGGCAAAAGAAGATAAAAGAGTGGTTGTTGACATTATGCAGTAAGAAATGAAGGTTCGCCGAGGACTTTTGTGGATATGTATGGCAACAGAAAAAGGGGCAGGAATCCGACAGGAGAGACTGCCCCTTTCTTTCAACTAACAGAATATGGGAGAACTATATGGAACAGTTATTACAGGTGGGAGTGATTTCTTCCACACATGGGATCCGTGGAGAGGTAAAGGTATTTCCGACAACCGATGACGCCGGAAGATTTAAGAAATTAAAAGAAGTGGTTTTGGATACGGGAAAAGAGCAGATTCCGTTGGAGGTTCAGGGAGTAAAGTTTTTTAAACAGTTTGTCATTTTGAAATTCAAAGGAATTGATAATATAAATGAGATTGAGATGTACAAAGGAAAAAGCCTTCTGGTAACGCGTGGAAATGCGGTGGAACTGGAAGAAGATGAGTATTATATCGCAGATCTGATCGGGATGCGGGTTGTAACCGATGAGGGAGAACAGGGGATTCTGAAAGACGTCATTGAAACCGGAGCAAATGAAGTCTATGTTGTTCAGTTTGACGATCTGGGGGAAGTTCTGATTCCGGCAATCCATGACTGCATTTTGAATGTAGATGTGGAGAAAATGGAAATGAAAGTACATTTGCTGGAGGGACTGGTGTAATGAATTTTCATATATTGACATTGTTCCCGGAAATGGTAATGAATGGACTGAATACAAGTATTATCGGCCGTGCGGCTGCAAAGAACCTGTTATCGATCGAGGCGATCAATATCCGTGACTATGCATTTAATAAGCATCAGAGTGTGGATGATTATCCTTATGGAGGCGGAGCCGGGATGCTGATGCAGGCAGAGCCTGTGTATCTGGCGTATAAGGCGGTTGAAGAGAAGATTGTGATGCGAAAGCAGACAAATGCAGAAACCGTGAAAGAGGAAATAAAAAACAGTGAAAATTCTGACAAGAAAAAACTCCGAGTCGTTTATTTATCACCTCAGGGAGATACATTTACGCAGAAGATGGCAGAAGAACTGGCACAGGAAGAGGATCTGGTGCTGCTCTGCGGTCACTATGAAGGGATTGACGAAAGAGTATTGGAAGAGATTGTGACAGATTATGTCTCCATCGGAGATTATGTGCTGACCGGAGGTGAGCTTCCGTCAATGGTTATGGTAGATACGATTTCCCGTCTGGTGCCGGGAGTGCTTCACAATGATGTGTCTGCGGAGTTTGAATCTTTCCAAGACAACCTGCTGGAATATCCGCAGTATTCCAGACCGGAGGAGTGGCATGGAAAGAAGGTGCCGCCGGTACTTTTGTCCGGACATCATGCCAATATTGAAAAGTGGAGACGGGAACAGTCCATTCTCCGTACAAAAGAGCGAAGACCGGATTTGCTGGAAAAATGCGAGTTGACGGAGAAAGAAAAGAAATGGTTGGAAGGGCTGTGAAGGAAAATCGAGGGAAAATGCGAGGGAAAACGGAGTGGATTTCAGAACCAACTTGAACTATAAAGTTCAAGTTGGTTTTTTTTTGTGCATTTTGCACAAATAGGGCATTTTTAAAAGTATTAGGAAAGGGAGAGGTGAAAGAAGATGAATGATATGAAATTTGTTGAAAAAAACAGAACAGGGCTCTTCCGGAAAATGAATAATGGGAATCTTTCAGTACCAAGAGTAATAAGGGAGAATAATGATCTGATGGAGCCTTGTATGGTTGAGATTATTCCGATGTATGATGGATTTTACGTTCGTAAAGCACGTGGAAGAGATAGTTAAAAAATAAAAGCCGTTCTCATCGACTTTGGCGGGTCATGAACGACTTTTAATACAAACAGCTATGTAATGCAAGTGCAAAGTAAAAGCAAAAGCAATTACAATAGCCACCTTATTTGTAAACTATAACATTCCCAAATAGAAAAGTCAAGAAACAAAAAATAGAACAGCTAGTGTGAAGAGAGTGTACCGAAATTCGGTACACGAAAGAGGAGGGCAAAATGAAAGTGAGAATTATGAAAAAGACGGCATCTGAGATCTTTAAGAAAATTGTAGGGACAGATAAAGGAATGGAGAAATCTCAGAGAAACGGAAGAGACGTTTGGTTCATTCAAGTGGGAGTGCTGAAGGTAACTTTAGAAGAAAAACCAAAATTTGATTTGTTCGGACATGCAATAGAGGGGGATTATTGGAAAATCCATATGAATGTGACTGTTGGTGATGCGATTTATCTATTTGTGAAGAAAGATACTTTGGAAATCGATGATGATTACAGAGATGAGGTATTAGGGATTTAACAAGGTGTGATAATGACAAGATTTGAGATTGAATATGTGCAATTTACAAAAGTTATAGTTGAAGCAGAAAGCAGAGAAGAAGCAGAAGATCTGGCGTCGATAATGGACGGAGAAGAAATTGCAGAGCATGATACGCACGACTATAACATTTGGAATATAAGAAAATTGGATTAGGATTCAGTGGAAGAGAAGTGCAAAGTGTAACGTGGAAGATTATATAAAAAGTAAAACGTGAGTAAAACTGAATTTAGTGAAGAATGTAAATTGAGAGAGCGTACCGAAATTCGGTACGAAAAAGATATGTAGGAGAAAGAATATGTGGAAAGGAACAAAAAGGGGTACGAGGCAAAACAGGCATATTCATCCATATGCGATTTTTATTGATATTATGAAATGCTTTATTGTATCGTGCGGATTGGTATTTTTAATTATTTTCTTCGCATTTGAGGAGTTCAAGGAACTTCCTTTGACGGAGGGAATGCTTTCGCTAAATGTGTTGGCGATATTTTGCCTTTTAATCTTTTTTCTGTATGTACATGAACTGTTTTTGGGAAGTCGTTGGTTTTGCCGTGTGCCGATCGAGACAATATCAGGGATAGCAAGAAAAAGAGAATGCAATCAAGATGATATTGCAGAATATAACCGGAAAGTCAATGCAGTTCATGAAGCCGGGCATGCAGTAATGGCATATTTAAAAGAAATAGAAGATTTTGATGTGATCATGTCTTATATAAACCCAAGAGTTGTGACGGTTCAGAAGATGCAAAGAGCAGAAGATATAAAAAATATGATCTTGATCAGGTATTCGGGAGCTGCCGCAGAAGAATTGATATTTGGGAACTTCCACGCAGGCTGTTGGCTGAGTGGAGAATCTGATTTCTGTCAAGCAGTAGATTTAATTAAGGGGTATATTGTGATGACTGATCCTGAAGTGAGTAAATCAATGTTAGACGAAGAACTTTCCGAGCAAATCATATATTTGTCAAGAAGGCTTTGGAAAGAGACAACAAATATACTTTCAAAAAAGAAAGAAATGATTGAAAGATTATCAGAGGAACTGCTTCGGAAAGAAACATTGGATAAACAGCAAGTTGAGGAAGTATTAAGCGAGATGGAAAGAGACAGATGTGTAGAGAATAGGAAAAATTAGATCAGAAAATAGGACGTACCGAATTTCGGTACGCAGAAAGGAGCCATATGGAGAAAGAATGTCTGGAATGCGGAAAATTATATGAGCCTAAAGCGGTAACGCAGAAATATTGTTCGCCGGCGTGCGGTGTGAAATACAGAGCGCAGGGAAAGCAGCGGTATTCATCCATTACATTTTACTGTGCCAATTGTGGGAAAAAGGTGATAACAAAAGAAAATGTCAGAGATATGAGGATTAAGTTTTGCTGCCGGGAATGTGAAAGAAAATATTGGAAGCATCCGCACAAAAAGAAGAAGCTATGAACGTACCGAATTCCGGTACATGGCAGTAAAAGGATAACGTACCGAATTTCGGTACACAACTAAATATTTGAGTTTGTTTCTCTTTAGAAGTGAACCGCTGGTACAATGACACAGCGATATCAACATTGTAGTAGATTGGCAGTTAAGGCACTTGTTGCGGAGCTGCGGTGTACGGTTCTGTTATCTGTACACATCGATAAAAGGTAGCAAAAACAGTCCGAAACAGTTGAAAAAAAGCATTTATTTGATAAAATGAAATAGAGGATATCGAGTATGGAAAAGGAGAAGACAAAAAGGATTGGAAAAGGGTTGTTTTTCTTCGGCATAGGAAGTGTAGCGGCATATTACTTTTTGGAAATAACCCGCCTTCAATTACTTCCATTATCTGTGAAAATACAAGAGATGACTGCAAATGGAGAAATACCGGAAGTAACAGAAAGTCAGATTTATGGAATGTATATCTTGTTATTGGGAGTTCTATCATTGCTTATAGCGCCGATTTTTATATGGTGGGACAGATATTCCTTTTGGAAAATTATGACAATCCTGTTTTTGGTATTCGCTGATATGGCTGCAGTTGTAGTTGTTGTGAACAGTGGAAAGATTTTTCCAGCGTATATACTTCTGGTATGGGGAACATTTGTATTTTTTATATGGATATCTAAGGATATTCTTGGAACAATCTATATGTGTCTGAAGATAAAAATCAAAAGAGGAAAATAAACAAACCGTACCGAATTTCGGTACATAATAAAAAGGGAGGTACAATGGATATGAAAAAAAGATTTGTAAAAGGAATGACAGCAACAGCATTAAGCGGAATGTTAGTTTTGGGAATGGGAAGCGTAGCATCGGCTGCAGAGTACCCGGACGTTAATCCGGGGGACTGGTATTATGAATATGTGCAGGATGTATCTGATAAAGGTCTCATGAGTGGCTATACAGATACGGGAAAGTTTGGTCCGAGTGACCAGCTGACAAGAGGACAGTTTGCGACAATCCTCTGGCGCATGGAGGGATCGCCGGAAGTAGCATACAACGGACAGTTCCCGGATGTCTCCGGCAATGAATTTTACGGAAGTGCAGTTGCATGGGCGAGTGAAAACGGAATCATTACCGGGTATACAAACAGCGGCAAGTTTGGAGCAGAAGATCATATCAACCGAGAGCAAATGGCAACGATTTTGTACCGCTATGACGGATCGCCGGCTGTGGATCAAGGCGGAGTATATAATTTCCCTGACGGTAACAGTGTGAATGAGTTTGCTTTAAACGGTGTTGCATATGCCACCGCCAACGGCATTATCAAGGGAGATAACGGTTATATCAAACCACAGGGCAATGTGATCCGTGCCGAGTGTGCTACGATGATTTCCAGATTCAGTTCGCAGGAAAACCCGGATCAAAATCAGGGGCAGGAAGAGCCGGAGCATGTGCATGATTTCAGTATTCCAGTTGTTGAAAAAGTTGAAAAGATAGAAACAGTAGAAGTCATGAGGTGTTCTGGTTGTCATAAACCGTTATATGAAATTGAAAAGTATGAATCATTGGATGACCATGCATATAATCATGCGATAAAAGGTGAAAATGGTGGAAGCTATAGCAGTACAGAAGAGAGACACACAGGTGAATTTATTGAAGTAGAAATCGGGTATCAATGCTCCTGTGGAGAAGTCAAACTGAAGTAACAGTAAAAAAGAAATAGGGGATAACAAAGAACTACTGATCGAAAGGTTGGTAGTTTTTTTGTTACATAAATTTAAGCTGCGTACCGAATTTCGGTACGCTAAGAGAAAGTGAGGCGAAAGAATGAGAAAGCAATGGAAGCGGCTGATCTCGGTTCTTCTTGTAGCGGTCATGATTGCGATGAGTGCGGTGACGGTTTTTGCAACAGAAGACAGTGAAGCCGAGGACAAGATTTCTGTTTCTGTGTCCGACGGGGCAGAGGTAAAGATCTTAACAGAAAGAGAAGAGATCACCGCAGGAGAGACAGTACAGTTTGAAGTTGTATTGGAAGAGGGATATAGCTTGGAAAAGCTGGAGGTGTTGAATTCTGATGATGAGTCGGAAATCTTGGTTGCTATTGAGGATGAGACGATTTACTCTTTTGTAATGCCGGAGAGCAAGGTGTCCATTGACGTACAGTCTGTGATTGGAATACAGCTTTTTGCAGAGATTGGAAGCACTGTATTTAACGAGGGAGGAAATACGCTTGAAAATACAATGTCAGGGATCAGCTATGACGGTGTGCTGGAATGGCTTGGACAACACAGAAATGATGATTATTATCTCGGTACCCCATATCCGGAAAATTCAAATGGAAGTTTGATCCCAGGAGCAAAAGGGGGGACGGACCGACGTAACCCGAATGGGGATTGCAGCGGAGCAAATGGAAACGATGATTACCCCGGTGTGGCTATGATGAACTGTACCGGCTTTGTATGGCATGTTTTATATAAAGCGGCGGGTATGAGTTATCAGGAAGCCTGGGACGGTATTCCCGCATGGGGTGGAGTTGGCTGCGGAGGTTGGAGAGATTATCTGCGTGGGAACGGAGTTGAGTATAAAACCTACTATGCTTCCAGTTGGCAGGATATTAACAGTCTGATCTATAACGTGATTGCTGATGGTTATACAGATCCGGGTGACATCCTTTGGACATGGGAGGGAACGGTATCATCGGACGGACTTCCGGCAGTCAGTTCCGGGAACCACCATATCGGAATCTATACAGGAGATTATTTTAATGGCAATAATACAAATGAATGGTGGCAGTCGATCGGATATTCCCCATATACAGGAGAGTTTTTGAACCGAAATATGTACGGACTGATCACTCCGAAAGCACAGTGTGTTGCGATGACAGTGATCAAACTTGGAAGAGAGACGCCGACAGGAAGTGTGGAAATTTATAAATCATCGTCCAATCCGGAATTGACAGATCATAACGGAGCATACAGTCTGGCAGGGGCTGAGTATGGGGTATGGCTGGCAGGACATGGGGACGAAGAGCCGATCGCAGTCCTTGTGACGGATGAAAACGGATACGCAAAGGCAGAGGGGCTTCCGCCGGGAGAGTACTGGGTGAAAGAAATCACCCCACCGAAAGGGTTTGCATTAGATACGAAGTCTCATTATGCTCCTGTGCAGGGAAACCAGACAACAACGCTGCATGTAACAGATATTCCGCAAAGTGACCCGGTTGTTATATTACTCGGAAAAATAGATGCGGAAACAACACAAAATATGCCACAAGGATCGGCTTCTTTAGAAGGCGCAGAATTTACAATAAAGTATTACGATGGTTTTTATGATTCTGATCCAATACAATCGGGGGTAAGCCCTGTGCGTTATTGGGTGTTGAAAACTGATAATCGCGGTTTTGCAAATATGAGTGGCAAATATAAAGTTGCAGGTGATGATTTTTATTATAACTCAGAGGGTAGAATCACAATTCCAATAGGTACTATTACGATACAGGAGACAAAGGCACCAAAGGGTTATATGCTAAATTCAGAAGTATTTATTCGTAAAATAGATCCGATTAAAGGGCAAGGTGAAAATGTAAATACCTACAATATGCCTACCATTCCGGAGACTCCACAAAAAGGAATCATCAAAATCGCAAAGAAGAGCGGCGAGACGGAGTACGGGACTGCTACCTTAAAAGGTGCAGAGTATGGCGTGTATAAGGATAAAGCTTGTAAAGATAAGGTAGACACGCTGATTACGGATGCGAAAGGCGCAGCGCAGTCCAAAGAACTGCCGATTGGAAACTATTATGTAAAGGAGACAAAGAACCCGATCGGTTTTTTGATCGATCCGAATGTTTATCCGGTGGAGCTGACAACGGATGATAAAACAGAGCGGGTCTTCTATAAAACAGTTACCAGTACGGAAGTACCGCAAAAGGGAGTTATTAAGCTGCAGAAAGCAGATTCCGAGACAGATAAGGACCACCCCCAAGGCGCAGGATCGCTGAAAGGTGCTTTATACGACATTTTCCTGAAATCTGCGTATCAAACAGGGGATGATACAGACTCCAAGTCCTACAAAGGGACAATGACAACAGATCAAGAGGGAAAGGCAAAATCGAAAGAGCTGCCATTGGAAACATATTATGTGATCGAACGGCAGCCGAGTACCGGGTATCTGGTGGATCCGACGATTTATGAAGTGACATTATCTTCAGAAAATAGAACCGATGCTGTCTTTTATAAGACGGTAAAAAGTAAAGAGGATATCATCCGTGGGAATGTAGAGATCATCAAATTGAAAGAGATCGAAGACGAGGATGAAGATACTTTTGAGGGGTTAGGGGGAGTGGAATTTACCTTTACCTCTGATACTACAGGAAAAGAAGTGAAAAAGATCGTTACGGATAAATACGGCTTTGCAACGACAGTTGATAAAAATAATCCGCGCGGCGGGCTTGTGTTTGACACATATACAGTGACGGAGACGAAATGTCCGGAGGGATTAAAACCAATCGAACCATTCAAGGTGACGATCAAAGATGAGGGTGTCACATTAAAGGGGATTTATAAAGAGGACAAGCTGATCGTAAGTCCGGTGTCGGTTGTGAAGATCGATGAGAGTACCGGGAAAGCAATCCCGGCTGCAGATACGGAGTTCCGTCTGCTGGATGAAAATAAAAAGCCGATCACCATGACAACGCATTATCCGAACAAAGTAGAGCATGAGACTTTTAAGACAGATAAGAACGGACAGTTTACCTTTCCGGATAAACTGAAATATGGCACATATTATCTGGAAGAGATCAACGCTCCGGAGGGCTATCTGAAAGGGAAGCTTTTGGAGTTCAAGGTTACAGAGGGCGCAACATGGGAAAAGCCGTTGATCGTGAAATATACAGATGAGAATGTAATGGGACAGATTACAGTCACAAAAACTTCTCTCGACAAAAAAGAAAAATTAGCGGGAGTTGTCTTTGAAATCCGGGCAGGGGAAGATATCGTAACACCGGATGGGACTGTACGGATGAAGAAAGGCGATCTGGCCGATACGGTCACAACCGGAAAAGCAGGTACAGCGACATCAAAGAAACTGTTTCTCGGTAAGTATGATGTGAAAGAGAAACAGCAGCCGGACGGTTTTGTTTTGAATAAGAAAATATATCCGGTAGAACTGAAATATAAAGATCAGATGACTGCAGTTGTAACAGAAGAACTCTCTGTGACGAACAAACCAACGGAAATTGAGATTTTAAAGGTGGATGAAGAGACGGGGAAACCGTTAGAGGGAGTCACATTTAAAATATGGAATAAAGAAATGCGGCCGGAGAACGAGACAGATAAAGAAACAGGAGACAACGTACAAGACGATATGGGTGTCTTTACCGAAGAGGACAACGTAGATATAGCCGGTGGAGCTGTGAGCGAGTATCAAACGGATGCCGACGGTAAGATTATTTTGCAGCATCTTGTTCCGGGAACCTATTGCATACAGGAGACAAAGACAATACCGGGATATGTCTTAAATGATAAGATCTATGAGATCACAATCTTCAAAGATGGAAGAGTTGAGAATGAGGAAGTAGGAAAGATAAAGGTAAAGAATAAGATCACAAAGCTACTTGGAACAACTGTGAAAGATCAGGATACCGGAACGCAGGAGTCAGTACCGAAGAAGAAAGTTACCTTTATTGATACGGTCAAGTTTGAAGACTTACAGATTGGTCAGGAATACATCATAAAAGGGAAATTAATGGACAAGGCAACCGGAAAACCGCTATTGATCTCCGGAAAAGAGGTTACTTCGGAAAAGAAATTTAAAGCTGAGAAATCGGATGGAACGGTTGATGTTACATTTACATTTGATGCTTCCGGACTAAAAGGAAAGCAATTGGTCGTTTTCGAAAAAGTTTATATTGGGGAAACGGAAATTTTATCACATGAGGATCTGGAAGATCAACATCAGACCATTCAATTTCCGGACAGTTCGATCGGTACGTCTGCAAAAGACAAAGCAACCGGAACACAGGAGGCAGTACCGGGAAAAAAGACTACCTTTATTGATACAGTGAAGTTTGAAAATCTGATCGTTGGACAGGAATATACGGTAAAGGGAATATTGATGGATCGATCGACAGAGAAGCCGTTACTGGTGAATGGGAAACAGGTGACTACAGAAAAGACGTTTACACCAGAAAAAGCAACCGGAGCAGCTGATGTGGTCTTTACGTTTGATGCCTCCGGCTTAAAAGGGAAGCAGATCGTTGTCTTTGAAAAATTGTATGTGGATGAGACGGAAGTGGCGGTGCATGAGGATATCAAAGATAAAGGGCAGACAATTCAATTTCCGGATAGCAAGATCAGCACCACTGCAAAAGATAAAGCGACTGGAACACAGGAGGCGATTGCGAAAAAGAATGTGACGATCATAGATACGGTAAAGTACGAAAATCTGATTGCTGGACAGGAGTATACGATCAAAGGTGTATTAATGGATAAATCAACAGAAAAACCATTGTCGGTGAATGAAAAAACGGCAACTGCAGAAAAGACGTTTACACCGGAAACGGCAAATGGAACAGTAGATATGGAGTTTGTATTGGATGCTTCAGAACTAAAAAACAAGGAGACAGTTGTTTTTGAAAAAGTCTTTGCAGGTGAAACTGAGGTGGCGGTACATGAGGATATCAATGACAAGGGACAGACGATTCTCTTTAAAATCGGAAAGGTAACGCCAAATCTGCCGGGGAATGGTGACGGAGGACTGCTTACAGCATTGAAGACCGGAGATCTTGCAGTTTTGCTGCCGTGGATCGTACTGACAATACTTGCTGCCGGAAGTATAGCTGTCGTTATCGTGCTTCGTGTAAGACATAAAAAAGAAAATGAGGAGAAAAAGAATGAAAAATAAAAGCATGTGTTTCGTACTTACATTTTCTTTTTTACTGATGCTTCCGCTGCAGGTTTCTGCCGCGGAGGCAGATCTGACAAAAGAGGTGACGCTTACCGTATCAGAGTATGATGAGGCAGAGAAACAAGCAGAAGAGCAGTTTGCTCAGAAAATGAAAGAAAATGGGAAATCATATGAACTGTCAGACATTGAGTATACCGTTTTAAGTACGGAGTATCTCGATAAAAAAGAAAAATCAGTTGAACTGAAAGAAGAACCGAAGGCTGCTATCACTGAAAACGGTGTGAAATATACGTTGAAAAAGTCAGAAAGGAGTGAAAGGGTTGTAACAGAAGCGGTGGAGCAGTCGGTATATGCTTATGATGATTACGATCATGTAGTTACTGCCGGTGATGTTCCGGCGACAAAGACAGTCACAGCAACAAATCAAGTATCGGGAGATGCGGAACAGGTTGTTTGTGGATTTACGGGGATTGAAGCTGCCGGAATAACGACAGTAAATAATACGATGACGATTACCTTTAGTGATTATGATGCGGCGTATTATGAGTGGAACGGTACTTACATACCAAAAAATGAGGACACACCGCCGCTAAAGGGATATGAGGAATCGTTATTGGCGAGTGTTGGAGCCGATCCGGGAAGTGTTATTACCGGATATTACTGGAGCAGTGAACCGTATACCGTGGACGGCATCGTGTATCGGGATGCGGCGGCAACCGTACAGCAGCAGGTACAGATGTACCGGGCAAATTATGTAGGACAGATCCTAGTACCGGAAACGAAAGAAACTGTTTATAAAGCAGTCTATGAAACACCGGATAAGGACGGGAAAAAGCAGCTTATAGTAAGGGCTTCCGCAGCTTATACCGAAGTGAAGAAATCTTATGTACCTTACATGATAGCGGCGGGAGCCGGGCTGGCCGTGATCGCCGGAGTGATCGTGCTGATACTTATGCTGTTGGCAAAAAGAAAGAAACAGGAAGAAGAATAGAAGTAAAAGGAGAAAAAAGAAAATGGATGCATTAAAAAATTCAATCAATACATTTACAACAAGTCAGTTGGTTCCGCTTGGGGGAACAGTGATTGTTTTGGCACTTGTAGTGATCGGGTTTTCACTGATCGTTGGTACGAGACAGATGATCGACTGGGCGAAAAATCATATTTTCCATATCATCGGAGGTACGATTTTGATTTATCTGGCCATGAACATTGCAGAGTCATTTATTACAAGTCTGGGAGGAACATTCTAGCAGTATGCTGGGAGAAAACACAGACAAAATTAAGGTTCTGTTGATATTTATACTGTTCTCTCTCCTAATGTCTTTTGCAGATTTTTGGGAAAAGAGAAGTTTGTGGTATAAAAGGTAAAATTGGCGCGTACCGAAATTCGGTACGCGGCCATGACAAGATCTGAAAAAGAAACATTATCTTTTAGTGTTTGGTTTTTTGAAACATGAAAGGAACCTCCTAATGCAAATTTTAAATACTATTATACCAATCATTTCCGCTGTTTTGTTATTGTATTTTCTCAATAAAAAAGAAAACAGTACACAGATCAAAACGGATATGACAATACCAACCGGATATCAGTACGAATTGGAGTTTTATATTTTTTTCAATGGAGTTGAAGCGGTGACCGAGAGATTTGTATGCGGTTCGGATTGTTACTATAAAGATCCATTCTTGCTGTTAAAAAGAGTATCGTTAATACAAAAAGAATTTTTGATCCTGCCGCAGGGAGAAAAAATAACATTGATCCGGATAGAGAATATCAAAAAAATAACGATGGGTGTTCAGAAGAATAAAACAGAAAATAAAAGACATGTACCGAAATTCGGTACGCGGATGAAAAGGGAGTTGTATGATCGAGAAACTAAGGAATAAGATTCAGGATAATCTGATAGATCCGCTGAAAGATAAACAGCGGGTGATGAAACTGGAATATCTTTTGTCCCATAACTATACGATAGCGGCAGTGATCATTGTAGTTGATATCCTGTTGGTGTTGGGCGCTAATTATGTACTAAACTTGCTAAGGCATATTCCGGCGATTTTGTTGGGACAGGCAGATATGGCTACGCTCTTTTCGATTACGAATTTCTTTCCACGTTTATCGGGGATCAGTGCAGGAGCAGTTGCTGGAGTTGCAGTTTTGCTTGGAATCGTGGATGCTGTCTTGATCTTTCGGATCAAGGTAAGTTGGTCGGAAGAGAACTTTAATGTGGGACAGCGGGGAACTGACCGTTTCATAACCGAAAATGAGATCAAAGAGCAGTATACAGAGATAGAGCCTTTGGAAACGCCATATCTGGGAGAACCGGGGTGTTTGGTGGCACGGATCGGGAACAGGTTTTATATAGACCAGATGGTAGTAAACAACTTCTTCATAGGTATTACGCGTTCCGGTAAGGGAGAGGCTTTTGTGCGCGCCTGTATTGAGATTTATTCAAGAGCGATGCATCAGCCGTCTCTTTTGATCAATGACCCGAAACTGGAGCATTATAAAACCTTTGCGCCGATATTAGAAGAACGGGGGTATATCGTACATTTATTAAATGCATCTAACCCGCTTCTTTCCATGGGCTTTAATCTTGTGGGGCTTGTCGTTGACTACTATAAAAAGAAAGACTTTGACACAGCGGAGCAGGTAGCAAATTCATTGGCGCATACGTTTTTTAACGTAGAGGAAGCGGTAGGAGATATGATATTTTTTACGTCTTCTGCATCGGCATTGTTTACCGCAATGGTGCTTGCAGCTGTTCAGGATGCGTTTCGGGCGGACGAACTGGAAAATGAGAACCGCTACCGGAAATGGAAACAGTTAGGCAAAGAGGAAAAGGAAGCACATCCGTTCCGGTATCGCCAGGATCATGCAAAAACAGTAAATCTTTACAGCATGATCGTAAATTTCGGACAGCTTGTATCAAGACCGATCAAGAGGGACGGAAGCAAGACCCTATTGGATCTGTACTTTGAGAGCAGACCGGATAATGACAGGGCAAGACTGAAATACCTAAATACGGAAGTTGCCGCAGGGAAGACAAAATCAGGGATTTTTTCAGAAATGCTGCGGAACCTGGAAGCATTTACATTGCGAAATGTGGGAAAAATGACGGCGGAAAGTACGCTGAATTTTGCAGATATCGGTTTCGGGGAAAAGCCGATCGCTGTATTTATGGCAACACCAAGTTATGATACCTATCTGCATAAAATACCGACGATTTTTATCCGTCAGATGTATTTTGCATTGGGAAAGATCTGTGACGATCATAAGGGAAAATGTGACAGACAGGTAAAGATTGTTTTTGATGAGAAAGGAAATATGCCCCCGGTAGACTTAATGGAAGTAATGACGACAATGGGCTTGGGGCAGAATATTTCGATAGACATGTATTTACAGAACTATGAACAGATGGACATGCTTTACAAGAAAGACAAAGCAGAAACGATCCGGGGGAACTGCGGAAACCATTTTTTTCTGCAGTCGAGTTCAGAGGAAACGGCAAAACGGTTCTCGGAGCTGCTTGGAACGAAATCGGACATCGATGTGCAGCGTGCGGGTGGAAAGCTGTCATTCCATAAATATTATACAGAATCGATCAAAGAGCGGCCTCTGCTGTATCCAAATGAGCTGATGCAGCTTGAAGAGGGAGAGGTTGCGATCTTCCGGCGTTCTAAGAGACGTGACAATGCAGGTAAAAGCATCAAACCAAGACCGATTTATAATTCCCGCGAGAATGGGCATTATCTGTGGTATTTTCATCAGTATGCTCCGCCGGAGAAATATAAAAACCCAAATACGGTAAATCTGATCGATGTGTGTAAGGAAAGCAGAAAGCATATTGATCTTGAGGAACGGACATGGGATATTACGAAAAGTTTCCGGATGCTTGGCGTACAGGTAAAACTAGACAGCAATAAAAAAGAAAAAGGAACCGGACGGACACTATTGGAATCCGGGAAATATCAGGTGATCGACCAGATGCTGACAAAGCTGTTTGGAGAACATTATGAGGAACAGTATGGGATCAATGGGAATACGACCATAGCAGAATATATCGGGTTTATAAATACACAGGAAATAGATCCCGTGAAAAAGGAGATTCTTTTGGATGGTTTATAAAGCAGAAAGGCGGTGAGGAACAGACAAGATGTCAGAAGAACAGATACTTGATTTTTTAGTAAAAAATGTGGATTACTTTGTTACAAATGATTTTGTGATCGCGATCCTAAGGACGATCGGCTGGCTTCTGGTACAGGGTGTAAATTATCTGATCGAGGGAAGCAAGGCAATCTATGATACAACCTTCGGGCTGATAGATATTACAAGATATTCAGGCGTTCAGAGTTTTATCAGTGAATATAGACCGCTGCTCCAGGCGGTAATGGTCTTGTCACTGGTCATACTAGGGTACATATACATAATCGGAAAGGAAAAAAGACATGATCTGCTGACAAGCATTCTGATATTTGCGGTGGTTGCCACTTCATCTACCTATTTGTTTTCAACATTTAATACCTTTACGGTGATGTTCAAGGAAGCGGTGATAGGTGGAGACAACAATGCAGACGGGAAAGAATTGATACGTCAAAATCTGTATGACCTCCGTTATATAGATTCACAGATCGGTCTGGCAAACATGAACACTTCCGGGGAGATCCCGCAATATCATGATCTGTCAGATGCGGATCTGAAGATGATCAATATTGCGGAAGTCCTCACGAATGAAGAAGAGGGACTGACAGGAGAGGCAAAGGATATTTTATCCAAAAGGCTGATCTATGTACAGGATAAAAGTTATCTGGAAGATGTTTATAATGGCGTGGCCATGACGAGCTTTGGGAATACATATTATTTCCGTTATCAGTTCCATTACGGCACGTATTTCTTAAATGCGTTTTCACTGATCCTCCTTTACTTTGGTTTGGGATATGTGAACGTAAAAGTAATTGTAGAATTGTTGAGAAGCCGTGTGCTGGTCGTGCTGTTTTCGGCGGATCTGTCCAGCAAGAAGAAAGCTGTGCGTATTCTGGAATCGATACGTGACGAGTATTATGCACTTTGCTTTACGGCGATTGAATTACGGCTTTATCTGATCCTTACGGATTATATAAACAGCAAAACCTTTTTATCTTCACTGGTACGGGGAGTGCTGCTCGTATTTGTTGCCTTTACAATGATCGAGGGATCCTCCATTGCAGAAAAGATCACAGGCGTGGATGCCGGAATTACCGCTACAACGCAACGGCTTATTGGGGCAGCTCATGCAGTCCGGGGAGCCGTACAAATGGCTATGCAGGCAAAGCAGTTGAGTACACTATCCAATATGAATAAGGCACGTTCCGGTTTGGACGGTGGGCGCGAAGGCGGGATGCCGGGAAACCAGAATGACAGTATGTCAGGTATGCCGGGGAACGGAAACCCGGATCCCGGAACGGAAACGGGCAGCGAGGATAAAACAAACAGAAGTACGAGCCGGACAGAATCAGCAGAGCATCAGAAAGATGTTTCTGGAAGTAGCAATTCAGAGATGAATAACCGGATGTCGGGAGCGGAAAATGCAGATTTTAAAGAGAACGAATCATCCACAGAAACGATGGATGCAGATATCAGATCGAATGTGACAGAGTCATCCGGATACAGTCCGGATGCAGAAGACGGCAGGAATGGGGAAGACATAAATATGCCGCCGGACGGGAATGCATACGATCAAAAGAATCCGGAAAACGGAAATATGGCAGGAACAACAGATCAGAATTTTGCAAAGATGAATGAGGAACTTGGAAGAGCCGAAACAGCCGAACCGGAAAGGTATCATGGAGAAAAAGACGGAACATCTGTACCGGAGCAGCTTTACGGACATGAAAACAAGGGAATGTTTGACCGCTGGGAAGAAAAGCGGCAAAATCATCTGCAGCAGCCGGGGGATCGCAATTTTGGTGCAGTTGGAAATATGCAGGGACAAGGAGATCAGACGGCCGGCAGGAGAAAACCGGAACCGACAGGCGATCGCAGAAACTCACAGAATACTTCAGGAGAAAGCCGCACACATACGGCAAGCAGGAGAGAGCGGGCAGGAAGATTTAACGATAAAAAAGAAAAGAGGGATGAATGATGCGTTATCTGGTAACAAAAGAGATCAAGTCGGAAACGCAGGTTGTGTGGAAGCTGTATTTTAGAGATTTTATCTTTTTGATCGTCTGGATCGTGGCAAATTTATGGATCAAAGACTGGGTACATATTTATATGCAGATCCCATTCGGAATTTTTGCGGTCATGATCGGTATTCTTCTGATACTTCCGTCGGGATTGAATCCAAAAAGACGACAATATCAGAGTCTGGTATTGTATCTGATCCGTAAAAAGGGAACGCTTTACTATTTGAAGGAGGAGAAGCATGAAGAACAGGAAAGAGATCCGGGATATAAAAGAAAATCTTCCGGAATTAAAGTACGATAAAAAACACAGATGTTTCCAGTATGGAGACGGAAGTTTTATGGACATTTATACCATTATTCCTAAAGACCTTATAAATGGGGATGAAGATATGATCGAGATGGATTGCTTTACATGGGCTAAAAGAAGGAAAGGCGAAAGGATATGAAACGAAAGAAAACAGTGGCCGAGGGTCTGTGCGACGAACAATTGCTTCGGGAAATAGCGCCGATCGGGAACCTGAAATCATATGAGGATCATTCCAGAACAGGAACCGGGTACGAAACCTGTATACATGTGTATGAGTTCCCGACGATGTTAGATGATTTCTGGCTGACGGATGTATGTAATTTCTCAAATTCCATTACGACGATCGGCATTGAGACAATGGATCAGACAGAGGTAAAAAAGAACCTGAACAAGTCCATTGAAGAGCAAGGCTCCAGAAAGGTATTTGCAAAGGATTATTCCGCATATTACAACGCAGAGTCCAGGGAAAAGGAAATGCAGAAATTGTTTGACGAGATCAGCAGTATGGGTGAGGTTATAAAAGCGATCTCGATCCGGATCTTCGTTGCGGCAAAAACAAAACAGGCATTGGAAGAGCGGGCTGCAAAAATCATTAAATCGTTGGAGGACGGACGGCAATATAGAGCAGGGATCTTTATCAATGAGCAGGAACAGGAATGGAAGAGTATTTTCTACCGGATGCGGGACCAACAAAAAGAAGCGCATACCATAGAGGCGCTGCCAATCAAATCTACGCTTCTGGCCGCGGGAAATGCGTATCACTACAGCTCCCTGGAAGACGAGGGCGGAGACTTCTTGGGAGAAACAGGGTGTGGCGGAAACGTGCTGTTTAACGAGTGGCTTTTGAATGATGTGCGGGTGAATGCATCCGCGATCGTTATGGGAAATCAGAGATTCGGGAAATCGACACTTTTAAAGCTGCGTATTAAATCTCGTGTTTTACGGGGAGATTATGTGCGGGTGTTTGATGTCGTAGGAGAATTTACAGACGAAATACGTGCGCTGGGCGGAAGAACGCTTGATATGACAAGATATATTATCAATCTGTTGGAAATTTTCCGTTCCGGAGACGATGAAAATATGAACTATGCAAGACATCTGACGAAATTGCGGACATCGTACCGTTTCCTTGCTCCGGAGGCAGACGTAAAGGAAGAAAATGAATTTATAGAAGCTGCTGAAGAACTGTACCGGAAATGGGGACTGCAGCCGGACGGAGAGAAACAGATCACAGGGCTTCCGGCAGATACATACCCTATATTTTCCGATCTGCTTGCATTTATCAATGAGAAGATCGATGCTTTTGTATCCAAAGATTATCGGGAAATGGAAAAAAGGCTGATCGAGAGGAAACTGGTCAATCTGGACAGTATCAGAAGTAATTTAAGGAGACTTGTGAATACATACGGAAAAATTTTTAACGGGCATACCTCGGTTGATAACATGAAAGATGTGAAAGCATTATCCTATGATATTTCCGGCCTGAAAGAAATGGATGCACAAATTTTCGATATGGAATTGTTCAACCTGTTATCCCTAAGCTGGGATGATGCGGTTACAAACGGAAGCATTATGAAAAGGATGTGGGAAGAAAAGAAGATCGATCTGGAAGAAGTAGCGCATACGTCCCTTTTTATCGATGAAAGCCACCGGACAGTCAATGCAACGAAACCATTTGCGCTTGACCTTTTGAATATTTATCTGCGTGAAGGGCCGAAATATTTCTGTAATATGTGGCTGGCAAGTCATTCGATCCGGGACTTTGTTCCGGAGGGATCCACCAGTGATAATATCGATAAGCTGAAGATCCTTTTTGAACTGGCACAATACAAATTTATTTTCCGGCAGGATCGTAACGTGATACCGCTGTTGGACAGGGTATTTAAAAATGCGTTGACACCAAATCAGAGAGAGCGGATCCCGACATACATGCGAGGACAGAACACACTGATCATATCCGGGGATAAGACACTTGATTTTAAGGTGTACTTATCTAAAGAGGATGAAGCGCTGTTCAAGGGAGGCGCATAATGAAAGCGAAAATGAAAATGCTGCTCGTGATGTTTGCTATAGTTTTTATCTTGGGGTTCGTTGTGATCAGCGCCGCAGTACAGCAGATTTTTTCCTCATTTTCGGAAGAAAATGATCCGGGGGCAAATATGGAGGGGCTTCCGTCTTTTATTACAATAGAAATGGTGGAGGCATTACTGGAAATGCAGGAAGAGTACGGACATCCGGTGAGTACCGGATTGGCGCAGCTTATCGCAGAATCGGGTTTCGGGTTTTATGGTCCGGGAGGGGAAAATGGGCAGGGGTTGTCAAAACTTGCGTATGAGCAGAAGAACCTGTTTGGGATCAAGTGGTTTTCCGGAGATTCCCATGCTTCCGGGAAATATGAGTATACCACCGGAGAACAGACGGAAAGCGGTGGGAATTATGAGGTGGTTGCGGCATTTTCGGTATACCCAAGCTATACCGATTGCATCAAGCAGCGGGCCTGGATGCTGGAGCATTCACCATACGCGGAACATGTGTCTCCCTACAAAAGGCGGGGAGACGGTGCTTACAGTCAGGATGAAGCAAACAGCTTTATGGAGGGGATCCGTGCGGCCGGGTGGGCGACTTCGATCTCTTATCGATGTGGAACAGTATATTGATTCGGCGGAGGAGGTTGCGGCAGAGATCGAAAGGATCCGCCGTGCGAAGAATTGTGAAGTGATCATTTATGCGCCGGGATATAACTGGGAAAGCCAGATGATACGGGAATTCCGAAAATATGATGTGAAATATTATATCTTTGCATCAACCCTGTCCGGTGCAAAGGAGGAACTGGAGCGTTGTTTAAATGGGTATTATGTGGATACGGATGCGGAGAAACTGATACAAGAAGATGATGCGGCGATCCCGGAACGGGCAAGAACCTCGCGTAAGATCGGGATCACGGGGGTGTGCCGGCGTATGGGAACCACAACGGCAGCAATACAGCTTGTCAAGCATTTGCAGCTAAAAGGATATCAGGCTTGTTATATCGAGGTGAATGCGACAGGCTTTGTGAAGAAGCAGTTGGAATATTTTGCCGGAACGGATGAAGATGCATCGATCGGACGCGTTACCTATGAAAATGTAGATATGTATCATAAGCAGGAATTTTTACAGGAGGTGCTGCGTCAGAATTACGATTTCTTTGTGTTTGATTATGGGGCATATTCGGAACGGGGCTTTAATAAAACCTCCTTTCTGGAGAAAGATATCCGGATCTTTGTGGCAGGGAGCAAAGCGCAGGAAATGCAGTACACAAACGAGATCATGAAGAATGAATATTATACGGATGTATATTATCTGTTTAACTTCATTTCCGAAAAAGAAAAACCGGATATTGTAGAGTATATGGAAACCAAAAAGGAACATACATTTTTTACCGTATACACGCCGGATCAGTTTGAGTATGTGCAGAACAAAGAGTTTGAACGACTGATCCCGGTAGAAGACGTAAGCCCGGATGCGGGAAAGAAAAAGCGCAGTTTCTGGGGGATCGGCAAAAGAAAAAGGGGATAAGGCATGGGAAAAAAGACGAATAAATTTAAGACGGGTTTTGCGGCCGCGGCGAGAGAGGAGTTGGAAAAGGAGGCAGAACAAAAGCGGCTGCATGAAAAGCATAACATTGCAGATACGCAAACCGTGGTCGTTGAAAAAGACAATACATTCAAGTTTGCCATAAGAATGTTAGGTCGTCTGATCCGCTTTACTGCAACGGTAGTCATGCTGATATTGGCAACACTCGGTATCATTTCGCTCTTATATCCGGAAGTGCGTGTGGAATTGATCCGCATTTTAATGTCCATATACGAGCAAGCAAGAAATATGGCAGGAATATAAAGGGCGTACCGGAATTCGGTACGAAGATAGGAGGATGTATATGAGAGTAATACAGGAAGCAAAAAACTTTGAAAGTGAAAACTGGATGTATCTTGTAGTCGGATATTATAAGGGCAAAGCCATATTAAAAGATGAAGAGGGAGAACTCTTTTTTCTGGAGTGCGAAGAGAATGTGGCGCCGGAGGGAACGTCTCTTCCGGACAGTATTGATGTGACGCCGCTTGAGGCATTGGAAGCGGAAGAACAGAAGCATCTATACAGTGTGTACGGATAGGGGGAGCGGGATATGGAGAAGTATTCGGATGATGAAAAAAGAAGATGGAGAGAGATGTCCGAGAAACAGAAAGAACAAATGCAGGGGATGATTAAAAATCTGACGGATACATGGCAGGAAAATCCGGAAACCATCGCAGAAATGCTGGAGTTTGGAAGCCGGATCTACCGTTACAGCATGCGGAACAATATGCTGATTTATTCCCAGAACCCTTATGCAACCTATGTACAGAGTTTTGACGCATGGAAGAAGATGGGAGCATCGATCAAAAAAGGGGAAAAGGGTTGTAAAGTATATGTGCCGGTGAATGCGACTGTTTTAAAGATAGAGGGACATCTGGTGCCGTTGGAGCAGGCGACGAAAGAACAGCAGATCCAATATAAAGCCGGTGAAATCGAAAGCATCACAAGGCAGCATTTTCGGATTGGAACCGTTTTTGATATTTCACAGACGACATACCCAAAAGAAAATTATCCGAAATTGTTTCATATGGGATATCAGTCCGTTCTTCATGCGGCGGTTACAGCGGGGCTTGTCGAGTATGCCCGGACAGAATTGCATTGCCCGGTAGAGGTCAGAGATCTGACAAGTATCTCGTTAAGAGAAAATTACGATCCGCAGAACAACCGGATCCGTTTAAATGAAATGTTGGAAGATACGGAGAAATTATCCACAATGTCCCATGAGCTGGGGCGTGCGCTGCTGCATCAGGATCTTCCGGCAGGGAAAACCGCTGCACAGGTGGAATTGGAAGCAGATGCGTTGGGGATCATGTTGGAGAGTCATTTTGGCATTCCCTTGGAAGAAAGCAGAAAACGGCATCTGGCCAAACAGTACCATGCATACCATAAGGCATATGAGAAAGCGCCGGAGGGGCAAAAACCGGACAGCTTCGGGCAGGTGATCAATCAAGTGTTTGCAACTTTCAAAAAAGAAATTTCGGTGATCAACGAGTACGTGGACAAGCATCTGAAGAAAGAAGAACAGGTGCTTGCTAAAAAAGGGATGCGGATAGAAGAGCAGTATAAGAAATATCCGCAGAGTGCGGTGCAGGAGCTGGGAAAGGATGAAATTTATGACCGGATCAAAAGAGAGGTTAATATACTGGATTATGCCGGAATGCATGGAATCGAGTTGCAGCGTGTTGGAAGATATTACACGCTCAAGGGGCATGATTCCGTCAGGATCGATCCGGATAAAAACTGTTTTTGGCGGAATAGTGGGATCGGGCAGACAACAACAGGCTCGGTGATCGATTTTGCAAATGCCTTTGTACATAGTGAGGATTTGCATGAATCTTTAAAAGAATTAACAGGGCTTGTGAGTGGAATATATGAAGTTACCAATACAGTACCGTCAGTACATCAGAAAACGCAGCAGACCAGGAAATCTTTGGAAGAGAATCTTCCGGAGCGTGCCAAAAATATGCACCGGGCATATGCATATTTGACACAGACCCGGTTTATTGAGCCGGATGTCGTGCAAGATTTTGTAAACCGGAAGATGCTATATCAGGATGTGAAAGGTAATTGTGTGTTCGTGGCATATGATGAGACACAAAAACCGGTATTTGCAAGTTTCAGAGGAACTTTGTCGGAAAGAAAGTTTTTAGGGGACGTTTCCGGCAGTGATTACAGGAAGGGTTTTTACATAGATAACAAGTCGGATAAGCTGATCGTAACAGAAAGTGTCATTGATGCTATGAGTGTGATGTCGATTCTGTATGGACAGGGTGTTGATTATAAGCAATATGATTATCTGCCTCTTAACAGTGCAGACAAACACGCAACACTATTGGCACATCTGGCGGATTCTCCAAAGGAAGAAGTTTTTTTAGCGTTCGATCACGATCTGGCCGGTGTAAAAAACATGCAGCTTTTAAAAGAAGAGATTTTGGACGAACGTTCCGGGTTCGATATGAAATCGGAACAGATCACCTTTCATGTGCCGGAGAAAAAGGATTGGAATGAAGAATTGGTAGATAAAATGAAACATCTGCAGCCTGTGAACGAGATTGATTTTTTGAGCGCAGCAGAACTTCCAAAAATTCATTACTGTGCGGTGCAGGGTACGCAGCATATGGAAGAACGGGGCTTTCATAAAAGAGAGGGGCAGGATCAATACCGCCTGGTAGAACTGGATGAGCAGGGAAATATCGTGCCGATGGATATCAAGCGGAATGTGATCTTTAAACAACCGGATGAATTGAAAAAATATGTGCCGGAAATGTATGAGGAAGTTTCGTACAAACATCTTCTTCAGATGCAGGAGACACAACATCAGATGCAAAAAGATATTGTAACAGAAAATGATCAAATCCAGAAAGTTTCATTGCCGGAAAATGAACAGGGTCTTGAAAAAAGCCTTTCTTTTCAAAAAGAACATGGGATCACGGTGCATGGGTTTGAAGCAAAGGATAAAATGTTGATCGCAAAGATCAGCCAGAACGGTATAGAAAGCGAAGAAGCCGTTATGAGGCAGGGAGAACGGTTTTATGCATCTGTAGGATATGTCTTTGATAACAGTTATGTGGAATTTGATCTGACCGAAGAACAACAGGACGAGCTGGAAGCGTATATCACGGAGCATGGATTGAATCTGAACGAGGAATCATTCATGCTCATGGTGGAAGAGACTGCAGGTGAACTGGAGTGGGATGCTCCGGAAGCAGAACCGAAAGGAACCGATTTTTTGAATGCGCTGCAGCATCAGGAGTTTCAGACAGAAGAAATCGTACCGGAACAGGAAATGGTGATCGGAATCGGAGGATGATTTTCTTTTTTATCGAGGGGCGTCTTAAAGCTGTCTGAATTGTTTTTAAGAAAAACTGCGGATCGGCGGATGGAAAAGCAAGCGGTATCTGCAATTACAAAAATAACAAAAGCGAAAGGAGGAAAGGACAATGCAGAAAATCAAGTTGGATGTGTTTAAATCATGGTTTGGAAAAGATCTGACGAAAAAGGAAATTGATTTCCTGATCGTCCTTTCCTTTTATCAGAATGAGCGCGGCGTAGTATATGGCGTTCATTATGACGAAATGATGCAGGAAGCGAAAATGTCCACGCAGACATTCTATAACTGCAAGAAGTCACTGGTGGAAAAAGAAGTGATCTCTTCAGAGGGTATCTGGGGAGACTATGATATCACGATCAACGGCAATGATTTTACTTGTTATACACAGGAAGACTATAACGAGGGGCGTGTGAAGTATCTGCGGATGAACGCATACCTGTTCCGGGATGTGAATTTTAAACGGCTCAAAGCGAAGCAGAAGCTGCTTGTCATGGATATTTTCCATATCCAGAATGCAGGAGCGCCCCGCGGCGTTCAGGCATATCGGATACAGCGCACCAACTTTATTAAAAAATATGCGAATGTCCGGAATACAGATGGAACAGTAAGTAAAGGGCTGCTGGATGTTACAGAGCGTACGTTGCAGAAGTACATGAAGATGTTACAGCTTTATTTCTCGATCGGCTTGAAAGACGGCATGTATTTCTTCACGATACGTAAACAATTCCAGAAGAAAGCGGCAGAAGAGAATACGGTTGCAATGGAGCATTTGTTAAGTGCAGCGTGCAGACGGAATCAAATCGGAAAGGAAAACCAGACGGAAAAGGAATGGAAAGATACGCTTTACGTGCTTTTGAACAATAGAAGAGAGCTTACAAGAAAATTTATTGATGTTGGAGAAATCATAAGGGAGATGATCCGGATCATTAATGCAAGGATCATCAATCCCCGAAAGTGGAAACGGCGGCTGAAGGCGTCGCTTTTCGCAAAATTATTATATGAGGCAATTGCATAAAGAAAAAACAGGGCTGTTTTAAAGGGACAGTCCTTAAAGGCGTATGTAAAAATCAGAAAACCGGATAGGAAACCATGTTTTTATAAGATCGGCCGTGTGTGGGATAAGAAAATATCCCATACACGGTTCTTTTTATCCGGATTGTAGGAAGAAATTTTCAAATATCGAGGTATTTTATTGAGACAATTTCAAAAATCTATGCTGATGTGAAAAAAATATTTTCAAATACTGGTACAGGATCAAATGAAAACTTTCAAAAAGCAGAGAGGTGTGGAAAGCGGAAAAAGCCTGTGGTTGAAAGGCTTAGAGACTATACCTATCATGAGCAAATCTCTTCTTTATTATAAATCTCTATTGTATATATAAATACATAATTGCCTGCAAACATACTGTGCATCCAGGCGAAGAAAGCGAGTGAAAAGAGTGTTGAACGGTTTTGAATACACGCTTTTCATTTGCAATCTACAGGAATCACTTTCAATAAAAAAGAAAAAGCAGAGCTGTTTTTGGCGGCTGAAACGATACTTTTCAATATAAATATATTATAATTATAGTATCAAGAAAGGAGAGATGAAATGGAAAAAAGACTGGATGATATGCTGCGTATACTGGCTCGAAATGAACTGCTGAAAATTGACAGCAGCAAACAATTGGAAGAACTCATCCAAGAATATGGTATGGATGCAGTAGAACATGAGATTGTAAAAAATGGCTACAGACCTGTTCTTTTGCAAAAAAGCTATGAAACAGTGGAAAAGATGCGTACCCTGCAAGGGGAGAAAGAGAGGAACTTATGAATAAGGTTGTATTGGTTGGAAGATTAACAAGAGATCCGGAAGTACGGTATTCACAAGGGGAAAAGGCTACGGCAGTAGGAAGATACACGATCGCGGTTGACCGCAAATTTAAGAGGGAGAATGAACCGACAGCAGATTTTATTCCCTGTGTTGTGTTTGGCCGCTCCGCTGAATTTGCAGAGCAGTATTTCCGCCAGGGAATGCGGGTTTCTGTTTCCGGACGTATTCAGACAGGCAGTTATACCAATAAGGACGGCATCCGTATTTATACGACAGATGTCATTGTAGAAGAACAGGAATTTGCAGAGAGCAGAGCAGAAAGCGAAGCACACAGAGAGTCTTCCGGATATGCTCCGGCAAGTCAGATGCCAGGGGGGGACGGCTTTATGAATATCCCGGACGGAATCGACGAAGAGCTACCGTTTAATTGATCTTCTGCTGACCTAGCGGCAGGACGGGGAGAAAGGAATTATAGAATGAAATTACAGAATGATACGGTACGGTTTGAAGAGAGAAGTGAGGTACAGAAGATTTTAAATGCACTGGATGATTACTTTGAACAAAATCCGGAAGAAAAGAATGATGAAGCATTACGGGAATTTTACAATAAGCTGAATGTACTGGATATGTGCTGGTAGCAGAAAAAATAAAACATACGAAAATAACGTACCGGATTTCGGTACACAGGAAAAGGAGAACAGAGGAATATGAGAACATATGTGATAACAAATTTAAAAGGCGGCATTGGAAAAACAACTTCGGCGGTAAATTTAGGGTACAGCATGTCTATGTTTAGAAAGCGTGTCTTGTTGGTGGATGCCGATCCACAGTCTAATCTGACACCATTCTATACAGCGGCACATGGATATAGCGGCAGAACGATCCGTGAAGTATTTCAGAAGCCGGAAAAAATAAAGAATGTGATCGTACAGAGCAAGTACGATAATATCGATATTATCAAAGGCAGTGTAAAGTTGAAAGAGATAGATGCGGAGAATGAACCGGCATTAAAAGCAGCGCTGGAAAGAGTGCAGGATGATTATGATGTTTGTATTGTTGATACGCGTCCGGCATTGGAGCATATCACAAGGAGTGCGCTTTTTGCGGCAGATGTATTTGTTACTCCGGTACTTTTAGATAATTTCTGCAGAGATAATTTACTTCTCCTTGAGGACGAACTGCAGAATATATGTGATCGGGAAATGAACTGGAAGATTTTTGCGAACCGGGTTGAAAATAAACGTTCACAGCGTGATACATATGCGGATATGATACAGAGACATGACTGGGAGTTTCTTGAAACCTGTATCAGTAAAGGGGCGGTTGTAGAAAATGCATTAAAGCATTATAAACCGGTATTGAGACACAGAAGCCGGAGCGTAGTGGCACAGGACTATTTGGATCTGGCAAAAGAACTGTTGGGGGTGTGAGTTATGGCAAGCATTGATCGTATTTTCAAAACAGAGACAAAAAAAGCGGAACCGCATCCCAAACGTATTACGAAGTGGATCCACTATACAAAGTTAAAAGAAAACCGGAAAAATTATCGTGGCGGCGATACGGATGAAAAAAGGGAACTGAGCAGAAGAAGAGCAGAACAGCTTGCAGATCTGATCGAAATGGACGGCGAGGTGCTGCAGGAACTTCTGGTCCGCAAAGTTGATACAGATGAATATGAGATCATAGCAGGACATCACCGCTGTTTGGCATGTAAAATACTGGTGGAAGAAAAGGGATTAAAGAAATTTGAGTTTCTCCCTTGCGTGATCAGGAATACTTCGGATGTACGGGCGGAATTTTCCCAATATTCTACAAATGGTTATGACACAAAAACAGATTATGAGATCATGTACGAAATCGATCGGATGAAATATCTGCTTACCAATTACCCGGAAGAATTTCCGGATGTGCAGAGCGGACGAATGGTAGAACGGTTATCCAAAAAGCTGAATATGCCAAAGACAACAGTCGGGGAGTATATGACGATCTCAAAAAATCTTGGGGAATCTGCCATGGAGAAGTTTAAAACCGGAGAACTGAAAAAGAGCGCTGCAGTGCAGCTCGCAGCTTTGCCGGAAGAGGAACAGGAAGAGATCGTGGCGGCGGGGAAATTAACGCATAAAGAAGTAAAGGCATATAAGGAAACAAAAGAAAACAAGTGTAAGCCGGAAGAAAAGAACAGCGAACCGGAAAAACCGGCAGAGGGACAAACGGATCAGCCAAACTCCGGTCAATATGTGATCAAAGATGTGGAATGTACGATTGTAGAAGAGCAACCTGTACCGAAATTCGGTACGTTTCCGAAGCTGAGAAATATGGATGAAAGAGAAGCCTTTGTAAATGGGTACAACAGTTGGAGCATTTGGTGTAAAAACGAATGTACGGAAGAAACCTTTTATCGCTATGAACTGTCGGACGGAGCAGCGATTGTTGTGAAAGAGTGTCCGCGATCCGGTTACTATGAAAAATATCCGGATGCAATCGAAAAAAGGCTGTATCTTCTAAAACCTACAACAAAGCATTTCTACGACGGAAAATCTTCCATGACGGAAGTGAAAGAGTATTTAAAGAACTTAAGATCATGATTTAGAAATGGCAGGTAAATGGTATGGAAAAAGAAAGGGAGAAAAGGGCGCTTTATAGTCTTATAGAAGACTGCATTGGAGACGTTATGCTGTATAAAGAGAGAGGGTATCCTGAGTTTGGTTTGGAGAGCCGACAGCACAGATACAGTTATCTGGATGGGATGATAAGTTTTGCAGAGCGATGTGGAATCATTATAGATTTAGAACGTTGGGAACTGAAAGAGAAAATAAAAATTTTATGGGAGGAGGTTTGGTCAGTGGAGATTTTACTGAAAGGGTACAATACAAAATTAAAAAAGTGGGTGCAGTTGATGATTGTTAATGGGATTTCTTTCGGGCATGACTGGGATTGTGTTTTGAGTGACAGTATTAAGAGATACACCGGACAAATGGATGTCAACAAGAAGATGCTTTGGGAAGACGATGAGATCATGAACGAATCTACAGGAACTCATATGTTTATCCGTTATGGAGATTATGAAGCATACTGTCCGGTGCGAGAGGAAACAGTGAAGAACGTAGGTTTTTATCTGGAATCAGAGGACTACCCGGATATGCCTTTGGGAGATACGGATCTGTATGCCCGGAAGATTACTCCAGAACTTCCCCAAATGGTTTAAATGAAAAAGGAGAGGGTGTACTGTGTGTAAGTACACCCGCGGAGAAGAGAATATGAATAAGAAAATGAGGAAACGAAGTTTGTTGATGTTGGCCGTGGCAGTTGCGATTGGTCTTTTGGGGCACTCTGCGGACTATATAGAACATGTTGTAGACAAGCCGGCAGAAGTGGCAAGTATAGACAAGATTCCGGAATATGAAGGATCACCATACATCATTATTAATGAAAATGAACCGGATTTTTCGGAGGAAGAACTGCGAGCAAAACCGTATGAAGAATACAGTCCTTTGGATATCTGGGGGAGATGCAGGGAAGCGGAAGCTTGTGTGGGGCCGGAACTGATGCCGGAGCCGGATGAGGAGAGGAAAAGTATCAGCAGTGTGGAGCCGACAGGGTGGGTAAACAGAGAATACAGTATTGTAGAAAATCAGTATTTATATAACCGCTGTCATCTGATCGGATATCAGCTTACCGGAGAAAATGCCAATGAAAGAAACCTGATCACAGGAACGAGATATTTTAATGTAGAGGGAATGCTGCCGTTTGAAAATGAGGTGGCAGACTATATAAAGCAAACAGGGAATCATGTAATGTACCGGGTTACGCCAATATATGACGGAACAGATCTGGTAGCATCAGGAGTACAGATAGAGGCAAAATCTGTAGAAGACAATGGGAAAGGGATATGTTATAATGTGTTTGTCTATAATGTGCAGCCAGGAATTGAAATTGACTATGCAACGGGAGAAAGCCGTTTGGTGAAATAATTGGGATATACCGTCTTACAGTAACGGTGATTGCTGTTAGCTGTGGCTGCGAAAGCATAAGACGGACTGCATATCCTTTCGGGGATATGCTCGTATGTTTTATTGCCGGGAACTGTTCTCCGTTCCCGGCGCATAATAAATATTTAAGTGTTATTAATAATGTATTACTGAGAGGACGGGTGTATAAAGGGTTTCGGGAGAGAATTGTATGAACAAAGAAATGTTAAAAGGATTGATAGACTTACTGGATGAACGTGATACCGAAACTATATTTCACGTACTGGTACGATTTGTTCCGGAGGATGAACCTCTTCCGGATGAGGTTGAGGCAATCCGTCAAGCAAATGCGGGCATTGAAGAAAATGAAACAATTTCACATGATGCAATCAATTGGGATTGATAAAAAGCAGACTGTAGGTTTGTTCTTAATGAGAGAGGAACTGGAGAAATCCGGTTCCTTTTTTGCGCCTTTATTTCGGTAAAATATAAAAACCCATGCTGTATTTTCTTCTAAAGTATAGATATCATAACTATAATAAAATATAATAATATTATAGAAAAGAGGTGAGAACATGGATACCGGTTAAAAGAAAACAGCCGTCAACCGAAGTTGACGACCACTCTCAAAAAACTCACTTAAATACTAACAGATTAATAAGAAAAATGCAAGAGAAAAGGAGAAAATAGCATGAAAATGAATGTGAAAGTATCAGAACTGGAGTATGACAAATATATAAAAGGTATGGAATTTTTGATTCAAAAATCAATGAATAAATCGACAAGTGTCAAGGTAATAACAGTTATAAAAAATAATGGGAAAAGACATCAGGGAATCAGAGTTGATGAGGGAGAGGATCACATAATACCTCAAATATATCTTGAAGAAATGTATGCGGAACAAAGAGAAAGAGGAATCACTCTGGAGGATGCCGTAAATGAATTTTTAAAGATATACCAGGCAGTTAAATGTGAATTTATACCATTAGATATTTTTAAATGGGAATATGTGAAAGAACACGTATCTGTTAAAGTTATCAATGCGGAGTGGAATAAAGAACTACTTAAAACTGTGCCATGCAAAAGAGTTCTTGATCTGGCGATTGTTTATCAGATCGTTTTGGAGATGACAGAATATGATTCGGCAACAGTGTTGGTAAAAAAAGAGCATTTAAAACAATGGGGGATATCGGAAGAAGAATTACATGAAATTGCAGAAGTAAATAGCAAGAAAAGCTATCCTGCAAATCTGAAAAAAATGCGTGATATTGTAAATGAGGTGTTGAACATAAAAGAGATTCACGAGGATGAAACAGACAGCACACTGTATGTATTGAGCAACCAATATAGAATGTTTGGAGCAGTAACATTCCTTTATAAAGGGGCACTGGAAAAAATAGGAGAGCAACTAAAATCAGATTTCGTGATTATTCCGAGTTCGATTCATGAAGTGATTCTATTGAAAGATACTCACGAAACAGATCGGGCAGAAATTGAGGAAATAATAAAGCATGTGAATGAGAAGCAAGTGAGTATAGAAGAACGGCTTTCCGACCATAGCTATTATTATTCTGTAAAGGACAAACGATTAAGTTTATAAAAAAGACCCTACTTGTCAATTTTGACAAGTAGGGGAAAGCAGAAAAATTAAGCTTCAAATTACTTGTCAAAATTGACAAGTAGACGTATGATAGAATCAAGGTAGGTGATAGCTGTGATAGATATAGAAAGGCTGAGAAAGCATTTTCAAGATGATACAATCGTTATATCAGAACATGCAAAGAACAGATGTAGAGAGCGGGGGATCAAGCAGAGAGATGTTAGGAACTGTATTATGACAGGGGAAATTATCGAACAATATCCGGGCGATTTTCCTTTTCCGAGTTGTTTAGTTTTTGGGTATTCTGTAGAAAATAAAATTATCCATGTTGTAATTAGTGAAGAGGGAGAATCGGGGCGAATTATTACGGCATATACTCCCAGTACAGAAAAATTTGAATGTGATTTAAAGACCAGAAAGGAGCGTCATGTATGAGGTGTACCAGTTGTAAAAGCGGTGAAATGGAAGAGGGGAAAACAAGCTATTTTGCTCAGTTAGAGAATTGCTATGTGATTATTGAAAATGTACCGTGTATGAAGTGTAAACAGTGCGGTGATGTGGTTTTCCGCAATTCTGTTGTTGAGAAAATTGATGATATTTTGGATGATTTAGAAAAAATAGTCAGCAAAGTTTCAATTGTTGATTATGCAAAAGTGGCATAGTTTAAAAGCAGAGTGTAAGCTCTGCTTTTTGTGTACTTGTCAATTTTGACAAGTAAATAATTCGTAGAGCAAAACTGGTAGCAACGATGTGTGCTGCCTTTTTTTGTTGTCAAAATTGGCAAGTGATTTCATTCGATAAAAAAGAAAAAGCACGGTTGTATTTCAGTGCTATTTATTGAAAAAATATAATATAAATA
>CAUWKK010000012.1:0-59387 GCA_963559385.1 uncultured Schaedlerella sp.
CCATACAATAGGTAACAAGGAATTTGAAAAAGCTGGCAAAAATTTTAGAAATCAGGAAATCTAATATGAAAGAATTTTGGTGGTTTTTAAGATTTTTATTAAAACAGAGGCTGTTTACAGAAAAGTGGTGCTGGGGATAACTCCCAGCTCCAACTTTGTCTACAGTTTCTGGCACTTGAAATATAGTGCCTTTTTCTATATTTAATAAATTTTCATTAGATAACTGAAAAAGAATGACTGTTTATTTTTAGAGTGATATAATTTATGTTAAAGAGAACGATAAATGTGAATTTGTTTGATGTTAGTAATACGAAAATGTGAAGTTGCGGAGCATGAAAATATTGAAAGAATATTTTGAAAAACATAAAGAAAAAATAATATCATTTTTATTATAGCAACAATTATTTCTTATCCACTAGGATTGATTGCAAGTGCATTTCCAAAGGCTTTATTTTCTTTAGACAAAGTATCTATGTCTACAACAATCGTACTCTATTTAATCTTAGACACAGTTGCAACTTTTTGGGGCTTGAAAATTACAGATTATTGTATGCAAACTATTTCAACAGAAAATATATCTATTTTTGTTATATCATTAAGTTTTGCATTATTAGGGGTTAGCGATATTAAAAAAATTTCCCACGATGAAGAACCATAAATTCATGTTGTAGGGGAGTCTAAACTTTAATTTTACAGAGGAGAATTAACCAATGAAAAAAGTATTAGGAATCGGAAGTTGTATTGTTGGATCATTATTAGTTGTTTTTGGCGGGTTAATGAGAATGAAAGAAAACACCGCTGTTTCTATTATTGGAGGAGCAGATGGTCCTACTTCTGTGTTCGTTGCCGGAAAGCTAAATGGTGAGTTAGCTATTATATCCATTTTGATAGGAATAATGGCGGTGGCAATGGGAGTGAGGCTTTATTTGAAAAGAAAGCATTAAATATAATGATATGGCAGATGTTTTAAGAATATTTTGGTTGTGATGAATTTGGGAATGTATACAATGTTAAAACCGATTATACAGGAGGAAATTGAATGAGCAATATTATTCAAATCAATAATCTTAACAAGAGTTTTGGAAGTGTAAACGCCGTTCAAGATTTGAGTTTTCGTGTGAAAAAGGGGGAGTTGTTTGCCTTTCTTGGTATCAATGGGGCAGGAAAGTCAACGACAATCAATATTATGTGTGGGCAACTATCGAAAGACAGTGGGAGTGTTTTTATTGATAAACACGATTTAGATAAGGATATGGACTATATTAAGCGTGAACTGGGCGTAGTTTTTCAATCATCTGTTTTGGATTCTGCCCTTTCTGTTTATGATAATTTGGAAAGCCGTGCCGCTTTATATGGCATTACCGGAATGGAATTTAAGAAACGGCTTGCGGAACTTGCGAAGATATTAGATTTTGAAAATTTATTGAAACGTACCGTTGGTAAATTATCAGGAGGACAACGCCGAAGAATTGATATTGCAAGGGCTTTGTTTCATAAGCCTAAAATCCTTATTCTTGATGAGCCGACAACAGGGCTTGATCCGCAGACACGCCGACTTATTTGGAATGTTATATCAAGTTTTCGCAAAGATGAAAATATGACTGTATTTTTAACTACTCACTATATGGAAGAAGCTGCGGAAGCTGATTATGTTGTAATCATTGATGATGGGAAAATATCCGCAGAGGGTACTCCGCTTGAATTAAAAAATATTTATACTGGTGATTACATTACAATTTATGATATAGATGAAAAGGATATTAAAGCACTTGATGTAGAATATGAGCAAATCCGAAACGGCTATCGTCTTTCTGTAGCGAATACAAAGGATGCCACTGAATTGATTATTCGTAATCCGCAGTTGTTTAATGATTACGAAATAACAAAAGGAAAAATGGATGATGTGTTCCTTGCTGTTACAGGAAAAACATTGGTTGGAGGTGCGGAAAAATGAGTATGGCTTTCATTCTTATCAAAAGGAATATCAAATTGTTTTTCAAAGATAAGGGAATGTTCTTTACCTCTTTGATAACGCCTGCTATATTGCTTGTGCTTTATGTCACTTTTCTAGGTAATGTGTACCGTGATAGTTTTACATCTAATTTACCTAATTCCTTAAAACTATCAGAAAACATAATAAAGGGACTGATAGGCGGTCAACTTATCTCCTCTATTCTTGCTGTTTCGTGTGTAACAGTTGCTTTTTGTTCCAATTTTTTGATGGTACAAGATAAAGCAAATGGTACGATAAGAGATTTCAGAATATCTCCTGTGAAGTCAACTACACTTTCGCTGAGTTATTATGCTTCAGCCTTGCTTTCAACGCTTATTATTTGCTTTGTTGCAACGGGTATCTGTTTTACTTATGTGGCTATTGTCGGTTGGTATATGTCAATCGCAGATATATTCTTTTTGTTTCTTGATATTTTACTCCTTGTTTTGTTTGGAACAGCATTATCTTCGATTATAAATTTTTTCTTATCAACACAAGGACAAATTTCAGCAGTAGGTACGATCATCAGTGCGGGATATGGTTTCATTTGTGGTGCATATATGCCTATGTCATCATTTGGTGAAGGGCTGCAAAAGATACTCTCATTTTTGCCGGGCACCTATGGTACATCACTTGTTCGGAATCATACAATGCAAGGGGCGCTTGCTGAAATGCAAAATCAAGGCATTCCAACAGAGGTTATTGAAAAACTAAAAGATTCCCTTGATTGCAATCTTTATTTTTTTGGAAGTCAAGTAAATATCGGAGAGATGTATATGATACTTGGTATTACTATTTTGGTATTGATCGGAATTTATATTTCGTTAAACAAATCAAAAAAATGCAACCTGCAAGCGTGATTTTCATATCTTGAACATTGATGATTGTTTCTTTTAGGTATCGCTCTAATCTTATCACGGGATGTGTACCCGCATGAGCAAGGCGAGTGCATCAGTCCATAATTGACATTGAAAAGTACGGAAGCTATACTGGTACAATAGGAAAAATGAAAAACATAATAAGAATAAAGAAAGAGAAGCGGTCAAAACGATGAACTTAATGAGTCGGATACCAAAGGAGTTTTATAAATTATTTACAAGTAAATATACAGAGTATTACATGCTGTTTCTGGCGGCGATTTATGAAGAAATGAGTTTTTCTTATTCTGTATTGGGATTGACGGAAAAAGAATGCTGCGCTGTTATGAATGAGAAGATTGCATCTGCAACCCTTTTGTGGGGAGAAGAAAATTATGATGAGGACGGAATATTTCTTACATGTTCCAATATGGCGTCGGTTTGTCTGAAGCATTTTGAAGACTGGGGGTGGCTTACGCAGGATTATGATGAGACACTGAACAGTTATGTCGTTACATTTCCCGAATATAGTCAGATGTATGTGGAATTGTTCTGCCGGCTGTTTGATGAAAACGAGAGCGAGGAAAGGGAAAGCGTGATGACGATTTACAGTCATTTGTATACGTACAGCTCAGATACGGAGAAGAATCCTGAGATTTTGAAAAGTGCGCTTCGTGTTTCTAAACGTCTTGTGCAGATGCTTGTGAATATGCAGGATGGTATGAGGGGGTATTTTGACGAATTGTCAAGACAGAAAGATTTCCGGGGGATTCAGGATGTTCTTGTGAAAGAAATCAATAACAGTGACAGTAAAAAATATGCGATTTTAACAACGACAGACAGCTTTTATCGTTATAAGGAGGCGGTAAAGGAGCTGCTTGACAAAAATCTCAGGGAAAACGATCTGAGAAAAGAAGCGTTTGAAAAAGAGTTGCGGGAAAGAATGCCGGATACAGATTCGGAGAATGAAACAGTGTGGAAAACGAAAGAACTCCGGCTGAAACGTGCGGTGTCCTTGTGCGATGAGGCGGCAGATACGATACTACAGCTTGAGAGACAGTTTGATGCGATTGAGAGAAGGTATAATAAGCTGATCGAGCAAAAGACAATTTTTGCAAACAGAGCCGCAGCACGAATCCGATATATGTTTCAAGAGGGGGCGGAAGAAGACCGGACAGTTGTGCTTATCGACCTACTGAACAAAAGCGGCCGAAGGAAGGAACTTCTCGATTGCCTGACACAGCGGATTCCTATGAGCAGAAGCTATCGGATCATGACGGATGAAAGCATGGCTCGACGAAAAAGCAGGGAAAAGGAAGTGTTCGTACCGGCGGCGGTTGCAGACGAGGTGCAGACGGAGGCAGATTTGGAAACGTTTATTTTGAAACCGTTGTATACGCAGAAAGAGCTGCGGGAGTTTTGGGAAAAAAACAGCTCCGGCGATGTGTTTCAGGTTACAAAAGAAACAGTACAGTCTGTGGAAGATTTGGAAAAATTGTTTTTTATATGGCAGGAGGCAACAGAGCAGGCGAACAGCAGTGACAGGATCACAGTCGGAGAGGATGAAGTGAATGAGCAGGGCATGCGCTATTCTGCGTTGAAGATCAGGAGGGAGACAAGGTAAATATGGTTGCTTATTTGGAAAATATCTCGCAGGCAGAAGCGGAACAGATAAAAAAGACGATACAGGCATTGTTCCGTCAGACATGTATTTTACAGGTGAAATACGATCCGGCTACGCTGATACCGAGAGACAATCCGCAATATGAGGTTTGTGCAAGACACAGGAATTTTATCGAGGATTATCTGTCGGTGCTGGGATGTGAGCTGCTGCATGACGCACAGGAGCATGTGTTTCGTCTTGCAGGAGAAAGCATGGTGAGGGAAAAGCTGAGTATGACAGAGACGCTTATTCTTTTGCTCATCAAATTGATCTATAAAGACAAGATCATGGGAGAGGGCTTGTATGCGCCGGTTACAACGCTGAAAGAGATACGTGAATACGGAAAGAATACGAATTTGATCACAAGCAGGCTGAAAACGTCGGAGTGGAGGGATGCGCTTTCTTTGATGCGGACCCATCAGATCATAGATCTTCCGGGAGCGATAAGGAATGTGGAGGATGAGACGCCGATCTACATTTACAGTACGATCAACCTGTATGTGACCGCAGGTGATATCAATACGCTGATCGAAGAATACAAAGAGGAGACAGAAGAATATGAAACAACGCAAGAAAATATTTACGAGGATGCTGATCAATAACTGGGGTGGAATCAGTCATAAAATACTGGAATTCCATGAATATGTAAATCTTTTCAGCGGAAAAAGCGGCTCTGGAAAATCAACGGTTATGGATGCGATACAGGTTGTTTTGTACGGAAGCGTATCTGCGAACTTCTTGAATAAGGCGGCGGATGATTCGAAAAACAAACGAAGTGTTTTAAGCTATCTGCGTGGCGCGCAAAAGGACGGAACCGCAAATCGGGGAAATTTAGACTTTTGTTCGCAGATCGTCCTTGAAATCGAAGACACGGTTACGCATGCCTCGACCTGTGTCGGTGCGGCCTTTGAAGTGGCAAAAGGAGACATGGATCTGAAAAAATATCAGTATTTCAGCCATGCGGGGAAATTGCCGGAGGATGCATATTTGGAAAACGGAGTGCCCTATTCGATCGCGCAGATCAAAAGGCTGGTGAAAAGCAGGGAGACCGGAGATGTCTATCTGTCCAAGGAAGCCTACTTGGAAGCGTTATACGGAAAAATCTTCGGGGAGGTGGAGCGGGGACGTATGATCACAATGGAGAAAAGTGCGATCGCTCTCAAAATGACGAACGGAACCGGCCAGTTTATCAGAGATTATATGTTTCCGAAAACGAAGGAAGATACGGTGGCAATGATCAGTGAACAGCTTGGCGCCTACCGAGAGATAAAAGAGCGGGTTGAAGATCTGGAAAAACGGATTGAAATGCTCGACCGGATCCGGGAGTGTGACAGGGAGTTGACGAATGTACGCGCAGATAAGGTGCGCACAGAGACAACAGTAAGATGTCTCGATATCGAGGGGACGACCGTCAGGCTGGAAGCCCGCCGAAGCGATATGGAATCGGTTGAAAAGGAAGTAAGGGAAACAGGAAAAGAGTACGAGATCCGGCAGGAAGAATTGGAAAAATATATCACGGAACGGGCGCAGGCTCAGGCGGAATTGAAAAACAGCGATTACGGAAAAAAAGAAAAAGAACTCGAAGAAATGGAACATACGATTCGGCTTTTGTCAGAAAACTCCGCACAATGGCGCAATATTGTGCAAGGGCTGAGACGTTGGGAGGAAGCGGAGTCTATTACAGACTATGTGGATAACCGTGCACTTCAGATCATTCAGGATTTTCGTAAAGGAGAGATTACAAAGGAAGCATGCGGAGAATTAAAAAAACATCTCAATTCGGCACTTGAGAGTATCTCGGAAGAATTGTTTGAACTGCGCGGTCGCATGCAGGAGTCGGAGAAAACCTTAAAAGAAAAGAAAGAAGCGCTGGAAGATCTTCAAAACGATAAAAAGCCATATCCGGCAGAATTGAAAAAGGCGCGTCAGGAACTGCAAAGCGCATTGAGCGATCGGTACGGCAGAAAGATTGACGTGCATATTTTTGCGGATTTGTTTGATATTACCGATGAAAAGTGGAAAAATGCGATCGAAGGGCGGCTTGGCAGAATTAAGAAAAGTATGATTACCGAGCCGGCATATGCATTGGATGCAGCAAACATATTTCGGCGCATGAAGCAGTTTGAGGAGGTGGATCTGATCAACAGTGCAGCCATACAGAAGGATTCTCCGGAAGCAGATCAGAATTCACTTTACGAAGTGGTACATGCGGGAACCGGGTATGCCGACCGGTGTTTGAAACGGTATCTCGGCAGGATTCAGAAATGTGAGACGGTGGAGGAGCTGGATGCTGTAAAGGACGGGGTTACGCCGGATTGTTATTCCTACAGCGGATATAGGTTCCGTCATCTCCGGCAGCAGGATTATACGAAGCATGCTTGCATTGGAACCAAGATTTCCAAGGCGAAAATTCGGGAACTGACGGAGGAAATCGCAGAGCTTGAAGAATCGTTGATCGCAGTCAGTCAGATGCAGGTTGCGCTGAAAAGTGCACATCAGTTTGAACAGCTTGCACAAGAGCCGGAGCAGATCATTCGTTTGGCAGGAGCGGCGGATGAATTGGAAGAATATTATCGACGTCAGGAGCGGCTCAAAGAAGAGATTGCGGAGTTGAAAAACGGAACATTGGCAGCAGAGCTTCAAAAGAAGATCGAACAACTGACAAGCGTGATCGGGGAAAAAACAAAGCAGGTAAAAGCATTGCAGAGAAGGCAAAATGAACTGAATTTCAGAAAAGGAAATATCGGAAAGGAAATGCAGGAGCTTTGTGATAAGCTGGAAAATTTGAAAACAGGGTATGTGCAGAATGAAGCATTGCTTTTGGAAGTGCGTGCCGTATTGAAACAAAAAAGCGAGTTGTCGTACCGGCGGGAGTTACAGACGCAATTAGGGAAGCTTGCAAATCAGGAGAGTGATCTTAGAAAAGAACGGGCAATCTCACGAAATGCATTCAATAACACCTATTCTGCATACGGTTTTTCGGGGGAAGAGGATGACAACACCGTTTACGATCAGGTTCTGGAAAAGTGCAGAAAGGATTTTGAGCCGAAATACAAAGAAGAATTTGAGAAGCAATATCAGCTTGTGTATCATTCTTTGCGTGATAATGTGATTGCTGCGATACACGGAGAGATCAAGGCGGCATACAGACACCGCAGGCAGATCAACAAGATGCTGTCACAGATCCGGTTTTCAGACAGTATTTACCAGATTGATATTTCTCCCGCAAAAAACGAAAACGGGCAGTTTTATGAAATGCTTATGGCAGAAGAACTGGACAGTAAGGTGATCGATCATGGCGGATTTGACGGACAGATGAGCCTTATGGAGGATGAATTTTTTCAAAAATACGAACAAAAGATCCAGCTTCTTACCGAGAAATTCATGCCGCTGCGGGATGAGGACGGAGCCGGTCGGGAGAAACACAGAAATGAAATGGAGCGTTTTGCAGATTACCGGAATTATCTGGATTTTAATATGTATGAACGTTCTGTTGATGAAAACGGAGTTGAAAAGAAGAATTATGTTGACGATATGGCGGGCGTAGATTCAGGGGGAGAGGGACAGAATCCGAAATATGTTGCGCTTCTTGCCGGATTTGCGATGCTGTATATGCAGATGAGTAATCGAGAGTCGAAAATACGGCTTGTACTTTTAGATGAGGCATTTTCTAAAATGGATAAAGAACGAAGCGAGGTTTGTTTGAAATATGCAAGAGAACTGGAATTACAATTGATCGTGTGTGTGCCGGATGAAAGACTTCAATCGCTCATTCGAAATGTAGACTGTGTTTATGGTTTCCGACGGTTTAAAAATCAGGTGACAATGATGCATATTGACAAAGGGGATTATTTGGATATGATTGCCGGTGAAAGCGCTTCCGGATCGGAAGAAGAGGAGGAACTGGATGGTTAAAAAAAGGGGGACAGCGGGAAAAAGTCGTGATAAGAGGTCGAATATCACCTTGACACAGTGGATCATTGAGGCGGCAGACAGTGAAGCGTATCGTGCGGGAAAATTGACCGGAACGAAGCATCCGAAACCGGATCAGAACATGATCCGGGCAGTAGGAGGTCTCCCGGAACTGATCCGGCAGGCAGACGAATTGGAGCAGCAGGGGTATGTCCGGGCAGAAAAAATTAATATGGGTGCAGATATCAAGGTGCTGCACTATGAGACAGATGTGATTCCGAAGCTTTGTGAAAAGGAAGGAGTAGAAGATCCGAGAAAAAAGCAGCTTCGTTATCTTAAACAAATGGAGTTATTGCGTGCAGAGGTGCGTGAGAATTTTCTGGAGACTTATTATGATGAAATTATCGAAAGATTGCAGGTCGGGAAGAAAGTGAAGGAGCCTGATTTGGAAGATACAGATTTTTTTCATTGTCTGAATGCTGTTGTAAATCTAAAAGAAACGATGTGGAAACGTGTGTTCAGCGTTGCAGTGCTGGGGGATTCCAAAAAGTTTAAAGAGAAGTACGAGAAAAAGGTGATCAGTGTATTGACCCGTTCCCCACTGTTTGCTGAGGGAATGACGGATGATGAACTTTTGAGCGTTCACGGGATCCTCAGCTATACGCAGACGATGGAGTGGAAAGGGGCGATTCGATATAAATTAGAGTCAGACGATCAGATGGGGCAGCAGATCGAAATAGATACATCGGGGAACCGATACGGTACGGTTATCAATTCACAGACGTTGGAACATGCTGTTGTAACTTCGATGTCCGGCATTCGACGGGTGATTACGATCGAGAATAAGGCGAATTATGAAGATATGAAATATAGAGATGATACACTCTATTTGTATTGTCATGGATTTTATTCGCCGAAAGAGAGGGGATTTTTGCGAAAACTGGTCAGTCTGGCGGAAAAAGGAACAGAATATTTTCATTGGGGAGATATGGATCTGGGAGGTATCCGTATTTTTCTGTTTAATAAGGCAAATATCTTTCCGGAATTAAGATCGTATAAGATGGATAAAGAAACTTTTGATCAGGCGATCCAAGAGGGAGCAGGAATTCCCTTGAAAGAAGAGAAACGAAAGAAACTGGAAAAATTGGATGCAGGAGATCTGGAGGAACTGAAAACCTGCATTCTGGAAAACGGATTGGAGATTGAACAGGAAATTCTGCTTGCATTTGATAAAGTATTTGAGAACAGACTTTAAGAAGTTTCGTATTGCAATTGGGAAAAGGTTGTTATATATTTATTTAGGTAAAGCGTGAAAGCGGCGATGTGGAAGACATTAGTCTGCCTTTTAGAAACAGAAAGAGGAGATCAATAGAATGGAAAAAAAACCATTTGTAACAAAAGAACAATTAGATGAAATTGTAAAAACCTATCCTACCCCATTTCATTTGTATGATGAGAAAGGGATTCGGAAAAACGTCAAAGCATTGAAAGAGGCATTTTCGTGGAATCCGGGGTTTAAAGAATATTTCGCGGTGAAAGCAACACCGAATCCGTATCTGATTCAGATTCTACAGGAATATGGCTGCGGCTGTGATTGTTCCTCCTATACAGAATTGATGCTTTCCGAAGCGATCGGTGTGACAGGAGAGAATATCATGTTTTCTTCCAATGAGACTCCGGCAGAAGAATTTGCATATGCCGATAAGCTGGGGGCGATCATCAATCTGGACGATTTTACCCACATTGATTTTCTGGAGAAAGCGATTGGGCATATTCCGGAGACGATCAGCTGTCGATATAATCCGGGCGGACTGTTTAAAATCAGCAATGACATTATGGACAACCCGGGAGATTCCAAGTATGGTATGACGACGGAACAGATTACAGAGGCATTCCGGGTATTGAAGGAAAAAGGAGCAAAGGAGTTCGGGCTTCATGCGTTTCTTGCAAGCAATACCGTAACAAATGACTATTATCCGATGCTTGCGAAAGTATTGTTTGAGCAGGCGGTAAAACTGCAAAAGGAAACGGGAGTTCATATTAAATTTATTAATTTGTCAGGGGGGATTGGGATTCCTTATACTCCGGATCAGGAACCGAATGATATTCGTGCGATCGGAGACGGAGTCCGCAGAGTGTATGAGGAAGTGCTTGTTCCGGCAGGTATGGGGGATGTTGCAATCTATACGGAGCTGGGGCGTTTTATGATGGGGCCGTATGGCTGTCTTGTAACAACGGCGATCCATGAGAAGCATACTTATAAGGAATATATCGGGGTAGATGCGTGTGCGGTGAACCTGATGCGTCCGGCAATGTACGGAGCATATCATCACGTTACGGTTATGGGGAAAGAGGATCAGCCGTGTGATCACCAATATGATGTGGTCGGTTCGCTTTGTGAAAATAATGATAAATTTGCGATCGACCGGATGCTGCCTCAAATTGAGAAAGGGGACTATATCGTGATCCATGATACCGGTGCGCACGGATTTTCCATGGGCTATAGTTATAACGGGAAATTAAAATCTGCGGAGCTTCTTTTGAAAGAAGATGGGAGCGTACAGCTGATCCGCCGGGCTGAAAAGCCGTCAGATTATTTTGCAACCTTTGATTGTTTTGAGATTGGGAAAAAATTATTGTAAAAAAATCAAAAAAAGCTTGCAATATAGAATGGGATATGATAAGATAAAAAACGGTTTGAGGAACAAGAACAAACCGTTGAGCGGATGTGGCGGAATGGCAGACGCACAAGACTCAAAATCTTGCGGGGGTGACCTCGTATGGGTTCAAGTCCCATCATCCGCAGTGATATAAAAGCATCGGATACCGTGGTAAGCGGTTTCCGGTGTTTTTCTGTTATCGGAAAACAAAAAAAGAGGGAGGATCAGAAAATGAATGACAGAATTACCGGACATACAAGATTGACGGGATTGTTGGGCAGTCCTGTGGCACACAGTATTTCTCCGATGATGCATAATGCAGCTTTTGAGGCATTGGGACTGGATTATGCATATTTGGCATTTGATGTAGGAACAAAACAGTTGGCGAAGGCTGTGGAAGGGTTGAAAACGTTGAATGTCAGAGGCTTTAACCTGACTATGCCGGATAAGAATCTGATGTGTACGCTTTGTGATAAATTGTCTCCGGCTGCAGAGATCATCGGAGCGGTCAATACAGTTGTGAATGAAAACGGTGTGCTGACCGGATATACGACAGACGGAATCGGATACATGATGTCGGTGAAAGATGCGGGATATGATATCATTGGAAAGAAAATGACGCTTTTTGGAGCCGGAGGCGCAGGAACCTCGATTCTTGTACAGGCGGCTTTGGACGGTGTATCAGAGATTACGGTATTTAACAGAAGAACACCGTTTTTTGATCGGGCGCAGGAAATGATCGGAAAGTTGACAGAGCGGACGTCTTGCAGGATCCGTCTGTATGATTATGAAGACGAGTCAATTTTGCGAAGAGAAATCGGCGAAAGTACGATTCTGGTCAATGCCACATCGGTAGGAATGGCGCCGAATGTGGACGCCTGTGTTTTAAGGGACGGTTCGATGCTGTTTCCGGAACTGATCGTATCGGATGTGATCTACAATCCAAGAGAAACGAAACTTCTGCGAATGGCGAGGGAAGCGGGATGCCGAACGTTCAACGGCATGTATATGCTGTTGTATCAGGGGGCAGAAGCGTTCCGGCTTTGGACCGGCCAGGAGATGCCGGTGGAGCAGATAAAAAAGGAATTTTTTGCGGGATAATGGCAGATTGTATAAAAAAGCTCTCAGAAACAGCGAAATATTTACTGCTTCTGAGAGCTTTTTGCTGAAATGTATGTACACAAACAGTCTGCCGGACTAGTCTGTGTATTTGTTTTTTAAAATTCCAGATTCAGAAGATCGGAAATGGAGTTGATGCGTGTTTTGGCATCGGGGACGTTTCCAAACCCATAGGAGGCGAAGATAAAAGGGATACCGGCTTCCTTACAGGCATCGGCATCGCCCTGTGTATCGCCGACATATACAACATCCTGTAAGCCGTTCCGGTTCATCAGGGTTCGGATCGTCTGCCCTTTGGAGGTCAGTGTTTCTCCGTAGCAGAGCGTATCCTTGAAATAAGCCTCCAGATGACAGGTTTTTAACAGTGTTTCGATATAACCGCACTGACAGTTGCTTACAATGTACAGATTTGTCTTTTTTGACAAAGCCCGTAATGTTTCAGACACTCCGTTGTACAGTGTTCCGGGCTTTTCTTCCAACAGTCTGTTTTCATATTGAAAACACAAATTTCCGATGCGGTTTTTCTCTTCTTCTGAAAGCTGCGGAAAGAGTGCGGTATAAATTTCTTCCATTGTCTTTCCAAACAGACTTTTTAAGAAATCGTTGCTGATTGTCAGATCTAAGTCTGAACCGTCGCGAATCGCTTGATTCCATGATTCTGCTACGGTTTCCACAGAATCCCAAAGCGTTCCGTCTACATCAAATATAATTCCGTCCATGTTAAAGTCTCCTTCAATATTGGCTGTTTTTTACGATGATCAATCTCACTATAGCACAAAAAGACACTTTTAAAAAGATTCTTTTTGGTGTATACTAAGGAACTGGACAGTTAGGTGTGAAATTGAGATTTAAAAGACAAGGTTATTAGAATCAAAGAGGGATTTGATTTATGAGTGAAAAAATAGTTTTGATCGACGGACACAGTATACTGAACCGGGCGTTTTACGGTGTGCCGGATCTGACAAATGCAGAGGGGCAGCATACCAATGCGATCTATGGTTTTTTGAATATTATGTTTAAGATTTTAGACGAGGAAAAACCGGAATATCTGACGGTGACATTTGATGTACACGCACCGACCTTCCGGCATGAAATGTATGCAGAATACAAAGGAACCAGAAAGCCTATGGCAGAGGAACTCCGTCAGCAGGTTCCTGTGATGAAAGAGGTTTTGCGGGCAATGGGGATTGCGACCATTGAGAAAGCCGGCTTGGAGGCAGATGATCTGCTCGGAACGATTTCCCGTATATGTGAAGAAAAGGGACTGGAGGTAGCGCTCATCTCCGGAGACAGAGATACGCTGCAGCTTGCAACGGAGAAGGTGAAGATAAGGATTCCGAAGACAAAGCAGGGACGTACCGAGATTGAGGATTATTATGCCGCGGATGTCAAGGAAAAATTGGGAGTGACTCCGACCGAATTTATTGATGTGAAGGCTTTAATGGGAGATACTTCCGACAATATTCCGGGAGTTCCGGGCGTGGGAGAGAAGACGGCGACAAAAATTATCGCAGAATACGGTTCCATTGAGAATGCCCATGCGCATGCAGAGGAACTAAAACCGCCGAGAGCAAGTAAGAATATCCGTGAGTTTTGGGAACAGGCATGTATGAGCAAAACACTTGCGACGATCGATATCCATGCAGAAATCGATTTTGATCCGGAACTTGCACGATACGGAAATCCATATACGAAGGAGGCGCATGATTATTTTCAGCGCTTACAATTTAAAAATCTCCTGAACCGTTTCGATGTAGAGGTGACTTCAAACCGGGTGGAGGATTATTTTCGGGAAGTGACAGAGAAAACAGAGGTTGAGCGGATTTTTGCGGAGGCAAAAAAAGCGGAGATCGTAGGCGTGTCGATTTCAAGGGACAGCGAACATGTACTTCCTTTATTTGCACACCGGTCGGGCTACGGACGGATTGCGATCGCCTATGAAGCGGAGCAGATTTTTTCAATCCCGGGTACTGTGGATCTGCCGATGGAAGAACTCTTTGACAGACTAAAGGATTTATCCGGCAACGTAAAGCAGTTTGTGATGTTTGACCTGAAGACCTATCTCCCGGTGGTTCCGGCAAAGATACCGGAATGCTGCTTTGACGCTACGGTTGCGGCATATTTGCTGAATCCTTTAAAAAATGATTATACCTATGAGGATGTGGCAAGAGAGCAGCTGCAGCTTATGATCGATGAAAATACGGATGCATTCAGGCAGTCCTGTTATGAGGCATATACAGCGTTTGCGGCAGTAAAGCCTTTGACAGAGAAATTAAAAGAAACAGGAATGTATGAGCTGTTTACAGAAATTGAGATGCCGCTTCTGTTTACGCTGTATGATATGGAGCGGGAGGGGATACGCGTTGAGGCGGAAGAACTGAAAGAATACGGAGAACGGCTGGGAAGCCGGATTGCCGAGTTGGAAAAGGAGATTTATGAACTGGCAGGCGAGACGTTCAATATCAATTCTCCAAAGCAGCTGGGAGTTATTTTATTTGAAAAAATGGCTCTGCCGGGTGGAAAGAAGACGAAAACCGGATATTCTACGGCAGCAGACGTGCTGGAAAAGTTGGCTCCGGAGGTTCCGGTCGTAGATAAAATTTTGAAGTATCGCCAGTTGGCGAAGTTAAAATCAACCTATGCGGACGGTCTGGCAAATTATATTGGAACGGACGGAAGAATCCACGGCAAATTCAATCAGACGATCACGGCGACCGGCCGGATTAGCAGCACCGAACCGAACCTGCAGAACATTCCGGTCCGTATGGAGCTGGGCAGACTGATACGAAAGGTGTTTGTGCCAAAGGAGGGATTTCTCTTTTTGGATGCAGATTATTCCCAGATCGAGCTTCGGATCCTGGCGCATTGTTCGGGGGATGAGCAATTGATCGGAGCATATCGGGAGGCGCAGGATATCCACAGGCTGACAGCGTCACAGGTGTTTCATATTCCGTTTGATGAAGTGACGGAATTACAGAGGCGAAATGCCAAGGCAGTGAATTTCGGTATCGTGTATGGAATCAGTTCTTTTGGTTTGAGTCAGGATTTGAGCATTACACGAAAAGAAGCGGCGCAGTATATAGACAGCTATTTTGAAACCTATCCGGGAATTAAGCGGTTTCTTGACGAACAGGTAGCGCATGCGAAAGAGAACGGGTATGTTGTGACCTTGTTCGGAAGGCGCAGACCGGTGCCGGAATTGAAGTCCTCAAATTTTATGCAGAGAAGCTTCGGGGAACGTGTGGCTATGAATGCACCGATCCAGGGAACGGCAGCCGACATTATCAAGATTGCCATGATCGGAGTGAACCGGGCATTAAAGGAACAGAAGCTAAAGTCCAGATTGATCTTACAGGTGCATGACGAGCTTCTGATCGAGACGCATCCGGAGGAGGTCGAAACGGTGAAAGAGATTTTGCGGACACAAATGGAAGAGGCGGCAAGTTTGAAGGTGCCTCTGATTGCAGACGTACATTCCGGGCAGAACTGGTATGAGGCGAAGTGAGATGAAAGTATTGGGAATTACAGGCGGTGTCGGGTCGGGTAAGAGTCTTGTATTGGAATATATGCAGAGGGAATACGGCGCCGTTGTCTGTCAGTTGGATGAGGTGGCCAAGGAGCTGCAAAGGAAAGGACAGCCTTGCTATGACAGGATTGTCGCAACCTTCGGGACGGAGATCTTGCTGCCGGATAAAGAACTGGATCGCGGAAAATTGGCGGGAATCGTTTTTCAGGATGAAGAAAAATTGAAGCAGTTAAACAAAATTGTTCATCCCGAAGTAAAACGGCATGTGGGACGGCTTGTTTCGGAAGAAAAAGAGAAGAAGACAGGTATGTGTGTCATTGAAGCGGCGCTTTTGCCGACGGCTGGATACGAGGAGATTTGTGATGAAATCTGGTATATTTTTGCAGAAGAAGCCGTGAGAAGAGCACGGCTGAAAGCGTCCCGGGGGTATACGGACGAAAGGGTCACAGCTATGATACAGGCTCAGCCTGCGGAGGATGTATTCCGCAGGGCGTGCACCGCTGTGATCGACAACAGCGGTTCGTTTGAGGATACAAAGAAACAGATAGGAGAGTTACTGATATGAGAATGTGCAGCATTGCCAGCGGAAGCAGCGGCAACTGTATTTACGTCGGAAGCGACAATACCCATTTGTTGGTGGATACGGGGATCAGCAAGAAGAGGATTGAGGAAGGTTTAAAAGAGCTGGATATTAAAGGCGAAGAGCTCGGCGGGATTCTGGTGACCCACGAGCATTCGGATCATATTCAGGGGCTTGGTGTTTTCAGCCGGAAATATGAGATCCCGATTTATGCGACAGAAGGAACGATTGACGGGATCCGGGCAAGTTCTTCTCTCGGTAAAATGCCGGAGGGGTTGTTTTGTCCGATCGCAACAGATGAAAAATTTGCAATCGGGGATATTGCAGTCGATCCGTTTGAGATTTCGCATGACGCGAGACAGCCTTCCGGCTATCGGTTGGAAAGCGGAAACAAGTCGGTTGCCGTAGCGACAGATTTGGGGATGTACGATGATTACATCGTTCAAAAGCTACAGGGACTGGATGCGATCCTGCTGGAAGCGAACCACGATGTACATATGTTGGAGGTGGGCGGATATCCCTACCCCCTGAAACGAAGGATTCTGGGAGAAAAGGGGCATCTGTCTAATGAATTGTCGGGGCGGCTGCTTTGTGATATTCTGCACGATGATTTGAAACACATCGTTCTCGGTCATCTGAGCAAGGAAAATAATTATGCCAGACTGGCATATGAGACTGTGAAGCTGGAGGTTACACTGGGAGAGAATCCATATAATGGAGAAGAACTGAATATGCAGGTTGCAAAACGAGACAGTGTTTCTGATATATTAACATTTTAAGCAGCGAGTGTCGAAAGGCACAAAAAGAAATAAGCGGATGAAGAAAAGGAGGAAATGCATGATGAAAAAATGTATTGTAACGGTATTGGGAAAGGACACCGTCGGTATTATTGCGAAGGTCTGTACTTATCTTGCGGAAAGCAGAATTAATATTCTGGATATTTCACAGACGATCATTCAGGGATATTTCAACATGATGATGATCGTGGATGTATCCGAGATTGAAAAGGACTTTACGGTGATCTGTGATGAAATGAATGCGCTGGGGAATGAAATCGGAGTGACGATCCGTTGTCAGAGAGAAGAAATTTTTGAAAAAATGCACAGGTTATAGGAGACGGAGCTGTTACATTCAGAACACAAAAAAGGAAAAAAGAAAGGCCGGTGCAAGCTATGATAAATATGTATGAAGTTTCAGAAACAAATAAAATGATCGAGCATGAAAATCTGGATGTGCGTACGATCACTTTGGGAATCAGTCTTCTGGATTGTATGGATTCCAATCTGGAAGAATTGAATCGAAAGATTTATGAAAAAATTACGACAGTTGCAAAAAATCTGGTCAGTACAGGGGAAGAAATCGAAAAAGAATTCGGAATTCCGATCATAAATAAACGGATTTCCATTACACCGATCGCTCTTGTCGGGGCGGCGGCCTGTAAAAGTCCCGAAGATTATGTGACTGTTGCAAGAACGTTAGATCGGGCGGCGAAAGAGGTCGGGGTGAACTTTATCGGCGGATATTCGGCGCTTGTCTCAAAAGCAATGACACAGTCGGAAGAAAACCTGATCCGTTCGATTCCGCAGGCATTGGCTGAAACAGAACGCATTTGCAGTTCTGTCAATGTGGGATCCACGAAAACGGGAATCAATATGGATGCAGTCAGACTTTGCGGTGAGATTGTAAAGGCTGCGGCAGAGGCGACTGCGGATCAGGATTCGCTCGGATGTGCAAAACTGGTTGTATTTTGCAATGCTCCGGATGATAATCCGTTTATGGCAGGTGCTTTTTTGGGCGTGACAGAGGGAGATGCGGTTATCAATGTGGGAGTCAGCGGCCCGGGAGTTGTGAAAAAGGCTTTGGAAAAGGTTCGCGGAAAAGGATTTGAAGAACTTTGTGAAACGATCAAGAAAACGGCATTCAAGGTGACGCGTGTCGGACAATTGGTGGCGGGAGAGGCATCGAAACGTCTGGGGGTTCCGTTTGGAATCGTAGATCTGTCCTTGGCGCCGACGCCTGCGATTGGCGACAGCGTGGCAGAGATTCTGGAAGAGATCGGCTTGGAACGCGTGGGAGCTCCGGGAACAACGGCGGCATTGGCGATGCTCAACGATCAGGTGAAAAAGGGCGGTGTTATGGCATCCTCTTATGTGGGAGGTTTAAGTGGTGCGTTTATTCCGGTCAGTGAAGACCAGGGGATGATCGATGCGGTGAATGCCGGATCCCTGACCTTGGAAAAATTGGAAGCAATGACCTGTGTCTGCTCTGTGGGATTAGACATGATCGCAATTCCGGGAAAAACGAGTGCGGCAACGATTTCAGGAATGATTGCGGATGAGATGGCGATCGGAATGGTGAATCAGAAAACAACGGCAGTCCGGCTGATTCCGGTAATCGGAAAAGATGTGGGAGATGTTGCGGAATTTGGAGGTTTACTTGGATATGCGCCGATCATGCCGGTAAATGCGTTCAGTTGTGAGGCGTTTATCAATCGGCAAGGAAGGATTCCGGCGCCGATCCACAGTTTCAAGAATTGATGCAGGGGACAAATAGGAAAAGAAAATAAGGAATAAAAGCGTATGAAGAAAATAGCGATTGTAACAGACAGTAACAGTGGAATTACAGAGGATCAGGGAAAAGAACTTGGCATTCATGTTCTGCCGATGCCGTTCTATATTAATGAAGAGCTGTTTTTTGAAAATATTTCTCTGACACAAGAGGAGTTTTATCAGAAATTAGAGGAGGATGCGGAGATTTCAACTTCACAGCCGTCTCCGGGAGATGTACTTGATCTGTGGGACAAGATTCTGGAAGAATATGAAGAAATCGTTCATATTCCGATGTCAAGCGGACTGAGCAGTACATGCGAGACGGCGATGTCTTTGGCAAAGGAATATGACGGCAGGGTGCAGGTTGTAGATAATAAGCGGATATCGGTAACAATGGCGGAATCGGTGACAGATGCGGTGAAGCTGCGGAATGCCGGGAAAACTGCGCCGGAGATCAAAGAAATTTTGGAGCGGGAATGGGCAGAAGCGACGATTTATCTTACCGTAGACACGTTGAAGTATCTGAAAAAGGGAGGAAGAATCACACCCGCGGCGGCAGCGCTGGGAACCGTCCTCAACCTGAAGCCGGTATTGACTATACAGGGGGAGAAGTTGGATGCATTTGCCAAGGTACGCGGCTGGAAAGCGGCGAAGAAGACGATGCTGAAAGCAATCCAAAAGGATATAAAGACTCGCTTTGAAGGCAGGGAAAAAGAGCTTGTCATTGGTGTCGTATATGCAGGAAATCATGAAGAGGCACAGGAATGGAAAGTGGAGGTGGAAGCGGCATTTCCGGAATATGAAATAAAATATGCGCCCCTGTCCTTGAGCGTGGCATGTCACATCGGGAAAGGCGCTCTGGCGATCACATGCACGAAAAAGGCAGAAGTGATGTAAAAGAAAATGAAAAAGATAAAGGAACAAAAGAGAGGGAGTACTTCGGCGAGAATTCCGTTTTTTGTTCCTTTTTTGCGTCATTATATTTTGAGGACCGGCTGATAATATTCGTTTTCGTAGGCTGTTTTATATTTGTCTGTAATGACGGAGGTGTATAAATTAGAAGCCAGAATATCCTGTATCAGCATTTTTTGTCCTGCTTCGCTCAAGAAATCCATATCGTAAAGCTTTGTCAGCAGAGGTATCCGGCTGTTTCTGGCAATTGCTGAGATTACGTTTTCCGAATCTTTGCGAAAACCAAGCAAATGAGCGTAGGAGTGGTATTCCGCCTGAATCTGCCGATCGACGGAGGTTTTCTTGATACCCAGCATAATGTGAAGCAGAGCGCGGTTGATTCGGGTCTGTGTCAGCTCTTTGGTTTTTAATAATTCGCAAAACTGCTTATAGTTAAAATAGTGATTTAGCTGACTGCATATACGGTTGGCGAGAGGCTCGGACACATCCATGTACTGCAGGAGCTTCTCGGGAGTTTTGTTGAGCAGCTTATATTTTAACAGCAGTGAAAAATCATTTTGATAGATCGGATACTTTACCCGGTGGTAATCCTTTAAAAGCTCCAGACAGGAAGCGGGAACCTGGTCCTCTAATTCTCCTAAGATATTATGAAATGTGGCATTTTCGAAAGTGTCGGGGGCATCCGTATGAAGCATGGAGCCGGAGTAGGCGAGCAGAGAACGGATTGCGGAGGCGGAACTGTTGATCGGATGCAGGGTTTCGTCGTGGTAATGGGCACCGTGCCGCTTTAACGTGTAAGGTACAATCGGACTGTGCTGCTTTTTGAGCGCTTTTAAGTATTCGATGCCAAGAATATTATTGGGATCGTTCAGCAAATGTGCACAGTCTGCGGTATAAAAATACGTTGAAATTGCTTTTTGGCGAGCATGCGGATAGGATGCACCGTTTTTTAAATGCTTCTGTAGTTCCGTTCGATAATCCTTGGGTTCTTCCAACAGCACATCTGCAATTTTTTGGAGTCCCGCAAGGTCATTGCATTCACTTCCGAAACAAAGGGTATCTACGACACCGAGAAGATTCAGAAAAGAGACTGCGCCTGCGGCGAACAGCTCTGCACTTCCGGTAGCATAGCAGACAGGGAGCTCAAAAACTGCCGCCGCTCCACTTTTGAGAGCCATTTCCGCACGAAGCCGTTTCGGCATGATAGCAGGGACTCCGCGCTGTACATAATCACCGCTCATAATGACAACTGCATGAGCTGCACCTGTAAGCTCCTTTGCTTTTTCGATATGGTATAAATGTCCGTTGTGAAATGGGTTGTATTCTGCGATCAATCCGACAATTTTCATGATTCTCCCCTTGTATATATTTTTGTAAACCATTATACTATAAAAGGATAGAGAAAGGAAGAGGTGGATGACATGGACAGAGAGGCAATCGTAGAACTGCTCAATGCGAGAAAATTCAAAGAATTAAAAGAAGAATTAAGCACCATGCATCCTGTTGATATTGTAGACATTCTGGACGAATTGGAAGAACGGCAGATGATATTGGCATTTCGACTGTTGGCAAAGGATGAGGCGGCAGAGGTATTTACGGATATGGACAGCGATATGCGTGCATATCTGATCAATGCGCTGACAGACTCCGAGCTGGAAGAAATCATGGATGAAATGTATGTGGATGATACTGTCGATGTTCTGGAAGAGATGCCGGCAAATGTGGTGGACCGACTTTTGCTGGCGACAGATGAAGATACCCGCAGGAAGATCAATGTACTTTTGAAATATCCGGAGGACAGCGCCGGAAGTATTATGAATGTGGAGTATATCAGCCTGCGGAAAGAAATGACGGTTGCAGACGCGATTTTGAAAATCCGTCAGGTCGGTATCAATCGGGAGACGATTTATACCTGCTATGTGACAGAGAAGAAAAAACTGATTGGAGCTGTGGATGTCAAGGATCTTTTGACTGCGGGAGAATCTCGTCTGATCGAAGAGATCATGGATGAAAATGTACTCTATGCAAAGACACTGGATGATCAGGAGGAGGTTGCAAAAACCATTCGGAAATACGGGCTGGTTGCAATTCCGATCATCGATCATGAGAATTGTTTGGTCGGCATCGTAACGGTAGACGATGCGATGCTTGTCATGCAGGATGAGACAACGGAAGATATCAGTATCATGGCCGGTGTCAGTCCGAATGAGGATTCTTATTTCGGAACCTCCGTTTTTCAGCACGCAAAGAATCGAAGTCTGTGGCTGATGCTTTTGATGCTTTCAGCAACGATAAGCGGGGAGATCCTGGCGCATTACGAAAAAGCGATGGCGGCGATGCCGATTTTGATCACATTTATTCCGATGTTGATGGGAACCAGCGGTAACAGCGGTTCCCAGAGTTCTACCATGGTTATTCGCGGATTAGCTGTGGGAGAAATTCAATTCAAGGACTTTTTTCGGGTTGTGTTTAAGGAACTGCGAGTGGCGTTGTGCGTCGGTGTATTGCTGGCAATCGTGAACGGGATACGTGTGTATTTGATGTATGATCAGGATATCATGCTGGCGATTTCTATCGGGATCACCATGATCGGAATCGTCTGTATGGCAAAATGCATCGGCTGTACGTTGCCGCTTCTTGCAAAGAAGATCGGTCTGGATCCGGCGTTAATGGCGGCACCGTTGATTTCGACGATTATGGATACGTGTACGATTTTATTGTATTTTGCAATTATCACTTCAATTTACGGAATGTAAAAGAGCCGAAGATTGTATTGAAAAAGAGACATGGAAACATCTTGTATACAAAAAATCTTTGCGGTATAATAAAAATAATGAGAAAAAATGAAAGGTGGCTTTAAATCATGGGTTTTATTGATGAGATCAAAGCAAGAGCAAAACAGGAAGTGAAAACAATTGTTCTTCCGGAAACAGAAGACGAGAGAACCTACAAGGCGGCTGAGGCAGTCTTAAAGGAAGGTACTGCAAAGCTGATCCTGGTAGGAAGCAAGGAAGAAATTGAGAAAAACAAAGCAGGATATGATATTTCCGGAGCGACAGTGGTAGATCCGGCAACAAATGAGAAAACAGAGGCTTACATCGCAAAGCTTGTTGAATTGAGACAGAAGAAAGGTATGACAGAAGAGCAGGCAAGAGAGCTTCTTATGAATAACTATCTGTACTATGGTGTGATGATGGTAAAAATGGGAGATGCCGACGGTATGGTATCGGGCGCATGCCATTCTACGGCAGATACACTCCGTCCGTGTCTTCAGATTTTAAAGACAAAACCGGGAACAAAATTGGTTTCTGCGTTCTTTGTAATGGTAGTTCCGAATTGTGATATGGGAGCAGACGGTACCTTTATCTTCGGTGATTCCGGACTGGAGCAGAATCCGGATCCGGAGAAGCTTGCCAATATTGCGATTTCCTCCGCAGATTCTTTCAAGGTATTGACAGGCAAGGAGCCGATTGTTGCCATGCTTTCACATTCTACAAAGGGAAGTGCCAAGCATGCAGACGTAGATAAGGTGGTAGAAGCGACCCGGATCGCAAAAGAACTGGCGCCGGAACTGAAACTGGACGGAGAACTTCAGCTAGATGCGGCGATCGTTCCGGAGGTCGGAGAGTCTAAGGCACCGGGAAGTCCGGTTGCAGGTCATGCAAATGTTTTGATCTTCCCGGATCTGGATGCAGGAAATATCGGCTATAAGCTGGTAGAGAGACTTGCAAAGGCAGAGGCTTACGGACCGCTGACACAGGGGATTGCAGCGCCGGTCAACGATCTGTCCCGCGGATGCAGCGCCGAAGATATCGAGGGTGTGATCGCAATTACAGCTGTACAGGCACAGGCACAAAACTAGAACACCTGATTTTGAATAAATATGGAGGAAAATAAAATGAATGTTTTAGTAATCAACTGCGGAAGTTCATCTTTGAAATTCCAGTTAATCAACTCAAAGTCCGAGGAGGTTCTTGCAAAAGGGCTTTGCGAGAGGATCGGAATCGACGGCAGACTGACTTATCAGCCTACAGGAGGAGAAAAGGAAGTCAACAGTCTTGCGATGCCTACACATACAGAAGCCATCCAGTTTGTGATCGACGCTCTGACAAATGAGAAAACAGGTGTAGTAAAGAGTTTGGATGAGATCGGAGCGGTTGGACATCGTATGGTACATGGCGGGGAAAAATTTGCCTCATCTGTTGTCATTACAGAAGAAGTAAAGAAAGCAGTGGAGGAGTGTAATGATCTTGCGCCGCTGCACAACCCGGCAAACTTAATCGGTGTGAACGCATGCGAGAAATTGATGCCGAATACCCCGATGGTGGCGGTATTCGATACGGCTTTTCATCAGACAATGCCGGAGAAGGCATATATGTATGGACTTCCATATGAATATTATGAAAAATATAAAGTAAGACGCTACGGTTTTCATGGGACAAGCCATAGCTTTGTTTCCAAGAGGGCGGCAGAGATTGTCGGTGTTCCGTACGATCAGACAAAGACGATCGTATGCCATCTTGGAAACGGAGCCAGTGTATCTGCCGTATTGAACGGTAAGTCTGTAGATACGTCTATGGGTCTGACACCGTTGGAAGGATTGGTAATGGGTACACGTTCCGGTGATATTGATCCGGCAATCTTGGAGTTTATTGCAAAGAAAGAAAATCTGGATATTGCAGGACTGATGGATATGCTCAACAAAAAGTCCGGAGTATTCGGTCTGTCAAACGGAGTTTCCAGTGATTTCCGTGATCTGACAGCGGCAGCAGAAGCGGGACAGAAACCGGCACAGATCGCACTGGAAGTATTTGCGTACAGAGTGGCAAAATATATCGGCGCATACACTGCGGCAATGAACGGTGTGGACAATATTGTATTTACCGCAGGTATCGGTGAAAATGTGGTACATGTAAGAGAAGAGGTTTGTTCTTATCTGGGATTCCTCGGAATCGAGATTGATAAAGAAGCAAACAGTACACGCGGAGAAGAGATTGTGATCTCTACCCCGGATTCCAAAGTAAAGGTTCTTGTAGTGCCGACAAACGAAGAACTTGCAATTGCAAGAGAGACAGTGGCTCTAATTTAAGAATGGAGATAACAGACAGAAGCGGGAGTAGAATCCCGCTTCCGGTGTCTTATAAGAGTTAGAAAGAATAAAAATTGGAAAGTTTTTTAGAAAAAGCGTTTTTTTTGTTGACAAACGAAATTGAAGTGATATAATAATTTAGGTGTGAATAGGAGTAATAGAAATGTTAATTAACCTATCAGACGTGTTATCAGAACAGCATAAAACAATAGATATTACGGTAGCGTTTGAGACGGAAAGCTTTCAGACAAAGTCAGGGGTATTTCCAATCATAGAGAAAGAGCCGGTTCATGTTGTTGTTTCACATATAAAGGAGAAAGAACTCAGAATTCAGGTAAGTACAAAAGTTGCTGTAGTGATTCCTTGCGATCGCTGTCTTGCGGATGTAAAGCAGGAATTTTTGCTGGAATTTACAAAATATGTGGATTTGGGCGTGTCGGATGCTGAGCTGAGAGAGGGATTCGATGAATCCAATTTTATTGACGGATATTATCTTGACGTGGACAAAATGCTCTATAACGAGATATTGGTAGGATGGCCGACGAAGGTTCTTTGCAGCGAAGACTGTAAGGGCATTTGCAACGTTTGTGGTCAGAACCTAAATGAGGGTGCCTGTGACTGTGAAGATACAGGTCTTGACCCAAGAATGTCAGTTGTCCGTGAACTGTTTAAGAATTTTAAGGAGGTGTAACCTATGTCAATCTGTCCAAAGAATAAATCTTCAAAAGCTAGAAGAGATAAGAGAAGAGCTAACTGGAAGATGAGCGCTCCGAATCTGGTAAAGTGCCCGAAGTGCGGAGAGCTGATGATGCCTCACAGAGTATGTAAGGCTTGCGGCAGCTACAATAAAAAAGAAATTGTATCTGTTGACTGATCTTGAATTTCAGAACTAAAAATGAGCTTTCATTTCATGATGATGTGAAAGCTCATTTTTTTATCCGTTCTTATTGATTTTTAGATCGATGTTTAGTAGAATGAATAGCAGTAATATAAGGAGGCGAGAGGATGTCTGAAACGACAACAGTTGCTCTGGATGCCATGGGCGGAGACAATGCGCCCGGTGAGATTGTCAAAGGGGCGATCGAGGCAGTTCAGAAGCGAAAAGACATAAAGGTTCTGCTGACGGGAAAAGAGGGATTGCTGAAGAAGATACTGTCTGAATATACATATCCGAAAGAACAGATCGAGGTGATCTCGGCATCTGAGGTGATAGAGACGGCAGAGCCGCCGGTGACAGCTATTCGAAGAAAGAAAGATTCGTCGCTTGTAGTTGCGATGAACCTGGTGAAACAAGGAGAAGCAGACGCCTTTGTTTCCGCAGGCAGCTCTGGCGCTATTCTGGTCGGAGGGCAGGTTCTGGTAGGGCGTGTCAAAGGGGTGGACAGAGCTCCGTTGGCTCCGTTGATCCCAACCGCAAAGGGCGTTTCCCTGTTGATCGACTGTGGCGCCAATGTAGATGCAAGACCGGCGCATCTGATCCAGTTCGCGAAAATGGGTTCAATCTATATGGAGCATGTTATCGGAAAGAAGAATCCGACGGTAGGGATTGTTAATATCGGCGCAGAAGAAGAGAAAGGAAATGCGCTGGTGAAGGAAACATTTCCGCTGTTGAAGGCATGTAAGGATATCAATTTTGTGGGAAGTGTGGAAGCAAGGGAAATTCCGGCCGGGGCTGTGGATGTTATTGTCTGCGAAGCTTTTGTGGGCAATGTGATCTTAAAGCTGTACGAAGGACTTGCAGGTACGCTGATGAAGAAGATCAAGGGCGGGATGATGAGTTCTTTTCGCAGTAAGATCGGAGCACTTCTTGTAAAACCGGCTTTGAAGAATACATTGAAAGAATTTGATGCAAGCGAGTACGGAGGAGCCCCGCTGTTGGGATTGAAAGGTCTTGTTGTAAAGACGCATGGAAGTGCGACAGCGACAGAGGTATGTAACTCTATCATTCAGTGCGTCACATTCAAAGAGCAGCAGATCAGTGATAAAATCAGTAAAGCAATTGCTGAAATGCAGGAAGAAGCAGAGAAATAAAACAGGAAAAGAAAGGAAATCAGATCATGGAATTTGAAAAATTACAGAGTATTATCGCAGAAGTAATGAATATTGAGAAAGAGGAGATCCGTCCGGATATGACATTTGTCGAAGATCTTGGAGCAGATTCTTTGGATGTATTCCAGATCATCATGGGAATTGAAGAAGAGTTTGATATTGAAATCGATAATGAAGAAGCAGAAAAGATTTCAACAGTACAGGATGCTGCGGATCAGATTAAGAAAGCAGTAGAGGAGTAAGACGGTTATGATGAAAAAGCCCTGTAAGGGCTTTTTCAATTATTTGTCCAAGTATACGAGGAAGAGGAATATGAGTCGAAAATTAAAAGAATTGGAAAATCGGATCGAGTATCATTTCCGGGATAAAGGTTTGTTGAAACAGGCGATGATGCACAGCTCTTATATAAACGAGCAGCATTTGCAAAAGCATTGCTGCAATGAGCGTCTGGAATTTTTGGGAGATGCGGTTCTGGAACTGGTATCCAGTGAATTTTTATATCGGGCGCATCCGAAGGTGTCGGAGGGAGAGTTGACACGGAGTCGTGCAAGCATGGTATGCGAGCCTTCTTTGGCATTTTGTGCAAGAGATATTGAACTGGGGAGCTATCTGCTGCTTGGAAAGGGAGAAGAGGCGACCGGTGGAAGAGAGCGGGATTCGGTGACGTCGGACGCAATGGAGGCGCTGATCGGAGCAATTTATCTGGACAGTGGTTTTACTAGTGCAAAAGAGTTTATTCATCGTTTTATTTTATCAGATCTGGAAAACAAAAAGCTCTTTTTCGATAGCAAGACCATTTTACAGGAAATCGTGCAGGCGAAGGAGTCAAAAAGTGTGGATTACCGTCTGCTTGGCGAAGAGGGACCGGATCATAACAAGGTCTTTTACGTAGAAGCCTATATCGGCGAGAATTGTTACGGAACCGGGAAAGGGCGTACAAAAAAAGCGGCGGAACAGGAGGCGGCGTATCAGGCGATCCTGAAGCTGAGAAAAGAACAATAGAGCAGGTGTTATATGTATTTAAAGAGTATTGAGGTACAGGGGTTTAAATCCTTTGCAAATAAAATCAAATTTGATTTTCATCAGGGGATCACAGGCATCGTGGGACCAAACGGCAGCGGAAAAAGTAATGTTGCAGATGCGGTCCGCTGGGTGCTGGGAGAACAAAGAGTGAAGCAGCTTCGGGGCGGTACGATGCAGGATGTTATTTTTTCCGGCACAGAGAACAGAAAACCGTTAAGCTATGCGTCTGTTGCGATCACGCTGAATAATGCGGATCATCATTTACCGGTAGATTATGAAGAGGTGACCGTAACCCGTAAGCTGTACCGTTCCGGCGAAAGTGAGTATCTGATCAATGGCGCTGTCTGCAGGTTAAAGGATATCAATGAGATGTTTTATGATACCGGTATCGGGAAAGAGGGATATTCGATCATCGGTCAGGGACAGATCGACAAGATCCTAAGCGGAAAACCGGAGGAGCGTCGAGAATTGTTTGATGAGGCAGCGGGAATCGTTAAGTTTAAGCGCAGAAAGAATACATCCCTGAAGAAATTGGAAGAGGAACGGCAGAATCTGACGCGTGTAACAGATATCCTGGCAGAGCTTGAGAAACAGATCGGACCGCTTCAAAAGCAATCTGAGGTGGCACGAGAATATCTGAAAAAGAAAGAAGAACTGAAAACATTTGATATCAATATGTTTCTTCTGGAAACAGAGAGGATCAAAGACCAGATCCGTCAGATTGACGAGAAATTAAGTCTGGCATCGGAAGAACTGGAGCAGGCAAATATCCGTTATGCAGAAATGAAAACGGAATATGAGGCGATAGAGGAAGAGGTAGATGAAATTGATCTGTCAATTGAGACCGCAAAAAATCAATTGAATAAAACGACACTTTTGAAACAACAGTTGGAGGGACAGATCAATGTTCTGAAGGAGCAGATCAATACAGTCCGGATGAATGACGAGCATTATGACAATCGTCAGCAGTCGATCCGGATTGAGATTGAAACAAGGGAAGCACAGTACCGAGAGTTGAAAAAGGAGCAGGATGCGGTACAGATAAAATTATCCGAAATCTCTGAAAAAGATGAAAAGGCCAAACAAGCTCTGATTGAAGTGCAGAGCCGGATTGCCGGACATACGGCAAACATCGAGCAGAGCAAGCAGGAGATCATGAACCTTCTGAACAGTCGCGCTTCGACTCGTGCCAAGATCCAGCATTATGATACGACACAGGAACAGATTACAACACGAAAAGCAGAATTGAATAAGCTGTTGTTGGAAACGTCCGGAAGCGGAGAAAGGCTGACGGAGGAATTAAAGAAGCAGGAGGCCGGGCTTGCGAAAGTAAAGGAAGAAATAGCAGAGTATGAGAGCCGTATCCGGGAAAATGAAAGGAAAATCGGACAATATCAGCAGGAACTTTCCAAAGGACAGGAAAAACTTCGGATCGGACAGACAGCCTACCATAGAGAGTCTTCCCGTCTGGAATCGTTGAAAAATATTACGGAACGTTACGATGGATACGGAAACAGTATTCGAAAGGTGATGAGCAATAAGGATAAGGTTCCGGGGCTGCTCGGAGTAGTTGCGGATATTATCAAAGTAGAGAAAGAATATGAGATTGCCGTAGAAACAGCGCTTGGCGGAAGTATTCAGAATATTGTAACGGATACGGAAGAAACGGCGAAGCGGATGATCCAGTATTTGAAACAGAACAAGTTCGGACGTGCAACGTTTCTCCCACTGACCGGCATACACGGGAATGGCGGAATCCGAAATGAAGAGGCGCTGTGGGAGCCGGGGGTGATAGGAATTGCCAATACACTGGTGTCCGTTGACAATAAATTCAAAGGACTTGCCGATCATCTGCTCGGAAGAACGATCGTGGTGGATCACATTGACAACGGAATTGCAATCGCAAGAAAGTACCGTCAGTCGCTTCGGCTTGTTACGTTAGAGGGAGATCTCATTAATCCGGGCGGCTCTATGACCGGGGGCGCGTTCAAAAATTCGGGAAATTTGCTGAGCAGACGACGGGAGATCGAAGAGTTTGAAGAAACAGTTGCTTTGCTGAAGCGGGATATGGATGCAATGGAAAAAAGTGTCGGCGGCTTAAAAGAAAAGCGGGCAGCCTGCTACAATGAAAATGACGAGCTGCAGCAGCAGCGAAGCCGGGCATCTATTTCCGAGAATACTGTGAAATTGAATATAGATCAGCTGCAGAGCAGGCTAAGGGAATTGGCAGAGCAGCACCGGATTTATAAGAATGAGCAGGAAGAACTGACAGGGCGTTTAAAGGAAATTCTGGACAATGAAGACTCGATCCAAATGGAGCTGGAGACTTCGGAACGTCTGGAGAAAGAGTTGAATGAAAAGATAGGATCGCTTTCCAAAATATTGGAACAGGAGCGAGGAGAAGAAGCGGTTCAATTGAAAGCTTCCGAAGAGGTACATCTTGCATATGCAAGCTTAGAGCAGCAGAACACATTTATTTTGGAAAATATTACACGTATAGCAGAGGAGACGACTCGTTTTGAGACGGAGTTAAAAGAACTGGATCTTCAGAAAGGCAATGCATCCGGGGAGATTGCAGAAAAGGAAGAGCAGATCGAGGATTTGCGGAAAACGATTACAGATTCTACGGAACTTTTTGCAGAAATACAAGAAGAGATCCGGACACAGACTGCAAAACGGGAGTCACTGAACCAAAAGCATAAAGCATTTTTGGGAAAACGAGAAGAACTTTCAAAGCATATGTCGGATCTGGATAAAGAGTGTTTCCGCTTAAACAGTCAAAAAGAGTCTTATGAAGAAGCATCCGATAAGCAGATCAACTATATGTGGGATGAATATGAGTTGACCTATGGGCGGGCAATGGAGCTGCGAGATATGAATCTGACAGATCTGGCATATATGAAACGACAGATCCAGACATTGAAAAATGAGATCCGTAAGCTTGGAAATGTCAATGTCAATGCGATTGAGGATTATAAGAATGTGTCTGAGCGCTATGAGTTTTTGAAAGGGCAGCACGATGATCTGGTCGAAGCGGAGGCGACACTTGTCAAGATCATAGAAGAATTGGACAGTGCGATGCGAAAACAGTTCCAGGAACAGTTTGGACTGATCTGTACAGAATTTGATAAGGTGTTTAAGCAATTGTTCGGCGGAGGAAAAGGAACGCTGGAACTTATGGAGGAGGAAGACGTACTTGAAGCGGGAATCAAGATCATTGCTCAGCCGCCGGGAAAAAAATTGCAGAACATGATGCAGTTGTCCGGTGGGGAGAAGGCTTTGACGGCGATTTCACTCTTGTTTGCGATTCAGAATCTAAAGCCCTCGCCGTTTTGTCTGCTGGATGAAATTGAGGCTGCGTTGGACGACAGCAATGTAGGACGGTTTGCACAGTATTTGCATAAGCTTACAAAGAATACACAGTTTATTGTGATCACGCATCGGCGGGGAACTATGACGGCAGCAGACCGTCTCTACGGGATCACGATGCAGGAGAAAGGAGTCTCCACGCTGGTTTCGGTGGATCTGCTAGAAGATGAGCTGAGTAAATAGCAGCAGGATCAAAATAATTTTCAAGAATAGAGGAAAGGGCAGATGGAAGAAAAAAAGGGATTTTTTAAACGGCTTGTCTCGGGACTGACAAAGACAAGAGATAATATTGTCTCAGGAATGGACAGTATTTTTTATGGATTTTCACATATTGACGAAGATTTCTATGAAGAACTGGAAGAGACGCTGATCATGGGAGATCTGGGAGTTCATACGACGATGAGGATTCTGGAGGATTTGCGTGAGAAAGTGAAGGAACAGCATATCAAGGAACCGGCAGACTGCCGCCAATTGCTGATCGACAGCATCAAAGAGCAAATGGATGTAGGAGAGACAGCCTACGAGTTTGAGGACAGACAGTCGGTTGTTTTTGTGATCGGTGTAAACGGAGTCGGAAAGACAACGACAATCGGAAAGCTAGCAGGGAAATTCCATGCCCGGCATAAAAAGGTGATCCTGGCGGCGGCGGATACGTTCCGTGCGGCAGCGGGAGAACAGTTGAAGGAATGGGCAAACCGTGCGCAGGTCGATATGATCGGCGGGCAGGAGGGATCTGATCCGGCTGCTGTAATCTTCGATGCAGTTGCGGCTGCAAAGGCGAGAAAAGCGGATGTTTTACTTTGTGATACGGCAGGACGTCTTCACAATAAAAAGAACCTGATGGAAGAATTAAAGAAGATCAATCGTGTCATTGATCGGGAATATCCTGAAGCATACCGGGAAACACTGGTTGTTCTGGATGCGACGACCGGACAAAATGCCTTGAATCAGGCGAAAGAATTTAACGAGGTGGCAGATATTACGGGCGTGATCCTGACCAAAATGGACGGAACCGCAAAAGGCGGGATCGCAGTTGCGATTCAGGCGGAGCTGGGCATTCCGGTAAAATATATCGGAGTCGGAGAAAGTATGGATGATCTGCAGAAATTTGATGCAGATGAATTTGTAAACGCATTGTTTTACCATGAAAAAGAAGAAACAGATATGGAACAGGAATAGAAAAGAGGATGAATATGTTGACGTTAGAAAAATTTGAAGAGGCCAGTGAGATCGTAAAACGTGTGACCAGTCAGACAAAATTAGTATACAGCGAGTATTTGAGCGAACAGACAGGTGCAAGGGTGTATCTGAAGCCGGAAAATATGCAGCGCACAGGAGCGTATAAGCTGCGGGGAGCATATTATAAGATCAGTACGATGTCTGAGGAAGAGCGAAAGCGCGGACTGATTACGGCATCGGCAGGCAACCATGCGCAGGGAGTTGCTTATGCGGCGAAGGCCTTCGGATGTAAGGCTGTGATCGTGATGCCGACGGTCACACCGCTGATCAAGGTGAATCGTACAAAAAGCTATGGGGCGGAGGTTGTTTTGCATGGCGATGACTACGATGCCGCATGCTCCTATGCGAAAGAGCTGGCAGAGAAACAGGGATATACATTTGTTCATCCGTTCAATGATCTGGATGTGGCAACCGGACAGGGAACCATTGCAATGGAAATCGTACAGGAACTGCCTACGGTAGACTATATCCTTGCGCCGGTTGGCGGCGGCGGGCTTCTGACCGGAGTTTCTGCGCTTGCCAAAATGCTCAATCCTAAGATTCAGGTCATCGGCGTGGAACCGTTGGAGGCGGCCAGCATGACAGCGGCGCTGGAAGCCGGAGAGGTTGTGGAATTGGAAAGCGCCAACACGATCGCAGACGGAACCGCAGTACGGGCTGTGGGAGACAAGCTGCTTCCTTATGTCAAGGAAAATGTGTCACAGCTGCTTCAGGTGGAAGATAATGAATTGATCGGTGTATTTCTGGATATGGTAGAGAACCATAAAATGATCGTAGAAAATTCAGGGCTTTTGAGCGTGGCTGCATTAAAACAGCTGGATCTGAAAGGGAAAAAGGTTGTTTGTATTTTGAGCGGAGGGAACATGGATGTGATCACCATGTCCTCTGTGGTACAGCATGGATTGATCCAGAGAGACCGGATATTCTCGGTATCTGTTTTGCTTCCCGATAAGCCGGGCGAGCTTGTAAGTGTTGCGGCTACCATTGCAGAAAATCAGGGAAATGTAATCAAGCTGGAGCACAATCAGTTTGTCAGTACGAATCGAAATGCGGCGGTGGAACTGCGTATTACAATGGAGGCGTTCGGAACGGAGCACAAGCATAAGATCATGGATGCGTTGGAAAAGAAAGGATTCCGTCCGAAGCTGATCAGTGCGAAGCTGTATTAAGCGTAAAACAAAAAGCAATGACTATTCTACGAGGGAGAACCCCGATTAAGAATAGCCACAGAAAACGAAAAGGAAAAAACCTCCCACAGAGTATCATGCCTTAAAAGCACTGATTTCTGAGAGAGGTTTTTTCCTTTTCGTTATCGGTTATTGTGTTTTGCCAACAATGTGTGAATCTTTTCAGTCGGATCAAGTACTTTGCTGATCGATGTGTCATGGTTCAGAGAATCAATGATCAGCGCAAGGAACTTGCTCATATCGGCGGTTACAAAGTACGGCTTCTCTCGACCCTCTTGTGGAAGGTAGTTCAAGTTCGTTGTAACGACTTTGGAAATATATCCTTTTTCATAAAATTCGTCAAATTTCTCAAAGCCGTCTGTGAACAGACCGAAAGTTGTGCAGACAAATACTCTGTTGGCATGACGTTCTTTGAGCTGTTTTGCCACATCCAACATACTTTCGCCGGAGGAGATCATATCGTCTACGATAATGACATCCTTGCCGGTCACGTCGTCACCGAGAAATTCGTGAGCGACGATCGGGTTCTTGCCGTTTACAATTGTGGAATAATCACGTCGTTTGTAGAACATACCCATATCAACACCGAGCACATTTGAAAAATATACGGCGCGATGCATGGCGCCTTCGTCCGGACTGATGATCATCAAATGCTCTTTATCTGCTTTGATGTCGGGAACCGCACGAAAGAGTGCTTTCATAAACTGATATGCCGGAGTAAAGGAATCGAATCCCTTTAACGGAATCGCATTCTGGACACGCGGGTCATGAGCGTCAAAGGTCAGAATATTAGAAACTCCCATCGCAGTCAGCTCTTCTAATGCAAGCGCACAGTCCAGAGATTCTCTTTTATTCCGTTTGTGCTGGCGGCTCTCGTATAAGAAAGGCATGATCACATTGATACGGTGCGTTTTTCCGGTGGAAGCGGAAATGATGCGCTTCAGATCCTGGAAATGGTCATCCGGCGACATATGATTCAAGTGACCGTTGACTGTGTAAGTTAGACTGTAGTTGCAGACGTCTGTCAGGATAAACATGTCTGCACCGCGAATGGATTCTTTCAGGCTTCCTTTCGCCTCACCGCTTCCAAAACGGGGGCAGCTGTGCTGTACAAGATAGCTGTTTGTCTTATAGTTCAGATACAGAGGGGAACTTTCAATGTCATTGAGCGTATTCTGGCGAAAAGAGACAATATAGTCATTGACCTTTTGACCGAGCTCCTTACAGCTTTCCATAACTGCGAGTTTCAGAGGTGCTACCGGTAATATTTTTTCCATTTGTTCGATGTTTGGCATGATGATCTCCTATGTGAAAAATTTTAAATAAAATGGCCTTTCGTCATTTACATAAAGCAATTATAACATTTTTTAACATAAATTCAAGCGTTTGTGGTATAATGATTGCATTCCATGCAATCCAAGCCGAATCCGGCTTGCGGCCGCTTAAGCGGCATGGGTTTCGTTTCAACAGATGAATCGAACGATAAAAAGGAGAGATTATGGCACACGAGCATATTATTCGTTCCGTCACCGAGGGAAGCATTGCCTGGGAAATGGAGATTGAGCCGGGCGACAAGCTGGTGAGTGTGAACGGGCATGAAATAGAAGATATTTTTGATTATCGTTATTATATTGAGGAAGCGTATCTGCTGCTTTTGATTGAAAAACCGAACGGAGAGCAGTGGGAACTGGAAATTGAAAAGGAAGAGTATGAAGACCTTGGAATGGATTTTGAGCAGGGGTTAATGGATGAATATCGCCGCTGCCACAACAAATGCATTTTTTGCTTTATCGATCAGATGCCGCCGGGAATGCGTGAAACACTGTATTTTAAGGATGATGATTCCAGACTTTCTTTTTTACAGGGGAATTATGTAACGCTGACAAATATGAGCGATCACGATATTGAGAGAATTATCAAGTATCATTTGGAGCCGATCAACATTTCCTTTCAGACAATGAATCCAAAGCTTCGGTGTCGGATGCTGCACAACCGATTTGCCGGAGAGGCATTAAAAAAGGCAGATAGGTTATATGAAGCAGGAATTGAAATGAACGGGCAGATTGTGCTTTGCAAAGGCTTTAATGACGGAGAAGAGCTGGAATACAGCATTCGGGAATTGACAAAGTATCTTCCGAATCTGCGCAGTGTATCGGTTGTTCCGGTGGGATTGTCAAAATACAGAGAGGGATTGGAGCCTTTGGAACCGTTTACGCAGGAAGATGCAAGGCAGGTACTGCAGACGATCCACAAATGGCAGGAAACATTGTATCAGGAGCATGGAATTCATTTTATTCATGCAAGTGATGAATGGTATCTTCTGGCAGGGGAAGAACTGCCGGAGGAAGCCCGCTATGACGGGTATCTGCAATTGGAAAACGGAGTGGGAATGCTCCGGCTTTTGGAAAATGAGTTTGCAGAGGCGTTGGAAGCAGAAACGGGAGACGAGACGGTACGGCATTTGACTGCGGCAACGGGGATGCTTGCCGCTCCGACGATTTGTCGGCTTATGGATGCGTTAAGAGAGAAATTTCCAAATACAAAGGTGGACGTACATCCGATCAAAAATCAGTTTTTCGGGGAACAGATCACGGTTTCCGGGCTGATCACAGGAGGGGATTTGATCGGGCAGATGCAAGGCGCTGTTCTTGGAGAGCGGCTGCTGATCCCGTGCAATATGCTCCGGATCGATGAAGATGTATTTCTGGATGATTATACGGTGGCAGATGTGGAGAATGCTTTACAAGTCCGGCTGAATATTGTAAAATCAAGCGGACAGGACTTGCTGGATGCCGTACTCGGCAGAGAAGGATGAACAGAAGCATTCCGATACTATGGATCAAAAAACAGGTAATGGAAGAAGAGGGAATTAATAGAGATGAAAAGAAAACCAGTAGTAGCGATCGTGGGAAGACCGAATGTAGGAAAATCCACATTGTTTAATGTATTGGCGGGAGAGATGATTTCAATCGTCAAAGATACGCCGGGGGTGACCCGGGACCGGATCTATGCAGATGTATCCTGGCTGGATCGGGAATTTACTATGATAGATACAGGCGGAATTGAGCCGGACAGCAAAGATATTATTTTATCCCAGATGCGGGAGCAGGCGCAGATAGCCATTGATACCGCAGATGTGATCGTTTTTATTACAGATGTCAAGCAGGGATTGGTGGATGCCGATTCAAAGGTGGCGGATATGCTCAGGCGTTCTGCAAAGCCGGTCGTGCTTGTTGTCAATAAGGTGGATAATTTTGACAAATATATGCCGGATGTCTATGAGTTTTATAATCTGGGAATCGGAGATCCGGTTCCGGTTTCGGCGGCATCCCGGTTGGGACTGGGAGATATGTTGGATGCTGTGATCTTTCATTTTCCGCCGAAATCGGAGGAGGAAGAAGAGGACGAGCGTCCGCGGATTGCCATTGTCGGAAAGCCGAATGTGGGAAAATCCTCCATCATCAATAAATTGGTAGGAGAAAACCGTGTGATCGTGTCCGATATTGCGGGAACGACAAGAGACGCCATTGATACAGAAGTAAAGCATGAAGGAAAAGCGTATATTTTTATTGATACGGCAGGACTGCGAAGAAAGAATAAGATTAAAGAAGATCTGGAGCGTTATAGTATCATTCGTACCGTAACCGCTGTAGAACGTGCGGATGTGGTGTTAATGGTGATCGACGCTGTGGAGGGTGTAACAGAGCAGGATGCAAAGATTGCTGGAATCGCGCATGAGAGAGGAAAGGGGATCATTATCGTAGTCAACAAATGGGATGCGATCGAAAAGAATGATAAGACTATGCGGGAATATGAGGCGAAGGTGCGCCAGATTCTTTCCTTTATGCCTTATGCGGAGATTATGTATGTTTCTGCTTTGACCGGACAGCGTCTGCTGAAGCTGTATGATAGGATCGATATGGTCATTCAGAATCAGACGTTACGTGTAGCGACCGGAGTGCTGAACGAGATCATGACAGAGGCAGTTGCCATGCAGCAGCCGCCGTCTGATAAGGGAAAGCGTCTGAAGCTGTATTATATTACACAGGTTGCGGTAAAACCGCCCACGTTTGTTATTTTTGTAAACGATAAGGAATTGATGCATTTTTCGTATACAAGATATCTGGAAAATAAGATTCGGGAAGCATTTGGTTTCCGCGGAACTTCGTTGAAATTCTTTATCAGAGAAAGAAAGGAAAAGGAGCAGTAGATATGGAACGTATCATCTGTCTGACTGTCGGATACATGTTTGGCTTATTCCAAACCGGATATCTGGTCGGGAAATGCAGGCATATCGATATCCGCAAGCAGGGGAGCGGCAATGCGGGAACGACCAATGCGCTGCGCGTATTGGGCTGGAAAGCAGGAGCTGTTACATTTATCGGGGATGTATTAAAATGTGTTTTGGCGGTGCTGCTGATGCGGTATGTCTATCGGGAGAGCGACTATGCGCCTTTACTCGGAATGTACGCAGGATTAGGCGCAACGTTGGGGCATAATTTCCCGTTTTATCTGAAATTTAAAGGTGGAAAGGGAATTGCGGTACTGGCAGGGTTGATCGTATCAACAAGCTTCTGGATGGTACCGATTCCGTTGGCGACTTTTGCTGTGGCAGTTCTGCTGACCAGGTATGTGTCGCTTGGTTCGCTGCTGGCTTCGACAACATTCTTTTTGGAAATGATTCTGTTCGGAGAACTTGGGGGATTTCATCTGGCATGGAATTACCGACCGGAGCTGTATGGGATCACCTTTTTGTTGATGCTGCTTGCATGGATCCGGCACAAGGACAATATCAAGCGGCTGCTTGCCGGGCAGGAGAACCGGTTTGGAACGAAAAAATAAGAAAAACAGAATCGGCATACATAAGCCAAAAGGAGAGTGGAGATTGTGGCAAATGTAGGAGTCATTGGTGCAGGAAGCTGGGGGACAGCTCTTTCTGCATTGCTTTACGACAATGGGCATCAGGTGACAGTATGGTCTATTGATGCGAATGAGATACAGATGTTAAATGAGAAACGGGAGCATGAGAGTAAGCTTCCGGGGGTGAAGCTTCCGGATGAGATGATATTTACCGGAGATTTGGAAGCGGCAGTCAGAGGAAAGGATTTTCTCGTACTGGCAGTACCGTCTCCGTTTACCAGAGCGACAGCAAAAAAAATGAGCCCTTATGTCGCAGAGGGGCAGATTCTTGTAGATGTGGCAAAGGGAATCGAAGAAAATTCTCTGAAGACATTGTCCATGCAGATCGAAGAAGAGATTCCGCAGGCGAATGTGGCGGTGCTTTCAGGACCGAGCCATGCGGAGGAAGTGGGACGGAAGCTTCCGACAACCTGTGTGATCGGAGCGAGATCAAAGGCAACGGCAGAGTATCTGCAAAAAATGTTTATCAGCAAGGTTTTTCGTGTATATACCAGTCCGGATGTGCTTGGTATTGAGCTGGGAGGCTCTTTGAAAAATGTGATCGCCCTTGCGGCAGGCATTGCGGACGGACTGGGCTATGGAGATAATACAAAAGCGGCATTGATCACAAGAGGAATTGCCGAGATTGCAAGGCTGGGCGTAAAAATGGGCGGTAAGATCCAGACCTTTACCGGATTGACGGGGATCGGAGATCTAATCGTAACCTGCGCCAGTATGCACAGCCGGAATCGGAAAGCAGGGTATCTGATCGGACAGGGAAAAACGATGAAGGAAGCCATGGATGAAGTGAAAATGGTTGTAGAAGGCGTATATTCTGCGAAAGCGGCAAAAGCATTGGCGGAGAAATATGAGGTTTCGATGCCGATCGTGTCCGAGGTCAATGCGGTTCTTTTTGACGGAAAGAGCCCGGCAGAGGCGGTGGATGAACTGATGCTAAGAGAGTTGCGAAGTGAAGTAGCGGCTCTTCCGTGGGAACAGGAATAAAGACAGAAAGAGCGGCTGTGTATATCAACGGTTGCATGAAATACAGAAAAAAGGAATACCCCCTTTTGATTCTGCATACATTGGTATCAGCAGAATAAGGGGGTATTTTTATGGATTCATTTCAGCTATACAAAGACATGAAAGCCAGAACAAACGGCGAAATTTACATTGGTGTGATCGGTCCTGTTCGGACAGGCAAGTCAACCTTTATCAAACGGTTTATGGACTTGCTTGTTTTGCCTAATATGGAAGATGAGCATATGAGAGAACGGACAAGGGATGAAATGCCTCAGTCGGCGTCAGGAACAACGATTATGACAACAGAACCGAAATTTGTGCCGAAAGAGGCGGCAGGAATCAAACTGGCAGAGGATGTGGATGTCAAAATACGTTTGATCGACTGTGTCGGATTTATGGTAGACGGAGCTGCGGGACATACGGAAAATGATGCGGAGCGTCAGGTGAAGACACCTTGGTTTGACTATGAAATCCCGTTTACAAAAGCGGCATCCGTCGGAACGCAGAAGGTGATCAGAGAGCATTCTACGATTGGTATTGTCGTGACGACAGATGGAAGCATCGGAAATCTGCCGCGGGAAAATTACGTATCTGCGGAGGAAAAAACAGTACAGGAATTACAAATGATCGGAAAACCGTTTGTGATACTGCTGAATTGCAAAAAACCACATACGGAGGAGGCGAAAGCCTTGCAGAAGGCTTTGGAAGAAAAGTATCGGGTTTCTGTGATGCGCGTAAATTGCGAGCAGCTGAAGGTAGAGGATATTCACGATATCATGCGGCAGATCCTGTTTGAATTTCCGATTTCCGAGGTGGAATTTTTTATTCCCAAGTGGGTGGAAATGTTGTCCAGAGAACATCCGATCAAACAGGAACTTCTGCAAAAGGTGAAAGAAGTCATGGAAAAACTGCAAGATATCCGCAGCGCTACTGCGGGAATCGGGGAAACGGACAGTAATTACATAGAGAAGATCCAGATTGAAAAAATCGAGATGGACAGTGGGAAAGTAAAGATCCGGGTGCAGTTTGATGAACGGTTCTATTATGAAGTGCTCAGTGAGTTGACAGGAACCTCAATCCACGGAGAATATGAATTGATTTCTGTGATGAAAGAATTATCTGCTATGAAGTCCGAATATACACAGATTAAGGATGCCTTTGCCGATGTGAAATTAAAAGGCTACGGCGTTGTCAGTCCGAAAAGAGAGGAAATCCGTCTGGATGAGCCGACAATCATTAAACAGGGTAATAAGTACGGAGTGAAAATCCGTTCTGAGGCACCTTCCGTTCATATGATCCGCGCCAACATTGAGACGGAAATCGCACCGATTGTCGGAAATGAAGAGCAGGCGAGGGATCTGGTGGAATATCTTAAGTCGGAGAGCGAGACAGAAGGAGGAGTCTGGGAAACAAATATTTTCGGAAAATCGGTGGAAGAGCTGGTAATGGACGGAATGCGGAATAAGATTGCAATGATCAATGATGAAAGTCAGGTGAAATTGCAGGATACTATGCAGAAAATCGTAAATGACAGTAATGGAGGACTTGTTTGCATTATCATTTAAAGGTATAATACTATTTGGAAATGTAGTGAAAGAAGCAGATGAAAAAGGTGAGGATGAAAATGAGCTTACAGTATGAAAAACTGATGAAGTGTTATGAATATTGCAGAAGTATCACAGAATTCAAACCGAGGGTCGGATTGATTCTGGGGTCCGGTCTGGGAAATTATGCGAAAAATATGAAAGTGGAGTGTGAGATTCCTTACGGAGAGATACCGGGATTTCCGGTATCTACCGTACGGGGGCATGACGGACGGTTTTTATTTGGATATATCGGGAATGTTCCGGCAGTTCTGATGAAAGGAAGAGTACATTATTATGAGGGATATTCTATGGAGGAGGTGGTGCTTCCGATCAGATTGATGAAGCTTCTCGGTATTGAGATCTTGTTTTTGACGAACGCATCGGGTGGAATTAACCGAAGCTTTCATGTTGGTGATTTTATGATGATCACAGATCAGATTTCCAATTTTGTACCTTCTCCTCTGGTAGGAGAAAATGTTTCGGAGTTGGGAGAACGGTTTCCGGATATGACACATATCTATGACGAAGAATTGCAAAGATTGATACAAAAAACCGCCGAGGAAGAGCAGATTCAGATCCAAAAGGGAGTCTACGTACAGTCTTCCGGACCGAATTTTGAAAGTCCGGCTGAAATCCGTATGTTTTCTGTGTTGGGAGCCGATGCGGTTGGTATGAGCACTGCCTGTGAGGCGATTGCGGCAAGACATGGGGGAGTTCGTGTATGCGGTATTTCCTTTATTTCTAATATGGCCAGCGGAATTGACGATGAGGAATTGAGCCAGCTGGATGTTCAGGCTGTGGCAGATCGGCGCTCAGAGGAGTTTGAACATCTGGTAACAAGGATCATTGAAAGACTGTAAGGATTTGAAGAGACGATAAAATATCGAAAATGGAGAAGAGAGAATGAATACAAGGATTTATAACGTACGAATTTTGACAATGGAGGAGGGACAGGCTCCTTTTTGGGGAGAGGTGCAGATACAGGGAGATACGATTTCCTATGTCGGAAAAGAAGAACCCAAGGACATTCACTGGGACAGAGAAATCGACGGACAGGGAAACCTTCTGATGCCGGGATTTAAGAATGCACATACACATACGGCGATGACCTTCCTGCGGTCCTATGCGGATGATATGAAGCTGGATGAATGGCTGCATCAACAGATATTTCCAAATGAAGCAAAGCTGACGGGAGAAGCGCTGTACTGGTTTACAAAGCTTGGGATCATGGAATACTTGACTAGTGGAATTACGGCGGCCTATGATATGTATTTCTACGTGGACGACGGTGCAAGAGCAGCCAGAGACTGTGGATTCCGTTATGTGTTCTGCGACAGCATCAACGATTTCGGCGGCACTGTGACCGGAGTAGAAGAGGACTATCTGCGTCTGAACAAGGATGAGAAACAGGATATCAGTCACCGGATCGGATTTCACGCGGAGTATACGACAAGTAGAAAATTGTTAGAAGAGCTTTCTGCTCTTGCAGATAAATATAAGGCCCCGGTGAGCACACATTGTTCGGAAACCAAAAAGGAAGTAGAGGAATGCAGGGGCAGATATGGGAAAAGTCCGGTTGCGGCATTAGACGAAATCGGGCTGTTTCGTCATGGCGGAACTCTGTTCCACTGTGTACATATGGATGAAACAGACTATGAGATTTTAAAGAAACGGGGCATTTATGTGGTGACGAATCCTGCCTCCAACTTGAAGCTGGCAAGCGGGATTGCACCGATCCGACGGTTTTTAGAGGAGAAGATTCCGGTTGCGATCGGAACAGATGGTGCGGCAAGTAACAACTGTCTGGACATGTTTCGGGAAATGTTTCTGGCAACCGGACTGCAGAAGGCAGTCTGTGACGATCCGGAGGCAGTTCCGGCGAGAGAAGTATTGAAAATGGCAACTGTGAACGGCGCATATGCTATGGGACTGAAAGATTGTGATACATTGAGCGTCGGGAAAAAGGCAGATCTGATCCTGATCGATTTGAATCAGCCGAATATGCAGCCGATTCAGAACATAGAGAAAAATCTGGTCTACAGCGGAAGTAAGCAGAATGTCAAAATGACAATGGTAGGCGGACGCATACTTTATGAAGACGGAGAATTTTTCCTGGACGTTCCGAAGGAAACAGTTTATGCGAAGGCAAATGCGTTTGCACGGAAGATTCTCGGATAAATGACTGAAAAGAAAAGGAAAGAAGATAAAAGTATGAAAGCAGCAATTTTTATGATCAATACAAGATTGTATAAAGAAAAGAAGGAAAGTCCGGCAGGAGCTGTATTAAAGCGGCTTTTGGAACAGGTCGGACTGGAGGTGAAGACAGGGGTTCTACCGGAGGATAAAGAGGTGATCTCCACAGTGATGAAACAACTGTCCCGGAATCGTTCTGTACAGTTGATCCTGACAGTAGGCGCAAATGGATTTTTGAGAAAGGACTGTGCGCCGGATGCTTTGTGTGATGCGGCAGAACGGCTGCTTCCGGGGATCCCGGAGGCGATGCGGGCATATAATATGCGGCATTCCAAGAAGACGATATTGGATCGCAGCGCAGCCGGAATCTGCGAAAGCACCTTGCTTGTGAATCTGCCGGGCAGCGCCAAACTGGCAAAAGAGGGATTGGAGTATGTGCTGCCGGAACTGGTTCAGGTTGCAGAGACCTTGAATTTGCGGTGATACTATGAGGCACAAAGGGAAATGAAAAACAGACAGAGAGGACACATTTGAAATGAAAGTAACCCTATATACGGACGGAGCCGCCAGAGGAAACCCGGACGGTCCCGGAGGATACGGAGCCGTGTTGGAGTATGTAGACGGAAAAGGAGAACTGCATACAAAGGAGCTGGCGCAGGGATATAAAAAGACAACCAATAATCGTATGGAGCTTATGGCGGTGATCGCCGGTCTGGAAGCGTTGAATCGTCCTTGTGAGGTGGATATCTATTCCGATTCTAAGTACGTTGTAGATGCGTTTAACCAACATTGGATTGACAGTTGGCTGAAAAAAGGATGGAAGCGGGGAAAAAACGAGCCGGTGAAAAATGTAGATCTGTGGAAACGCCTGCTGTCGGTGAAAGGAAAACATCAGGTAACCTTTCATTGGGTCAAGGGGCATGACGGACATCTGCAAAATGAACGGTGTGATGAACTGGCGACAGGTGCGGCAGACGGAGATGCGTTGATCGAAGATGCGGGCTTGTAGCGTTCGACGCAGTATGATACATGGCTTCAATCGTGCACGGATATCGTGTATGGAATAAAAAAGATTGGACAATATGAGAAAACTGACGTATAATGAACAAGGTCAAGTAAGACAGACGATCGCGGCTGCAGGTGCCGAAAGGCAGCAGGTGAGGAAAGTCCGGGCTTCACAGGGCAGGATGCCGGATAACATCCGGTGGAGGTGACTCCAAGGCCAGTGCAACAGAAATATACCGCGCTAGCAATGAGCCGTGCGCCATGGAAGAGACAAGTGCATTGTAAGTTTACTTACAGAGGCACTTGTTGATGACAGGGGATTCGGCGAATGCCGTGTAGACAAATTGCAAGGCAATTTTGTCTACCGCGCCGGTTCATTGCCGGCGTAAGGGTGGAAAGGCAGTGTAAGAGACTACCGCCTCTCTGGTAACAGAGAGGGCACATGTAAACCCCATTCGAAGCAAGACCGGAAGAAAGCGATGTGGCGGCCCGTCACGCTTTAGGTAGGTCGCTAGATCCCGGTGGTGACACCGGGGCAAGACAGATGATCGTCCGATGACATAACCCGGCTTATCGTCTTGCTTGACTATGAAAAAGAAAGATACATACTGCCTTTCCACATTGCAAAAGCAGGTGTGAAAGGCAGTTTTTGTTGCCATGCATGTGATAAAACAGTCCGGTGGGCTGTTTTGAGTAATAGTATCGATAGAAATGGAAATGAGGTGTGACAGTATGGGGATGAAAATAAACGCACAATTGCCGCTTCCGGCAGATTTGAAAGCCGAATATCCGATGCCGGAACGGTTACGTGCGATCAAAGAAAACAGAGATCGGGAAATCAGAGATATTTTTACAGGGAAATCAGACAAGTTTATAGTGATTGTCGGACCTTGCTCGGCAGATAACGAGGACTCGGTTTGCGAGTATGTGAACCGTCTGGCAAAGCTGAATGAAAAAGTAGAAGACCGTCTTATGATCATTCCGCGTATTTATACAAATAAACCCCGCACGACAGGGGCGGGATATAAGGGAATGCTGCATCAGCCTGAGCCGGATAAGGCACCGGATCTATTGGCGGGGATTATTGCAATTCGCCGGATGCACCTGCGGGCGATCGAAGAGAGCGGACTGACTGCGGCAGATGAGATGTTGTATCCGGAAAACAGAAGCTATTTGGACGATATTCTTTCTTATGAGGCAATTGGCGCGCGTTCTGTTGAGAATCAACAGCATCGGCTGACATCCAGCGGCATGGATATTCCGGTGGGGATGAAGAATCCGACCAGCGGAGACTTTTCTGTGATGCTCAATTCCGTTATTGCGGCACAGAGTTCACACAGCTTTATTTATCGTGGAATGGACGTAACAACCGACGGAAATGAGTTGGCACATGTGATTTTGCGTGGTGGAGTAGATAAGTACGGAACTTGTATTCCAAACTACCATTACGAGGATTTGATCCGTCTTTTGGAAATGTATCAGAAGACAGAACTGAAAAATCCGGCGGCGATCATTGATGCGAACCACTCCAATTCCAATAAAAGGTTTCAGGAGCAGATACGGATCACGAGTGAAGTGATGCACAGCAGAAATTACAATCCGGAATTGAAAAAGTTGGTAAAAGGCGTGATGATCGAAAGCTATCTGGAAGAAGGCTGCCAGAGCATAAACAGTGGAAGAGTATATGGAAGGTCCATTACCGATCCTTGCCTTGGATGGGCAGACACAGAACGACTGATCTGTGAAATGGCAGAGAAATGTTAAAAGCAGACAGTATTAAAAACACCGAAGCGGATTTCCGGCCTCGGTGTTTTTTGAATACAGCTTTTTAAGATACGTCTGTTTTACGGCTTATTTTTTACCACGGTATTTTTCTTCACAGTATTTACAACGGTATACTTCATTTTCTTCATCTGTCAGAACAAACACATGATCCAAACCTTGCTCGATGGAAGTGATACATCTTGGATTCTTGCAGCGGATCACATTTCTGATCTCCTTCGGAAGATGCAGCGCTTTTTTGGCTACGACCGTTTCATCCTTAATGATATTGACAGTAATGTTGTGATCGATGAAGCCAAGGATGTCCAAGTCCATGAAATCGATCGGGCATTCGATCTTCATAATATCTTTTTTACCCATTTTGCTGCTTTTTGCATTTTTGATGATCGCAACACAGCAGTCCAGTTTGTCTAGGTGCAGGTATTTATAGATTTCCATACTCTTTCCGGATTCAATGTGATCCAGTACAAAACCTTCGGAAATTTTTCCTACGTTCAATTTATTTTCTACCATAAGATTTCTCCTTTTATCTGAATATATAATACAATGATTTTCACAAAGTGTTTTTGAACGAAAACCGATTGCTTTTGTGAAATGCTTTATCGATCTTAATCTACCTTAATTTCGAGCAGTGTCAGGATCAGCGCCATACGAACGTAGACACCGTACTGTACCTGTTTGAAGTAAGCGGCGCGCGGATCTTCGTCTACCTCTACAGAAATTTCATTGACACGCGGAAGCGGATGAAGCACATACATTTCTTCGGGGGCAAGCTCCAGCTTCTTTTTATCCAGAATATAGAAATCTTTCATGCGTACATAGTCGTCTTCGTTGAAGAAGCGTTCTTTCTGTACCCGGGTCATATAGAGAATATCCAGTTCCGGCATTGCTTCTTCCAGACGGACAACTTCTTTGTAAGGTACATTTTCCTTATCCAGTACGTCCTGACGAATGTAATCCGGGAGACGAAGCTCTTCCGGAGAGATTAAAACGAAACGGATTCCGGTATAACGGACAAGCGCCTGGATGAGAGAGTGAACGGTACGTCCGAATTTCAAGTCTCCGCAAAGACCGATCGTTAAGTTGTCAAGACGGCCCTTTAAGCTGCGGATCGTCAAAAGATCTGTCAAGGTCTGGGTCGGATGCTGATGTCCGCCGTCCCCTGCATTGATGATCGGAATCGGAGAATTTGCGCTTGCTACCATCGGAGCACCTTCCTTCGGATGTCTCATGGCAACAATGTCTGCATAACAGGAAACGGTACGGATCGTATCTGCAACACTTTCTCCCTTAGATGCAGAACTGGAATCTGCGGAAGAAAAGCCCATCGTATTGCCACCTAAATTCAGCATAGCAGCCTCGTGGCTCAGCCGTGTACGTGTACTCGGCTCATAGAACAGTGTGGCAAGCGTTTTACCGTCACAGGCATGCGCATATTTCTCGCGGTGTGTTTCGATATCCTGTGCCAGATCCAGTAAGTTGTTCAGTTCCTCTACAGTGAAATCCAGAGGACTCATCAAATGTCTCATAAAAAACCTCCTTATAATATGCCTTTTGGCAAAGTTTTCTTTATCGATAGTGTAATAAAAATTGTTCTGCAATCGTTCCGAGATATTATATACTAATTTAAGGCGATTTTCAACAGGATTTCCGGCAAAAGTTCAGTTTCCCATGAGGGGGAATTCGGTTTAAAATCAAAATACGGCATAGATTTTCCGGGCGATATGTATTATAATAAGCAATAATTTGACCGAGTTGAAAGCAAGGGATGCTTCTTGTCCGTAGGGCAAGAAGATGAGGTTGGAGTGGAAACAGAAAAATTTGAAGTTGCAGCAAAAGGAGAGAAAATATGGCAGCATTGGAAGAATTGCGGGTACGATTGGATGAGATTGACGATCAGATCGTCCGCCTCTATGAAGAACGAATGAAAGTATGCGAAGAGGTCGGTGCATTTAAAGTACAGTCCGGGAAACGAGTGCTGGACAAACAGCGTGAGAAGAGTAAGCTGGCTGATGTAGCAGCGAAAGTGAAAGGAGAATTCAATCAAAAAGGGGTACAGGAACTGTACGAACAGTTGATGTCCATGAGCAGAAAACTGCAGTATCGCCAGTTGGTGGAGGCAGGAGCGCTCGGAAGACTGCCGTTTATAGAGATCTCATCATTGGAAAAGGAAACTGCAAGAGTGGTCTTTCAAGGGACGGAAGGGGCGTACAGTCAGGCTGCCATGAAACAGTATTTCGGGAAAGACTGCAACCATTTTCATGTGCGTACTTTCCGGGAGGCAATGGAGGCGATCGAAGAGGGAGCGGCTGACTACGCAGTGCTTCCGATTGAAAATTCTTCAGCCGGTTCGGTAAATGAAATCTACGATCTGCTAGTTGAATTTGAAAATTATATTGTAGGAGAGACGATCCTTCCTATCACGCATACTTTGTCAGGACTTCCGGGAACGAGTATGAAGGAAGTAAAGCGCGTATATTCCAAGGCGGAAGCGCTGATGCAGACCTCCCGTTTTTTGGATGAACATGCGGACTGGGAACGGATCAGCATGACAAATACCGCCGCAGCGGCAAAAAAGGTGCTCCATGAATCGGATCGTACACAGGCGGCGGTGTGCAGCGCATACGCCGCAGAAGTTTATGGTCTGGAAGTGCTTGCAGAGGATATTAACGATGAAAAGAGCAATTCGACCCGGTTTATCGTGGTGACCAACCAGAAGGTGTATTTGAAAGACGCATCTAAAATCAGCATTTGCTTTGAGGTTCCGCATGAAAGCGGATCGCTGTATCAGATGCTGTCTCATTTTATTTACAATAATCTGAATATGACGCGGATCGAGTCCAGACCGATTGAAGGAAAAACATGGGAATATCGTTTCTTTGTAGATTTTGAAGGGAACCTGGAAAACCCGGCGGTGAAAAATGCGCTTCGCGGACTGCGGGAAGAGGCAAAAAACTTAAAAATACTCGGAAATTATTAAAAGTACAGAACCGGTTTTCGGACGGAAAGAGGGGAAAGCATGCGTACCAATGAATTGATGTTATATAAACATATGGAATATGGGGAAATCTTGAAGGATATGACCTTTCTGACAGAAAATTATGATAATGCATTTTATAACCGGGAGGATTTGCGAAGTCTTTTATTTGAATGTGTTAATGCATTGTTAGAACTTTCGGTAAGTCATGGATTTGAGGGAAATCTCTGGCATACGTATCTGACGTTTCTTTTGGCAAATGATGAAAATGCCTACAGTACCTCTTGTGAGATCGTAGGAGAGACAGCGGGAAGTATCAATGAGATTGCGCGGCATGATTTTCAAATTATGAAAGAATTGTTTGATTATGATTTTAAGCCTCTTGAGAAGGCGCTGGATGCATCCTGTATTTCGATTTTGAGGAAATATGAAAAAAGTGGAGAGAAAAGCAGGATCTTTAACAGAAGAATACGGGATCGGATCTGCAATCTGAGCAAAGCGCTAGGAGAAGCAGAGAACGTAGATGTTTTTAAGCAGCGGCTGACTTGTTTTTATCAAGAATTCGGCGTAGGAAAACTGGGACTGCATAAAGCGTTTCGGGTGGCGCATTCAGATACAGGCAGACCGGAGATTGTTCCGATCACCAATATCGCACATGTGCATTTGAACGATCTGGTGGGGTATGAAATTGCCAAAAAGAAATTGATTGATAATACAGAGGCGTTTGTAAACGGAAAACGGGCGAATAATTGTCTGCTTTACGGAGATGCAGGAACCGGAAAGTCTTCTTCGATCAAGGCGATTTTGAATCAATATTATGATCGCGGGCTGCGTATGATAGAGGTGTATAAGCACCAGTTTAAAGACTTGAATGAAGTGATTTCTCAGATCAAAAACCGGAATTATAAGTTCATCATATATATGGACGATCTGTCCTTTGAAGAATTTGAGATTGAGTATAAGTATCTGAAAGCCGTGATCGAAGGTGGTTTGGAGAAGAAACCGGAAAATGTACTGATCTATGCGACCTCCAATCGTCGTCATCTTGTACGGGAAACATTTCGGGATAAGGCGGATCGGGATGAGGAACTGCATACCAATGATACCGTACAGGAAAAGCTGTCGTTGGTGGCACGGTTTGGGGTAACGATTTACTACGGATCTCCGGATAAAAAAGAATTTCAGCAGATCGTAAGGGAATTGGCACGGCAAAATGGAATCGAGATGTCGGAAGAAAAGCTACTTTTGGAAGCAAATCAGTGGGAGCTAAGTCATGGTGGACTTTCCGGAAGAACTGCACAGCAGTTTATCGATTATCTGCTTGGACAAAAATAAGAAATAAAAGGAAACCAGTATGATGTGGAAACAAAAAAAGAGAAAAGCGGCGCTTTTGTTGACAGCGGCGCTTTGTGCAAGCCTTTTGAACGGATGCGGCGGGGAAATGACTCCAAAGAAAATCACAGAGCAGGTGGAAGAAAACCTGACAGGTGTAACTTCCTTCTCCAATCGTGTGAAAATGGACATTAAAATGGAAGAACTGGTCCATTACACCAAGGTCACCATGGATATGACCATGGAAAATACAATGGAGCCGAAAGCCGGACATGCGAAAGGAACCGCAGAGGTAACGATGCGGGGCGTTACCCTGACCAGCGGTTTAGAAATCTATCAGGTAGAAGAAGGAGAAGATTCGATTACCTACAGCGGTCTGGACGGACAGTGGAGCAAGGAGGCGGCACAGGAAAGTCAGGGAGGGATCGCATTAGACAGCAATCTGTTTTCTGAGATCGGAGAATCCGCAGAAGAATTTCAATTGGCAGAGGAATCGGTTGAAGTGGAAGAAAAACCATGCTATGAAATGTATGGGAATGTGACCGGACAAGAATTGATAGGGATTCTCGGAAATTCGATGATCCACGGTTTCGGTCTGGTGGAACTGCCGGACGACAGTGTGGTTGCAGAACTGGACATACCGGTGATTCTGGATGTGTATCAGGAAAATATGCTTCCGGCGCGTATGATCGTAGACATGACAGAGGTACTGAATAAGCTGTACAACAGTTTGGGAGAAACGACAGATGTCACGCAATATGCAATTGAGCTTTCTTTTACAGAGTATAATGCGGTGGGAGATATTTGTGTACCACAGGAAATACAGGATACGGCAAAGGAGATTGAATGAGGAAATACCCATTCAATCTCCTTCTGCTATTTTGCTGATATCGCTGTCGATGACCAAAGAATAATTCGTATAATAGACGACGAATCCTGGCTTTCCGCCTTTTGGTTTTTTGACATGCTTTTTTTCTATATAATCAATTTCTACCTTGTCTGCGCCGCGCATACTAGAGTAGTAGGCGGCAAGGCGTCCTGCCTCTTCAAACGTTCGATCCGGCAGTTCGTCTCCGTTGCTCTTTACAATGACATGGGAGCCGGGAGCCTGCTTGGCATGAAACCACCAGTCATTGCCGACGGCAAGATCAAATGTCAGTTCTTCATTTTGAAGATTGTTTTTGCCCACATACATATGATATCCGTCTGAGGAAATATAGTGGAGCGGTTTGTTTTTGATCTTCACTTTTTTCTTGGTAAATTTTCGCTTCATGTAACCGGCAGCTGTCAGTTCTTCTTTGATTTCCGCCAAATCCTCCTCGCTTCTTGCAATGTCCAGTGCGGTCTGTACGGATTCCAGATAACGGATATCGTCTCGGGTTTCCTCGATCAGTTTGGAAAGAGCCTCAAAGGTACGTTTTTGTTTGTTGTATTTGTTGAAATACCGCTGTGCGTTTTCTTGGGGCGTCATGGCAGGATCCAAGGGGATCGTAACCGGTTCATTTGTGTAATAGTTCAGCGCTTCCAATTTTTTTGCGCCTTCTTCCAGACCATATCCGTATGCATGGATTAATTCTCCGTATACCTTGAATTTGTCACGATTTTCTGTGTCTTTCAACTGCCGGGCCTGTAAGTCATATTTCTTGCGGTTCCGCTCCAGTGCGGTCTGCACGATATGGCGCAGATCTGTGGATTTCTGGCGGATACGGGTAATGGTATTTTTTGTGGCATAGTAGGTTTCCAAAACCTTAGAGATACTGTTAAACGCAGTGCGGTTATATTCGGTAAAATGATCTAACGGCAGCGCGGAAAATTCTTTCGGTTCCTTTCCGAGAGAATAGATGATCGGAGAAAAAGCACCAATCCGTACTTTGTCAAAATATAGAGAAAACTGGTTGTACAGATGTAACATCACATCTGTTGAAAGTTCCTTCGGCGGCAGAGCAGAATCAATTCCCGCAATAAAGCAGATTTCTTCTGCGGTGACCGGACTGATCCCTGTAAAGCTTGTGTAAATTGCTTTGGAAAGGGGCATTGCTTTGGCAACTAAGACAGCGGCAAACGTTTCGGCTGTTACAGACAGTGGGTCTGCTTTTTCCATCGTGTCCGGAATAAAATAAGTTCTGCCCGGAAGTACCTCACGGACGGAACTGACCTGAGCGGATACATGCTTGATGCTGTCAATGATCGTGCCGTCTTCGGTACAGAAAATGATATTGCTGTGCTTGCCCATGATTTCCACGATCAGATCTTTTCTGCATAGGTCGCCCATTTCATCCAGGTGTTCAATCGTAAAGTGGATGATTCGCTCCAGCTTTGGCTGATAAATATCCACGATACGTCCGTTCGCAATGTGTTTTCTGAGCAGCATGCAGAAGTTCGGCGCTGTCATCGGACTTGGTTTGTTGGTATCTGTTAAATATATCAAAGGAAGAGATGCGCTTGCGGACAGGTAGAGACGCCTCTGTCCGGCAGACGCCTTGATCGTAAGGAGCAGTTCGTCTGTTTCCGGCTGTGCAATTTTCGCGATTCTTCCGTTTAAAAGCTCGTTTCGCAGTTCATGGACGAGATTCGCCACGACAATTCCGTCAAAAGCCATAGTGTTGTCCTCCTGTTGTTTATAGAATTTTATGACCTCAATATCGCTTCATTATAGCATAGAAACGACGGTTTGTGTCAGGAGAAAAAACTTTAGGTGGGAAAACTCGGGGAAAACTTCGGGCAAAAACTTCCTCTTCGGGAGTTGACCGAAAACATGGCGTAGGGTATAATGTACGATAACCGTGATATGCAAAAGAAAAATCAAGGTGAATATAGGGAAGAAAAACACAGAGGATGAGTGCAATGATAAAGAGTATGACAGGGTTTGGAAGATGCGAGTATCAGCAGGATTCCAAGAAATTTACGGTAGAGCTCAAAAGTGTGAATCATCGTTATCTGGATGTGAATATCCGCATGCCGAAGAAATTGACCCTTTTTGAAACATCCATACGGGCGCTGCTGAAACAATATGCAGCTCGTGGAAAGGTTGATATTTTTATTACATACGAAGATATGGCAGAAGAGCAGTCTTCCTTAAAGTACAATGCTCCTCTTGCGGCGGAGTATGTGAAGTATTTCCGGCAGATGAGCGAAGAATTCGGTGTGGAAAATGATCTGAAAGCATCTGTTCTGGCGCGATGCCCGGAGGTTCTGGTAATGGAGGCACAGCCGGAAGATGAAGAGGAACTTTGGAAAGGCTTGAAGATGGCGCTTGAGGGAGCATTTTCTCGGTTTGTAGAAGCAAGAACTGTGGAAGGGGAACTTTTAAAGGCGGATATATTGGAGAAATTGGCGCATATGGAAACGCTGGTTGCCGGGATTGAAGAGCATTCTCCGGAGATTGTCGCAAAATACCGGGAAAAACTGGAAGAAAAGCTGCGGGAACTTCTGGCAGATGCGCAGATTGAAGAGAGCAGGATTGCAGCAGAGGTGATTTTATTTGCAGATAAGATTTGTACAGATGAAGAAATCGTGCGGCTGAAAAGTCATATTTCTCATATGAGGGATACGTTGGAATTGTCAGAAGGAATCGGAAGAAAACTGGATTTTATTGCACAGGAGATGAATCGGGAGGCGAACACAACGCTGTCAAAGGCAAATGATCTGGAGATTTCCAACTATGCAATCGATCTGAAAACAGAGATTGAAAAAGTCAGAGAGCAGATACAGAATATCGAATAGGAGAGAAAAGGAATGAACGGAACAGGAATCCTGATAGTAGTGTCCGGGTTTTCCGGTGCGGGAAAAGGAACTTTGATGAAACGTCTTCTGGAAAAATATGCGGAGAATTATGCACTTTCTATTTCTGCAACAACGAGACAGCCGCGAGATGGAGAAGAAGACGGAAGAGAATATTTTTTTAAAACAAAAGACGAATTTGAAAAAATGATTGCGAAAGCGGAATTGATAGAGTATGCTAAGTATGTGGAAAATTACTACGGAACGCCGAAAGCTTATGTGGAAAAGCAGTTACATGCAGGAAAAGACGTTATTCTGGAAATTGAGATCCAGGGTGCGCTGAAAGTAAAAGAAGCATTTCCGGACACCTTACTTTTGTTTGTTGTGCCGCCGAGTGCAGCGGAACTTAGGAAACGTCTGATCGGCAGAGGAACCGAGAGTATGGAAGTGATCGGATCCAGAATGCGTCGCGCAGCAGAGGAGGCTGAGGGAATGGAAGCCTATGATTATCTGGTAGTAAATGATGATCTCGACACATGTGTGGAGCAGATGCACCGGATCATATGTGCAGAGCATTTGCGGACGCGGAGGAATGAGGCGTTTATCGGAAAAATGAAAGAAGAATTAAAGGGTCTGAAAGGAGAATAATACATTATGTTACATCCATCTTACACAGATTTGATGAAAGTGGTAAATAAGGACGTTGAGGAGGGCGAAACAAAGGTTGTCAACAGCAGATATTCGATCGTTCTTGCAACTTCTAAGCGGGCAAGACAGATTATCGACGGAGATGAGCCTATGGTACATGCAAAGAACGAGACAAAGCCTCTTTCTGTTGCAATTGACGAGTTGAATAATGGAAAATTAAAGATTATCGCAGAGGGTGCGGAAGCAGAAGAAGCTGTAACAGAAGAAACAGCGGAGGAAACTGCAGAGGAATAAAGAGAAAGGGCAGATGCACATAAGGGTATCTGCCTTTCGATTATCAATATAGAAAACATAAAACGGAGAAAGCTATGAAAGTATTATTTATTTCACTCGGCTGTGATAAGAACCTAACCGATACGGAAGTGATGCTCGGACTTCTTTCAGATGCCGGATATGAAATGACAAATGAGGAAACAGAGGCAGATGTGATTGTGATCAATACCTGTTGTTTTATCCATGATGCGAAAGAAGAAAGCATACAAAACATTTTGGAAATGGCAAACTATAAAAAAGAGGGAAGCTTAAAAGCGCTGATCGTGACGGGATGTCTGGCGCAGAGGTATCGGCAGGAGATCCGGGAAGAGATACCGGAGGTAGATGCGGTATTGGGAACAACAGCTTATGATAAGATATTGGAGACAATCCAAAATGCTTTGAAAGGAAAGGCCTCTGTCACAATGGAGTCTTTGGAGGTGCTTCCGACAGTAGAAACAAAGCGGCAGATCACAACAGGAGGACATTTTGCGTATTTGAAAATTGCGGAGGGATGCGATAAGCATTGTACATATTGTATCATTCCGAAAATTCGCGGCAGATTCCGAAGTGTTCCGATCGAGCAGTTGTTAAAAGAAGCAAAAGATCTGGCAGAGCAGGGTGTGAAAGAACTGATCCTGGTCGCACAGGAAACGACTCTGTACGGAAAAGATCTGTACGGAGAAAAATCACTGCACCGATTATTAAAGGAACTGTGTAAAATCAGCGGGATTCGTTGGATTCGCGTGATGTATTGCTATCCGGAGGAAATTTATGACGAGCTGATCAGCGTTATCAAAGAGGAGCCAAAGATCTGTCATTATCTGGATCTGCCGATACAGCATGCCAACGATGATATTCTGAAGCGAATGGGGCGTAAGACATCGAAGCAGGAATTGGTAAATATCATTGCAAAGCTCCGGCGGGAGATTCCGGATATTTGTCTTCGCACGACGCTGATCACCGGTTTCCCGGGAGAGACACAAAAGCAGCATGAAGAACTGTACCGGTTTGTAAATGAAATGGAATTTGACCGTCTCGGAGTTTTTACCTATTCTCCCGAAGAAGATACTCCGGCGGCTGAAATGCCGGATCAGATTGCAGAGGAGGTCAAAGAAGAACGTCAGGCAGAGTTAATGGAGTTGCAGCAGGAAATCGCATTTGAAGCGGCAGAAAGCATGGCGGGAAGAGAAGTGTTGGTGATGATCGAAGGAAAAGTCGCAGATGAACCATGCTACGTCGGAAGGACTTACCGGGATGCACCGAATGTAGACGGGCTGATTTTTGTGGAAACGGGAGAAGAGCTGATGTCGGGAGATTTTGCAAAGGTAAGGATTACCGGAGCCTTAGAATACGATTTGATAGGAGGATTAGTAGAATGAATTTACCAAATAAATTAACTGTGCTTAGAATTATCATGGTTCCGTTTTTTGTGTTCTTTATGCTGACGGATGTAGGCGGAGCAGCGAATAAGTGGATTGCCCTTGTACTGTTCTGTGTTGCAAGTTTGACAGATCTTTTGGATGGGAAAATTGCGAGAAAATACAATTTGGTGACCAATTTCGGTAAGTTTATGGATCCGCTGGCAGATAAATTGCTTGTGTGTTCTGCCATGATCTGTCTGGTGGAGATGGAAAAGCTGGCAGCCTGGATCGTAATCGTGATTATCGCAAGAGAATTTATTATCAGCGGTTTCCGTTTGGTGGCTTCCGACAATGGAATCGTAATTGCTGCAAGCTATTGGGGGAAATTTAAAACCGTATTCCAAATGGCAATGATCATTGTTTTGATCATGGATCTAGGCGGGATATTCGATATGATCGGAATGCTTCTGGTATGGATCGCACTTGCGCTTACCATTATTTCCCTGTTGGATTATGTACTTAAAAATAAACAGGTTTTAACAGAGGGTGGAATGTAAAATGGAATTCTTTCAGGCAAAACGAGAATGTGAATTAGAGGAAACGTTTGTGCGGCTTTTGCAGGAAAGGAATATGACCGTCAGTACAGCAGAGTCCTGTACCGGCGGTCTTCTTGCAGGAGCGATCGTCAATGCGGCGGGAGCATCGGAGGTGCTGAATGAGGGGTATATTACATATTCCAATGAGGCAAAGGAGCGTCTGGTCGGTGTCCGTAAGGAAACGCTCAGGCAATTTGGTGCAGTCAGTGAGGAAACGGCGCGTGAAATGGCGATCGGAACGGCACAGGCAGCCGGAAGCAACATGGGATTGAGTTCTACCGGAATTGCAGGCCCCGGAGGCGGAACAGAGGAAAAGCCGGTGGGGTTGATCTATATCGGATGCAGTATAGGGAATACTGTAGAGGTAAGAAAGCTGCGGTTTTACGGAAATCGTATGGAAAATCGTCTTCAGACTGTAGAAGCTGTGCTTCGGCTTGCAATCGATATGCTGCAGAGACAGTGAACAGTACGGAAATAACTATCAGGGAAATGTTACAGTGTGTGAAAGAAGAGGAGGCATGGATATGCGGATCAGACGGCTGACAGAGATGGAATGGGGAAAGGCCGCAGAGCTGACAGAGCGGGTATTGGGAAAAACAGTGAATATTGCGCAGTTGGTCCGGGAGCAGCAGGCAATCGTAGTCGGAGGAGAGGATGAAAGGGGACTGCATGGATGTGGAGTCATTTCATCCGGCGGGCATATCTGCATTCTGGTTGTGGAGCCTGCCCTACAGCAGGGCATGGGAGAACAGATCTTGGATGCATTATGTACTGCATGTTTTCAGCAATTTTCTGTAACACGGATTACAGCGCTTGCAAATCTGGCAGAAGTGGAATGTTATCGGGCATGTGGATTTGTTCCCCAGAGCAGTGAAATGTTGGGAGAGGACGAAACGTGTATTCCAATGGAAAAAATACTTGCGGCTGCGGAAATTCCGCCGGAGAAAAAGAATACCGGGCTGGTGATCGCGCTGACAGCAGGTGGAATCCTGTTTTTGTTTATAGTGGCAGGACTGCTCTTTTTTACAGGGAAAAAGATCTCCGATTATATCACCTATCAGAGAGTTATGGAACAAAGAGAATTGCAGGAGAAGTGGGAGAAAGAGCAGGAAGATACCAAAGAGGCATTGCCGGAAGAACCTGAGATAGAAGAGCCTCTTTCGTATGAGACAATTTTGGAAGAAGAATTGTCAGATGTAGAAGTATATCTGGAAGAAGTTCCTTTTGAACTTGCGGAGGAGGTGTATCGCTTAGAGGAAGACAGTGACGGAGAACATTTAAAATTTAATATCCATTATCCGCAGATTAAAAATCTTCCGGAAGCGATAGCAGAGACCGTGAATGCAGAACTAAAGCGGGCTGCGATGCTGAATGTAGAAAGCTTATATACAAATCCGACCGAAGAATTGAAGCAGTTGTTCGAGGAGCAGGAATATCTCTATCGGGAAAGTGAAGTCGGATATAAGGTTACATATCTGAGTGAAAATCTGGTAAGCGTTGTATATGCAGATCACTATTTCATGGGAAGCGCCTATGCAGAATATGCTTCCGTTCGTACCCGGATCATCAACTTAAAAACCGGAGAAGTCATTCTTCCGGAAGAGACTTATGAGACAGATGAGGACCTGGCAAAGGATTTTCATCAGAAGCTCTTAGAGAAAGACGAGGAAAGTGAAGCGTATCGGGAACTGGATGACGAGGTTTTTCAAAGAGCCCTTGCAGGTGAGATCATGGACGGCAGATATATGAGCGGAATGGCGCTGACTAAGAATGGGGTACTGCTCACATTTACATATCACTACCGAAGCGAGGACGGAAATATCATCAGCCGGGGGTGGGATACGATCGAATACGAAAAGAAAGACTTTATGTCGTATGAAAAAGGTCATGAAATGTGGAAACTTGTAGAAAGTGACAATTGACGTAGAGATTATTTTGTGCGAAAATAAAATTAAGTGTGATGTTAAATATTTATCAACATTATGCAGGAGAAAAATCATTCATATTTGAAAGGAGTATTAACATGATTTATTCACATGAAGTAGAAATGATGTGTCCGGTAGCGCAGGGCGCGAATCACGGACCGGCTCCGATTCCGGAAGAAGCAAAATGGGTAAAAGCAAAAGAAGTAAAAGATATTTCCGGCTTGACACATGGTGTAGGCTGGTGTGCTCCGCAGCAGGGTACCTGTAAGCTGACTCTGAATGTAAAAGACGGTATTAT
>CAUWKK010000013.1:0-57793 GCA_963559385.1 uncultured Schaedlerella sp.
GTATAATATATAAAATACAGAAGTGATATCTTTGTTTTTTAAGAGGGGGCTGTCGCACTAATTATCAGTGCGACAGTCCCTTCACTCTAAATACTCTTCCGAGCAAAATACTTGATTCCGTGTGTATTACTTTTTCTTTCCCTTTTTCTTCACACTATATCCGAACGTTCCCAGTTTCTTTCCAAGGCCCATATATTCCCCATGAGAATATGCGATCAGTCCGGTCTTATTAAGCTCAAATTTATTCTTTTCATTCATATATGCCTCGTCCGCATGTACTGCCGTAACCTCTGCCAGAAACATATGATGACTTCCCAGTTCTCTGATTTCGGTTACTTTACACTCAATATTGACCGGAGATTCTGCGATCAGCGGGGCATATGTAAGTGTAGATGCGTTCTCCCGATGCAGATTCATTTCTTTCCATTTATCTGTATCCTTCCCTGATCTGACACCGCAGTAGTCTGTCGCCCGCGCCAATTGCTCCGTCGTCAAATTGATGACAAATTCTTTCGTATCATATATCATCCGATAAGAATACCTCTCCGGTCTGACTGAAATATACACCATTGCCGGATTGGTACAGATTGTTCCCGTCCATGCAATCGTCAAAATATTTGTATTTCCATCCTTGTCTCCACAGCTTACCAGCACTGCCGGAAGCGGATAGAGCATATTGCCCGGTTTCCAAATTTGTTTGCTCATAATCTTCTCTCCTACTCCTGCATTTCTATATCGTATACAATCTATTATTTTCTGAAAATACAGTACGTCCCCTACTGCTGCAATGCCTCTACAAGCGCCGGTACAAGCTGTTTCTTTCTGGACACCACTCCTTTCAAATGAAGCTCCTCCATCTCCTGACGCAAGTCAAAAGCACTGATCAATTTTTCTCTCGCCTCCGGTCCTGCACAGATCAATTCCGAAGATTCTGTCAAAATATTCGTCAACATAAAGAAGATCATATTCAGACTGTGATTCTTTCTTGCCTTTTCCAGATGCGGAACAACCTTTTTCTTAATCTCTTTTAATTCATCCGCACTCATAGAATTTACCTGACCCACGCCAAATACCGTATCATTAACGGTAAATTGTTTGAAGTCAAGGAAACAAATCTCTTCCGCACTCTTGCCCTTGAGATTACTTCCGGCGCGGAACATCGCCTGTGCTAGCATCTCGATATCTACCTCTGCAATCTCCGCAAGCTGTCTCGCAGAGGCTTCATCTAGCGGAGTACAGGTCGGAGAACGGAACATCAGTGTATCCGAAATGATCGCCGAACAAAGCAGCCCCGCGATCGTTTTCGGAACTTTTACCCCATTTTCCTGATACATCTGATAAACGATAGTCGCCGTACACCCCACCGGCTGATTTCGAAAATAAACCGGAGCCATTGTTTCAATACTGCTCAGACGGTGATGATCGATGATTTCCAGTACATCTGCCTGCTCAATGCCGTCTACCGCTTGATTTTTTTCATTATGATCTACTAAAATGACCTGTTTTTTCCGGCAATTCAGCAATCGGCGTCTGGAAATAAATCCAAGAAAATTCCCCTTATTGTCTACCACCGGAAAATCACGGTAACGGACCTTCAGCATCACATCCTTGGCATCGTCCACATAGTCACGCATTTTAAATACGATCAGCTTTTCCCGCTTTGTCATAAAGTGCCGTACCGGAATACTTTGATTGATCAGCCGAGCAACGGTAAAGGTATCGTGAGGCGTCGTGATAATGACGATCTGCTTCTCTCTCGCCTGCTCCAAAATCTGCTCCGGCACCTCGGTATTGCTGCAGATCACCATACAGCCCACATTCAGGTCGATGGCAAGCTGCTGTGCCTCTGTCCGGTTTCCGATGATCACAAGATCGTTTTCCTCTACAAAATCCGCCACCTGCTTGCGGCTGGACGACATGATCCCAACCTTTCCTTTCAGAAGATAGCTGTGTTCATTCCCGATAAGGATTTCTCCGTCTACGGTACTCGCAATATTCCTATACTGGGTTCTTGCCATGGAAAGGATACTGCTGTCGTACACGTCCATATAGGAGGTTGCAATATCTCCGATCGTAATCAACCCCTCCAACTTCTCATTTCTGGTGATCGGAAGCGTCTTGATGCTCTCCTCTTTCATCTTCGCCCACGCAGTCTTAATCGACACAGAGCCTTTGATCCCCTCCAGTTCCCGAAGCGCCACATCCTTGACCTGCACGCGCAGATCGGTCAGAAGCGCCGGAGCCTTCACATCAAAATACTCCAATACATACTGCGTTTCCTCATTCAAATGTCCCGCACGCCTTGCATTATGTTCCTCGCCTGTGATTTTCGTCCGAAGATCGGCATATGCAATTGCAGAACAGATAGAATCTGTATCCGGATTCTTATGTCCTACGACATAAATCTTATTATTAATTACTCCTTTTTCCATACTGTCTCCTAATATAACCATTCAAAAACAATAAAGCCCTGTTTGCTCCAACATTTCTCATAACCGTTTCACAGTTATGGATATATGTTATCACATACAGGACTTTTTTTCACTAAAGAACTAATTATAATTGCGGAAAAATTCTGCCAGACTTTCCAGCGTCTTCACCAACACAGGAATCTCTTCCTCCCTCAGACTCCCAAGTGCCGCTTCTATCATTTGATGATGAAACTGCGCGTGATGCTCATATGCCCTTTTCCCCTTTTCCGTCAGTCTGATACATACCTTGCGGCGGTCTTCTTCACTTCGCTCACGGACCGCATACGCTTTGTTCACCAGACTGTTCATGGCAGTCGTCAATGTTCCGGCAGTTACATTCATCTTTTTGGCGATCGCCGACATCGCTTTCCCGTTTTCGATACCGATCGCTTCTATAATATGCATATCATTATTTGTAATATCCTGAAATTCTTCCGTAATAATTGCTTTTTCTTCCAGTTCCCAGATTTCATTAAACAAATGCACTAAAATATCATTGACCGTTTCATATGTATTCATTTACTTCCTCCTTCACCAGAATGCTGTTATTCTTATTATACACACTCTCCGCTCAAAAAGAAAGCACCAAAATCTGCATACACATTGCAACATAAGCGTTCCTCACGCTTTACAAGTTCCGAAACCTCCGATATCGTTCTTCCGCAATCACCTCCCGGCTTTTTCCCCGATATTGCTCTAAAAATCCTGCAATTCTTCTTTCTAGCTCTGTGCAGACATCGGATAAGGTTTCCTCTGTAAAATGTTCCGGTTCGGGAATCACCTCTTCTACAATCCCTGCTTCTTTCAATTCAGGTGCCGTCAGCTTCATCACTTCGGCTGCTTCCTTTGCCCGTTTGCTGTCCTTCCATAAAATCGAAGCAAATCCCTCCGGTGACAGGATGGAATAAACTGCATTTTCCAAAATCCACACTTCATTCGCTGTCGCCAGCGCCAAGGCACCGCCGCTTCCCCCTTCTCCGATAATCACCGACAGAACCGGAACCTTCAGCGCTGACATTTCGCAAATACATCTTGCAATCGCCTCTCCCTGCCCCCGTTCCTCTGCTTCTATCCCGCAGAATGCTCCCGGAGTATCTACAAAACAAATCACCGGCCGCTGAAACTTCTCCGCCTGTTTCATCAACCGCAGGGCTTTTCTGTAGCCGTCGGGCGAAGGCATCGCAAAATTTCTTTCCAGATTCTCTTTCGTTGTCTTTCCTTTCTCCTGTGCGATGACAGTCACCGGTACTCCGCAAAATTTTGCAATCCCGCCCACTACGGCTTTGTCATCCTTAAAATATCTGTCTCCATGAAGTTCAAAGAAGTCCTCAAACAACTCTCTGATATAATCCATACCGGACGGACGGTCTTTCTTTCTCGATTTCATCACACAATCCCATGCCGTACCGGATTTTGACATTTTCTTTCCGCTTTCTGCATGCAGACCGACTGCCTTTTCCTTTCTATCCCGACTGTTTCCTGCATCTTCCGGCACAGCCGCCAAACCCGGGTTCTGTGCTTTCCTTTCATGCAGTTCCAAAATCTGAATCAGAACGTCCCTGTAGGCTTCCCGCTCCACGATTGCATCGATAAATCCATGCTCCAACAAAAACTCTGATCGTTGAAAGCCTTTCGGAAGCCTCTGTCCGATTGTCTGCTCGATCACCCGCGGTCCCGCAAAGCCGATCAAAGCCTCTGGTTCTGCCAGTATCACATCTCCAAGCATGGCAAAGCTTGCGGTCACACCGCCTGTCGTAGGGTTCGTCAACACAGAAATATAGAGTCCTCCCGCTTCACTATGTCGTTTCAATGCCGCCGCAGTCTTCGTCATCTGCATCAGGGAAACGATCCCCTCCTGCATTCTTGCGCCTCCCGAACAGGCAAAAATAATAACCGGAAGCCGTTCCTCTGTCGCACGCTCTACCATGCGGGCAATCTTTTCTCCAACCGCTTCTCCCATGCTTGCCATAATAAAATGACTGTCACAGATGCCGATCGCAGCCTCTTTCTCTCCGATCTTTACTTTTCCCGTAAGCACAGCCTCGGTGAGTCCTGTTTTTTCCTGTGCCTGTCGGATTTTTTCCTCATACCCTTTGTACTGCAAAGGATTTCTCGTTTCCAGTCCGGCATCCCATTCTTCAAAGCTGTTTTCATCTGCAAGCATTTTCAGCCGTACCCTTGCCGCAAGCCGAAAATAATGATGACATTTCGGACAGATATAATGTCCGTTTCTTACATCCTCTGCAAAGACGGCAGACTTGCAGACATTGCATTTTTTCAGCATTCCCTCCGGTACTTCCGGGATTTTCCGGCTTTCTCCCCGCTCTTTTCCTGCCGTATCGCTTGTTTTCTTAAACCTTTGCTTCAAATTCATGTATTTCACATCTCTTCTTTCAATCAAACTCTATCCATAAATTCAATGTCAATCCTGCCAGACCGGTAATCCGGATGATCCATGATCTCATACTGCGCATCCTGATTCGTACGGATTCCCTCAATGATCAATTCCCCTAACGCACTCTTCATTTTGGCAATCGCATCCTCCCTCGTATCTCCATGTACGATCAGTTTCATCAGCATGGAGTCATAATACGGCGGAACAACATATCCACGATACACCGCTGTGTCTATCCGGATCCCCGCTCCTCCCGGAAAATGAATATCTGTAATCTCTCCTGCCGTTTCTGCATTGATCCTGCATTCAATGGCATGCCCCGTCAGATGCACCTCATTCTGCTTACAGGACAGCGGCATGCCCGAAGCAATTTTAATCTGCTCCTTGATCAGATCCAGCCCGGTTACCCACTCGGTTACCGGATGCTCCACCTGTATTCTCGTATTCATTTCCATGAAATAAAATCGCTCGTTCTCCTCTAAGAGAAATTCTATCGTTCCCGCATTTTCATACTGTACTGCTTTTGCAGCCTTTACAGCCGCCTTTCCCATTTTTCTGCGAAGCTTTTCAGAAATCGCCGCACAAGGAGATTCTTCAATGAGCTTTTGGTGATGCTTCTGCACCGAGCAGTCTCGCTCTCCCAAATGGATCACATTTCCATGTCGGTCCGCAAGAATCTGAAATTCGATATGCCGCGGATGCTCTACAAAATGCTCGATATACATCGTATCGTCTCCAAACGAGGCTTTCGCTTCCTTTTGTGCGGTTTGAAAGCTGCCTGCAAACGCTTCTCTCGTACGAGCCACGCGCATCCCTTTCCCACCGCCTCCGAGCACCGCCTTTATGATCACCGGATAACCGATCTCCTCTGCAATCTGTAATCCTCTTTCCATATCCCGAATGTTCTCGGCACTCCCCGGTATCACAGGTACCCCTGCCTCTTCCATGGTATTTCTCGCCTCGGATTTGTGCCCCATTTTCCGAATCACCTCTGCCTTGGGTCCGATAAAGGTGATGCTGCATTTCTCACACAGCTCGGCAAATCTACTGTTCTCGGACAGGAAGCCGAATCCGGTATGGATAGCGTCCGCTCCCGAAACAATGGTGGCGCTCAAAATCCGCTCCATGTTCAGATAACTTTCTTGAGAGGACGCCGGACCGATGCAAACCGCCTCATCTGCCAGTTGTGTGTGAAGTGCCTCCCGGTCTGCCTCTGAATAAACCGCAACAGTTGCAATTCCCATTTCACGGCAGGCACGAATGATCCGCACTGCAATTTCTCCTCTGTTCGCAATCAACACTTTTCTAATCATGTCATTCCCCTATCCAACCATAAATGTCAATTCGGCGCTTACCACTATGTTTCCGTCCACACTGGCAGTCGCCTCTCCGATTCCGAGCGGGCCCTTCTGCTTTATGATCCTCGTTTCCAGCTTTAGCTTGTCTCCGGGCACTACCTTTCCCCGGAATCTGCATTTCGAGATTCCCCCGAAATACGCCGTTTTTCCTTTGTTCTCCGGTTTCGACAAAATCGCAACCGCTCCTACCTGTGCCAATGCTTCTACCGTCAAAACCCCCGGCATCACCGGTTCCTGCGGAAAATGCCCCTTGAAAAAATCTTCTCGGTAGGTGACACATTTATACCCGACTGCAAATTCTCCGGGCTCATAATCTTCGATATGATCCACCAGCAAAAATGGATGTCTGTGCGGAATAATTTCACAAATTTCTTTTACTGTTAAATGCTTCATCATCTCATCTCCTGCTATTTCAAACGGAACAAAGGCTGACCGTATTCTACGGCCTGACCGTTTTTAACCAGTATCTCTTCTACAACACCGTCAAATTCACTTTCAATCTCGTTCATCAGCTTCATTGCCTCGACAATCGCCAGTGTTTGTCCCTTTTTCACCGTATCTCCGACACATACAAAAGGCGCAGCCTCTTCTGAAGGTGCAGCATAAAATGTTCCAACCAACAAGGAGCGCACGAGCTTTTCATCTGCTCTGTCTTCTTTGGAACACTCATTTTGCCCTGCATCCGAAATCAGAAGGTTCTCTTTGAGATCGGAGGATACAATCTGCTCCGGTGATACGATGCGCTGCTCCTTTTTCATATCGATCCTGATTCCGTTTTCCTCATATGTAAAATCTGTCAACCTCGAAGAAGATATCGTCTGTATCAACTCAATCAACTGTTCCTGCTTCATTTATTCCGATCCCTCCATATACTTTTTTACTGCAAGCGTTGCGTTGTGTCCGCCGAATCCGAGAGAATTGCTGATCGCCCAGTTTACCTCCCTCTCTACCGGCGTATGCAGTGCATAATTCAGGGTACATTTTTCATCCAACTCTTGCGTTCCCATGATCGGATGAATCCACCCCTCCTCTATCGTCTTGATACAGGTAATCAATTCCACCGCTCCGGCAGCTCCAAGCAGATGTCCGATCATCGACTTTGTCGAATTGATCACCGGCTTTCGCGCCGCTTCTCCAAATGCCGATTCAATCGCTCTTGTTTCAAACAAATCATTATGATGTGTACTTGTTCCGTGGGCATTGATATAATCTACATCCCCCGGAAGGATTCCCGCCTCTTTCATCGCCAGTTCCATAGCCTTTGCGGCGCCGCTTCCGTCCTCTGCGGGTGAAGTGATATGGTAAGCATCACAGGTCGCTCCGTATCCGGCTACTTCGCCGTAAATCTTAGCGCCTCTTCGCTTCGCATGCTCTAGCTCCTCCAGTACAACAACACCTGCCCCTTCTCCGATCACAAATCCACTTCTGTTTTTGTCAAACGGTATTGATGCCCGTTTCGCATCCGCAGCCGTTGTCAATGCAGTCAATGCGGTAAATCCCGCCACAGCGGTCGGACAGATCGCGCTTTCCGTTCCACCCGCCAGCATAACATCTGCATCCCCATATTGAATTGCACGAAACGCATCTCCGATCGCATGCGTTCCGGTTGCACAGGCTGTCGTAACAGCAGTGCATTTTCCTTTTAAACCAAGCTGAATTGCCAGATTTCCCGCTGCCATATTGGAGATCATAAGAGGAACCATAAGAGGATTGACCTTCGCCGGTCCTTTTTCCCGAATCCTATCGCAGGCTTTTTCTGCTTCCTGAAGACTTCCGATCCCCGAGCCGACAATGACGCCCACACGAAACGGATCTTCCTTCTCCATACAAAGGCCGGACTGTTCAAAAGCCTCTTTCCCCGCAGCAACCGCAAATTGAGAAAAGGTATCCATCCGCCTTGCCGCCTTGAAGTCCAACCGTTCCTTTACATCAAAATTCTTCACCTCCGCAGCAAGCTTCACTTTATAATCAGTCGTATCAAATTTGGTAATTTCTCCAATGCCGACCACGCCTGCCCTGATCCCTTTCCAAAACTCATCCACGGTATTCCCGATCGGAGTAACCGCTCCCATTCCTGTTACAACAACTCTTCTTTTCATCGTCGCTCTCCTCACCTCTTCCGTGCTTGAAAATGCATTTACAAATGCTTTTCTCACATCACCATGCCGCCGTCCACATGAAGGACCTGCCCGGTAATATACCCTGCGTTTTCCGATACCAGAAAGGAAACCGCTGCCGCAATATCTTCCGGTTTTCCGTAACTGCCGAGCGGAATCTTCGCAATTGTGTCCTCTTTGACTTTCTCCGACAAAACTTTTGTCATATCTGTCTCAATAAATCCCGGCGCAACAGCATTGACCGTAATCTTTCTGGATGCCAGTTCTCTTGCCGCAGACTTTGTCAGTCCGATGACTCCCGCCTTGGATGCTGCATAATTTGCCTGTCCTGCATTTCCTGTCACACCTACAACGGAAGAAATGTTAATAATCCTTCCAGATCGTTGCCGGATCATCTGTCTCGCAGCAAAACGCATGCAATGAAACGTTCCTTTCAGATTTGTATCTGCCACAATGTCAAAATCCTCCTCGGACATCTTCATTAAAAGACCGTCGCGGGTTACACCTGCATTGTTCACAAGAATGTCGAGCCGTTTCTGTTTCTCTATAATCTGACGAAAAAACTGCTCGCATGCGTCATAATCTGCTACATTGCACCGCATAATTTCTGCGGTTCCTCCCTGTTTTTCAATCTCCTTTCGCACGTCCTCCGCCTGTGTTTGCGAACCGTTATAGTTGACGATCACATGCGCTCCCTGCGCTGCCAGTTCCAGCGCAACGGCTCTTCCGATCCCTCTTGAAGCGCCTGTCACAACTGCTGTCTGTCCGTTAAGCATCTGTTCTTATCCTCCCCAACTTTTCTGTTACCGTTTCTAATTCGTCCCACGTACCGATACTGTATGTTTTGACATTTCGGTTAATTTTTCGGATAAATCCCGACAGCGTCTTTCCGACACCGATTTCCACAAACGTATCTGCGCCGTCTGCGATCATACGTTCCACACTTTGCTGCCAGCGAACCGGAGATGCAATCTGCTTCGCCAGAAGTTCTCTGATCCGCTCCGTTTCTGTTATCACTTCTCCTGTCACATTCGTCACATACGGAATGTGGAGCTCTGTCAATTCAATTCGATCCAATACCTCTTTTAAGGCTTCCCCTGCTTCATGAAGAAACGGAGAATGAAACGGTCCGCTTACATTCAGCGAAACCGCCCGTTTTGCGCCTGCTTCCATAAGCGCTTCCTTTGCCCGAAGCACAGCGTCTGTTTTCCCGGTAATGACAATCTGATTCGGACAGTTATAATTGGCGACAAAGACCTCTTCCATATCCTCGATCACCGCTTCTGCCTGTTCTCCTGTCATTCCGAGAATTGCCGCCATAGCGCCTTCTCCCTGTGGGACGGCGCTATGCATCAACTGCCCTCGCTTGCGGACAACGGCAATCGCATCTGAATCCGCCATTCCTCCGGCAACTGCGATCGCCGTATATTCTCCCAAACTCAGACCTGCGGTCACATCCGGATAAAGTCCGCGCTCCTCTGCGGTTCTTGCAATAGCAAGACAAGTTGTCACAAGCGCTGCCTGCGTATATTCCGTCTGATCCAACAATTCGTTTTCTTCAAAGCACAGCTTGCACAAATCGATCCCGATCCGCTGAGATGCTTCATCAAAAATACGTTTTGCCGTATTGCTGTGTTCATAAAAATCTCGTCCCATGCCTGCTTTCTGCACTCCCTGTCCGGAAAATACAAATGCGATCTTACTCATCAACCTTCTTTCCTTTCATCAATTCCTCTGTTTCAGATACCAGTGATTTGATCACAGCTTCGCAGCTCTTTTCTTCCTTGATCAGTCCTGCGATCTGCCCTGCCATTACACTTCCGTACATAACATCACCTTCCACAACTGCTTTTCGCAAGCCTCCCAGTGTCAGAAGTTCCAATTCTTCCGCCGGTACACCTTCCGTTTCCAACTTCAGATATTCCTTTGTCATACGATTCCTCAGCGCTCTTACCGGATGTCCTGTCGTTCTTCCAGTCACGCGGGAATCAATATCTGTTGCCTTGATAATCCTTGCTTTATAATTCTCATGTACCATTGCCTCTTTTGTAACCACAAAGCGGGTTCCGATCTGTACGCCTTCCGCCCCCAGCATAAACGCTGCAGCCATTCCCCTGCCGTCTCCGATCCCTCCCGCAGCGATCACAGGAATTGTTACGGCATCCGCAATCTGAGGAACAAGCACCATGGTTGTATTCTCCCCGATATGCCCGCCTGCCTCGGTTCCCTCTGCTACCACCGCATCTGCGCCGCTTCGCTCCATCCGTTTTGCCATTGCGACGGATGCCACAACCGGAATCACCTTAATCCCGATTTCTTTCCACATGTTGATATATTTCTCCGGGTTTCCTGCGCCTGTTGTCACAACCGGAACCTTTTCTTCTGCAATGACCTCCGCTACAGCATCCGCATGAGGGCTCATCAACATGATATTGACTCCAAACGGGTTTTCTGTCAGCTTCTTCACTTCCCGTATCTGCTCCCGAACCCATTCTGCTGGTGCATTTGCCGCGCCAATCAATCCCAATCCTCCGGCATTCGACACGGCAGCCGCCAGATGATATTCCGCAACCCATGCCATACCGCCCTGTATGATCGGATATTCGATTCCGAGTAATTCGGTCACTCTTGTTTTCATATTACCTGCCTCTCTTTCACAAGGACGCCGTCAGGCTGTATGGCTGCGCCCTAACATTTACTCTCACGTTTTTCTTTCTTATGCTTCCAGATATGCCACAACATCTCCGAGTGTTTTCAGCTTTTCCAAATCCTCTGTCGGTATTTCTTTTCCGGACTCCTCCTCAAATGCCATAACCATTTCAAACAAATCCAGCGAATCAGCCGCCAAATCCTCTTTGAACGAAGTCTCCGCAGTCAGTGTTTCCACATCTGCTCCCAATGCATCTGCTACAATCTCTTTTACTTTCTCTAACATCTTTTTTGTCTCCTTTTTCTGTTTTATTCATTATGTTTTTATGTAATCCGATCAATCGGAAATTACCACTCCAGATAGCTTGCTCCCCACGATAATCCTGCGCCGAAACCGGCAACTACTATTTTCATACCTCTTTTTAATCTGCCTTGACGGTTCAGTTCATCCAACAGAAGCGGAATACTTGCCGATGAGGTGTTGCCGTATTCCTCCAGATTCATAGGAAATTTTTCGACAGGCTGTTTTAATTTTCTGGCCACTGCCTCCACAATTCTCCGGTTCGCCTGATGCAGGATAAAATAATCGACCTCCTGCACAGGAATCTGTTTTTCCTCCAGCAGCCCCAGGATGCATTCCGGCACTCGCTTTACCGCAAATTTAAACACCGCCTGCCCGTCCATTCGGATCCGGCTGTTTTGCTCACAGGTAAGCGCTCCCCCTTTGCTTCCGTCGGAATAAGATTTCATTGATAAGCTGTTATCTCTCGCTTCCCCTTTTAATACCACGGCGCCCGCCCCGTCGCCGAATAAAATACAGGTGGTTCTGTCTTTCCAGTCCACCAGCTTCGACAAACACTCTGCACCGATTACAAGTCCGCATTGGTACGTTCCGCTTGCAATGTATGCCTGTGCCGTCTGATAAGCAAACAAAAAGCCGCTGCAGGCTGCATTCAGATCAAAGCAGACCGCATTTACCGCACCGATTGCTTTTTGCACCTCACATGCCGCACAGGGGAGAATTACATCAGAGGTCATCGTTGCTACAATAATGAACTCAATCTCCTCCACTCCTATTCCCGCAGCCTTCAATGCACTCTCTGCCGCCTTTGCCGCCATAGCAGCGGCATTCTCTTCTTTTGCAATATGTCTTCTCGCAATTCCCGTCCGCTCCCGGATCCATGCATCGCTTGTTTCCACCATATTTGCCAGATTATTGTTGTCTATTACATCCGGTGGAACATATGATCCTGTTCCGTATATTTTTCCTATCATCTTTTCTCCCTCATTTTACTTTGAGTATCAAATCTTTTGACTTTCAAAGTATACTACAAAAAAAAGATTTGTCAACCCACTTTTTAAAATCCGCTGTTTTTTCTCTTTTATTTATGCTATAATTTAGCTAATTCTATATGAAAAAAAGACGATTTGAGAGGTGCTGACATGAGCGAAGAATTAAAAACTGAAGAAATGATTACAGAAGAAAAAACAGAAACAATGGCCGATTACGAAGAGCATTTTGACGATGCGAATCCGTGGAACCGTGTCATTGACTACATGGAGAAGAAAACGATTCTTCCGGTCAAGGTAGAAGGTGTTGTAAACGGCGGTGTGATCGCAATGGTTGAGGGGCTGCGCGGATTTGTTCCGGCTTCCAAACTCTCCCTTTCCTATATTGACGATCTTGAAACCTATCTCCTAAAGGATATCGAAGTCAGAGTGATCGATGTTGATCAGGCGAATAACCGTCTCGTACTCTCTGCACGTGAAATCCTCAAAGAAAAAGAGAAAAAAGTCCGCGAAGACATGATCGCCAATGTCAAGATTGGTACAGTCATGAACGGAACCGTAGAGACACTGCAGAACTACGGCGCATTTGTGAAGCTGGAAAACAACTTATCCGGTCTGGTACACGTTTCTCAGATTTCCAACAAACGTGTCAAAACTCCGTCCGATGTACTGCATATTGGAGATGAAATCCAGGTCAAGGTCATCGGGATCAAAGACGGTAAGATCAGCCTCAGCATGAAGGCTCTGGAAGAAGAGAAGGAAGAAGTTGTTGAAAAAGTTGAGATTCCAAAAGCAGAGAAAATCGGAACCAGTCTCGGAGATCTGTTTAAAAATATCAAATTGGATTAACTATAACCATAAGAAAAACTCCCGAATCGGGAGTTTTTCTTATATACCAGCTTTTCTAAACACGAGAGTTATATTTTACCTTATCCAGAACCCCCTCTTTAAAATTAACAATTACATTCGTTGCCGCATCTCCGATTACATTTAATGTAATCACTGCCATTCCCGGAAGATAATTCATAGCAAGAACCAATGAATATCCGATCATACACAGCTCTGAATTCAATCCCAATCCTGTCATTACCACATAGACCATTGTCGTACCCGCCACCGGGATCGCCGGAGTTCCCATTGCCGTACAGATTGAAAGAAAGGCAGCAATTGCCAATGTTGACGGTTTGATATCAATTCCCGCCGCCGTAGCAATAAAGGTCACTGCAATCATGTGCATAGCGGTCGTTCCGTTCATATTGATCGTCATACCCGTAGGAAGAACAAAACTGCTGATCTCTTCTGTACAGCCGAGTTCTTCTATACAGGTTTTTGTATTCAATGGTAACGTAGCCGCAGATGAATTTGTCGCCGCCGCAAACAATCCGATTTTCCATGTCTTTTTCACAAAAGGGATCGGATTCAATCTTGTTGTCAAGAAGATTCCGATCGGATAAATCGTAAACACCAGTACAAGACTTACTACGATCGTCGTTACGATCCATACCAACGTCGGTCCGATATACTCGATTCCATATATGGCAAGTGTTCTCGTGATCATGCAGAAAATTGCGATTGGTCCGACCCTATTGATCAGGAAATTCAAAAACATCTGGATCACATCATTCAGATTATCGATGACCTTTTTCAGCGGGTCTGCCTTTTCTCCCATTGCAGTCATACAGAGCCCCAAGATAATTGCGATCACTACAACAGAAAGAATGGAATTGTTGGACGAAAATGTAGCAAAAATATTGGACGGAACTGCATTTACAATTGTTACCAACGGATTATAGCCATCCATAGTCACCGCTTCTGTCACCATTTGTTTCGGAAGATTTACATCAAACCACCCCATTATTTTCACAAAATACGCCGCACCTCCCGCAAGCGCCGCCGCAGTGATGTAAAACAAAAGATAGGAAAGAAAGGTTTTTCCCGCAATCTTCCCCAGTCGCTCCGGGCTTGCTAGACTGCACAGCGCAAGACTTAAAGAGGTTAAAACCAACGGCACGATCGCAAGCTGTAATCCCCGCATAAATAGTTGCCCTATAATAAAGAAGATTCCGATTCCTTCAATCCCCTTTGTTGCCGTAATGTCTTGAAACAACACTGCATCGATTATCTCCCATATGTCATTCTGCCCTCTCCCTGTCAAAAACTCTCTCAAAAAAAGCATTGCAAATCCACAAACAAACCCGAACAGCACTGCCAGCATCATTCTCCTTACAATTGAACTTTTTTCTTTTTTCCCCATTTTCTCCGAAGTTCTCCTTTCACTTTTTCAAATCAAATATGTTAAAATCACGTATGTTTTATTTAGTTATATTTTACTTGTTTTCATCATTTAAGTCAATTAATTTTCTTTGTTTCAAAAATTTTTCGTTGTTTTCAACAATATTTTTTCTTTATTTTTAGTAACTATTTTTTGATTCAGCGTATTTTTCTTTGTTTCAAAAATTTCAAACAAAATATACCACATGCCCTAAATGGGAAACTCCTTCAAAAATAAAAAAAGAACAATACATAACGGATGCATATCTCTCCATTATCTACTGCTCTTCTTTTTAAATCTCTTCTTTTAAAACTCTTTCAATTTTATACTGCCGCTCAATAAATCAGCTCGATCTGATTTGTCTCGCAAAATCTAATCCACCGCTCTTCTGGACGACGATCGGTAATAATATAATTCACACTGCGAAGATCGATCAGGGAAACAAACGCCGTCTGATCAAACTTAGAAAAGTCTGCCAAAAGAGCAACTTCCTCCGCCTGCTCCAACATCAGCTTTTTAATTTCGGCTTCTCCCTCATTGGAATCCTGTACCCCCTTTTCCATATTCAGTCCTTTACAACTGATCAGCGCAAGATCCACATTGTATTTTACAATATTGCTCTTTGCAAGCTGCCCTTGAAGTGACAGGGATTTTTTATTAAATTCTCCGCCTGTAGAAATAATATTGATCGTCGACTGCTGAAATTCTCTGAACACCTCTGTGGAATTCGTTACAACCGTAATCTCTGCCGTATCCGGCACTAACTTCAACGCTTCCATAACCGTTGTACTGGAATCCGCTATGATCGTCTGCTTCCCCTCCAGAAGCTTCACAACTTTCCGCGCAATTTCCTGTTTTTCCTTCATATGCTTTGTCATACGGCGATAAAAATGAATGCCCTCTTTCTGTGTTCCGCTATTCCAGATTGCCCCTCCATGCACTCTGGTTACAACGCCTTCTGCCTCTAGCTTATCTAAATCCCGCCGAATTGTTTCTTCCGTCACCTTACACTGCTGACTTAATTCCGCAACAGATACCTTTTTCATACTCTGTATATGCTGTTTGATCAGCATCAGTCTTTCTCTGCCCGCCATTGCGTCACCCTCTTTCCACTCATTTTCTTCAGAGCTTCTTTGCTATTTAATTGTATAACACTTTGATTGGCCTTTGCAAGAGGAATTCGCATTTTTCTTTGTTTCGCAGATTCAGACTTTTATCTGACCCAGTTTTTTCAAAAACTCTTTATTTATCTATTTTTTCAGCCAGTTCACGCATATATGCCACATCTTCTGCATCCAATTCCAGCTCGGCGGATTTTACATTTTCTTTGATCTGTTCGACCGTTGTAGAACCACTCAAAAGATTCATGAAATCTCCTTGTGCCAGTATCCAGCCCAATGCCAGATTCGCAATTGTGCAGCTATACTTCTCGCACAACGGCTTCCACTGATCCATCATATCCATTGCAGCCTGCATATTATCCGGTTGGAACCATTTTTTCGGGATCTGTGCTCCCACCGGCTGATAATCTCTCGGCATTGTACCGGAAAGAAGCCCCATTTCCAACGGAGAATATGCCTGGATCGTCACACCGTTTTCGCGGCAGCACGGAATAATCTCTTCCTCGATTGCACGGTCCAGAATCGAATATTTTGCCTGTACAATATCCAGATCTCCCCATTTTAAGTATTCTTCTATATGATGAATGTCCACGTTCGCCGCTCCGATCGCTTTGATTTTTCCCTGCGCTTTCAGTTCGTTCAGCACATCCATCGTTTTTTGGATCGGCACAAAATATTCTGTTCCTTCTGTTGCCTGCCAGTGTGTCATATACACATCTACATAATCCGTTCCCAGTCTTTCCAAGGAGCCGAGAATTTCTTTTTTCACAGATTCACTGTTCAGGTTTTTATACAACTGAATCCCGTTTACCTTATTAAACAGATCACCTTTCATCTCCTGATCCCAGGTTACTCCACATTTCGTGATAATCACAACGTCTTCGCGGTTCATTTTCTCCAGAGCTTTTCCGAGAATCTTCTCGCTGTTTCCGAAATTGTATCCGGGTGCAGTATCGATCAGATTGACACCCACCTTCGGAGCTTCGCGAATGGTATCCACCACTGTCTGCAGTTCATGGTCACCGCCCCATGCAGAACCGCCCCCGATCGACCATGTTCCGAGGCCGATTCTGGAAATATCAATTCCTGTTTTTCCCAATTTCATTGCTTTCATATATTCTTATCCCTTTCCTTAACACTTCTTCATTTATAACAGATTATAGTCTGTTCGATATTTGGCAAGCATCTCCTCTACGACAGTCCGATCCTTTACCCCTCCGGTCGCGCCGACATACTGTACAGAAACAGCCGCGGTACAGTTGGCATAGATCGCACATTCACGAATATCCTTCTGCTCCAGAAGTCCTGTGATAAATCCAGATGCAAAATTATCTCCTGCACCAATCGTATCGATTGCAGTCACATCTTTACATGCCGGAACAATCATAGAACCTTGTGCATTTCGAATGTAACATCCCCGCTTTCCGATCTTCATGATCACATTTTTCACGCCGCAGGCATACAGCTTATCAGCGACTTTCGCTTCGTCTGTCTCACCTGTCATTTCACTCGCCTCTTCAAAGTTCGGGAAGAAGTAATCTACATAGCTCAATGCTTCCGTAATGTCTTCCAGCTTTTCATTCAGACGCGGAGACACCATATCTGCACAGATTGTCATTCCCTCTTCCTTTGCTTTCGAGAACACAGAAACTAACGCCTGATTATCAAACAACGGATTGTTAAAAATGCTTGCAAACGACAGGATCTTTGCCCCCTTTAATGCAGACATATCCAGATCGTCATATTTGAATTTCCATAAGCTGCCCTGTCGGTTTGTGATAAATGTACGTTCCCCGTCCGCTGCCACCAGTCCCACATTAATCGATGTATCAATTGCAGGATCCTGTTTGATATACTGCGTATCGATCCCGGTTCTTTTACAGTGATCCAGCACAAACGCACCTGCCACATCAACTCCGATGCAGCTCATCAGGCCAACCTTATGTCCCAGCCTTGTAATTATGGTTGATTCATTGATCGCATCTCCGCCGATCGTCATTGCGATCCCGTCCACCGGATAAGATACGACGTCAAATACCTCCTTACTGACCGGTCTTAACGGTAGATCAACGATTGCCGCTCCAATAATGATTACATCCAAATCCTTGCCCACTTTATTCATCAGCCCTTCCGTCATCACCAAATAATTTAATCTTGTACATTGCACGTTCCTTGACAGCCTGTCTCACCGCCCGCTCAACAGCTAAGAACGGCTCGTCCTTATGTTCATTTATCGCTTCCATGGCAGCTTGGCAAAGTTCTGTATGAATGTTGATTTTGGCAATTCCGAGTGAAATTGCTTTCTTAATGTCTTCATCTCCGATACCGGATGCTCCGTGAAGCACGAGCGGAACATCCACTGTCTTTGCAACCTCTTCCAGAATGTCAAATGCCAGCTTTGGCTCAGAAGTATACACTCCATGCACATTTCCAATCGCTACCGCAAGAGAATCACATCCGGTTCTGTCTACAAAATCCTTTGCCTGTTTTGGATCTGTATAGTGATATTCCGACAGCGCCTCTTCATAAATCGTTTCGTTTCCCACATGCCCAAGTTCTGCTTCTACCGGAATATTATATGCATGGAAATAATCGACGCATCGTTTGATCTCTGCAACATTTTCTTCATACGGAAGCGCAGATGCATCGCGCATAACAGAATTCATGCAGTGATTTACGGCATTTTGGAGAATGGTCATGTTGCGTCCATGATCCCAGTGAAGAATAACCGGAACCGTAGCTTTTTTTGCCATAGACTCCATCATATAGCAATAATCCTCAAAGGATGTATTTCCCGTAAATCCTGTTCCGAATGAAATAATGATCGGCGCTCTTAACTCTTCCGCCGCATCAATCACTCCCATAAGCATTTCTGCATTCCACACATTAAAGTGTGGAATTGCATAATGCCCTGCGCTTGCCTTCTTTTCCCAATATCTGATATCCGAAATCATATCTCGTTCTCCTTTTTCTCTTTCAATCTGTTTTTATTCTGCTACCTTTATAACGCCTTTTACCATATCTGTCTTCTTCACAGGATCGATCGCTTCTTCAAACGCTCTTTGCACATCCTGATACTCATAGATATTCGTTACCATATCTTTTACATTGAACTTTCCGTTCGCAATAGCCTCAATTGTCTGCGGGAAGTTATTACAATATCGAAATGCCGTCTGGATCGTCACCTCACGATTAATCTTCAGAAAATCAATCGGCACCGGTTTCGACTGTGTTCCAACCATCATAATTTTTCCGCCTCGAGCTACAAGCTGAACGGCCTGCTGTGCCGTAAATGCCGCTCCTGCCGCCTCAAAAACAAGATCAACGCCATGATCTCCGTACATCTCAGGGGAGCGAAGCACCTCTACCGTATCCTTCTCTTTTCCGTTGATCACTCTCTTTGCACCCAGCTTTAAAGCCAAATCCAAACGTTTCTGGATCACATCTACTACTGTAATATCTTCTGCTCCGAGGCTTTTACACGCTTGCAGTACCATAAGCCCGATCGTGCCGCCGCCGAGGATCACGATACTCTTTCCAACCATTGCCCCTCCAAGAATTGCAGCATGCATTCCTACCGCGGCCGGCTCAACTAAGGCTCCCTCTAACGTAGACATTCCCTCCGGAATCAGATAAGTCCACTCCTCCGGATGCGTCATATACTGTGTCAGAGCTCCTTTATAATTCGGCTGTGTTGCCATAAAATCTACCCCCGGACATATATTATAACGTCCGGTACGACAATATTCGCAAGTATCATCCGGTACTCCCGGCTCGATCAGTACCTTATCCCCTGCTTTGAATTTTGTAACATTTGTTCCGACCTTTACAACTTCTCCCGACACCTCATGTCCTAATCCAATTTTCTGATTCGGATCCTTTGGAGGAATAAACGGTCCGAATTCAAATCCGTGAATATCTGATCCGCACATTCCTACATATTCTCCTTTCATAAGAATTTCATTTTCTTTCGGCTCCGGCATCGGACACTCTTGAATCTCAAATTGCTTCGGAGTCACTAAAATCGCTTCTGTATTTTTCATACGGCTCTTTCCTTTCTGACACTTTTTTCCATCTTTCACTTTTATCAGTCAACATTCCCGATATCCTCTACAGATTCTCCTCTTGTTTCCACACCAAAGAAGAATACACCAATCGCAATGATTACTGCAACAATGGTAATCAATACAAATACTCCGTTGCTTCCTACAGAAGCCGCCACGCTTGTTACAAGAAACGGGAAGAAAATATTACTCACGCGCCCCATTGCGTTACAGAAACCGGAACCAGACATTTTCGCAGAGGTCGGCCACATCTCCGGCACATATACCGCCGATGCATAGCATACGTACATATAAATGATCGTATTTAGTACGAATGTAGATGCGATAAGCGCTGTCATCGTTGTCTGCTGTGCCGTTACGATTCCCATAACAGCCATACCGATCAGCAGAAGCACACCTGTCAGTTTTCTGGAAATCTTATCCATATACAAGGATGCAAGGAAGATTCCGAGCGGTGCTCCGAACAGTCCGAACATGGTCATAAACTGTGACTGTGATGTATCATATCCGAGAGAACGAAGCAGTGACGGCATCCAGTTCATCAATGTATACTGAATCGTGTTCATACCGATCAATACGAGAGAACCTACGATCGTCCTTCTCAACAACTTTCCTTTGAACAATGCAGAATACGGAAGCTGTTTCACCGGCTTCGGCGCCTCTGTTACCGGAGGAAGCGGTTTCCCTGTAGAAGCTTCGATTTCTTTTTCAATCTGTGTCATAATTACGTCTGCTTCTTCCACTCTGCCCTGCGCCTCTAACCACCTCGGAGATTCCGGGAATTTCTTCGCGATCAAAGCAGATGCAATAATAGAAAGAACAGACGGGATCATATACTGTACCCTCCAGTTCATGTTGTAGCTGATACCTGTGGAAACGATCAATAAAGCAATTCCGTTGCAGATCGGATGTGCCCAGTTTCCGATAAAAGAATTGCGGCTGGACCATACTCCACGGTTTTTCCCCGGCACATATTCTGTAAATCCCGCAAAAAGCACTACCAGCAGCGCTCCCAGCCCGAAACCTTGCAGCAGTCTAAAGATATATAATATGTAAATGTTCGGTGAGACAGCTCCTCCGATCATTGCGATGATATGAATGATCTCATATAAAAGAATACTTTTTTTCCGTCCGATCTTATCCCCGATCGGACCGCCGATCAATGCTCCGAAAAGCTGCCCTGCCGTATAAGTCGTTCCCCACATCGCCAACAGCTTTGTTCCCGGCTCTAACCAATGTAATTCATTCAAAAGAATATTCTGAACAGATCCTCCGATTCCGTTGGACCAACATACCAATAATGCAAATGCCGTTACCAACCACATTTTTACATGCCACCCCGAATTCGGAAGACGGTCAAGTCTTGCGCCTATATTTGCGCCCTTATTATTTGTTTCCATGCTTCTATTTCCTTTCTCATCCTTTTTCTCTTTGTTATCCTGATTTGCTTGTATACTATCCTTATTTACCTGAAAGCTCAACTTCCACTTCCCGCTCCATGATCGCCCAGGCTTTCTGAATATCTCTGTCTTTATTCCAGAGTGCCGGCGGTCCGAGAACCACCATATCTGCTCCGGCTTCATACAGCGGCGCATATACCCCCGCATTCATGGAGCCGTCCGCTTCGATCAAAAAATGCAATCCCATTTCTTTCCGCCACTGTGCCAACATCCGGATTTTATCGTACATCTGTGGGATTACTTTTTGTCCTGCATATCCCGCATCTACGATCATAATCGTCACCTTCGACAGAAGCGGCAGATAATGACGAATCCCCTCCAACGGTGCGGCAGGATTCAAAGCAATCCCCGCTTTACAGCCGAGAGAAATGATCTTATTCAACGTCACAAATGCATCGCTCTCTATACAATCTGTATGAGGAGTAATATATTCTGCCCCTGCCTTCGCGCATGCCTCTATATAATCCTGCGGATGCTTTACCATTAGATGAGCATCCATAGGTGTTGTTACCACCTGTTTTAAAATCGCCATAAAGTCCGGTCCCACACCAAAAGTCTTTACATAATTTCCGTCCTTTATATCAATATGAAGAAAATCTGCATGTGCGTCAATATAGCGTACCTGATTTTCAAAATCAAACAGATCACAGCATCCCATAGAAGGAGCCAGCATTAACTCCTTTTCCATATCATTTTCCCCTATTCCCTAATCAGATCAGTCCTCAAAATCATAATGGAAAATCACCTTGATCGCTTCCTTGCTCGCCATAGCATCAAATCCTTTTTCATACTCGGACAATCCAAGTCTGTGTGTGATCAGCGGTTTTACCTGAATCTGCCCGGATGCCAACAGACGGATACAGTTTCTCCACGAGGTGGAATCATATGCCATATGCCCTATGATGCTCTTATTCCAGGATGTGATATCATTGATAGAGAATTCCAACGGCTTGAATCCCATTCCCACACGAACTACTTCTCCGTTTGGACGAAGCATTTCAATCGCCTGCTTCAAAGCAATATTTGCTCCCGAACACTCCACAACCAGTCCCAAATTATCTCTTCCGCAGATTTCTGTACACCGCTTTACAACATTCTCCTTGGAACCGTTGACAACGTGTGTCGCTCCAAGTTCCAGAGCAACCGGAAAACGTGTCGGAACGTCCTCGTCCAGTCCTACCATAACAATATTTACAGCTCCCATAAGCTTTGCAATCTGAACGGAGAATAAACCAAGCGGACCTGTTCCGAAGACAACGACATCCTGTCCCGGCATCAGATGCGACTGCTGAGCGACTGCTTTATAAGCATTACAAATCGGATCCAGCACTGCTGCCTCCTCATATTCTACCCCCTCCGGAATCTCCCATATCGCATGCTTGTGAATCCTCAAAATTTCTCCCGGCACCTTACAATATTTGGAAAATCCGCCTCCCCATGTATTATTATCAAGCCCGAGATTTACCTTTTCTTCACAGCAAAGAAAATCGCCCTGCTCACATGCCGGGCATACACCGCACACATGTGCACTATTGTCAGATACTACTCTCTGACCGACTTTCCAGTCTCTTACCTCTTCTCCGACCTGTACGATCTCTCCCGCAAACTCGTGTCCGCGAATGGAATTAAACTCATCCGAACCACTGTCTACTCTCCAGTGTTTCATATCTGCGCCGCAAATTGCCGCCGCTTTGATCTCAATGATAATATCCTCAGGACCGCAAACCGGTTCCGGTGCATCGATCATTTTATATCCTCCAAATGCTTTTCCAAATCTTGCTATTGCTTTCATATTATTCCTCCATTTTCAATCACATGTTTTATTTCCGGCCGGAAAACTATGTTTCTTTTTGATTTAATTAGATTTTACTACCATTTTTCTGTTAAGTCAACATTTTTTCTTTGTTTCAAAGATTTTTGTTTATTTTCACAACACTATATACCGTTTAATTCTTTATTTTATCCTTTTCTTTTTCTTGTTTTGTATGTTTTTAACAACTTTTTCTTTATTTCAAAGATTTCGAAGAATTCATACACCTCCGGAAAATCTCACGCCAAACGCTCATATTTTCTCACGATCCCGCTACATCTTCCGTCTATTTACTTTTCATCTAAAACCATGTATACTGTTATCATGATTATAAAGAGATAGGAAAACTATTATAAAAATACAGAATAAAAAAAGAAATGAGGAAATCTATATGCATACAAATGAATCTGCCGAAAATTATCTGGAAACGATCCTGATTTTGAGCAAATCACGACCTGTCGTCCGCTCCGTTGATATCGCCAATGAATTGAATTTTAAAAAACCAAGCGTCAGTGTTGCTATGAAAAAACTGCGGGAAAGCGGACATATCACCGTCACCCCGGAGGGTTTCATCTATCTGACCGAAATCGGAAAGACGTTGGCAGAAACTATTTACGAACGCCATTTACTTCTGACCTCCTGGTTAGAAAAGCTCGGGGTTCCTCCCACAACTGCCGCAGAGGATGCCTGCCGTATAGAACATGTGATCAGTTCAGAAAGCTTTGAGGCAATCAAAAGACATGTTCAATAGCATTTTGCTCTAAAAAAGGAACAGACCGTCGAGCTGTTCCTTTTTTCATTCTTTTATTCCACTTATTTTAAAATTTTAAAATTCTTTTTTCTCCATGATCCGCACCGACAGCAGATACGATATAAAAACCAGAGCAGTTATAAAGATTACTGCTATCACTGCAATCATTTTCATTGACATTCCGTCCAAAATTTTTATGATCCCCGGCACTCCAAACCGGTCTGCCAATTTCTCCACACAAAAAACTAATATCAAGATCAATAAAAATCCTGCAATCATTGCCACCTGTCTTTTTTCCGAACCAAATTTCAACTGTAGCGGCACCACCAATGCCATCATTAGCATTCCCGCCAGAAAAGCTCCACCCATAGTTAAAAATAATACCCTGCTATCTGCTCCGCTGCCCTTCTTTACAGTCTGTAATACAACGATCAAGATAAGATTAATAACACAGCTTACCAGAGAAATCAAAAAACAAAATACATATTTTTCTCTCACATAGCTCTTTCGACTGATCGGAAGCGTAAATAAGAACGGATTTCCATTATCATATTCATCATACGCAATCGTACTCAATGTAAACATCACAAATATAATGATTAAATAAGCAATTCCAAAATAGTACTGATCCGTAAGAAACAGAAACACAAATGCCAATACACACACTACAAGAAAAAATTGTTTTTGTCCTTTCAACAAACTAAAATCTTTTATCAACATTCCTTTCATTACTTTTCACCTCGAATCATCATTGTGATCAAATCGTCAATATTCCCTTTTTCTAGCTCGACGTCCGGATAGTTCTCCATATAATACTGTTTCTGCGTCGTCAGGCAGCTGTATCCGTAATTTTCTTTCCGATGCCGCAGGATATACTGCTGATCCAATCTCTTATACTGCTCTTCTGTCACTTTCAGCACCGCATAATTTCCAAGGAGCACATCGGTTTCTTCATGTAGGATGATCTTTCCGTCATCGATCATGTACAGGTCGTCACACAGATTTTCCAGATCACTGGAAATATGGGAGCTGATCAGTATTGCCCTGTCGCCGTACTCCATATATTCTCTCAGCAGATCCAACAGCTCATCCCTCGCCAACACATCCATTCCCGCCGTCGGTTCATCCAAGATCAACAGCTTTGCATCATGGGAAATTGCCGCCAAAAGCTGTAGTTTTCTTTTCATACCTGTTGAAAACTCTTTGATTTTTTTATCTGTCGGAAGCTGATACCGTTCACAGTTTTGCACAAATTCCGCTTTCCGAAACGTCGGGTACAAACTACTCAGAATCGGGATCAGATCCCGGATCGTCAGATATCCGCTGAAGCCGGAATCTGCCAGAACAACTCCCATTTGCGCTCTGTCGCTCACCTCCAACTGTTCCGCCGGTTTTCCGAAAATCTCCGCTGTTCCGCGATCCTTTTTTGACCAATCCCAACGCAATCTTAAAAGCCGTCGTCTTCCCCGCACCGTTTTTCCCGATCAATCCGGTAATACATCCCGACCGTACTTCTAAGGAACAGTTCAAGTCAAATTTACTGTAATGCTTCTCCACATTTTTTAAAACCAACATCTCACTCATCCTCCAAAATCAATAGAAATAACTCTTGAATCTCCTCTCTGCTCATGCCGCAGCTTTTCCCTTTTCGGATTGCCAGTTCCAAATCGGCTTCCACTTCTTTTTTCTTTTCCTCCAGCATCAACTCTTGATTCGCACTCGCCACAAAGCTGCCCTTGCCATGTACGGTATTGACGAATCCTTCCTCTTCCAATGTATCATATGCCTTCTTGACTGTCAGTGCGCTGACTTTCAATTCTTTGGCCAACGTCCTCACAGACGGAAGCGCCGTATCTTCCAACAGTTCCCCTTGCATGATCCTTGCTTTGATCTGCCCGACGATCTGCTCATAGATAGGCTGCATGGAAGAATGATTAATGATCACATTCATAAAATTCCTCGCCTCCTTAAAAAACAGTATATAACAGTCAACATCAGTTGTCAACTGTTATATACTGTTTGTTTTTACTATTTTTTTTATTATTTTTCTACTATCTTCGCATTTGGATAAATATGCTCGATCCTTTCATCGTCAAAGTGCACATCCAGAAATTCTTCTGCTGCATTCGACGGTTCCGGATGAATCTGTCGGTCACTGTAACGGGCAAGCGCCATTCCGGAAATCAATATATTTCCAATCATCAGGACAACCGCTGCCGGAGTGATCAATTTTCCGATTTTCACCGGAATTTTCTCAATCCAGCCGGAGAATACCGGGTAGAGGATCTTCAGCCATACAACGGCAGCGATTCCCCAGAAGAAACAGTAGAGAAGATTGATCCTGCCGCCCAGATTAAACGGAATCTTGCTGTAATCCCAGAATACCGTACCAAACACCAACTCTGTAAATACGCTGCAGACATATTCGTATGCGCCGCCCAAAACCGTTCCATATACAAAAATATAGCGGTCGTTCTTATCTTTGTATTTATAAAGCAAAGCGGTAAGAAACGCACATCCGAGTCCCCATACAATACTAAACGGTCCGTAAACAACACTGCTTCTGCTCATCCATACGCCGCTTGTGATACGGCAATAAACAGTTTCTGTAAGATCTCCCAAAAAGGCCCCCAGAAAAAAAAGCCAAATCAATTTATAAGCGCTGCAGCCAAGAGCAAAAATCTCTTTATTCTTTTCTTTGGCAGGGGTATGTAACACCTTGTCACGTTCAATATTCGGATACGCTTTTTCAATACGTTTTGAAACGGCTTTGGTAAGCACGTTTCCGATTCCTTCGGTAAAATCCTGCACCTGCTCTACAAACCGCGCAGCACGGATCGAATGCTGAATCTGAAAAATGACAGCGATGCAGCAGACAACGTCTGCCAAAAGCAACACAGAAAGGATAATTTCCAAAACAAAATTGATCATTTCAGGAATCCGATCTGTCAATTTGAACAGCAGAGGATTGAGATATCGGATACAAATGACCGCAATCCCTCCGAAGATCAATAAATGGATCTGATTCAAATATCCCTGAAACTGAAACCGGGACTTACTGTAATCCCACCATTTTCTGTTAAAAATCTGCTCTAGGAGGAATCCGGTAACAAAAATCACCAAAAATGCAAGAATACAGCCTCCGAGAAACAGGAAAAACAACTCATTTTTCAATTCCGGAAGAAAGATTCCGTAAGCAATACCTATGATGCCGTAAAGTGGGCATAAAGGCAAATTTAAAAATCCGGTATTGACGAATTTTTTGCGGTGAAGCGCATTGGCAATGACTCCTGCACACCATCCTGCGAAAGAATAGCTGAAGAAGATCCAAAATAGTTCATTCCATGTGTACTGCATAATAAACTCCTTTTTCTTTTGTTCTATATCATTGATTTTTCAGACTATGTCCATTGTACCATAACCCAAAAGAGAAAAAATAATTTTATGAAAATTTTGAGGAAAGTATCGTATCAGTTGATTTTTTATCGTAAAGTATCGTTTATTTCCATTGATTAATCAAAAAAACATTCGTATACTAAGTTCAGAAAATAAACCGGACTCATATTTTCGAATGAAAGAAAAAGGAGGCGTTTGAAATGGATATTCTTAATTTCGCCGGGAATCTGGTTCGACTGCGAAGAGAAAAGGGAATCACACAGGAGGAACTTGCACGGTTTCTAGACATAACAAAGGCTTCCATTTCAAAATGGGAGACGAAGCAAACCTATCCTGATATTCTGATGTTGCCAAAACTGGCATCCTATTTTGATGTTTCGGTGGATGCACTTCTTGGATATGATCCACAGCTTTCAAAGGAACAGATCAAGGCATATTATCACCGACTGGCGGCAGATTTTGCTGAAAAGCCCTTTGAGGATGTCATGGAAGAAAGTGAGGAACTGGTCAAAAAATATTATTCCTGCTATCCTTTTGTGCTGCAAATCTGTATCCTATGGCTCAATCACTGGATGCTCGCCGACAACGAAGAACGGGGCAAAGACATTCAGCAGAAAATCATTGTACTTTGCGAACACATTATGAAAGGATGTCAGGACATCAATATATGCAATGATGCATTAGGCGTATGGGCTTTGATAAAATTACAAACAGGAAATGCAGGGGAAGTCATCGAAACATTGGAGGAACGAGCAGATCCGAGGCATATGAATCGGCCGGGAACACTTCTTGTACAAGCTTATCTGATGAACGGAGAAGAAGCAAAGGCGGAAGTCGTGCTACAGGCAGAACTATATCAAAACATTCAGGAAATCATAAGCAGCTGTATTTCTTTAATGAAAATACATGGAGAAAAACCAGAACGTTTTACACAGATTCTAAAGCGTGCAGATCAAATCGCCGCGTTGTTTGATTTAGAAAAATTGAATCCGAATACGGCAGCAGCTTATCAATTCTTTACAGCACTGCTTTTCTGTGGATTTCAAAAGGAAGCAGAAGCCGCCAAACGGCTGGAGTTGTTTATGCGGGCAATGAAACAGCTTGTAAAAAAGCCTATCTTACATGGAGACATGTTTTTTGATCGTCTGGACCAATGGTTTGAAAATCTGGATCTGGGAGCAGAAGGCGTACGCAGCCGGAAACTGATATTAGAAAGTGGATTACATATGCTCAATCATCCGGCATTTCATGCATTGCCTGACCAAAAGCAATTAGAACGGTGGAAACAAGAATTGGAGGATCTAAGAGATGTTGACAATACAAAATCTGACAAAAACATATAGGGGCGGGAAAACCGCAGTAAAAAATCTTAGCCTGACGGCAGAAGCAGGCGACATTTACGGATTTATCGGTCATAACGGCGCCGGAAAAACAAGCACGATCAAGTGTATTGTCGGAATTCATGATTTCGAGAACGGAGAAATTCTGATAGACGGCATTTCTATAAAGAAGGATGCGCTTGCATGCAAATCCAGAATTGCCTATATCCCGGATAATCCGGATTTATATGAATATCTGACGGGCATCCAATATCTGAACTTTATGGCAGATATCTTTCGGATTGACCAAACAGAAAGAACGGAGCGGATTGCAAAAGAGGCGGCTGATTTTGAGATGACCGAAGCACTTGGGGATCTGATCTCTTCGTATTCTCACGGAATGAAACAGAAATTGGCAATCATCGGAGCCTTGATCCACCGTCCCAAGCTGCTGATCTTGGATGAGCCATTTGTCGGTCTGGATCCACAGGCGTCCTTACTTCTAAAAAATAAAATGCATCAAATGTGCGAAAGAGGATCTGCTATTTTTTTCTCCACACATGTTTTGGATGTAGCAGAGAAATTATGCAATAAGGTTGCGATCATTAAACAGGGAAGACTGGTTGCGAAAGGAACAACAAAGGAATTGACGAAAGGCGGCTCTTTGGAGTCTGTATTTATGGAGGTGGTGACAAATGCTTCATCAGGTCAAATATCTGACAGCAGTTCAGCTTTGTAATCTGTGCGGTCTGAATGTCGTCCGCTTCGGAAGAGACAAAAAGAAACGCTGCCGTTTTATCGGAATGGGAATTTTATATCTTCTTTTACTGATATTGTTATGGGGATATCTCGGAATATTTACTACTGAGATGATTCGGATCGGAATCGGAGAAGTCGTTCCATTTTACTTATATATGATTGCCAGTCTGATAATTTTATGCTTTTCATTTTTTAAAGCTGCAAATATAATCTTCCAACAGAGTACCTATGAACTGCAGATATCACTTCCGGTCAGCAAGGCTGCTGTTGTGACCAGCCGTTTTCTGACAATGTATGTTGCAGATCTGCTTGTAAGTCTTGCAGTGATGCTGCCCGGTGGAATCCTCTGTGCAGCAATGCAAAAACCGGGAATCCACTTTTATTTGTGGGGAATGATCGGCATGGTTTTGCTTCCTTGTATTCCTCTGGCGCTTGCAACGGCAGCGGGCTCCGTAATCTATGCGGTTAGTTCCAGAATGCGCCATAAAAACCTGATATCGATCATCCTGTCCATGCTTCTGATCATCGGAATTGTCGCAGGGAATTTCACGCTTGCCGGACATTCAGAAGGTCTGGAGCAGATTGATATTTCTAAGCTCCGCAGCCTTGCAGTTATCCTGATAGAACAGATTGGGCGCATTTATCCTCCGGCAAAATGGTTCGGAATCTCTGTAACAGAAGGAAATGTATCGTCCGGAATGCTGCTGACAGCAGTTTCTGTTCTGTTTGTGGCAGCTTTACTTGGCATTTTACAAAAGTACTTTGTGACAATCTGTACCGCTTTCCATGCAACAGCAGCCGGACAAGATTATAAAATGGAACGTCTGAAATCCAATTCTGTGCTAAAAGCGCTCTGGAAACGGGAATTAAAGCGGTACTTTGCATCCTCCGTCTATGTACTCAATACGATTGTCGGATATGTGCTGCTTGTAATGGCAGCGGCTGCACTTTGGCTCACAGGTGAAAAAGAATTACTGCATATGCTTGGCGCTCCGGCAGGAATCGATCTGGTTTTGATCCTTCCATTTGCACTGACTCTGATCGGAAATATGATGCCTATGTCTGCATGTTCCGTTTCTATGGAAGGAAAGCAGTGGTGGATCGCAAAAACACTTCCGCTTACGATGAAACAGATTTTAGACGGAAAGCTTTTGGCAAATCTCAGTATTGCACTGCCGTTTTTTGCTGTTGCCGAGGTATTTGTATTTCTCGCCGTACGACCGACTGTTTCAGAAGGAATCCGATTGGTTTTGATACCGGCTGCATATACGCTCTTTTTATCCGTAGCGGGCTTAAGTATCAATTTAGCAGTTCCACTTATGGAATGGGAAAGCGAAATACGTGTCGTAAAGCAGAGCGACTCCATGATGCTGCAAATGCTTTTGGGATTTGTATCTGCTCTGATTCCGATCGGACTGATGTTCCTGCTGCATATCGATCAAATCTTTATAACTGTAGGAACAGTCATCCTTTTATTCATACTCACGGTAGTTCTGTATATGAGAAACCAGAGGATCGTCTTATAGCAACTGTGCGCTTCGCACATTTTTACCACGCACCGCATGATTGCAGATTCATCATTCTGCTCATGCGGATGCGCCTCTTCTTCCCTTTAACTACTCAACTGAAACCACCTTATAATCTTTCTCCTCTACCGTCTTCTTCAGCACATCGTCTGCAACCTCTGTATTCAGCGTTACGACCGCTTTTCCTGTTTCATGGCTTACTTCTGCCGCATCTACCTCTGCAAGCGCCTCCAACGCTTTTTTTACCGCAGCCTCACAGTGTCCGCACATCATTCCCTCGATTGTCATTGTTTTTGTCATTATCTTTTCCTCCTGCTTCTTCTTTCTTTTTGTTTTTATTTTTCTGTCTCTACCCGCATCATGCATACGAAACCAATTCAGACGCAATGCATTCGTTACCACACAAAAGCTGGACAAGCTCATCGCCGCCGCGCCGAACATCGGATTCAGCTTCCACCCGAACATCGGATAAAACAATCCTGCTGCCAGCGGAATCCCGATCGTATTATAAATAAATGCCCAAAACAGATTTTCGTGAATATTCCTAAGTGTTGCACGGCTCATGCGGATTGCAGCCGGAACGTCACTCAGCCGGCTCTTCATCAGCACCACATCTGCGGCGTCGATGGCGATATCTGTTCCCGCACCAATGGCAATCCCCATGTCAGCTCTTGTCAGTGCCGGAGCATCATTAATTCCGTCACCAACCATAGCGACCTTCCCTTTCTCCTTCAAGGCACGGATAACGCTTTCCTTACCCTCCGGCAAAACACCTGCGATCACCTCATCCACACCTGCCTGCCGACCGATTGCTTTCGCCGTACGCTCATTGTCTCCGGTCAGCATCACAACACGGATTCCCATATTCTGTAATTCTCTGACCGCCTGAGGACTGTCCTCCTTGATCACATCGGCTACTGCAATGATACCGACCAGTTCCTTATCTTTGCTGAAAAACAACGGCGTTTTCCCCATTTCTGCAAGCCGCTCCGCCTGTTGCTTCATCTCATCCGGTACAACAACTGTTTCCCCGATGAATTTCAGATTGCCGCCGCGAAGTATAACGGCATCCCTTGTTCCAATATCGGCGTCTGCTATCCTGCCGCTTTGCCGCTCCACTTCGCTCCGCCGCAGCCGCGCTGTCAATCCGTTTCCCGGAACCGCATGGAATTCTTCCACCTCCCATGCTTCAAGTCCCCGCTGTCCTGCCTCTGCCAGAATCGCTCCCGCCAAAGGATGTTCGCTCTTGCGTTCCAGTGCATAGGCATATGTGAGCAGCTCTTCCTCTGTCATATTTCCTACCGGAAGAACATCTGTTACTTTTGGTTCTCCGCTTGTGATCGTTCCGGTCTTATCCAACGCAATAATCTCTGCCTTGCCTGTTTCCTCCAAAGACACTGCTGTCTTGAACAAGATTCCGTTCTTTGCACCCATTCCGTTACCGACCATGATCGCAACCGGAGTCGCCAGACCGAGAGCACACGGACAACTGATCACCAATACGGAAATCCCCCTTGCAAGAGCGAATCCGACGGTCTGTCCTGCCAGCAGCCATACAATTATTGTAATAACGGCAATTCCGATGACAATGGGAACAAATACGCCCGAGACTTTATCCGCCACCTTTGCGATCGGCGCTTTGGTTGCCGCTGCGTCGCTGACCATCTGAATGATCTGAGAAAGTGTCGTATCTTCTCCCACTCTGGTTGCCTCGCACTTCAGAAAGCCTGACTGATTCAATGTTGCCGCTGAAACCGCATCTCCGATTTCCTTATCCACCGGAATACTCTCCCCTGTCAGCGCCGCTTCGTTGACCGCGCTGCTCCCTTCCAGAACGACGCCGTCTACCGGAATATTCTCTCCGGGGCGTACAACGAACAGATCGCCCTTATTTACCTGTTCAATGGAAATCTCCTGCTCCACACCGGCTTTCACTACAACCGCCGTCTTCGGCGCCAGTTTCATAAGTCCTTTCAAGGCGTCTGTTGTCTTTCCTTTGGATTGCGCTTCCAGCATCTTGCCGACTGTGATCAGTGTAAGAATCATTGCCGCAGATTCAAAGTAGAACTCATGCATCCATTTCATGACGCCGTTCATATCCATCCGCATCTGTGCGTCTGTCATAGCAAACAATGCAAATGTACTATACGCAAAAGATGCGCCTGCACCGAGCGCCACCAGTGTATCCATATTCGGAGTTTTGTGGATCAGACCTTTTACACCGCTGATGAAAAACTTTTGATTAATAACCATCACAATTCCGGTAAATAACAACTGGATCAATCCCATCGCCACATGGTTGCCTTCCAGAAATGCCGGAACCGGCCATCCCCACATCATTGCCCCCATGGAAAAATACATCAAAGGGATCAGAAAACAAAGAGAGGCGATCAGCCGTTTTTTCAACACCGGTGTTTCCCTGTCTTTCAGCATCTCTTCATCTGCTCCGGAAACCTTATTTTTCTTATCTGTGTCTGCGCCTTTCACAGCCGCTCCGTATCCCGCCGCTTCAACTGCCGCTATAACAGTCTCCGGAGAGACGTTGCCTGTTACTCCCATAGAATTTGTCAACAGGCTTACCGAGCAGCTTTCCACGCCCTCAAGCTGCGAAACCGCCTTCTCGACTCTGGCGCTGCACGCAGCGCAGCTCATCCCCGTTACATTATATTGTTCCATATTCACCACCTCTTTTCTGCTTTTTTCATCTCTTTGTACTCAATATTGTCTCTTATCTCCATATCACTTCATCAGCTTCTGCAAGGTCAGAACCAGCTCCTCAATTGTCTCATCCTTGCCCTGACGGATATCCTCTGCCACGCAGGTTCTGATATGTTCAGACAAAAGAATCTTATTAAAGCTGTTGAGCGCTGCGTTGATTGCCGAAACCTGAATCAAGATATCTGTACAATATGCGTCCTCTGCCAGCATCCGTTTGATCCCACGCACCTGCCCTTCAATCCGATTCAGACGATTTACCAACTTTCTATATTCTTCCTCTGAACGCTTTTTTGTTTTATGCGAACAGCAGCATTCTGCATTTTCATTATTATTTTCCATTTTTCCTATCACCTCATTTCACATATATTATATACCCTGTATGGGTATATTTCAAGTATGAATTAAAATTAACCAGAACAAAACGGCGCCTCTTAAGAAACGCCGTTTTCATCCATTTGTTATATATTGGTCACAATTCCTGTGATCAGTTCTTTAAACTGTTTTGCTACCCGGTCTGCCGTCTCCTGCACTTCTTTGTGGTCTAATTTTTCTTTTGACATTCCTGCCGCAAGATTTGTGATACATGAAATCCCACACACTTCCATTCCCATATGATGCGCTGCCATCGCTTCACATGCCGTGCTCATACCGACTGCGTCCGCCCCAAGCGTTCTCGCAAGCCGTACTTCTGCCGGAGTCTCATATGCCGGTCCTGTAAACTGCATATACACACCTTTCTGCATTCCGATTCCCATTTTTCCGGCAACATCTTGAATGATCGTGCGCATTCTCAAGCTATATACTTCACTCATATCCGGAAATCTCACGCCGAGGACATCCATATTTTCTCCGATCAGAGGACTTGGTACTCCGGTTGTAATATGATCTTCGATCAGCATAAAATCCCCTGCTTTAAAATCAGTATTTACCCCGCCGGCCGCATTCGTTAAAATCAATTTCTTTGCTCCAAGCATTCCCATCAATCTTGTTGGAAGTACAACATCCGACATCGGGTATCCTTCATAAAAATGTACTCTTCCCTGCATGATCACAACCGGGACTCCATCCACACTGCCAAATACAAACCGCCCTTTATGCCCCGCTACGGTAGATACCGGAAACCCTTCAATCTCTGTATAATCGATTATCTGTTCTACCTGAATCTCATCTGCATAATCTCCAAGACCGGATCCCAGAATCAATGCTACCTCTGGCTGAAAATCTATCTTTTTTTGAATGCTTTCCACACACATCAGCAATTTTTTGTATACTGTATTCATCCTTTTTCCTCTTCTCCTTCTTATTCCAAAGTTACGATCTCCGAAATCATTTCTTTTAACCGACCATACTGCGACTGATCGATCCAGATTTTATTTCCTTCTTTTGTAATCAGACCTTCTTCCGATAATTTTTTTATTGCACGGTTTACCGTCTTTAAACAAAGTCCTGTCGCATTTGACAACCCCTGCTGTCCTCCTTTTACCTGCAAAACCCCATCTCTTGCATAACGTTCAAATCTCTCTACCAAAAGCATAGATAATCTGTCCGCTCCTTGTAGGAACAACAACATCCGGCCTTTTCTTCCTTCCTCAAGAAGATAGTTTCCAATCTGCTTTGCTTCTTGTTTTAGTGCGTGAATATCCGAACTCATCCATTTTTCAAAATTTACTCTCGACATCTTTACAACGGTACATTTTGTCACCGTTCGAAGTGTTGTTCTGTAATTTTTCATATCCATGATATATTCCATTCCGCCCATAGCATAGACATTATCGAACCGCATAAACTCATAAGCGACTCCATGCACCCTATAATCAATTGCCTCAATAATTCCTTTTCCGATAAAATAAATATTCTCCACCGGCGTATTTTCTCGTACAAATATGACGCCTTTATCCATTTCTTCTATCTGAAAGGAGTCCATAACCCACAGCGGCGCTGTCTTAAAATATTCTTTAAACTGCTCCTGACGTTTTTTATCAATATCATTTAAAAATGGCAGTGCATCATATAGTGTCTTATATCCCACGCACTATTCTCCTCTCTTTTCCGTCCGGACAGGTCTGTCCTTTTCTCTGTTTTTCTTTACATCAGTTTATCCAGAATGGATTTTCCGATCGTTCCATCCGGCATCTCAACCCCAAAATTCTCTGCAATAGATGCCCCGATCACTGCAAACGTATTTCCGCTATCCAACGGACCGCCTTGTTTCATTCTTTTCGCATATGCAAGAAATGGAACATATTCTCTTGTGTGATCTGTTCCCGTATAGGTCGGATCGTTTCCATGATCTGCTGTCAGGATCAAAAGATCATCTTCCCGTAGCTGTTTCATCAGCATACCCAGTTTTTTATCAAACTTTTCCAATTCTCTTCCATATCCTTCTGTATTTCTCCGGTGTCCCCAGAGAGCATCAAAATCTACCAGATTCACAAAACAAAGTCCGTGGAAGTCTTTTTTACTGATTTCAATCGTCTGTTCCATTCCCTGAACAGAACTGTCTGAATGATACGTTTCCGTAATACCATCGCCACAGAAAATATCATTGATCTTGCCTACCCCGATCACATCCAATCCCTGATCCTTCAATGCATTTAACACCGTTCTTCCTGTCGGTTTTAACGCATAGTCATGCCGGTTGCTTGTACGTTTAAATTCACCCTTTTTCTTCCCTGTATACGGTCTTGCAATCACACGTCCGACTCTCCACTCATCTTTCAGCGTGATCTCTCTTGCAATTTCACAGCAACGGTATAAGTTCTGAAGGTCAAATGTCTCCTCATTTCCACAAATCTGAAGAACTGAATCCGCAGATGTATACACGATCATTGCACCGGTGTTAATCTCTTCCTCACCCAACTCTTCAATAATCTCTGTTCCGCTGGCGCTTTTATTTCCAATCACTCTTTTTCCACACTGTTTTTCCAGTTCTGCAATTAACTCCGGCGGGAACCCTGTATCCGTAAATGTTTTAAAGGGCTTATCTGTTTTGATCCCCATCATTTCCCAATGACCGGTCATGGTATCCTTTCCATTGCTCGCTTCGGCAATTCTCATATAACGCCCTTCCGGCTTTTCCGCCCCCTTCATGGTTGTAACCGGATGCAGATTCAGCATTCCCAGTCTCTGAAGATTTGGTATATCCAGTGTTCCCATCTCTTTCAGAATATGACCGAATGTGTCTGCACCTTCATCGCCAAACACGAAAGCATCCGGCATTGCCCCGATTCCAAGGGAATCCAGAACAATCACAAATATTCTCTTGTATCCGTCCATTTATTCTCACCTCATTTTATATCGTTCATTTTTTCTATATGAGATTTTCAGGTCCAAATCCAAGCGGAAGCATTTCCTTCAGCGTAAACACTTCATACTGCTCTTTCCCGGTTGCCAGAATGATCTGAAATGTCTCTGGATTACAGAATTCCATCATCACCTGTCTGCAAACTCCGCATGGCGCTGCATACTCCGTCAGAACCCCTTTTTTTCCGCCTACAATGCAGATTGCCTCAAACTCTCTTTCTCCTTCGCTGACCGCTTTAAAAAATGCAGTTCTCTCTGCACAATTTGTCGGCGTATAAGCAGCATTCTCAATATTACAGCCTGTGTAATACGTTCCGCTTTTTGTACGCAGCGCTGCCCCAACCCGAAATTCTGAATATGGAGCATAGGAAAAATCCAGTTGTTTTATGGCAAGCTCAATCATTTCTTCTGCAATTTTCTTATCCATCCAACCTTCCTCCGTTCTTTAATATCCGGACGCTTCTTCATTCTTTACCAGCTTGATCATCCGGCTTGTTCCCAGACGATCTGCTCCTAATGCAAGAAATTTTTCTGCATCTGTCAGCGTGGAAATTCCTCCTGCCGCTTTCATTTTTACATTGGAACCGATATGCTCTGCAAACAGTTCAATATCCTCAAACGTGGCTCCCGCAGTTGAAAACCCTGTGGAGGTTTTGATATAATCCGCACCTGCATTTGTTACAAGTTCACACATTTTTACCTTTTCTTCTTCTGTCAGAAGACAGGTCTCGATGATCACTTTCAGGATTTTTTCACCACACGCCTTCTTTAACGTACGGATTTCTGTTTCTATAAGGTCATATTTTTTATCTTTCAGCCAGCCAATGTTGATCACCATATCAATTTCAGCTGCTCCGTTGGCAATAGCATCTTTTGTCTCGAATTCTTTTGTTTTTGTAGTCATATATCCATTTGGAAATCCAATGACCGTACAAACCGGAATCTTCCCTTTCATATATTCATATGCCTGTTTTACATAGCTTGGCGGAATACAAACAGAAGCCGTTTCATACTGAACTGCGTCATCACAAATCTGTTTGATTTCTTCCCATGTTGCGGTCTGTGCCAACAGTGTATGATCTACATGTTTTAGCATTTCACTTACATTCATCTTTGTCACCTCTACTGTTTTTCTTTTTTCTGATCTGCCTCTATCAGCGAACGAATCGCCTCAATGGCAACCTGGATCGCCATATCCGTATCATGCACAACCGGATTTTCCAGTCCCAATTTTTCTCTTTCCTGATTTGCCACTACAAGAAAACAGGAACCTGCTCTCACCCGCAGATGGCTTGCAACCACAAACAACGCTGCCGACTCCATTTCCGAGGCCAGACATCCAAGTCTTTTCCACGCTTCCCACTTATTCATCAATTCATAGCTTACCGGCTTTGTCTCCGGCTCATGTTGACCATAAAAAGCGTCCTTACATTGTACAACTCCTGTATGGAACGGATATCCCTTCTTTTCCGCTGCCTGCACAAGCGCATTTGTCACAGAAAGATCCGCCACCGCCGGAAATTCCATCGGTGCATATTCTCTAGATGTTCCTTCCATACGGATCGCTCCTGTTGCCACTACAACATCTCCGCTTTTTACTTCTGTCTGCATTCCGCCACATGTTCCGATACGAATGAAAGTATCTGCTCCACAGCGATAAAGCTCTTCCATTGCGATCGATGCAGAAGGCCCGCCGATACCGGTCGATGTCACGCTTACTTTTACCCCGTTTAACGTTCCGGTATAGGTGATATACTCTCTGTTATCTGCCACTAAAATCGGATTGTCAAAATACTGCGCAATCTTCACACACCGTTTCGGATCTCCCGGCATAATTACATAACGTCCGATTTCTCCTTCTGCCACCTGTATATGATACTGTCTGCTTGCATCTTCAGAATAATTCTTCATGATCTCTTCCTCTCCTTTTATTTTCTAGCGCTGTCCTTTGTCGTAAGGAATTCCCTCTGCCTTTGGCGCTCTTGATTTTTTCGATACAAAAATAAGCACGATCAGAGAAATAATATACGGAAGCATATTGTATAACGTACTTGGTAATTTCAACGCCAACAATGCATCAAATCCTGTATAAACATTGGAAAGTGCACGGAACAGACCGAACAATAACGCTGCCAGTCCGATATTTACCGGTTTCCACTGTCCAAAGATCATAACCGCCAGCGCCAGAAAACCAAATCCCGCTACTCCGTTTTCAAATTTCCACTCACTCACACCCGCTGTAATATACACCAGTCCGCCAAGTCCGCCAAGCGCTCCTGAAATCAGAACACCTGCGTAGCGCATTTTATATACATTGATACCGACAGAATCTGCCGCCTGTGGATGTTCTCCGCATGCACAGAGTCTGAGGCCGAATTTTGTCTTGTAAAGCACTACATATGCTGCGATCAGAACCAGAAGTGCGATCAACATAAACCAGTTAAATTCGAATCCTCCGATGTTCATGATAAACGCTTTTTTTGCATCTCCGTATGCTACGGTGGAAGATACATTATCTACGCTTTCTGCTGTATTGATTGCTCTTACCAATACAACCGCAGCCGCAGGTCCCAGTAAATTCAGCGCCGTCCCTACCAGTGTCTGATCTGCGTTAAATCTAATCGCAGCCACTCCAAGCAGCAGAGAAAAAATCATTCCGATCAGAACACTCGCCAAAACAACGAGCAATATCACAAACGGCGCCGCCATCGCTGCCGGAAGATATTTCATCATCAGCGCTCCACCTAAAGCGCCCATCACCATGATTCCCTCTAATCCGATATTGATCACTCCGCTATGTTCCGAGAAACATCCTCCAAGTGCTACGAGCACCAGAACAGAAGCAAATATTAACGTATACTGTACTAATAACATCATGATGCTTCGCCCCCTTTCTGCTCTTTTGCAAGACGCTTTTCTTCTCTTTTATTGAGATATCTGTTCAGCCACATCTTAAAGAAAAGTACAAATCCGCACAGGTAAATAATAAATGCCGAAATCAGATCCGAAATCTGTGTACAGTACATTGTCTTGTCTACATACGTACCGCCACTTGTAATATGCTGAATAAAATAGGATGAAAAAATAGCCCCGATCGGATTCGATCCTCCCAGAAAGGCTGCTGCAATTCCGTTAAAGCCCATTGCAGGAACGGTTGTCTGCTGAACCATCCACTGTTCGATTCCTGTCAGATAGAAGATTCCCGCACCAAATCCCGCAAGTCCACCCGCGATGACCATTGTAAGAATTGTGTTTCTCTTTTCACGCATTCCACAATACTTTGCCGCATTTTTGTTCAGTCCTGTTGCCTTTAACTCATAACCAAACTTTGTTTTTTCCAAAATCACCCACACAAGAATGGCAATCAGAACTGAAAGTGCCAGACCAATGGTGACAAACTCATTGTTTGCAAACATCTTATCCAGTCCCGCATTCGGAAGCAACGCACTTTTATTTGCACCGGCCAGAGGTTTGGTATATGGTGTGGACGCATCTTTTACTTTTGTCAGAAGCATATTGACACTGTAAAGTCCGATCCAGTTCAACATAATACAGGAGATAACCTCATTTACATTAAAATATGCTTTTAATAATCCGGAAATCCCACCTACAATTGCAGCTGTAATAACCGCTGCAAGCAGACACACATACCACGGCATCTTCAGCTGAAGTCCAAAATAGAGACAGGCCCCGGCTCCAATCACATACTGTCCGGCTGCTCCAATATTGAACAGTCCCACCTTATAAGCAAACAGCACGGAAAGAGAACACATCAAAAGCGCCGAAGCCTTCACAAGAGTCGTTCCCAGATATTTTTTCACCGCAACTGCACTCGGATAGTAAAAATAGTTTTTCAAGATTGCCATGATCGCCTCTCCCGCACCCTTCGGATTGATGATCAAAAGCACAATGTATCCGATTAAAAGTCCTATGACAATACAGAGCAAAGACGCAATAATTGTCTGAAATGCATTGTTTCTTAAAATGCTTTCTTTCTTTTTCATCTGATTATTCACCTGCTTCCGCCCCCTTTCTCTTAGAACCTGCCATGTAAAGACCAAGTTCCTCCACTGTTACATTCTTAGGATCAAATTCTCCTACGATTTCACCTTCATACATCACAAGAATTCGATCAGAAACATTCATAACCTCATCCAGTTCCAGACTGACAAGAAGGACTCCCTTTCCGGCATCTCTTTGTGCTACAAGCTGTTTGTGAATATACTCGATTGCCCCGACATCTAGTCCTCTGGTAGGCTGTACCGCAATTAAAAGTTCCGGATTTTTATCAATCTCACGGGCAATAATTGCTTTTTGCTGGTTTCCTCCCGACATGGAACGTGCTTTTGTAATCGCTCCCTGCCCGGATCTTACGTCATACTGTTCGATCAGACGGTCTGCATATTTACGAATCTCTTTTCTTTTCAAAAATCCGAACTTATTCGTAAACTGCGGTTCAAAATATCTTTGAAGCACGATATTATCTTCCAGCGAATAATCAAGTACCAGTCCGTGTTTGTGTCTGTCTTCAGGAATATGGCTCATTCCGGATACCAGCCTTTTCCGGATAGACATCTGTGTAATATCCTCTCCGTTCATCATGATTTTTCCACTCTTTAACGGTTCCAGTCCGGACAATCCATACACAAATTCTGTCTGTCCGTTTCCGTCAATTCCGGCGATACAGACGATTTCTCCTCTGTGTACCTGAAGTGATACATTATTGACCGCATTATTTTTGTGGTGCTTAGAAGCCACTGTCATTCCCTGAATATCAAGGACAACCTCGCCCTGTTCTGCCGGCTTTTTCTCTACTACAAAATTAACGTCACGTCCCACCATCATGGCAGATAATTTTTCCGGCGTTGTATCTTTGATGTCTACCGTTCCGATATATTTTCCTTTTCGAAGTACCGTACACCGGTCTGCCACCTGCATGATCTCACCAAGCTTATGTGTAATAAACAGAATACTTTTTCCCTCTGCCGCCAGATTTTTCATAATGTCCATCAGTTCCTGGATCTCCTGCGGTGTCAGCACAGCAGTAGGCTCATCAAAAATCAGAATTTCATTATCACGGTACAGCATTTTTAAAATTTCCGTCCTCTGCTGCATTCCCACCGTAATGTCTTCGATCAACGCCTCCGGGTCTACAGAAAGACCATACTTTTCAGAAAGGGCGGTTACTTTCTTTTTTGCCTCCTCTTTCTGGAGCAGTCCTCCCTTTGTCGTCTCCACACCAAGGATAATGTTGTCCAGTACACTAAAACATTCCACCAGTTTAAAATGCTGATGTACCATTCCGATTCCGAGTGCATTTGCATCATTCGGGTCATTGATGGAAACTTTCTTTCCATCCTTCCTGATTTCTCCTTCCTCCGGCTGATACAAACCAAAAAGTACACTCATCAATGTTGATTTTCCCGCACCATTCTCTCCTAAAAGTGCGTGGATTTCACCTTTTTTAAGCTGTAAAGTGATATTGTCATTTGCAATGATCCCCGGGAAACGTTTTGTAATATTCAGCATCTCAATTGCATAATTTTCCATCCTTTACATACCTCCTCTCCTTTTGTTTTATGCATAAAAATCCATTCTTTATTGTAGAACGAAAGCGCGTCTCGCATACCCCGGAGGGTTTTCGTTACGTAGGTCAAGTTTCCTATATTAATGAAGAAAGGAGCAGGCGTGCCACCTGCTCCCCCTTATTGCAGCCCTGTATTTACTTAATGCTGCCGTAGTCATTCACTTTAATGTCTGTCTTAGGCATTTCTGTAATATCATTAGAAACTTTGATCTTTCCGTCATACATTTCTTTTACAAGTGTATGATAATCATCTTCTGTAAATCCATCGCCCCACTGTGTTGTCTCTACCGGAAGCTGTACAAAGTTTTCATCTGTGTTTTCAGAAACCAAACCAAGATTATCAATTTTTCCTGCATAGTCGCTCCATTTATCCGCTTTGATATCTGTCAGAACAGTTTTCACTGTAGTTGCAAGTCCTTTCATAGCAGATGTAATTGTTAATCCCTCGCCATATTCATCAATGATCGGAGCCTGATCTGAGTCTACACCGATTACTTTTCCGTCGGTTTTTGCTGCAGCTTCTGCGGCAGATGTAAAGATACCGCCTCCGCATGCAAATACAGCTTCTACACCTTTGGATCCGTACCAGGTATCCATATAAGCTGTAATATCCGCATCACCGTAGAATTGACCTCCGCATACATACTCTACTTCTACCTGGTCTGTAATTCCAAGTTCTTTCGCTGCCTCATCCGCACCTTGTACATATCCGTATCCGAAACGTGTTACCGCCGGCACTGCCATTCCTCCAAGGAACCCAAGATGCTTATATCCCAGTTTAACAGCTGCATATCCCGCCATATATCCGGAAAGTTCTTCCTGATACGTACAGCAGTAAACATTATCTGCATTATAATGCTCTTTTACATCATAATTTTCCGGATTTCCGTCATATTCATCACCGAGCGCAGATCCGAGAAGATCTCCCGCTCCAACATCAAGCGCAACAAATTTTACATCCGGATACATATCCGACTGCTCAATCACAGTAGCGGCAAACAAGTAACCCGGCAGCATGATCACATTTGCCCCATCTGCAACAGCCTGATCAACACTTGCTTTTCTCGCTTCATCCGAATCACTCTCAGGTTTGTAATAGTTGAACTCTACACCATTTTCTTCCGCCCATGCCTTACTTGACTCATACGTTGTCTGGTTAAAGCTCTGGTCTGTGATATCTCCTGAGTCTGTAACCATTGCCACCTGCATCGCCTCGCCTGATTCTTCTTTTCCTTTATCGCTTTCTCCACCACCACATGCGGTCAGGGATAATGCCATCGCGCCTGTCAGCAACATTGCAATAAGTTTCCTTTTCATAATTACGTATCCTCCTTTTTTTCTCAGAATCGGTTTCTAATAGAACAATAACATATATTCTTTCTGTAGAATAGGACTCTTGTCTTATTTTTTTAAATTCAAGTACGATTTGTAAAATTTACACAGTATTTTTATACTTTTTTGTGCATTATGTATAACATCATTTCTTGTATTGTAAAAAAAGGCACCGCTACCAAATTTTTGCAACTGTGCCTTTCTTTTCTTTGTTTCATATTCTTTACAGATCGATTTCTTTCAGATACGGATTCTCCGCTTCATAGAAACGTTCTTCCTCAACAATTTCTGCCAGTTTCATATCTATCGGCATTTTACCAAGAACCGGAATCCCCAGTTCTTTTGCAATTTCATCAATGTGACTTTCTCCAAATACGTGAATCTCTTTTCCGCAATCCGGGCATTTTACATAACTGTAATTTTCTACCAGTCCCAATACCGGAATATTCATCTGAACCGCCATATTGTACGCTTTCTTCACGATCATCTGTACCAGATCCTGCGGTGATGTCACGATCACGGCTCCGTCTACCGGAAGTGATTGAAATACTGTCAGAGGAACATCACCGGTTCCCGGGGGCATGTCTACCAACAGATAGTCTAGGTCATCCCATATCACATCTGTCCAGAATTGTTTTACTACACCGGCAATAATCGGCCCGCGCCAGATCACCGGTGAATCTTCATCCTCCAAAAGCAGATTGACAGACATGATTCTTGTTCCGTCCTTTGCAATACATGGATAGATTCCCTGCTCTGTTCCTGCCGCTTGTTCATGCAGTCCATACATTTTCGGGATAGAAGGCCCGGTTACGTCTGCATCCAAAATCCCTACATTGTATCCCTTTTCTTTCAGCATACGTGCAAGAGATGCCGTCACCATTGACTTTCCGACACCTCCCTTACCACTCACCACTGCAATAACTTTCTTTACATGAGAATACGGATTTGCCGGTTCTCTCAAATCGGTTTTCTTACTGCTGCAGTTGTCTGCATGAGAACATCCTGCACAGGATTCCTCTGTGCAGCCGCTTCCATTATACTCTTCTGCCATACTGATCTACCTACGCTTTCTTGATTTATATTTCTTTGTATTCGCGTATATTATATCATACTTTTATAAAAAGTACAGGTTTCATACACGCATCCGTTCCCGATCAGGATGTTCGCCGGACCATCCGACCTGAGGCATCGTGCGGATCCGGTACATATCCTCATCCGAGATTTCAAAGGCAAACAGATTTTGGTTCTCTTTCATCCGTTCCGGTGTAGAAGACTTCGGAAGAGGAATCACTCCGTTTTGCACTGCAAAGCGCAGGCACAACTGTGCCGGAGACACCTGATACTTTTCAGTCAATTCCGAAAACAATTTGTCCCCAAACATACGCCCCCTTCCGATCGGGCTCCACGCCTGTACCAGAATATCATTCTCCTTGCAATACTGTACCGCTGTTTCCTGTATATATCCCGGATGATATTCCAACTGATCCACTGCCGGAATCACCTCACAATTTTGCAAAATATTTTCGATATGATGCGGCAGGAAATTACTCAGTCCGATTGCCCGGATCCTGCCTTCTTTATACAATTCTTCCATTGCCCGCCAGGTTTCTATGTCCAACTCTTTCCAATTTTCATAATCCGGCGTTGGAAGCGGCCAGTGCATCAAATACAGATCCAGATAATCGGTCTTCAAATTCTCCAATGTTCTTGCAAACGCCGCCTTTGTTCCCTCATATCCCATTTCAGTCTTCCACACCTTAGATGCAATAAAGAAGTCTTCTCTTGAAATTCCGCTCTCCAGAATTGCTTCTCCGAGATACTTTTCCGTACCGTAAAAGGATGCTGTATCAAAATATCTGTATCCGGCTTCAATTGCAAGCTGAATGACCTCTGCATTCTCATCCGGAGCCGCTTTGTAGGTTCCATATCCTACACATGGAATCTGCACACCGTTGTTTAATGTATAGCAATCATGTATATTTTTCATATCCGCCACTCCTTTTTTATCATTTCCAAAATTATTATAATCGGTATCACCTTCTTCTGCAATAAAAAAGAAGAAACCAAATTTATCTGATTTCTTCTTCCTTTTAGCTTTTTATTTCTTATTCCTCAAAGGCTTCCTTTACTTTTTCCATAAAACCTTTTTTCTTTCCTTTTCCTCTTTCCTCATCAGAATGCTCCTGATTGAGCGAATTTCCGGAAAGCAGATCAAACTTCCGAAGAGCCTCTTTTGCCTCTGCACTCAATTTCTCCGGTGTCTGAATAACCAATGTCACATAATGATCGCCGCGCACGGAAGAATTTCTCAGTGACGGAACACCTTTTCCTTTCAGACGCACCTTTGTATCGGTCTTTGTGCCCGGTTTTACTGTATAGATCACATCTCCGTCCACAGTCGGAACTTTCACATCGCCGCCCAATGCCGCCTGTGCAAAAGAAATCGGCACTGTTGAGAAAATATGCACATCCTGACGCTGGAAAATCGGATGTCTGGATACATTCACCTCGACAAGCAGATCTCCTCTCGGCCCTCCGTTCGCTCCCGGCTCACCTTTTTCACGAATACGCACACTCTGACCGTTATCAATTCCCGCAGGTATCGTAACTTGAATCTTCTTACGGCTGGATGTATAGCCTGTTCCTGAGCAATCGGAACATTTCTCCTTGATCACCTTACCGGAGCCACCGCAGTTCGGGCAGGTCTGTACATTCTGTACCGTCCCGAAAAAAGACTGCGATGTAAATACGACCTGACCTTTTCCTCCGCATTTCGGACAGGTTTCCGGCGAGGTTCCCGGCTTTGCGCCGGTACCGTTACAGGTTGTACATGGATCTTTTAATATCAGATCTAACTCCTTTTCACATCCGAATACAGCTTCCTCAAATGTGATACGAATACTCTTTCGGATATTCGCACCCTTCATCGGACCATTATTCGCACGACCGCCTCTTCTTCCGCCGCCTCCGAACAGATCCCCAAAAATATCCCCAAAAATATCTCCGAAATCAGCGCCGTTAAAGTCAAAGCCACCGAAGCCACCGGCTCCGCCCGCTCCGCCTTCAAATGCCGCGTGACCAAACTGGTCATACTGACGCCGTTTGTCCGCATCACTCAACACAGCGTACGCCTCAGATGCCTCTTTGAACTTCTTCTCCGCTTCTGTATCGCCCGGATTCATATCGGGATGATATTTCTTAGCCAACGCACGGTATGCCTTTTTGATCTCTGCATCATTGGCATTTTTCCCTACGCCGAGCACCTCATAATAATCTCTTTTAGACTCTGCCATAACTATTTAACCTTTCCCTAGACTTCTTTGAAGTCTCCGTCTACGACATCATCATATCCCTCCGGAGCCGGACCTGCTTCCGGTGTCGGGCCTGCCTGTGCTCCTGCACCTGCAGCTGCTCCTGCCTGCTCATACATCTTTGTAAACAACTTCTGTGCGCTCTCCATTAATTTTTCTTTTGCAGCCTTGATTTCTGCCAACTGTGCATCTGTTGTTTCTTCCGGTGTAGATTTTGCAAGAATATCTTTCAACGCCTGTACGTCAGCCTCTACCGCACTCTTATCTGCTGCATCCAGCTTATCTCCTACTTCTTTGATTGCTTTTTCTGTCTGGAATACCATAGCATCTGCTTCATTTCTGGTATCGATCGCTTCTTTTCGTTTCTTATCCTGCGCTTCAAATTCAGCCGCTTCTTTTACAGCTTTATCGATATCGGCATCGGACATATTAGATCCTGCTGTAATTGTAATGTGCTGTTCTTTTCCTGTTCCCAGATCCTTTGCAGATACATTCACGATACCGTTTGCATCAATATCAAATGTAACCTCAATCTGCGGGATTCCACGCGGAGCCGGCGGGATTCCATCCAGTCTGAACTGTCCGAGAGATTTGTTATCTCTTGCAAACTGTCTCTCTCCCTGTACCACATTGATATCTACGGCCGTCTGATTGTCGGCTGCTGTTGAGAAGATCTGGCTCTTCTTTGTCGGAATTGTTGTATTTCTCTCGATCAGTCTTGTAGCAACACCGCCCATTGTTTCAATAGACAGTGATAACGGTGTTACATCCAGAAGAAGAATGTCTCCGGCACCTGCATCGCCTGCAAGCTTTCCTCCCTGTACGGAAGCTCCAAGAGCTACGCACTCGTCCGGGTTCAGAGATTTGCTCGGTTCTTTTCCTGTCAGACGTTTTACTTCTTCCTGCACTGCCGGAATTCGTGTAGAACCGCCTACCAACAATACCTGACCAAGCTCAGAAGCGTTGATACCCGCATCAGACAATGCGCGTCTTACCGGCTCTGCCGTCTTCTCTACCAGGTCATGTGTCAATTCATCAAATTTTGCTCTTGTCAGATTCATATCAAAATGCTTCGGTCCCTCAGCGGTTGCTGTGATAAACGGAAGGTTGATATTTGTTGTTGTTGCAGAAGAAAGCTCTTTCTTTGCTTTTTCTGCTGCTTCTTTCAATCTCTGAAGCGCCATTTTATCTGTAGACAGATCTACTCCTTCTTTTGCTTTGAAATCAGCCAACATATAATCTGTAATCTTCTGGTCAAAATCATCTCCGCCCAGTCTGTTATTACCTGCAGTAGAAAGCACCTCGATCACTCCGTCTCCGATTTCAATGATAGACACATCAAATGTACCGCCTCCAAGGTCGTATACCATGATCTTCTGTTCTTTTTCATTGTCCAGACCATAAGCCAGAGCTGCCGCCGTAGGCTCGTTGATGATACGTTTTACATCCAGGCCTGCAATTTTACCCGCATCCTTTGTAGCCTGACGCTGAGCATCGTTAAAGTAAGCCGGTACAGTAATTACTGCCTCTGTTACCTTTTCTCCCAGATATCCCTCTGCATCTGCTTTCAGCTTTTGAAGGATCATTGCAGAAATTTCCTGCGGAGAATACTTTTTATCGTCAATCGTCACCTTAAAATCAGAACCCATTTCTCTTTTAATGGAAGAAATCGTCTTATCTGCATTTGTAACCGCCTGACGCTTTGCAGGCTCTCCTACCAGACGCTCTCCCGTTTTTGTAAATGCTACTACAGACGGTGTTGTTCTTGCGCCTTCTGTATTTGCGATAACTGTCGGCTGTCCGCCTTCCATTACGGCTACACAACTGTTTGTTGTACCTAAGTCAATACCAATAATTTTTCCCATGATCTTATCCTCCTATTTTAATTTGCCACTTTTACCATGCTGTGTCTGACAACACTTTCACGATACATATACCCCTTTTGGAACTCTTCTGTGATAGTATTATCACCGACTTCCTCATCTTCCACATGCATCACTGCATTGTGAAAATCCGGATCGAACTCTGTTCCTACCGCTTCGATCGGTTTTACACCGATTTCTTCCAATGTTGTCATCAATTGTTTATAAATCTGTTCCATACCTTTCATGAACGGATTCTCTTCTCCTGCGGCTGCTTCCAAACCTCTTTCAAAGTTATCCACAACCGGAAGGATCTTTTCTATGACATCTTTCGCACCTATTTCATACATCTGAGATTTTTCTCTGTCTGTACGCTTGCGGAAGTTATCAAACTCTGCCATTTGACGTGTCAGACGATCGGTCAGTTCTTCGATCTTTTCATCCTTTTTATCCTTTTTCTTTTTCTTTCCGAAAAGACCTTTTCCCATTTCCTTTTCTTCAGCTTCTCCGGCTTCCTCTTCTGCTCCGGCTTCCTCTGTCTCGTTCGTCTTAGTCTCAGCCTCTTCTGAATCCTTCACAGTTTCTTCTGCCATGTCCTCTGCTTCGGCAGCTCTTGCTCTTGCTTCTTCCACTGCCTCTTTTACCATATCCTCTTTGCTCATATTTTCTGCCACCAGCTATTCACCCTCCTGTTCTTTTGAATCATAACTGTTCCACACACTCACACAGGCAAGTGCTTTCACCTGTGCCGGATCATGGCTCTGTCTTTTTGTAATAAATCGCATCCAATTCATTTTGCAGAGTTTTCAGCGACTTCATAACATGCTCATAATCCATACGTTTCGGACCGATAATACCGATGGTACCTTTCATGCCTTCTCCTAACTCGTAGGTAGCAGTCACAACACTACAATCCTTCATAGTCTTCACCGGCGTCTCATCGCCGATATATACTTGAATTCCATGATTCTCTTCACTGGCAAGTGTCTCGCTTACCAATTCGGCAAGCTGCTGCTTCTCTTCAAAGGCACTGATAATTTCCTGTGCGCTCTGCTTGTCGCTCAGCTCCGGATATTTGAAAATATTCGTTGCTCCGCTCGTATAAATCTCCATGTCATCGTCAACATGTATGATTTCCGCTACTGCGTCCAGAACATTACTGATTACCTGGCTATGAATCCCCGCCTGCTCTTTCAGCCTTGCGATCAATCCGAGATTGATTTCTTCAATGGACATTCCGTTCAAGGTGGTGTTCAAAAGCATATTCAATTTCAATAATGTCTCATTATCAAGTCCACCGTGAACCTCTATGATCTTATTCTTGATCACATTGCCACCCATTACAATGACTGCTACGACCTGTTCTTCATTTACCTGAGACAACTGGATAAACTTCAGCGTATTCCGTCGATTGATCGGAGCCGAAACAAGTGTTGCATAATTGGTATTTGCCGCCAACACCTTTGCCGCCTGTTTCAATACCTTATCAACCTTGTCTGTCTTTTCAAGCATTGTGCTTTTCAATTCCTCAAGCTCCTGTTCCTTCTCTTCCATGAGCATATCCACATAAAGCCGATATCCTTTATCAGATGGAATTCTTCCTGCCGAGGTATGGGGCTGAAAAATATATCCCAAATCTTCCAAATCCGCCATTTCATTTCGGATCGTTGCAGAGCTTAAATTCAAATCTGTTGATTTTGAAAGGGTTCTTGAACCGACCGGCTCTCCGGTTTCCAGATAATTCTGGATAATGGCCTTCAATATAGTATGCTTTCTTTCACTCAATTCTATTTTTCCTGCCATGGTTCCTCCTTTCTCTTCTATTAGCACTCGTTTATTTTGAGTGCTAACATCTTTCGTATATTACGATATCACCAGTTCTTCCGTTTGTCAACACTGTTTATATATTTTTTATATTGAATCTCAGACAAAAATATCGTAATATTTACCTACATCTGTTCCACTCCATATTATTATAGAAAGGATGATCACATGAAAAAGCTAATGGAATTATATTGGGCATTTTTCCGCATCGGAAGCCTGACCTTCGGCGGCGGTATGGCAATGCTCCCGATGTTAAAAAAAGAAGTTGTTGAAAAATACAATTGGTCCACAGAAGAAGAGCTTCTGGACATCTACGCAATCGGTCAGTGTACCCCCGGTATCATCGCAGTCAACACCGCAACCTATATCGGTTATCAGCAAAAAGGAATCAGCGGAAGTATTTTCGGTACGTTGGGGATGATCACACCTTCTATTGTTATCATCACTCTGATCGCTACAATCTTAAAGAATTTTATCGATCTTCCGATCATACTCCACGCTCTTTCGGGCATCCGAGTTGCTGTCTGTGCGCTGATGCTGCAAACTGTATATTCTCTGGCAAAAGCAGGGATTAAAAACAAGCTGGGATTGTTTCTTTTTCTTGCCGGATTTCTGACTGCAACCTTTACTCCGATCCCGACCATTCTCCTTGTTTTGTCGGCAGCAATCATCGGGATTCTGACTACGATAAGAAAGGAGGAAGCATGATATGATTTATGTGACTCTTTTCTTCGAATTTTTTAAGATCGGATTATTTGCCGTCGGCGGCGGTATGGCGACAGTTCCCTTTCTGATGGAACTGGCGGAGCAGTATCCTTGGTTTACCCCCGCAGAGCTTGCCAATATGATTGCGATCAGCGAAAGCACTCCCGGTCCGATCGGTATCAACATGGCTACCTATGCCGGTTTTAATGCCGCAGGCTTTCCCGGTGCTCTTTGCGCCACCTTCAGCCTTGTCGCTCCCGCACTGATTATTATTGTGATTATTGCCAGATTTATGTCTGATTTCAGTGAAAACAAATTTGTAAAAGGGGCATTCACAGGTATCCGTCCGATGATTGCCTCCTTGATCGGCTACGCAGTCTGGCAAATTGCTGTAATTACCTTTGCCGATACAACCGGACCGAAAATAATCTTCCGGTTTGATGCAATTTTTATTTGTGCCGCTCTGCTGGCGCTGTTTCAATGGAAACCACTCAAAAAGCTTCACCCGATCGTATGGATTGCTTTGGGTGCATTATTGGGTATCCTGTTTAAGCTGTAAATTAAAACAGCTGTGGAGATTCTTCTGATAAACAGAATCTCCGCAGCTGTTTTTTATTTCCCCTCGTTCCTTATAACAAAAACTGTTCAAAAACAAAATTACTGACATCAATTCCCCGCTTGGTCAGCCGGATCCGATCACCAATACTCTCGATCAAACCATATTGCTCTAGCTGCCGCAATTGCTTTCCGTAAACGGACTTTATTTCTTTTCCGAAGTTCTGACAAAATTCTGCTTTCCCGATCCCTTTCATCATACGAAGTCCGAGAAACATAAATTCTTCCATTTCATCGGTCGCAGAAAGCTTCTCAAAATCTTCATGAAGTTCCTGTTTATTCTGCACCGCATTTATATACGCTTCGTATTGAGACAAATTGCAGAACCGACAGTGATCGATCATAGACGAGGCTCCCAAACCAAGCCCCAAATATTCCGTCCGGCGCCAATACCCTGTATTGTGTCTACACTCATATCCTGCTTTTGCATAATTGGATATCTCATATCTGTGATATCCGTATATCTCCAACAGCGTCTCTGTTTCTTCATATATAAGACGCTCTGTTTCTTCATCCGGCAGCGCAGGTATTCCTGTCGTTTTCTCTTCCGCTCCTCTGTATAACCGATAAAACGGTGTTCCCTCTTCCACGATCAGACTATATGCGGAAATATGCTCCGGCTTCAGTTCTGCCACTGCGGTAAGAGTTCTTTTCCAGCTATCCACAGTCTGCCCCGGTATCGCAGATATCAGGTCTACATTCAGATTGGCAAATTCCTTTCTCCTCAGCAATTCGTAAGTATCTGTAAATTCCCGATAGGTGTGGATCCGTCCAAGCATCTGTAATTCTTCGTCATTGACCGACTGCAATCCGATACTGATCCGGTTGATTCCCGCACGTTTCCACGCATCTGCTTTTTCTCCCGTCACAGTCCCCGGATTCACTTCAATCGTGATCTCTGCATCAATATCGATCACAAAGCTTTCTCTCAAAGCCTGAAAAATCTGTTCTATCTGCTCTCCGGTCAGTATGGACGGCGTACCTCCGCCGACAAAAACCGTAGTTATGTGATATTCCCGATACCGCCCTTGATACCCCCGGATTTCCTTTATAAGTGTTTCTGTGTACCGTGCTCTTTCTCCCTCTCCTGCCGGAGCCGACAAAAAATCACAATACGCACACTTTTTCACACAAAAGGGAATATGCACATATAACTCCAATGCTTTCATAACTTTTCTCTGTCTTCTAATCCTCATCCAGCTTCAGCACACTCATAAATGCTTTCTGCGGTATCTCTACATTTCCGACCTGGCGCATACGTTTCTTTCCCTCTTTCTGTTTTTCCAACAGCTTTTTCTTACGGGAAATATCGCCGCCATAACATTTTGCCAACACATCTTTGCGCATCGCCTTTACAGTTTCACGCGCAATAATTTTACTTCCGACAGCCGCCTGGATCGGAATCTCGAAGAGCTGTCTCGGAATCTCTTTTTTCAGCTTCTCGCACATTTTCCGTCCGCGCTCGTAAGCGGTAGCGCTGTGAACGATAAAGGAAAGCGCATCTACCTCCTCCTTATTGATGAGAATATCCAGCTTCACAAGATCCGACTGCTCATAGCCAAGCAGCTCATAATCAAATGACGCATACCCTCTGGAGCGGGATTTCAAAGCGTCAAAGAAATCATAAATAATCTCATTGAGCGGTAGATGATAATTCAATACTGCTCGTTTCTCTTCGATATATTCCATTCCCTGATATACTCCGCGACGTTCCTGACACAAATCCATGATCGCTCCGATAAATTCGGACGTCACCATGATCTCCGCCTTTACCATCGGCTCTTCCATATATTCAATCTCTGCCGGATCCGGAAGATTTGTCGGATTCGTCAGATCGATCACCTCTCCGTTTGTCTTATGCACCTTATAAATAACGCTCGGCGCAGTCGTAACCAGATCCAGATTATATTCCCGTTCCAGACGTTCCTGAATAATCTCCAGATGAAGAAGTCCCAGAAATCCACAGCGGAAACCGAATCCCAATGCAATGGACGTCTCCGGTTCAAATTGCAGAGCCGCGTCATTTAACTGTAATTTTTCAAGTGCGTCACGCAGATCCGGATATTTTGCTCCGTCTGCCGGATACATCCCGCAGTACACCATCGGATTGACCTTCTTATATCCCGGCAATGGTTCTGCACATGGATTCTCGGCATTCGTAACTGTATCTCCGACACGGGTATCTTTTACATTTTTTAGGCTGGCAGTAAAATATCCTACCATTCCGGCGCTCAATTCATCACACGGAATAAACTGTCCCGCGCCAAAATAGCCTACTTCTACAACCTCTGCCTTTGCTCCCGTTGCCATCATCAGGATCGGTGTGCCTTTTCGTATCGTTCCCTCCATTAAACGGCAGAACACAATAACCCCTTTATATGGATCGTACACCGAATCAAAGATCAATGCCTGCAAAGCCGCCTTCGGATTTCCTGTCGGAGCAGGAATCTGATGTACGACCGCCTCCAGTACGTCTTCCACATTGAGACCTGTCTTTGCAGAGATCAGCGGTGCTTCTTCTGCATCCAGACCAATCACATCTTCAATCTCCTCTTTCACACGCTCCGGTTCCGCACTCGGCAGATCGATCTTATTGATCACAGGCATAACGTCCAGGTCATGATCTAACGCCAGATATACATTTGCCAGTGTCTGCGCCTCAACTCCCTGTGCCGCATCTACAACAAGGATTGCCCCGTCACATGCCGCAAGACTTCTGGACACTTCATAATTAAAGTCCACATGCCCCGGTGTATCGATCAGGTTAAAGATATACTCTTCCCCGTCCTTTGCTTTGTATACGATACGAACTGCCTGAGACTTGATCGTGATCCCTCGTTCCCGCTCCAGATCCATATTATCCAATACCTGAGACTGCATCTCCCGGCTCGTCAAAAGACCTGTCTGCTCGATGATACGGTCTGCCAATGTAGATTTTCCATGATCGATATGTGCAATAATACAAAAATTACGAATTTTACTCTGATCTATTCCTGACACTTTATTTCTTCCTTCCAAATTTCGTTCTCTTATGCAAATTCTGACTGTTCATTGTCGATTCAGTATAGCATATCATTTCCGTTACTGACAAGGCTTATCTTTCACAGCTGTATTTCACGAGAAAAATCTCGACTGCCAGCTGATCTGTCAGCAAGCCCGTCTTCACACGCTGCTCAATATCCGCACTGTCTTCCAGAATTGCCCGCAGCTCCTTTATATGAAAACGTTTTGCCTGTTCCATATACTTTCCGACCGCAAAGGGATGTAACCCCGCCTTCTCTGCAATTTCCTTTCTCCCGTATCCTTTCTTTGCCAGTTGCTTCACCTGATATAACCCTCGATACTGTCTGGTCAGCAAAAACAAAATACGCATGGGTGGTTCTTTTAATGCCAGCAAGTCATAATAGAGCTCTAATGCCCTTTTCTGTTGTTTTTCCGCCACGGCATTGACCATATCAAAGATATGATTCGAAATCTGCGTCACGCAGACTGCATCGATATCTTCCCTTAACACCACATCTCTGTCCAGTGTATAACAAAATACCTTTTCCAGTTCCTTTGTGATATTCTCCATATCGGTGCCGACCTTGTTCAAAAAATATACCACATCCGACTCTGTGATCTTCTTATTCTCCTTTCCAACCTGTCCGGCCACCCAGCGTTTCAGTGTATTCTCGTCTTGAAAAGGTAGTTCCACCGCCCTGCCCTTCGCCTTGACTGCCTTGTACATTTTACTCCGCTTATCTACCTCCTCCTCCACGAAGAGAAAATATGTTGTTTCGGGTATTTCTTTCACATACTCTGCCAGTTCTGCACCGGAAGCGCTTTTAAAAAATCCTGTATTCTCAAACACAAGCACACGACGTTCGGCAAAAAAAGGCATCGTCTCCGCAAGATCGATCACCTCTTTCACATCAATCCCCTTTCCCTCGTAATGAGCATAGTTCATCGTGTCTCCCTCCGGAAGCAGAGCTTTGACAAATCGTTCCTTATACTGCTTCTTCAGATAATTTTCTTCCCCGAAAAGAAGATAGATCTGACTAAATTTTCCTGTTTTTAAATCTTCATTCAAGCTTTTCATAATGTCTCTATTATATAGGAAAATCCTCTATTTTGCAAAATATTTCCGTGTATAAAAGGATGCCGCTTTATCGGCGCATTCCAAATCTTGTATATATTCCTCCACATATACCGTTTCCCCGTCTGTCACCACCGTCACCGCACCGCTCTCCTGCGTACTGTACACACGACTTTCTACAGCTTTCAGCCTTTCAAGCGTTTCTTTATGCGGATGTCCGTATCGGTTCTCTTTTCCCGCCGAAATCAATGTGATTTCAGGATCCGTAATCTCCAAGAATGCTTCTGTTGTCGAATTTCCGGAACCATGATGTCCCGCCTTCAATACATCTGTATCTTGAAGCTGCCCACTTTCAAGTAACTGCTGTTCTCCTTCGTCTTCCAGATCTCCGGTAAATAACATTTCAAACGCTTTATAATCCAGCTCTAACACCATAGAAGACGCATTCCCGATTTCTCCTGCATATTCCTGCGACGGTGCCAGACAGCTCAGAGACATTTCTCCGTCTGTAATCTGCCCGCCACACTCCATTGCCGCCGCCCTCGTACCGCCTGTCTCTGCCAGCGTCGCCAGTTTCAACAAATGCTCCTCCAACACCTGCTTTGGCGGTAAAACAAGGGTATCAATCTGAATCCCCGTCTTTTGATCCGCAAGCAATTCTTCGATTCCGTTGATATGATCCGCATCCCCATGAGAAACAAATACATAATCCAGCTTTCCGACTCCCTGCGACTTCAAAAACGGCTCAATTCTGTATTTTCCTACTTTTGCTTCACTTGTACTTCCTCCGTCTATCAGATAATGTCTTCCGGAAGGCGTTCTGATATACAGGCAGTCTCCCTGCCCGACATCTACTGCCGTCACGATCAATTTACCGTTCCCTCTGTAATTCCACTTACAGCTCAGACAAAAAAGAACCACATACAGTACGACTGCTCCGTTTTTCCAAAGTGCCTTTGCGTTTGACCGTTTTTTATCCCGATACCGATTCTTTTCCCGATACCACATAAGGATTACACAGCCTCCAAACAAAATCACATAATAAACGATACACATCCATTTCTTCGGCTGCCCCGTAACCACTCTCCCGAAAGGAACCCCCAACGTAAGCTGTGCCGATTTCTCATACCCCCATAAGATCAGCCTGCAGATCTGTAACACAAACATGCCCCCGCCGGTCCAGAAAACGGACACAACAGAACCTATGAGCCCTGCCCCCAACAAAACAGACATCAACGGCATCACCAAAAGATTCAAAAGCATAGAATAAACAGGAATTTCAAAATAAAAATATAACAAAATCGGAAGTAATACCAGTTGAACAGCCACACTCGCCCGCAGCATGCGGGGCATGAGATTGCATTCTTCCAAAACCGGAGTTACAACGGCAAGCCCTGTCAGCGCCCCGAACGACAATAAAAATCCTGCATCCCACAAATATAACGGCTGACGGAAAACAATGACTGCCGCTGCGATTGCCAGCGAGGTCGGAAGATCATAATCTCTTCCGCACATATCCGCTCCCACCCGCACGATAAACATCACCAATGCGCGCTGTGACGAAACGCCTCCGCCTATCATCATCGTATACAAGATCAAAGCCAAAATCCCGATTCCCCCTGCCGGCAAAAAGGAAAGTCCTGTCCTTCGAAGCAAATGATACAATCCGCTCCCCAAAAAGGACATATGAAGCCCCG
>CAUWKK010000014.1:0-56927 GCA_963559385.1 uncultured Schaedlerella sp.
TGTCTATATTATATTTTATATAATATTGTTTGTCAATAGAAATATAGGATAAAATTCAGCATAAAAATCAGCCGGCAGGCTTTCATATAAGAAAACCCCCGACTGAATGAAAATACCACAACAAAACAATCTGCACTGTCAGCAAAATAGGGACACCGATACGAAATTTAGGCTTACGGGTTTTATGGTGAAAATAATACATCCCAAAGAACGCTCCCACGCTCCCTCCCGCCGCAGCCGACAGCATCAACGTCCGTTCCGAGATACGCCATTTCTGCCGTTCGGCACGTTTTTTATCCATGCCAAACAACAGAAATGCAATAAAATTTACCCCCAAAATATAAACTGTCAATCCCACATCTCACTCCCTTTTATCCGATCGGTTCAATGAAATCTCTTCCTTTAAAGTAAAAGAATATATCATTTTTTCTTTCACTTTCTTTTGAAGAAGCTGCTCCAATGCCTGCGCATAATATTCCAACTGTGCACGATACTTCTCACAGAGTTCTTCAGCATTGCGTACCCTGTCTGTTTTATAGTCCAGCACAACCAGTTCTCCTTCCTCTTCAAAATACACATCAATGATTCCCTGTACAAGAATCGTTTCATCACTTGTTGTATCCGGATAGATTTCCTCTGCATCCACTCCGAGAACAAACGGCTGTTCTTTAAAAAGCTTATTCTCCAAGGCTGCTCTCTGCATCCTTCGCCCGGATCCGCACTGCAAAAACTCCATGATATCAGAAATCCGGATGCAGTCCGCCATTTCTTTCGACAGCTTTTTCTCTGCCCGCAATTGCCCAATTGCATCAGAAAGTGTTTCCGCATCATATTCCCGCCGAAAATCTAAAAGCTCCAACAATTTATGATAGGCACTTCCCCGGGATGCACCCGTCAATTCTTCCTCTTCTTTCAAAAAGCGTGGAATGAGCGGGATCACCTCTGGTTCTTCATAGACACTCTCGCCACTCTCTTCCTCCAAATAGGTTCGTTTCTTCAGCTCCGATACGGTAAATTTCAGCTTTAATTTCTGCTCGTCAAGATACGGATACCGATAGGAAAATTGGGTTTCCAAATGTTTTCGCAATTCCTCGTCATATACACGCTGTACATCCCAATGGGTCAGCACGTCCTTTGCCAGTATGTCTCCTCTGTATGCTGCAATTTCTTCCTGCTCTGTTTCCTGCGCATCATCGATCCGGATTGTCACCGGCGCTTCTTCGCAAAGGAGTACCGGAAGTATCCAGTCCAAATACGACTTCGCTGCGGTAAGCTGATAAAAAGACAAACGATCCGCAGACTTCACTCCGCCTCCATTCTGCATTTGAGTCGGAATTTCCGTTACCTGTTCACTCTGCTTTTTCCCCATTTGTCCCGTCATGATCAGCTTTTCTTTTGCACGGGTCAGTGCAACATAAAGAACTCTCAACTCTTCTCCGAGATTTTCCAGTTTTACTTCCTGTTGGATCACTTTTTTCAAAAACGTCGGTATTTTTGTCCTGCGTTCCAGATCCACAGCGTCCAAGCCGACACCCCATTCTGAATGAATAATGATGCTTCCGCTTACATCTCTGGTATTGAATCGTTTTCCCATACCCGATACAAATACGATCGGAAACTCCAGCCCCTTACTTTTATGAATACTCATAATACGTACTGTATCTGCCTGTTCATCCGCAATATTCGCTTCTCCGTAATCTACATCATATTTTCTGAGCTGCTCGATATAACGCACAAAATTAAACAATCCTTTATAGCTTGTCCCCTCAAAAGCGGCTGCTTTTTCCAACAGCATTTCTACATTTGCCAAGCGTTGTCCACCACCCGGCATCGCCGCAATATACAACCCATATCCTGTTTCTTCCACGATCTTCCACAACAATTCATGTATCGCCGTATAAGGAACCATTTCCCGAAAATAAGTAAGCTGTTCATAAAATTTTCTCAGCTTATTCTGCAATTCCTCTCCACACTGATCTGTCTCACACGATTCTGCCATTTTCTCTGCCGTCTCGTAAAACAGTCCGTCCTGTACCGTCAAACGGATTTCGGCAAGTTCCTGTGCGCTTAACCGCACAAACGGAGAAGTTAAAACCGACGCCAACGGCAGATCCTGTCTTTGATTATCCAACAATTTCAGATAATTCAGCAATACGCTTACTTCATATGTCTCGAAATATCCTTCTTTACTTCCGGCATATGCCGGTATTCCTTCCTCCATAAGAACTGCGGCAAACAATTCCGCCCAGCCTTTCATACTCCGCGTCAAGATCACAATATCACGAAACTCTGCCTTTCTAAGCTCTCCTGTCTCCTTATCGGTTACATTGGCATGCCCGACCATTTCTTTTATTTTTCGTGCAACGACGCGCGCCTCCTGCTCTCTCGTACTCTCCGCATCCAAAAGGATTAATTCCATTTTCTGTCTGGATTCCCCGTTCTCGTCCATATCCGGAAGAAACTTTGCTCCCGGATACAATGCGGCTTGATCGTCATAGGCGATACCACCGAGCTCCCGACGCATGATCCGGCGGAAAATATAATTTACTCCGTCCAGCACCTCCGTACGACTTCTGAAATTTTTATGCAGATCGATCCGTTGCGTCTCACTGTCTTCTGTAGAATATGCATCGTATTTCTCCATGAACAGCTCCGGTCTGGACAAACGAAAGCGATAAATGCTCTGCTTGACATCTCCCACCATAAAAATATTGTTTTTTCCCCGACTGACTGTAGAGACGCTTGTCAAGATCGCTTCCTGTATCAGGTTGCTGTCCTGATATTCATCGATCATCACCTCGTAAAACTGCTCCTGATATTCCACTGCCGTAACAGACGGTACAAGCGCCCCCTCCTTTTCCTCTGTCAATATCTGAAGTGCAAACTGCTCCATATCTCCGAAATCAATGATATTCTTCCTCTGCTTTTCTTCGGAAAATGCTTTGGCAAACCGATCCACTAACTCTGCAAAGACCTGCATTGTCCCCTGTGCATCCGCCATATCCTGAAATATCTCTTCCGGTCTTTCGTAAAAGTATGTCGAGATCAGTTCCTTTACCAGCTTTTTTATTTGATCACGCAGTTCCTTTACATTCTCTCGTTTTTCCGGCGACACAGACTCATCCTTTTTTCGGGAAAGCGCTTTCCATTTTAACGCGGCGATATGTGTATACATTTCCTCGAAATGCGGCGCTCTTTTAAGCTGTTCCAATTGCTTTTTGTCCTCTTCCAACATCTCAGCATACATATACGGTCCGTCCGGTTCTTCACATATACGAACCGCAGTGTGCAAAAGCTGTATCATATCGTCCAGATATTGCCGGATCAGTTCTTCGGCACGAACAAATATTTCAGGACCCCCGGCATCGTACTGCTCGGCACACTTTGCAAGCCACTGCCTCGGCTGTGGATAGCTCCTCGAATATTCATAAAGCTGCAAGATTAATTCTTCTAGCTTCTTATCTGTTCTTCCGCTTCCCAGCTTTTCTGACAATTCCAGAAATGCTTCGTTTCCCGACGCATAGCACTCCTCCAAAAGGTTTTCCAGTACATCCTGCCGCAAAAGCTTTAATTCCCCTTCTTCCGCTATCCGAAAACCGGGGTCAATATCGATCACATGGAAATGTTCTCTGATCACAGACAGACAGAAACTGTGGATCGTCGTGATCTGCGCACTGTGGATCAGCGTTGCCTGCCTCTGTAGATGCACATTTCCGGGATTTTGTTCCAATACTTTCTCAATAGCTCCGCGGATCCGCTCCTTCATTTCTGCGGCAGCAGCTTCCGTAAATGTCACGATCAGAAGCCGATCCACATCTACCGGATGCGCCTCATCTGTCAGCATGCGGATGATCCTCTCTACCAGCACCGCCGTTTTTCCTGAACCTGCTGCCGCAGACACCAGAATATTCCGGTTACGCAGCTCAATTACTTTCTGCTGTTCCGCCGTCCATTGCATCCCCATTTTCGTCTCCTTTCTCTCCTGCTTTTGCTCGGATTTTTTCCAATATTTCTTCAGCCGGATTGTTTTCCAAAGTTCTGTACTCACACCCTGAAAGCCGTCTGTCAAATCCGCAGATATCTCTATAGGCACAATAATCGCATCCGGTACTTCCCCCCAATTCATACGGAGCCGCCTCCACAGCCCCCCCTGCAATCTGCGCCTTTAATTCCGCTTCCTTTTGCTTTGTATAATGCAAAAACAACATGAAGTCTTCTGCCAAAAGTACCTTTGAACTCTTACTCAGGCTTCCGTCCTTGTTCCGCCCGATGGGATTTAAATTGGACGTACCGCTCAGATCCCGCTCCAAATGCGAAAGCACCTTTTCGTCCGCATTTACCAGCCCGTCCTGCTTCAGTTCCTTCAAAAGGTTCATCTCCAGCACTTCATCCCTGCTCTCTTTCTCTACAAACGGATCTTGCATCCGGTAATAAAAAATCCCCGCCGGAACAATATTCCCTCCCTGATGCTTCTTCTGTTCCAGTTCGATCGCCGCATTCAAATATACCGGAAGCTGCAATTGCAGTCCGTAATAAAACGCCGTAATATCAAAGCTCTTCATCCCGGTCTTATAATCGGTCACTTTTACATAGATGTTTCCCTCCCCCTCACAGGTATCGATTCGGTCTATCTTACCGCTCCCGAATTTCAACTCATACCCGCTTGGCCGAAAATCTCCTTTTTCCATTTGTTTCGTCAATGCCCACACCGAGCGCTTGATCAGTCTCTTGATCCTCGTGATCGTATATTCATTTCGCGCGGTACTGTAAAGCACCGTATTCCCATAATCTACAATGCTTTCTTCCACGCTTTCCTCAACGAGCTGACTGCGATTCTCTTCCGTCATCTCTGTCCAATCCATTTGCCTTTCATCTGCTTTTCTTGCAAACCGCTCCATAGACTGATGTGCAATGTTCCCCAGATCCATTGACTCAAACTGATAGCGCTCCCGCTCTGAGAGCCGAAGTCCATAAGTAAGAAAATGTGCATACGCACAAGAGGCAAATCGTTCTAACCGGGTCACACTTGCCCTGTCCAGATCCCCATATAGCTGCTCCGCCGCAAGCATGGATAATTGCTCTGCATTTTTCCGATAAAATGCCGCATCTAAAAGCTTGTCTAAACCGTATTTGCTCTCTTCCTGTCTGACATACCATGTATAAAGCTCTTTCCATTCTCCGCTCAATCCCGTGTTTCTACCGCTAAGTCCTGCTGCTACCGCTTTCAGCCCTCCTTTTGGAGTCAGTTCTCTCTCTTTCAGTTCCCGCCGCTCTTCGTCCCACACTCGGATTTCCGGAAACATTCTCTGCAGATCCTGTATCAGATATGCCGGACGAAGTGCCTTTCCGTCACTGGACACCTTCGAAAAAGACAAAATCAGCCGTTCTGAGGGTTTCGTCAGATTCATATACAAATAAAATTTCTGAATATATGTTTTCTCCTTTGACCCCGGCGACAATGCCAGCTTCTGCCCCGCAAATCTTTCTCTGTCCCGTTCGGAAAGCAGTCCGCCCTGTCCCAGATTTCCGGGAAGGAAGGTATCGTTTGCTCCAATAAAAAGCAAAACCTTCAGATTATTCAGTCTGGTTCTCTGCATATCTCCCACAACCACCTGATCCAGACTCGGTGGGATCACTCCCACCTTTGCCTCTTCTAATCCTGCATCTAACAATTCACAATATTCTTTCAGTGAGATACGTTCCTCTCCCAACAGCTCTGTGAACTTTTCAAACAGCTCGATCACGATCCGGTAAATCTGGGAATACTCCTTTGCCAGAGCCAATTCTCCCTCCTCCTGAAATTTCAGCTCCAGCTCCCGGATCTGCTCCTGCATCCGCTCCTGACGAAAAAATTCATAGACCGCAAGCGTCACATCCCGGACTGTTTTTGTTCGTTTCTTTAAAATAGCCACCAATCCATCTATTTTTTCCACAAACCGCACGCGAAGATGATTCAGTTCCTCCAGTTCTCCTTCCTTCATCCGGCTTGTTCTTCGCACCCAGCCACTCTGCCATTTCTTGTAGCCCCGCAGCCCCAGTGCGATCACATAATTTTCCATTTTATCCACCTCTTCGCGGGTAAACCCACTCATCCCCGTCCGAAGAAAGCGAAAAACACCTTCATAGCTAAAGTTTTGTTCTGCCATTACCAGAAGGCTTCGTACATATTCTACAAAAGCATTCAGAAGAATACTTCTCTTATGATCCATAAAAATCGGGATCCCGTATCGTTCACACTGCTTTTCCAAATAATCTGCATATGTATCCATATCACTTGCGATTACCGCAATATCTCTGTAGCGATATCCTTGTTCCCGCACCAGACGGCGGATTCCCGCTGCGGCAGCTTCCGCTTCCTCCCGCGGAGAACGCGCCGCATGAAGGGAAATCGCTTCTCCTTCTCCTGTATACTGTTTTCCGGAATACCGGAACAACTCGGATTCCAAAAATCCCAGCATCGGATTTTCCCGAAACCTCGCTACCGGTTTTCCATACAGGCAGATCGGTTCTTCCACAGGGATGCTGTTTTCCCCCGCAATTTTCACAAGAGAGGTTATCATCTGTTTACTGATTGCAAACAATTGATAAGGATGCCGATATGTGAACGCATCTTCTCGCTCATCCATTTCAACTGTCACGATCACCTGTCTGCACACCTTCAGCAATTCTCCGATCAAGCGGTTCTGCACCGGAGTAAACCCGGTAAATCCGTCCATCACAACTACGCTGTCCTTTAAAAGACGGGATTCCGGAACTGCATCACTTAAAACCTCCAGTAATTCCTCCTTTGTAATGTATTTATCTGCAAGATACTCCTCAAAGCCTTGATATACCTTTCGGATATCGTTTAATTTATATGCCAGATAGCTTTGGGTATCCAAAGTTTCCAAAAATGCATCCAGTTCATCAAATCCGATCCCATATTGGGTAAACTCTGAAATGACAGATTTTACTTCGCTGATATATCCCTGCTTTTTCAGATTCCCTTTCAGAATCTTTAGCTCGCCCTCATATTTCCCCGCAATTTTCCGTAAAATCAGATTTTTCCCTTCGTCATCCAACACTGTTTTTGTCCCATATCCGGTTTCCTCAAAAACTCTGTGGGACAAACGCACAAAGCTAAGTACATCGATGTTCATAATTCCATGTCTGGGGTGTGCCATACACAAATCCTTCTGTGTCTGCATGGTAAACTGCTCCGGTACAAGTGCCAGATAATTTGTTTCGGGAGCCTTCATCGATTCCTGTACAATATACTGATATAAATACTGTGATTTCCCCGCTCCCGAATTTCCCAAAATAAACTGTAGCGACATGTAACACCTCCTATCCGCCATAATACTGCGCCACGATTTCCCGCACCTTTTTCGTCACATATCCGCTGCCTCCCATCGGCTTGACATCTTCCACCATGCCGACAACCGCAATCGGATTTTCCATTTCTTCCACCGTCTCACAAATAAACCACCCACGCTCTATGCCCTCCGCAGAGTCCTGTTTTTCTTTCATCTCCGCTGTTCCGGTCTTACCGAGCAGATGCACACCCTCGATTCGTGCGCTCGCTCCGGTTCCTGCCGGATCCTCGATCACCGGGATCAACGTCTGCTTGACAAGCTCCGCCGTTTCTTTTGAGACCGCCTGTTCTTTCCAATATAAAGGCTTCGCCTCTTCTTCTGCACGAAGCACCGGCTGGATCATATTCCCCTCATTTACAAACATCGAATACATCGATAGCAAATGGAGCGGATTGACAAGAAGCGCTCCTTGTCCATATCCCGTATCCGCTAGTTGTATATCTGAAGCAAATACTTCCTCCCCCTCTTCCTTATTGCTGTAAGAGGAAGGCTGCAAATAAAGCGGAAATTCTATCTCTTCTCCAAAGCCCATTTTTTGGAAGCACTGTTCCAACGTTTCCCCGCCGATCTGCAGCGCAGCTTTCGCAAAATAAATGTTGTCGGAATATACCATTGCATTCCGCAGATTCACTTCTTCTCCGTAATCCGTCAACGTTGTCACATAATAATCTCCCCAGCCGGCGTCTTTCTGCCAACGAAGTCCCTGCTCATATCCCAGATTGGCATTCGGGTCTAATTTCCCAAAATCCACCCCGACAGCCGCTGTGACCGCCTTAAACGTAGATCCCGGAACCCACGCCTGACTAAATCGGTTCAGCATCGGATTGTTCTTATCCTCGGTCAGTTCTTTCCACCTGACATCCGATATCCCCGCAATAAATTCATTCGGATCATAGCCGGGAGTGCTGACCAATGCCAATACCTGCCCGCTCTTAGGGTCCATCGCCGCAGCAACACCCGGATCCGATGCAAATTGTTCATAAGCAGTCTGCTGCACCTTTGCATCGATTGTCGTATAAACGTCTTTTCCATTCTCTTCCGGCAAATATGCGATGGTTTCCAACTTCGTTCCCTCTTCATCTACGATCTGAATACTGCACCCGTCATGCGGCCGCAGTTCTTCCTCAAATGCCAACTCCAGTCCTGCTTTTCCGACCACGCTGTTTTCATGGTACCCTTTCTCTTTTAATATTTCCAGATCTTCCGCCGTTACTGCCTGCACATATCCCGTCAAATGCCCTGCCGCTGCGCCCAGCGGATAGACCCGCGCCTCGGCGTCATTGAGCAGCACCCCGGGGATCTGAAGCAACGCTTCCTCCTTTTCTGTGTCCCCTTTGGAAATGATCTTTAGCGGAACAAAGGTATCCTCCTTTACATAAGAAGCGTTCAGCTTATTTTCAATGTTCTCTACGGACATGCTCAGAAGCTCCGCTGTTTTTTGTACTGCCTCCTCTTTATTTTCCAGCTTTCCCGGCACGATTCCAGCCTCTGTAACCGTTCCCTCTCCCGCCAGCAGAACACCGTTTCTGTCATAAATATTGCCGCGGACTGCTGTTTCTGTATCGATCTGTACCTTATACTCATCCTCTAAATACGGAAAAATCATTGTCGAGTCCCAGACAAGCCTGTATCTCTCGTTCTCTTTTACAAATGCCGCACGGTTCTCAAATTCAATCTCACCTGCAGCAGAATTCATTACGGTATCGTATACAAGCTGCACCTTTCCGTCTGTCTCTTTTTGTTCTTCCTTTGCCTTCACTTGTATATGATCTGCTTCGATTCCCTCGTAAATCTTCTGATTACGCTCGATAAAATCTGTTTCTTTTACCCGTGCTTTTGTTTCCTTATCTAAAAGTGCATACATTTCCTTATAATTCTTTTCATTTAACAGCCTTGTGTATTCTGCCAATGTTTCTTCCGGTGTAGAACGCTTCTGCACAAAACTCCAGCCAAGTCCCGCTGCGATCCCAAGCAGCAATACAACCGCCACTCCGGTCAATATAACGGCAGTTTTAGAATTTTTCCTTTTATGTTTTCTCTTCTTTTGTCTGTTTCTTTCCTTGTTCAAAGTCATCGCGCCCTCCTTTTTCTCTATACTCTTCCCCCGTTCCATTTAATATTACATTTGTAATCTTTAGTTGTCAATCCATTTTTTTGACCCGATATCTTTTATCATAACTCTGATACACTGTCTTATTCAAGTACCGAAAAAAGCGCAGGAAACCTCCCGATTTCCTGCGTTCTGAATCTGATACCTGTATTTCTTGCTCCAAGCTTTCTTACTCAAACCGTACTTTAATATACGCTTTGATCTCTTCCACACACTTTTCAAATCCAAGCTTTCCGCTGTTCAGACATAAGTCATAATTTCTCGCATCTGACCACTCTCTTCCGGTATAGTGCTTGTAGAAATCCGACCGATATTTATCCGTAACGGCAATAAATTTCTTCATCTCATCTTCCGTCATGCTGTTGCGCTCCATTGCCCTCGCCAGATTAAATTCCGGTGAAGCATGCACAAATACGCTGACCACATTCGGATAATCCTTCAACACAAAGTCTGCCGCACGGCCTACGATCACGCAGGTTTCCGTTTTTGCCAGACGCTTGATGACCTCTGCCTGATAATTAAACAGATTCTTTGCGGAAACGAAATCCTTACTGCCCGGCGGGATCACTTTCCCGTCATAAATATCCGTTGTCATGCGGAGCAGAGGACTGTTATGAAGCTTTTCGTCCAACTGATTGAACAACGTCTCGTTAATTCCACTCTCCTCTGATGCCATTTGCAGCAGATTGCGTCCATAGCACGGAATTCCGAGTTCCTTTGCATACATTTCTCCGATCGTCTTGCCGCCGCTTCCATATTGTCTCGCAATCGTTACTACTACATTCTCCATATCCGAATCCCCCTATTCTCCAAGGTACGCTTTCTTGATAGAAGCATCGTTCATCAGCTCTTTTGCGGCGCCTTCCAGTACGATTTTTCCCGTCTCCAACACATAGGCACGGTCTGCGATAGACAGCGCCTTCTTCGCATTTTGCTCTACCAGTAGTACCGTCGTTCCTCCGGCGCTTACTTCTTTGATGATGTCAAAGATCTCATTGACCAGAATCGGAGAAAGTCCCATAGACGGCTCATCCATTACGATGATCTTCGGTCTGGACATAAGCGCACGTCCCATAGCAAGCATCTGCTGCTCACCGCCACTCAATGTTCCCGCAAGCTGATTCTTTCGTTCTTTCAGACGCGGAAAACGTTTGTAGACCGTCTGTAACGTCTCCTCTATTTCCGCCTTATCTTTTCTCGTATAGGCGCCCATTTTCAGATTTTCATATACGGACAACTCTGCAAACACCCGCCGTCCCTCCGGTACATGCGCCATTCCCAGAGATACGATCTTATGTGCCGGAATCTTTGTAATGTCCTGTCCTTCAAACAAAACCGAACCTCGTTTCGGAGACAACAGTCCGGTGATCGTATGCAGAGTCGTTGTTTTTCCCGCACCGTTGGCGCCAATTAAGGCTATGACCTCTCCCTCATTTACTTCAAAGGAAATCCCCTTAATTGCCTGGATCACGCCGTAATAAACCTCGATATCCTTTACTTCAAGCATTGCCATGTCGTCACCCCCTATTCACCCAAATATGCTTTGATCACTTCCGGATCATTCAGCACATCACTCGTCTTTCCCTCCGCAAGCACCTGCCCGAAGTTCAGTACAGTCAGATTCTCGCAAATCCCGGACACCAGCTTCATATCATGCTCGATCAAGAGCACTGTCATATCAAAGGTATCACGAACAAAGCGAATCGTATCCATAAGTTCCGCTGTTTCATTTGGATTCATTCCCGCTGCAGGTTCATCTAAAAGTAAGAGCTTGGGTTCTGTCGCAAGTGCGCGGGCAATTTCCAACTTTCTCTGCTTTCCGTACGGAAGATTGGAAGCAAGCGTTTCTGCTTCTTTGTCCAGATCAAAGACTTTCAAAAGTTCCAGAGCCTTCTCATCCATTGCCTGCTCCGTTTTTCGATATTTCGGAAGCCGGAGAATCCCCTCCAATGTAGAATATTTATAATGATTATGAAGCCCCGCCTTTACATTATCCAAAACTGTCAGTTCTTTGAACAGACGGATATTCTGAAATGTTCTGGCAATTCCGGCTTTATTGATCTCTATCGTGCTCTTACCGACTATATTTTCACCGTCCAGTCTGATGATCCCGGCATCCGGCTTATACACACCGGTCAGCAGGTTGAACACTGTCGTTTTGCCGGCTCCGTTCGGTCCGATCAGACCGTACAGACATCCTTTTTCGATATTTAAGTGAAACTCATTCACAGCACGAAGACCGCCAAAGGAGATTCCCAGATTTGTCACTTCTAATAATGCCATACCTCTTAAACCTCCTCTTCTGCTTTCTTTTTAAACTTAAATTTTGAAAAATGCGCTTCTCTCCAACGAATCGCTCTCGGACTCCAATTATAAAGCATCATAAGAATCAATACGACTGCATAGATCAACATACGATAATCACTCAGTCCGCGCAGCATTTCCGGAAGCAGTGTCAATAAGACAGCTGCGATAATAGAGCCGCGGATATTTCCGATTCCGCCCAATACAACAAATACCAAGATCATAATCGACATATTATATCCGAAGTTCTTCGGCTGGGCCGTTAATGTTGCCAGATTGTGCGAATAGATAACGCCTGCCACACCTGCAAGAGCCGCAGATACGGAAAACGCCATTAATTTATATTTTGTCACGTTGATTCCCACAGATTCTGCCGCAATCCGGTTGTCACGAATCGCCATGATCGCACGTCCGCTTCTGGAATGTATCAGATTCAATACGATAAAGAGTGTGAGCAGGATCAAGATCACCCCGATTGTAAATGTAGAATCTTTCGGAGTACCGGTGATTCCCTGCGGTCCGTTTACAAGGATAACGCCGTCCGGTTCCATTCCGAGAGATACCGCATCCTTTGTAGAGAAATGAAACCCGTTGGAATCCTTTCCTATAAACATAATGTTTACCACATTCTTAATAATTTCCCCAAAGGCAAGCGTTACGATTGCAAGGTAATCCCCCTTCAGCCGCAGAACCGGAATCCCGATCAAGATACCGAAAATCCCCGCTGATACCGCGCCGATCAACAGCGCAAGGAAAAAACGCACCCCCGCCGACGGAATCACTCCGACTGTACATTTGGAAAAAAATGCGCTTGCAAACGCTCCGACACACATAAAGCCCGCATGCCCCAGACTAAGTTCGCCCAAAATACCAACGGTCAGATTCAAAGATATTGCCAGGATTACATAGGCGCAAAGCGGTACGAGCAAGCCCTGCATCAGACTGGAAAGACTTCCTGTCATCATAAGCGCCTGTACTGCAATATAAATCACAACGACCAGCAGATAGGTTATGAGATTGCTTTTTGTTGTTTTGTTCATCGCTTTCATTTTCATCTTCCCCACCTACACTTTCTCTTGAATGTTCTTACCGAAAATTCCCGCAGGTTTGACAAGAAGCACGACGATCAGAACACCGAATACTATGGCATCCGCCATTTGAGAGGAAATATACGCTTTTCCGAAAATCTCAATCACGCCGAGCAGGATTCCCCCTACCATAGCTCCCGGAATCGAACCAATCCCGCCGAATACCGCCGCAACGAACGCTTTGATCCCCGGCATCGCTCCTGTATACGGCGTCAGCGTCGGATATGCGGAACAAAGAAGTACGCCGGCAATTGCCGCCAGTGCAGAACCTATAGCAAAAGTCAACGCGATCGTTCCGTTTACATTGATTCCCATTAACTGTGCCGCACCTTTATCCTCGGAAACAGCCAGCATTGCCTGCCCTGCTTTTGTTTTCTTAATAAATATTGTCAAAACGATCATAATGATAATACATGCTGCAATCGTCATAATCGTCTCACCGGAAATTGTCAGCTTTCCACCCGCCAATGTCAGAGCCGGAATCGGCACAACCGATGTAAACGTCTTTGTATTTGCCCCGAATATAAGGAGCGCAATATTCTGCAACAGATAACTGACGCCGATTGCCGTGATGAGCACCGCCAAAGGGGACGACGCATTTCGCAAGGGTTTGTATGCCACACGTTCAATCAGCATTCCGAGTATGGTACAGAAGACAACCGCGATCAGCACCGCTGCCACCGGAGGCAATCCGAGCCCTGTCATGGAGGTCAGCGCCACATATGCGCCGATCATAATAACATCGCCATGTGCAAAGTTCAACATCTTTGCGATACCATATACCATTGTATAGCCAAGAGCGATAATTGCATATACGCTTCCCAAGCTGATCCCATTGATTAAATAAGATATAAAACTCATATCCACCCACCTGTCTCTCATTTTTGTAACCGTCTTTTCTCAGAGCGGTTATTATCAAAAGAAGGTTGCCCAAAAAGATAACCCTCTCTGTCATCATGCACCTCTTACAAATCGGTTGTTTTACTCTACAACTGCGTACTCTCCGTTTTCAATCTTGACAACCATAGGCTCCTTGCTCGGCTCACCGCTCGCTTCCCATGTCAGATCCTTTGCGGTTACTCCGTCAATCGTAATCTCTGTCATCGCCGGTTTCAACGCATCACAGATATCGGAAGCGCTCATATCCGGTGTAACCTCTGCTTTTTCCATTGCCGCCTTGATCGCATACACTCCGTCGTAAGCATCTGCTGCAAACTGGATCGGTGTTCCGCCGAATTCAGCCTCAAAATCGGTTACGAACTTCACAACCGCCTCGTCTGTAGAGGTCGGTGTAAACGGGCTTAAAAACATCAGGTTCTGCGCATTTTCAGCATCAAATCCTTCTACATCCAAAATACCGTCCATACCGTCACAGCCGAAGAAGATCGGTGCATAGTTCATTCCTGCCGCCTGCTGCAGCACCAGCGCAGCCTCTGTATAATAAAACGGAAGAAATACCAGCTCTGCCCCTGCATCCTTCGCCTTCTGAAGCTGTACAGAGAAATCTGTCTTACTTTCTGCCGTAAACGCTTCGGCTGCTACGATTTCCAATCCGTCTGCTTTTGCCTCCGCCGCAAAGGAATTGTAAATACCTGTAGAATATACATCGGAGCTGTCGTAAATAACCGCTACCTTTTCGGCAATCTTATTATCGCTGATATACTTCGCACACTCAACACCCTGCATCGGATCTGAGAAGCATACGCGGAATGCGTTCTCTCCCTGTACACATTCCACTGCAGTTCCGGACGGTGTCAAAAGAAACATATTATCTGCCGTTGCCTCGGCTCCGACTGCAACACACGGTGCAGAGGTCGTTGTTCCCAACAGCGCCTGCATCCCCCAGTCCTTCAACGTATTGTAAGCATTTACCGATTTCTCCGGATCATTCTCATCATCTTGAAAATTGAATTCTATCTGCGCACCATTAATACCGCCGGCTTCATTGATTTCTTTGACTGCCAGCTCTGCGCCATTCTTAACAGCCTCTCCATAAATCGCTGCCGCTCCGGTCACCGGTCCGATAGACCCGATTTTAATGACGTCTCCGCCGCCCTCTGAATTTCCTGCTCCCTTATCACTTCCGCCGCATCCTGCGAGCATTCCCACTGCCATTGTGGTCACAACTGCTGCCGACATTACCTTTTTCCACTGTTTCATAACATCATTCCTCCCAAATAACAGAGCGCACTCTGTATTTTGTTTTTTGCAATGATATCGTGTATCTTATATTTTGTCAAGCATTTTGCAGAATTATGTTAAATTAAATCAAGTAATATTAATTTTAATCAAGAAAAGAAGATGCTGACGGCAAAAACCTCTATATCTGAATACACCGACACTTTTTGAATCTATTTCAAAAAATGTCGGTAGCACTCCGATATAGAGGTTTTATTAAATCTGATTTTGATATTTTCTTTTTATTCTATCGGTTCAAAATCTGCAACCCCATGCTTACACAGCGGGCAGATGTAATCATCCGGCAGCACATCGCCTTCATAAATATATCCGCAAACCGTACATACAAAGCCTTTCTTTCCCTCTGTCTGCGGTTTCGGTTTTACATTATTCTGATAATAGGTATATGTCATTGTCTCCCTGTCACTCATCACACGAGCCTCAGTTACAGTACAAATAAACATGCCATGTGTATCCAGATCTACATACTGTTCCACTTTCAAAGACATAAATGCATTAATATATTTCGGAAGAAATACAAGACCGTTATCGGAACGAAGCACTTCTTGCCCTGCAAATTTATCCACCTGTCGCCCGCTCTGGAATCCGAATCGTTCAAACACGCTAAACGGAGCTTCTACTGACAGACAGTTTACATTCAATACTCCCGTCTGCTTAATTACATGATGTGAATAATTTGCCTTATTGATATTAACGGCTACACGGTTCGGATTATCTGTAAGCTGTGTTACTGTATTTACGATCAGCCCATTGTCTCTCTTTCCGTCATTGGACGTTACAACATATAATCCATAACCGATTCTGAACAATGCCGTCAGATCATTTTTATTGGCAGTCTCACTTGACTGTGCAACATACTCTTTACACAATTCGTCCGCCATTTTTTCCATCTGCTCCATATTCTCTTCACTGACAGAAGAAAGAATTTTCACCTCATTGCGAAGCCATGTGAGATTCCGGCACTTTTCAAACATTCCTTTTATCGTACGGATTGCCATCGGTGCCCAGGAACCGTTCTCGATCAGACCGATTGTTCTCTTCTGGTAGTTACGCTCTGTCAGATGCTCGATAAATGTCCGCATGAACGGGAAAATATCTGCATTGTAAGTGGTTGTTGCCAGCACCAGCTTTCCGTAACGGAACGCATCTTCTACCACCGCTGCCAGATCCTCACGAGCCAGATCGTGCACAACAACTTTCGGGCATCCCTTTTCTTTTAACTTGTTTGCGAGAATTTCCACTGCTTTTTTTGTATTTCCATATACAGAAGTATATGCGATCATAACCCCCTCGGATTCTACTCCGTAAGAAGACCATACATTATATTTCTCAATATAATGTCCGAGGTTTTCTTTCAAAACAGGGCCGTGCAGAGGGCAGATGATCTGAATATCCAAAGCTGATGCTGTTTTTAAGAGATTCTGTACTTGTGCGCCGTATTTGCCGACAATTCCGATATAGTAACGGCGTGCCTCGCAATCCCATTCTTCCTCCACATCCAGTGCTCCGAATTTTCCGAATCCGTCTGCCGAGAAAAGCACCTTATCTGTACTGTCATAAGTTACCATAACCTCCGGCCAGTGTACCATAGGTGCAAATACAAATGTCAACTCATGCTTTCCGAGTGACAATGTATCTCCGTTCTTTACTTCCACCTTTTTATCTCCAAAGTCCATACTACGGAAGAAATTCTGGATCATAGTAAATGTTTTTTCATTTGCCACAATCTTTGTATCCGGATATACCTTCATGAAATTCTGAATATTTGCAGAATGATCCGGCTCCATATGCTGTACGATCAAATACTCCGGTTTTTCTCCGCCCAGAGCCTCTCTTACATTATCCAACCACTCATGGGTAAACTTTGCATCCACAGTATCCACTACTGCAACCTTCTCATCTTTGATCACATATGAATTATATGCCATTCCGTTCGGTACAGCATACTGTCCCTCAAACAAATCTGTTTCATGGTCATTCACACCTACATAAAGGATGTCGTTTGTAATCTGCATGTTTTTTTCTCACTTTCTTTTTTCATTTATTATATTTTTTACTCACAATAATCTACAGCATTTCTGCTTTCTTTTCTAAAATTGCCTCCACAGCCGCACATGCGGGACAATCACAATATTTCTTTTGACATACTGTTTGTCCTCCTTATTATTTTTTCAGATGCCTTAGCAGCCTCTGTCTTTACCGTTTTATAAAGTACTCCTCATACCATACAAGAAATGTATAGATTGTCCATACTTTTCTCCAATTGTCAGAATTTCCTCCTACATATTCATCGAAGATCGCATTGATTTCCTCTATATCAAAGAATTTTTCTGCATAATCACTGTGGAATTTTACCTTTACATCTCCGTTGTATCTATCATCTGCCATCCAAATCCGGATCGGAACGATAAATCCAAGCTTCTTACGAAATGCAATCTCCTCCGGCAATACCTTGGCTGCCGCAGTCCGGAATGCCACTTTATTCTGCTCTTCATTCACTTTATATTTTGACGGCATTCTGGACGCAATATCAAAAATCCTGCGGTCTGTCAACGGCATTCTCACTTCCAGGCCTGCCGCATGGCTCATCTTGTCCACATTTAGGTAAATATCTCCCTCCAGCCAGATTTGGATATCAACATCTGACATCTTTGTCAATGGGTCAAGTCCTTCCGTCTCTTCATAAATCGGAGCCGCAATCTCTATCGGTAAAACATCCGGATCGTAATGCTTCAAGATCCGCTGCTTTTCATCCTCTTTCATAATATTCGTATTGCCTACGTAGAACGTCTTCAAATTCTCTCCGTAACGTTCTGCGTTGCGGTACATATTATATCCGCCGAAAAATTCATCTGAACCCTCGCCGGAATAGCAGATCTTGGTATGCTTTGCAGTCTCCCGGCAGCCCAGTGCAAATGCGATTGCCGAAGCGTCCCCAAGGGGCTGCTCCATATGGTACATAACCCACGGAACAATCTCAAAATAGTCCTCCGGAGTGATCCGGCATCTGCGATTTGTGCGTCCGAGCAAATCTGCCGTCTCCTTCGCCAGTCCCGATTCATCAAAACGTTCTTCATCATACCCGCAGGAATCCGATACCTTCACATCCGACATTGCCAGTACATAGGAAGAATCCACCCCGCCCGACAAAAAAGATTCCGCATACTCATCCTCTGCTTTTACCTCCGGCATGATTTCCCGTACCGTTTCATGTATTTCTTCTGCCCAATCTTCCAATGTTTTACTTTCATCCGGGTGAAATTCCGGTTTCCAGTAACGTACGATTTCCATTTTCCCATTCTGCCATACAAGATATCTTCCCGGCAGCAGCTTTTTCAAGCCGCGGAAAAATGTGTTCTCTCCCGCCACATAAGTCAGACTCAGATAAATCTGCAGCATTTCTTCATTCAGTTCCTTTACAAAGTCCGGCTGCTCTATAATCTGACGGATCGTGGTTCCGTATAACAGATTCCCCTCTGCCGTCTCATAATAATAGAAAGGCTTGGTTCCAAACTGATCCCGCAGACAAAACAGCTTTTTCTCACTGTCATCCCACAAAGCAAATGCAAACATTCCATGCATATGATCTGCCATTTCATATCCCCACGTCTCATATGCTTTGATCAGAATAGTCTCCTCCCGCTCTTCTCTTGGCAGGTCGATCGCAATTCCGAGACGCTCGCAAAGCGCCTCCCAGTTACGAATATGTCCTCTGTATTCCTGAACTTTTATCATTCGTATATCCTCTCCTAAATTCAATAGCACTCTGTTAGTTTTCGTATCCTTGTTATAATAATCACAAAGACTTCTTTCGTTATTATAAAACAATTCCTCTATGCTAGCAAGAACTTTACACAGAAGTATTCAGGATATTTTTCTGATATCTTCCTTCTCTGATTTCCTTGCAGATGCCCCGAAAAATACAGTTTATCGAATGTAATTTGTTCTGCTGCCCAGTTCTATCTTCGGATATGCGATCCCGTTCTCTTTCCCTGCTTCAAAACACTTTAACATCCATGCCATGTTCCTTGCCAGATTCCTCATCGTCTGCAGTCCCTCGGCATCCTCTGCCGCCTCGCCTCTTTTTGCGCCGTGAATGATATTCCAGTAGGTAGATCCTGCAATCGGCATCTGTGAAATCCCGAAATATTTATTCAGCACATCAAAAGAAGCCGTTGTTCCGCCCCGCCTTGCCACTGCCACTGCGGCCCCCGGCTTAAAGGCAAATGCTCTGCCGCTGCTGTAAAACACACGATCCAAAAATGACTGTATCCGCCCGCTCGGATGTGCGTAGTACACCGGAGTCCCGAATACCAGCCCATCTGCTTCTTTTGCCTTAGCAATAAATTCATTCACCTTGTCATCTGCAAATATGCAGCCCTGCTCTGAACATTTCCCACAGCTCATACAATCCCGGATCGGCTCGCCGCCCAGCTGAAAAATCTCATATTCAAGCCCTTCCTCTTCCAGCTGTTTTCCGATTTCCTTAAGCGCAGTGTATGTATTTCCATTTAATCTTGCGCTTCCGTTTAACATCAAAACCTTCATTGCATGTCATCCTCTTTTCTTTCAATTATTTTTCTGTCAGATTATTTCTGTAATCATTTTCCTATGCATGCCATGCGAGACGTATGCTCGCCGCATGATGTTCTCCTGTCAGCCAGTCCACATCGTTTGTAATCCAGTCCATGATCTCAAGCTGTCGTGTCTCCCATTCAATCGTAAACTGCTTCTCTTCTTCCGTCGGCTCCGTCTCCATTGTCGTATCGATTTCATTATAACCGAAAATGTAACCTCCGGAGCTCCATATACTGAAATTGCTGTCCGGTCCCTGCGTCACTGTATCTCCGCGTTTTTCAATCAGACCGTCATGTCTGCGCTTGTATTCCTCTTCACATCCGGGCTTTAACTTGGTCATAAACACTCTGTGGCGAATCAGTTCCTTATTCTCCCTCACCACTCCGAAATCATGATACATCAGACGCATCGGTTCTCCCGGTGTGGAAATCCAGTCAAATGTCTCCTCCATCCTTACGGTCAGTTTCTGCCTTATATGCTCTTCTTCAGTTGATAACACCGTATTCTCTACAGTCTCATAATACCCGAAAATCAGATTTTCCGCATTCCATATACTGAAATTCTTCACCTGATTCCTGTCCAGAAATAAAACCAGTTCCGGCCAGATTTCTCCCAGTCTTTTCCGGTACTCATTCATCTTCCCCTCTTTTACCTTCATTGCAAATGTGCATCTCTCCATCCCCCGTTCCTCCTTTGATCCTTTTATCATCATTTCCCACAATATATAATAAAAGAATGAATTTCTTCATTCTTTTATTATATATAGAACTATTTAAGATTACAATCGTCTCTTTGATCTTACTTTCCCTGCCCATAGTAAGCGTTCGCGCCATGCTTTCTATAATAATGCTTGTCCTGCAATTCCTGCGGCGCCGGTCTCACATTCGGATCCAGCCATTCTGTCTGTGCTGCCATCCTTGCAACTTCTTCCAGTACAACTGCATTGTGTACCGCATCATGGGAATCCTTCCCCCATGTGAATGTGCCATGATTCTTACACAATACAGCCGGCATTGCCATATATTCCACATTTTTGAAATGTTCTGCGATCAGAATACCTGTATTTCTCTCATATGCTTCCTCAATCTCTTCCTTTGTCAGATTCCGAACACAAGGAATCTCACCATACATATAATCGGCATGGGTTGTTCCATAGCACGGAATCCCCCTTCCTGCCTGTGCCCATGAAGTTGCCCACGGAGAATGTGTATGCACGATCCCACGTACGTCCGGCATGCCTTTATAAATCTCAATATGCGTCAATGTATCGGAAGAAGGATTGTATTTTCCTTCAATTTTATTGCCGTCAAGATCCATGATCACCATGTCTTCCGGTTTCAACGCATCATATTCCACACCGCTTGGTTTGATTGCAAAGTATCCCGTCTCAGGATCGATCTCACTTACATTTCCCCACGTAAATGTAATCAAATTATATTTTGGCAACAACATATTCGCCTGATATACACGTTCTTTCAATGCTTCTAACATCAGCTTCACCTATCCCTTTCTCTTTTTATAAATTAAATTTACGAATCCTGTCTGTCCAGGATTTCCTTCATCTTTTGATTCGACTCCGTCAGATCTTTCTTCCAGTCCTCTGTACCCAAATACCAGAACTCTGTCACATATCTTCGGATACCATGCTCCCATGCCTTGGAAATAATGCTCTCAAAATCCACATCTCCCTCTCCGAAAAGCATATCTCTAAATATCCCCGGCTTTGTCTCTTTTAAATGCATTGCAACCATATGCCCTCTTCCCGTATCCATATCGTCCAGAACATTTCCCCCCTGACTGACTGCTGCATTGGTGATATTTCCGCAATCCGGATATACATGAAGATATGGCGACTGATTTTTATTCACATAGTGCATAGATTTTTCTACAGTATTCATAAAATCGGTTTCCATCGTTTCAAATCCCATAACAATGCCAAGTGTCGCTGCCATTTCCACTGCTTTTTTCAGATTTCGGTCAAACAGCTGCTCTGTCTTTGCAGTCCCTTCTTCGTAATACACATCATATCCCGCAAGCTGAATAATTCGGATTCCCAGATCGTCAGCCAATTCCAAAGCTTTCTCCATAATCTCCATACCACGTTCACGCACATCCGGCTTACTGCTTCCAAGCGGATATTTCCGGTGTCCGCTCAAACACATTGAGCGTATCGATATACCTGTTTCATACATCGCCTTGATAAGTTCCAGACGCTCTTCTTTCGTCCATTCCAGCCGTGCAAGCTTTTCATCCGTTTCATCAATGCTGATTTCGACAAAATCGAAACCTGCTTCCTTTGCCGCTGCCAATTTTTCCTTCCATGTAAGTGTAGAAGGCATCGCTTTTTCATAAAGCCCTATCGTATACTTTTTCATCACCGTCACCTCCGTATGTAACCCATCAATCGTCAGTTTTTAAAACGTTTCCACACTGATCCCAATCCCTTGATCACTTCTCGGTACGTCTGATATTTTTCTTCGTATATTTCCTTATATTCCGTTCTCGGCATAATCGTTTTACTAATCCTTACCGTACGGTCGATCGCAGTTTTGTAATCCGTATAAATCCCCGCCGCGATCCCTGCGGCAATGGCAGCTCCCTGCGCTCCGATTTCCTTATCTTCAATCACATCAACCGGAATCTGAAGCACATCCGCAAAGATCTGTACCCATACGTCAGAATTTGCCGCACCCCCGGACAATCGGATTGATTTTGGCTTCTCTCTGTTTACAAGCAGTTTACGGACATGCGTGTAATGCGAAAAGACAATCCCCTCATAAACAGCCCTCAACATGTACCGTTTATTGTGATATGCCGTCAGTCCCACAAAAGTTCCCTTTGCCAGCGCCTCCTCATTAGATCCATTTAAAAACGGCAGAAAGATCAAATTGTTATCCTGCGGCTCGATCTCCTCTACCCACTGATTGGTAATTTCATATACAGAACTACCGTTCTTCTTTGCTTCTTCTTTCTCATAAGACATCAGATTACGAATAAACCACTCCATATTTCCGGCTGATGTAGGACTGGATTCTTCAATCAGATAATATCCCGGTATGCAGAACATAGAATTTAACGCAACCGTACCATTTGTCACAGGTTCTTTTCGTATAAATTCATTGATACTCCAGGTTCCCGCGATCATGCACATCTGCTCTTCGTCAGTAAGGCCGGAAGCAATCCCACACGCATTGATATCAAACATCCCTGCTGCTACAGGAATCCCCTCCGGAAGTCCGGTTGTCTCAGACGCCTCCTTTGTCACATACCCACAGATGTCTGCAGCATGTTTCAGCGGCGGAAGCTTATCATAAACACTTTCCAAACCGAAATACCCCAACAATTCGCGATCATAATCCTGTGTTGTCAGATTGAGCAGATTTCCTCCGGAAAAATCTGTATACTCGGCATAAGCTTCTCCCGTCATTTTATAGCGAATATAATCTTTTACCGCAAATATGTATCTTGTACGTTCCAATACCTCCGGCTCATAGTCTCTGATCCATGCAAGAATACTGACCGGCTGACAGGCGAGGATGTCCTGAAACGACTTTTCATAAACTTTTTCTTTTGTACCGTCTGCCGTCCATTTTTCAACATATTCCCACGCTCTTGCATCTGTGGACAAAATCCCATTGTAAGCCGGCTTCCCGTCTTCTCCCACGAGGTACAAACCTTTTCCATGTCCTGAAAAAGAAACTCCCGCAATCTGAGACGGATTAATTTCACTCTTCTCGATAGCCTGTTTCACAGCTTTTGCATTCACCCGCCAGAGTTCTTCCATGTCACGCTCCGTATATCCCGGTTTGGGTGTTATCGTAGCAGTCGGCACACTTGCAACAGAAATCTGTCTGCCGTCTTCATCAAAAAGTGCTGCTTTTGAAAATGTACCTCCATTATCGATTCCCATTAAATACCTCATCTTCGCTTTCCTCCTGCTAAATTATATAATCCTCTTTCCTTATTTCGTTCCTAAACGCTTTCCAATACTGCTGTAGAATATATCTTAAAGAAGCAATAGTTTAAAATAGAGAAGACTCCGTATGGAATCTTCCCTATTTTTGGTCATATCAGTAATCTCGTGTTTCATGGAATACTTGTTTACAGAACATCAATCCACTCTGCCATGTTGTTCTTTTCAAAGATGAACGGTGTACCGGCCAGAACTGCCGTACCTTCTCCACTCTCATATGCTTCATATGTTGCAGCTTCATAATCGCGGAATGCATCCATTTCAAAAGATGATCCTACCGATCCATCAAATCCATCATTCACTGCTGCGTATGTAGCTGCGCCTGATACTGCTCCCAGATGAATAACATCCCACAGCATCATATACGGACACACATATTCAAATGCATCTTCATCAGCAGACTTCGGCATAAAGGACTGCATCTCTGACGGAAGTCCGAGACCTGTCAGTTTGATTTCACTGTTTGCGGATTTCAGCGCCTGTCCTGCTGCTGCGATACCTACAGTTGTAGGAGAGATAATACAATCAACGGCATTCTCTGCAATAAATGCCTGAGCCTGTGTTGTAGACTCTGTCAAGTCATCGTTACCATATTTCTTGTCAAGTTCCGGACTTACTTTACCGGCATAAAAATCTTTTGCAAGCTCTGTTTCCATTGCTGCAATCCATGAATTCTGTACCGGTGTATCGATAGATGCAGAAAGAACACCTAATTTAATCTCATCCCCTGAGTATTTTCCAAGCTCTGTTTTTACTGTTTCTTCCATCTTGCCGTCTCCCGGATAGTCAACACCAAGCGTGATCAATACGGCTGCCTGAACAAGATATGAACCGATATCCTGTGTCTCTGCCTGATTTGTGTGGCAGATACGGTATTCCGGATTAGCCTCTGAGTCTACAGATACAATCGGGATCCCCTTTTCCTGTGCTTTCTTGAACACCTCGTCATAACCTGCATCACCGTTTGTAGAAATTGTGATAGACGCTACGTTCTGCGTGATCAATTCGTCAAGCATCTGAACCTGCGCTGCAACTGTTGTTTCTGCCGGACTCTTGTAAGCTGTCTTTTCGCCCTTAGCCTCAAGATACTCCGAGAAACCTTCATACATCAAATCACCGAAAGAGTTTCCTGTCGATTTGAACATGAATACATGCGTTCCTTCCATAGAAGCATCGCCCTTTCCTGCCTCTGCTGCCGGTTTCTCTGCGCCGCCTTCAGTTCCTCCTGTGCTCTCTGTGGTGCTGCATCCTACCAATGAACCAATCATTATTGCGCTCATTCCAAGTGCTGCCAGACGTTTCCAGTTTTTCATACTATACATCCTCCTTTTCTTATCTATATAAACAGCTCTCTGCTGTTTATAGCGTATCCGTATTATTTTGTCGCAAATCTTTCTTTTGCTTTTTTCTCATCCTCTCGCTGTTCCTGAAGCCAGATTTCTGTCTGTTTCTTACATTTTTTCTGAAGAGAATCAATCTTTTCTTCTGCCTTTTTAATCTTTGCCGCTTTGTCTGTCTCATTCAGAGAAGCATCTTTCTTAATCTCTGCAATAGACTCTTTCAACGCTTTCACTTCTGTCCCTGTCTTGATGTTCAGCGCTTCTACGTTCTTATTTCCTTTGTAAACAAACTTTAATTTCATACTTGCAAGCAACTGTCTGTTTACGTTCGGAATCAGAACCGCAATGATCAGAATGAAACCTGTTACAATTTTTCTTGAGTTAGCATCTACTTCCAGAAGTCCCAGCGTATAGGTCAAAAATGCCATGATCAATGTTGCAATGATCGGTCCGTAAACCTTTCCTTTACCACCGTTTGTAGATACACCGCCGAGTACACAAATTGCAATCGCTGTCATTTCATATCCGGTTCCCATTGTGGAAGAAACACTTCCTCCCATTCTTCCGACGAAAAAGATAGAAGCAACTCCGCACATAGCGCCCATAACAACAAATACGATCAGTTTTGTTTTCTTTACATCAATTCCGGAGTACTGTGCACAAGTCGGATTATTACCGATAATATACAGTTTACGTCCAAATCTGGATTTCTGAAGCAGGAATACAAAACCCGCTCCCATCACCAGAAAAAGAAGCAGTGATAACGGAATTCCCGCAATATTGGTCCATGCGATCGTAGTATAAAAGCTTGGGAATATCTTCAATACATTTACATCCAGAATAATTTTTACAATTCCTCTGAACAACATGGATGTTGCAATCGTTACGATAACCGCCGGCATTCCTATGTATGCCACGAAAAATCCGTTGAATGCTCCACAGAACGCTCCTGCCGCAATACCCAAAACAACACCGAGGATCGCCGGCATTCCTGCCTGACAGCAAAGTCCTGTAACCATGGATGCAAAAATCATTGTAGCCGCTACAGATACATCAATATCTCCCAACATCAGGATCAGGATCATTCCCAAAACCAGCGGACATACATCCATACCTGACTGAATAATCGCCTGAATCGTTCCCGGTGCAAAATAGAGATTTGCTCTTGTTGCCATCAATACAAGATTGATGAGAATAAGAATATACACCAGAACCATTTCCCAACTAACTAAAAACTTTGATAACTTAAACCCCTGTTTTACAGATAAATCTCTTGCAGGTACATTCGTATTCTTTTCTCCACTCATTAGATCAAAGCACTCCTTTCTTTCAGTGCTCTCTTTTCAGCAGAGCGCTCCGTAAATTTGTTAAGAGCAACGGCTGCGATAATGATCGCCCCCTGGATTGCATCAGACCACACGCTCAGTCCCGGAAGCAGACTGATAAAGTATGTAATCACCGCCATCATCAGGAAACCGATGATAACACCGTCTACCTTTCCTTTACCACCAACAATGCTGACACCGCCGAGGATACAGATCGCAATTGCGGTCATCTCATATGCATCACCGATCATGTAACTGCATGTCGCATAATTTGCTGTATAAAGCATACCGGAAAGACCTGCCAACATTCCGCAAATTGTCATTGCAAGAAAGACAACCTTTGCTTCTTTTATACCTGCTACCTTCGAAGATTCTTTATTCGTACCGATCGCATAGATCCGTCTTCCTCTTGTTGTATATCCAAGGAAAATGATTGCCAGGATAAATACAATGATCAGTATCCATAAAATAGCCGGAAGTCCTGCAATCTTCTTTGTTGCAAATGCCATGTACCCTTCTGTAAATTGATGCGGAAACCACCATTGCCCACCACTGAATAAGAACGAAAATCCCCGAAAAATATACATTGTACCAAGTGTTGCAATCATTGGCACCATCTTGAAATATCCAACAAGAATTCCGTTAAATGCTCCGCAGAGCGCTCCGATCACCAGAGCGAGCAGCAGCCACACAATTCCCGGAACCTCCGGATTTTCTGCCATCATCCGGCAGCATATAACACCGGTCAGAGACAATGTCGCTCCGATAGAAATATCAATGCCCGCAGTAATGATCACCATCATCTCTCCGATTGCAAGCAGTCCGTAAACTGCATTGTTCTGCAGCATGTTAATAATAGAATTCACAGAATACATGGACGGAGTAGTAATTCTTGCTACAATGAGAAGAACCAGTAAACCCAGAACCAGACCAAAGTTTCTGTTTTCCGTAATTTTTGAAACCATAGATTTATTTTTGTTCATTCCTTACTCCTCCTTCCCCTCATCCTGTTTTAATGAAGCCTCAAGAATCATTTCCTGAGTTGTTCCTTCTACATCAAAAGAACCTGCTATACGACCATTTCGCATTACCACAATACGGTCAGCCATACCGAGTACCTCCGGCATTTCGGAAGACACCATGATGATCGCGTATCCGTTAGCGGTCAGTTCATTCATAATTTCATAGATAGAATACTTGGCGCCTACATCGATTCCCTTTGTAGGTTCATCCAAAATCAGTACTTTCAGATCACAATTCAAAAGCTTTGCAAACACAACTTTCTGTTGGTTACCGCCTGACAGTGATGAAGGCGGCGCACTGATATCTTTTGCCTTTAGCTGAATCTTCTGGCACAGTTCAATCGCCTTTGCTTCCTCCGCATTTGTATCCAGCTTGCCGCCTTTGATAAATTTTTTCATATCAGCAGAAGATACATTCTGATAAATCGGAAGTTCATTGATCAGTCCCTGTGTCTGCCTGTCTTCTGGCAAAAGTCCAATCCCCAATTTCAAAGCATCTATCGGACTGTTGATCTTGACTTCTTTTCCTTCCAGTTCAATAGAACCTGTATCCGGCTTCATAATACCGAAAATATTCTGGCATACTTCTGTACGCCCGGCTCCAACCAGACCTGTCAATGCAAGAATCTCACCTTTTCTGACATCAAAAGAAACATCCTTGAAATAGCCCTCTTTGGAAATATGATTTACTTTTAATACTGTTTCTCCGATCTTAGCACTCTTCGGCGGATACATCTGGGTCAACTCACGACCTACCATCTCCCCGATCAGCTTCTGATTGGAAATCTTATCTACATCCCAGCATCCGATATACTGAGAATCACGGAATACTGTAACCCGTGTTGCCAGACGGTACATATCTTCAAACTTATGGGTAATGAAGATGATCGATACTCCCTCATCTCTCAATCTTTCTGCAATCTGATAAAGTTCTTCACACTCTCTTCTGGAGAGAGATGCCGTTGGTTCGTCCATGATCAGAATTCTGGCGTCTCTGGACAATGCTTTCGCAATTTCAACCAACTGCTGCTGCGCTACAGAAAGGGTACTCATCGGTTTAGAAACATCAATATTCTTACTCAGAGGTTGAATTAACTCTTTCGCTCTCTTTGTCATCAGTTTCCAATTATAAATTCCCAGTTTATTTTTAATCTCCTGCCCCATAAAGATGTTCTCTGTAACAGACAGATCCGGAAATGCCGTAACATGCTGATAAATTGCTGCAATACCCATCTTAGCGGAATCTTCTGTGGAACGGAATGTAATCTTTTCACCTTCTAACAGCATCAAACCGCTGTCCGGCTGGTGAACTCCTGTAATAACTTTAATGAATGTAGATTTTCCTGCGCCGTTCTCACCCATAAGAGCATGGATCTCGCCGCGCTTTAACTGAAAGTGCACACCGTTTAATGCTGTGACACCACCGAAAGTCTTTACTACATCTTTCAGTTCCAAGATATACTCACTCATCTTGTCTTGCCCCTTTCTTCTGTTTTTACTTCCGACATTTCTTTGTCGTCTGTGTCTTTGTGTCTCTAATATCACTATTTCCCACCCAACATTCAATATCAAAAAAAGTTTTTTCACTATCTTTTTTGGTTTTTTTAGCATTTTTTACTCGAATTTAGTAGATTTTTTAAAATAGATTGTGATATTTTTTTAAATATCACAATAAGATTAAAATTCTTTTACACAGCAATCTGAACAACACATTTGGGGTTTGCTTTTTGCTTTTATTCATATTACACTATAAAAGATATCAGAAATTTCAATAAGGAGGGCGATTACTATGCCATCACCGAAACGTTCATTTCCTTCCGCTTTTGAAACCAAAGCTTTTCAGCCTACCTCCCTTGCAGAATCTTTTCCCTTTCTCGTTCTGGAGTGTGGGTATTGTTCTGAACGTAAATTTGAACTGGGTACTCAAAATAATTTCAATGATTATTTATTACTCTACTCTTTGGAAGGAACTGCACGTTACAGCAAGTCTGCCAACACACAATACATCCAGCCTCACTCTGTCATTGTAACAGCATGCAACACAACTCTGACATTTACCCGTGTTTCAAAAAACTGGACATTTTACTACTTTATTATCCGGGGAACCCATGCAAAAATGTTCTACAACCTGGTACGTACAAAAAGTAATGTCATCCTGATCAATCCTTTCTCCGGAATACTGGATTCCTTTATGGAGCTTTATCATATTTCCAATAATACTTACATCGAAAATGATACATGGAAGTATCTGCATACATCCACGCTTTTGCATAATATTTTCACTTCTCTGTATGATCTGAACTACAATATCAATCTCATCAAAGATCTGACACCTGCTCAGGAGACAAGTGTAAATACCGCTCTCAAATTTATTACAGAGCATTACAAAGAAGAACTTACCATTGACAGGATCTGCGCCGAAGTCGGTTTTTCTAAACATTATTTTTGTAAACTGTTCAAACAACAGCTGGGAACAAGCGTTCATCAATACGTCAATGAATTTCGTGTGAATAAAGCAAAAGAGCTGTTGGCTTATTCCAAACTTTCCGTCACTTCTATCGCAGAGCAGGTAGGATTTAAAACAACACTCACTTTTTTACGTGCTTTTGAAAAAACTGTACACATGACCCCGAGTGAATACCGGGATTATTATTAATAAAAAACACAAAGCAGCTTACCTTTCCATAGTAAGCTGCTCTATCTGTTTCTATTATTTCAATTAATGTCTTCTTATTTTCCTGTCGTTCTATTCAGACGTTTCTCCTTCACACACTTTTGCAATCCACTGCCCTGTCGGAGTACAGCACAAACCGCCATAAGTTCCTTTCAAGCAAGTCGGAAGCTGCCGTCCAACCCGGTTCATTGTTTCATTTGCGCTTTCTTTTTGGTCTCAGTCTCTCTTATTTTTAAGACTTACCGCCCCGATATGCTTCCTCAAATTCTTTCAGCTTCCGCCTTGCCTCACTGCTTAGATTTTTCGGCACCTCAATTTCCACCGATGCATACTGATCCCCATGCACAGACGGCTGATTCATGACTACGATCCCTTTTCCTTTCAAGCGGATTTTTGTTCCCGACTGTGTGCCCGGCTGGATCTTACATAGAACTTTTCCGTAAATTGTCTGAATCGGAACCTCTCCTCCGAACACAGCAGTTGTATAAGGAACAGATGCCGTTGTATACACGTCTCTTCCTTTCCTTATAAATCCCGGCTTATCACAGACATGTACCTTCAGCAGCAGATCTCCGGCGCTGCCGCCCCCTTGCCCCTGCTGTCCTTTTCCACGCAAACGAATCGTTTTTCCATCTTCAATTCCCGCAGGTATCTGTACTTCCAATGACTGCATCCTGCCATTCTCGTCCTGCAAACGAACAACCTTTTTCCCGCCAAACGCAGCATCGTCAAATCCAACCGTTACTTCCGCATGAATGTCCGCTCCCATTCTCCGATACCTTTCCCGACCAAAGCCTCTTGTCTCCTGTCTGTGGAATGTATCTCCGAATATCTGAGAAAAAAGATCATCCATGCTGTCGCTGTTTCCCTCGAAATGAAATTCCTGATAATCTCCTCCATTTCCCATACTGCCGTCAAATGCGGCATGCCCAAACTGATCGTAGAGCTTTCTCTTTTCCTCATCACTTAGGACATTATACGCTTCCGTTACTTCTTTAAATTTTTCTTCCGCGGCAGAATTTCCGGCATTGGTATCCGGATGATATTTTTTTGCCAGTTTTCGATATGCCCTTTTAATCGAATTCTGATCTGCATTTTTATTCAGTCCCAGAACTTCATAATAATCTCTTTTCCTTGCCATAATCTCACCCTCTCCCTAATCGATATGAATACTCGTTACGGATGTCAAAAGAGGAGATCGGCTTCCCGACCTCCTCTTGCACACTTTTTATTCCCCTGTACACGATACCGTTCCCGTTCCGGAGCAGTCTATTCAATGGCGATAAACTTCTCCTGCGGTACTTCCGGCTGCTTTTCTTTCTTAGGAACAAACAGCTTCAAAATACCATGCTTAAACTCTCCCTTGATATCTGCCTCTGTCACATCTTCTCCCACATAGAAAGTTCTCTGACAGGCTCCGGCGAATCTCTCCCGACGAATATATTTACCGCTCTTCTCGTCTTTCTCCTCCTCATCCAGACCTTTTGCCGCTGAGATTGTAAGATAACCGTCCTTCAAGGATGCTTTCACTTCTTCTTTCTTAAATCCCGGAAGATCTGTCAAGATCTCATACCCGTTATCCATTTCACGGATATCTGTCTTCATCAGATTTCCTGCATGATGTCCATACAGCTTTTTCTCCACTCTTCTCGAATCTCTGTCATCATAGAATGGAAAATCCTTCATAAAATCATCAAACAAATTTTCTCCAAAAATACTAGGCATCAACATAAGTCATATCCCCTTTCCAAAAATATAATGACTAAAAAGCTTATCCTGCACCAGAAATAAAATCTATTCCGATGCTTGTTATCTGAGCAATTATCTTTCTCCCTTTGCTCTATCTGTACTATAACACTTGCATTAGCACTCGTCAAGCGTAAGTGCTAATATTTTTGTGATTTTTCTGTGAACACTCATCCATTTACCGTCAACTGTTCTATGCTTTTCCCTGCTGCAAATTGCGCACTATATATATTCGTACATCTCCGATACTTTTCAAACTGTACCCTCGCCTTTTCCTCATCTCCGTATACTTTCCAGCATCCTGTACACTTGCAGCCTTTTTCCGGATCTTGGATAAATCCCCGTACATCCTCCGGAGGATAGCTTAAAAATACGCCGATTTCATGTGGAAACGTCTGCCTTTCACACATTTTTCGAATCAACTGCACCACACATTTTTCCGGTTTATCTACGGAATATCCATACTCCTTCAGAATCTCTACAGTCTGCCGTTTTGCAAAATCGCTCTGCAGACGGCTCGGACGGTAAATATAAAGAAGTACTCTGTTACCGAATATTTTCATCGGAACGATCCGCACCCCTCTCGGCACCAGTCTGCGATTCAAAGAACGAAGATCCTGAAGAAGTTCTTTCCTATTCCGAAACGGACAGTTAAAAAGATTTCCCGTTTTCAATCCTGCAAGTGTCGGCGACGAATGACGAACGATAAATTCATCTGACACGATCCTCACCTCCCGAAAATTAGTTACAACTAACCTTTATTTCAAAAGAAAACGCCTGATTGGCGCTTTCTTTTTTTCTGCCTATTAACAAGTATTTCTGATTTTACATATTTTATGTAACATTTCCTTCATTTATTTTTCTGTCTCAAATTTTGCCGGTTCAGATTTTTCTGTACCGTGACATCCGCAGGAACACATTCCTTCATCTTTATTTCCTGAACAAATCCCACCGGAGGGACATCCGATGCATTTTACCCCGCTTTTTTTCGCCTTTGACATATAAGCGACTGCACATCCTACACATATAAATAAAATTGCTATTACTAAAATATCTGTCATTTTTCACTCCTCCATTACGCTTTTCAATTAACTTTAACTAATCTTTCATTAAAAAAGCAGCGCCCGAAATCACCATTTTTTCTTATATTAAAATAGCTTCTGCTAAATCCGTATCAATGCTATATCTGGCATCCTTGACAGCTATAACGCAACCGCTTTTGCGATGTGTCACCACCGTAACCGGCTCCCCACTGTAGCATCCGAGCGAAAACAAAAATGCTTCCAGTTCTTCGTCTTCTGTAGTAATCCCCTTTACAATATATTCTTCTCCCTCTATTGCCTTTGACAAATTCATAGCTTATAACACACCCCATTCTTTTATATCAATACAGCCTTTGTTTTTAAAGTTTTCTTCGCTTTACTTTAGTTAGTATAAACTAATTATCTCTGTTTGTCAATGCCCTTTTTCACAAAAAATGGTTTCTCTACAATTTTTTGCGGCATGTTCCATTTCTATGCTATACTATAAAAATAATATTAAAATCAAAGGAGAACTGTTATGAATATGAATTTTAATCAATTTGCCGCAATCCAGAAGGCAAAAGAAGCCGTCGATCGTTTCCGCAAAAATCATCCGAAATTTCCGCCTTTTATCGATACTGTCGGGAAAAATGCGCTAAAGGAGGGAACTCTGATCGAAATCTTCGTCACCACCCCGGACGGAACATGCTATGAATCCAATTTAAAATTAAACCGTGAAGATATGGAGTTGTTGGAGATGATCACAACTTTCAACAAAACGCTTTCGTAGAAACCATTAATCGCTCTTTACATTTATAAGAATATTAGGATATAATAACAATATTACTAACAAACATATTGATTCATCCTTCACAGAACAGGAGCTATATTTATGAGTAACCGTTGCTATAGTTTTGAAGAAACCGAATTAAAAAAGCTGGATATCCAGCTTCTCTATATCACTCAGGCCCGCTATGATGTTGACTGGCACAGTACTGAACATGTTCATCATTTTACAGAATTATTTTATGTACTTCATGGCAACGGCTATTTTCTTGTGGAGAACGAAAAGTTTCCTGTTACAGAAAATGACATGGTCATTGTCAATCCGAATGTTTCTCACACAGAGACAGGTAATTCCTCGAATCCCTTGGAATACATTGTATTGGGTATCAGCGGACTAATGTTCAAGGATGACGAAGTTCATACTGCCTATAATTACAGCAAACACAACTTCCATAACTGCAAGGATGATTTTCTTTTTTATTTAAAAGTATTGGTAAAAGAAGCAGAAGCCAAAGAAGAAGGCTTTGAAACCATTTGTCAGAACTTGCTTGAAGCGCTGGTTCTCAATCTGATCCGTCGTACCCACAACACGATTGCGATTGCGCCTTCCAAAAAAGTCACAAAGGAATGTCGTTTTATAGAACAATATATCGACGTACATTTTACCGAAAACATTACGCTCCAAAAGCTGAGCGAATTAACCTACCTCAATAAATATTATCTGGTACACTCTTTCAAGGAATATAATGGTACATCGCCTATCAACTACCTGATCAACAAGAGGATCACTGTGGCAAAACATCTGCTTGAAACAACCAATCATTCGGTTGCCAAAATAGCCGGAGCCGTCGGCTTTTCCTCTCAGTCTTATTTTTCTCAGGTATTTAAGAGGGAAACAACGATGACACCGAATGAATGGCGAAAAAGAAAGGAAAAGGGAGCGAATTAACGCCGCCCTTTTCCTTTCTTTTTCTCTGTTTTTATCCGTCTTTCTTCATTTATATATTGATCCGCACAGTTTCTCCTGCTTTGAGATACACGAACTTCTCATTTCCTCTAAAGCATAGTTTTATACTTTGCTCCTTTTCCGGTTCCAGTATAAGTTCACAAGTATTCTCCGCCATCCGTCTAGCTGATACAAGCAGTCCGTTTTCTCCTCGAAAATGTTGAAAAGACACCTCCTGCTTTTCCCAGCTTGCCGGAATTGCAGGGAACACTTCCATTCTGCCGTCTCGCATCTGAAGCAGCATTTCCTGTAAGGCATCTGCGGCATACATATTCGCCTCTAAGGTAAACGGTCGGTAATGGAAGGTTGTATATCCTCGTCTCTTATAATCTCCGTTTAAATGAAATCCGTTCACCGAACAGAAGCTTTCCCAAAATATACGCAGTTTCTCGTAAGCGCCCTCTCCGTTTTTTTGGATCGCATACAGATGCGCCATCCACGCAAACGTAAAACCAACCCACATCCCTGTTCCGAGACGCTCATAATCAAAAACTGTCGCATCGATCACAGCCCTGTCCGCATCATTCTCATACTGATATAAATAAAGCGGACAGATTGCCATTGCATTTGACAGATGCCTGTGTGATTCCTCCAGATTTTCATCCGGAGAAATCATCAGCACATCCGCTTCATTCACTGCCAATTGAGGGAGTTTGTCCAACACTGTCTGCCACTTTCTTCCTTGACCGTTTTCCAATATTTCCGAAAACCTTACGAGTGTTCCGAACAAGTACCGCAGCAATGCCAGATCATAATTGCTGTTCGGCGTCACCCACGATTCCTGTTCATCATCGTGTATCTCCGGAGAACTGGATACCGGAAGATAATACAGTCCATCCTCCTTTTCCTCCAGAAGCGATTTGATGCACTCTGCTGTTTCTTCAAAATATACCCACGCCCATTCTTTCAAAAATATCTCGTCGCCGGTATAGCGATAATACAATTCAAATGACTGGCAAAGCCAGATCTGATGAACCGGTGATAACGAGTACATGGGCCATCCTCCCAACGGCTGCCCGTCAAGTGTCATCACCCCCGGAAGACAGATGCCCTTTGTATGATAAAATGTTTCAGCAAAACTTCTCGCCGCAGTCCTTGTCTCCCACAGAAAATCCAGAAAACTTTCTCCTTCTTCCAAATGATTCGCCTTATAAAAATGAGTATAGCTAAGCTGTGTATTCAGATCGTGGTGGTAGTCTCCTTTCCACGGCGGAAGATTCCCGTCATCCGCCGTCCAGACTCCCTGCAGCGGCATCGGACAGCATCCTTTTCTGGAGCAGGATGCAAACAAATAATTTGTCAGATACCACTGCTTTTCAAACAGCTTATCAGGAACGGATATTGCGCTCTTATTCCAATACTCTGCCCACCACATTTGATGTGTTTCCAGATTCTTTTCATATCCCCGGAGAAGCTCTTCTTTTATCTGCCTCTTTGCATTTTCCAGCCAGCTTTCTCCGTCCTTGGAAGTCACGATCCGATAAAAAATCAGCGTCTCCTTTTCGGTTCCTGAAATTCCCACAACGATCCCATAGGAAAAATCCTTGCTTACCTCCTGCGTAAACCATTGAAAAGACGGTTTTCCTGTTGTCATTCCGTAGACCGCTGCCGGATAATGAAGCCGTTTCAATCCCCCTTGTGAAATCTCCCGCATTTCAGGATCATAGTGTATTTCTTCCCGTTCATCCGTGCTTCCGAATCCCGGACTTTCCAATTCTATTTCAAACCGCTTTCTCGGCACATGCACACATATCATTCCGGTACCCGTTACCGCATGGCAAATCGTCCGAAGCGAGCATCCCTCTTTCTCTGCGCCAATTTCCAGAAATGCTTCCGCCGTCTGTAAATCCAGCTTTGATTTCACATTTCCACCATCTAAAAAACGAAACAATAGCTTTCCCGCGGGCAGCTTTGTGGGTGTCGGATAATTATACGGTGCATCGAACAACTCCCGAATCGCCTTCGTATCTCCCGCCTTTGCCAATTTCACCAGATGTGAATAGCAGAACTCCTCCCGATCCGTATAAAGTGGTGTGGACAGATCCCATATATCCGTCCTGTCCACACTCAAGCGAAGCGTTTCCGCCCCGCCCCATATAAGAGCGCCAATGAGGCCATTCCCCAAAGGAATCGCCTCATCCCAACGCTGAATATTCGATTCATAATATAATTGATATTTCATATTCTCACTTATACTGCCTGTTGTACATCCACAACAGAACGATCAATCCAGCCAATCCTACAAGCATCATAAGAAGTCCCTGCGGTCCGATATGCCGCTGACCGATCACAACTAAGGCGATGCATACAATGACTGCGATTGTTACAATAATACCGATCAATAGTTTCTTTCCCTGTTCGCTCATCGTATCTCCTCCTTATCCCTTCAGTCCGCCGACGGTCATTCCCTGCGTCAGTTTCTTCTGTACACACATATACAAAATCAATGTCGGCAGCATAACAATAACAAGTCCTGCATACATTCTTCCGTATTGTACTGCAGAACGCTGTGCAGCCATAAGATTCATCAGTCCGACCGGTAATGTCTTCAGCTCCGGCTTCGTCAAAAGCGTCATGGAGATGATGTATTCATTCCAGAATGCCAAGAAGTTGAACAAAATAACCGTCACAATACTTGGCTTTGCCATAGGGATAATAATCTGTACCATAGTTCGGAAATATCCCGCACCGTCTACATAAGCCGCTTCTTCATAATCTCTTGCCAACGTCTTAAAGTAACCGGACAGCAGATAAATCGTAAACGGCAGCGCTGTCGCAGCATATACAACAGCCAGAACAAACAGATTATTCAGAAAAACTCCATGCCCGACCAACTTGTTCAAGAAACGGTCTGCATCTGTAAGCATCAGGAAAATCGGAACTACGATGTAGTTTACGTTGATGAACAATCCGGCCATAAATAAAATGTTCCAGAATTTTCCTGTCTTAAACTTAAATCTTGCCAATACATAAGATGCCGGCAAAGCTACAATGATCAGTAACAGAATCGCAATTACTGTCACAATCACAGAATTCAGCATAAACGACGCCATATTAGCGCTCTCCCATGCATCTACGAAATTCTGCAAATGAATGCCCTGCGGCAAAGCCCATGGATTTCTGTAAAATTCCTCATTCTCCTTGATCGATGCCATAAACACCCAGAATACCGGTACAATGATCAGGATTGACAAGAGAACCAAAGGAATGTAGATAAAAAACTTCGCAAGTCCGGAAGTTTCACGGATTGCTCCTTTATTTTTTCTTCGCATCTTTCTCCCTCCTTAAAATTCAATCTCTTCACGCTTTGTAACCGCATTCAAAATTCCTGCGAGTGCAAATGAGAAAATAAATACAACAGAGCCAATTGCCATACCATATCCATAAGAAGAGTTCGTATACGCCTCTTGATACATGTAACTTAAAAATACGTTAGACGCACCGTCCGGTCCTCCGTTTGTCATTGCTTTTACGAAGAGAAAACTCATATTGATCGTACTTATGATAAAGAATGTCAAGGTCGTTCTGATATTTGTCCAGATCAGGGGCAATGTAATTGAAAAGAATTGCCTGATTTTTCCCGCACCTTCCAACGCCGCGGATTCGTACAAGCTTTCCGGTACATTTGCCATACTTGCCATATACATAACCATATAATAACCGATCGCCTGCCAGATCATGGCAATGACAATACTGTATATCACAAGCTTCTGACTTCCCAGCCAGAGAATCGGGTTCTCCGCACCGTCCGGTCCTCGAAACAGATTCAGGAATGAATTCATAAGTCCTTGATTCGGATCATAAATTGCCGAGAAAATCGCACTGATCACAACTACGGACAAAATATTCGGAATATAGAATATAATTCGGAAGAAGTTCTGCCCTTTCAGCTTCTCTCTTGTCAGAATCGCCGCAAAAATGAGCGCAAACGCAAATGTAAAGAGCGTTACGATCACGATCAACAGTACTGTATTCTGAAATGCCTGATAAAACTTTTCACTTTGAAACAATGTCTTGAAATTCTGGAATCCTACAAAAGTCTTCTCTGCCGTATAGCCGCCCCATTTGTACATGGACATACGGAAGACTTCAATGGTCGGATAAATCATAAATACTAAAAACAAAATCGCTGCGGGAGCCAGACAACAAAATATAAATCTCCCTCTACCTCTGTTACTTCTCATTCATCCATCTCCATTCTGTTAAAATAAGGAAGGTACCTATTACATAGATTTATCTCCCATGTAACAAACAACAGCCGGCGCAAAGAAACGAACGCCGGCTGTCTCTTCTATCTGATCGTTCACAGACAGATTGTCTATTTATGCTTATTCTTCTTTTAATGCTCCACGGAAAGCATCGCTTGCTTCTTTAAATTCTTTTACCCACTGCTCCTGCGTCTTATCTCCGGTTACAAGTGAGTTGACCGGATCAAAGAATGCTCCTCTTGTTGTAAGTCCCTCAACCGGATCTGTCGTTGAGAATGCATCCAGCACTGCTACCGCACCTGTATCATAGATTCCGTAGTATGTTACTGCATCGCCTTCCAGCTTATCTGTCATACCTGCAACCGGCTGTACTGCTCCGCCTTCTGTTGCAAAGATTTCTGCTGCTTCGTCAGAATACAGGTAAGCGATAAATTCTTTTCCGAGATCAACATTTGCAGCTTCTTTCGGCATCCATACCTGTTCAAAGAAAGAATAGGAAGCTCTTTCTCCACCTTTTTCAACCGCCGGAAGTGCTGTGAATCCCCACTCAAATCCCTCTGCACGAGGAGCCTCTGCCATCTCACCGATCACCCAGTTACCATTCGGCATAAAGAGCGCTTTATTGTCCAGGATCAACTGCTGGTTCTTCTGGAAGTCATTGTCATTTGCATTCGCCGGAGTTGTCTTTTCTGTATAAGTTGCAAGTTTTGCGATAATATCAAATACCTGCTTTGCTTCCGGAGTATCCCAGATGCCTTCTTCATACTTCAGCGCCTTTGTGAACTCTTCTTCACCCAATGCTTCGTGAAGCAGTGCATAGAAGAATGCATCAAAGTAACCTGTTGTCGGATATGTGAACAATGCAATGCCCTCTGCTTTTGCCTTGTCTCCTAATTCCCACATCTCGTCCCATGTCTCCGGAACTGTCCAGCCTTTTTCCTCGAAAAGAGCTGCATTGTAGAACAGACCACACGGACCGTAGAACATCGGCATTAAGTATGTCTTGCCGTCTCCGTAAGGATTGGTAATTGTATTTTCCACAAATCCCGGAAGGATCTTGTCTCCTACTGTTACGTCTTCACCCGGTACTGTCATATCCAGAACGTCTGTCAATTCTGTCAGGTTGTTATCTCTGATGAAAGTCTCAGTCATACCGGACTCTGCACCGACTGCACGCATGATAACATCCGGGAAGTTGCCGGCTTTCATATCCGGATCGATCACATCTTCCAGATTCTTGTCAATTGTAAGCTCTACCGTTACACCTTCGTGAGAGGCTTCAAATGCGTCGCATACTTTCTCCCACATCGGTGCGCCGTATGCCGTCTCTACTGCCGCAACCTTGAGTGTCTTTCCGCCTTCTGCAGCCTCATCTTTTGCTGCTCCTTCTTCACCGCTTCCGGATCCGCCGCAAGCTGCAAGACTGAGCGCCATAGTTCCTGCAAGAAGCAGGCTGAGTGCCTTTTTCAATTTCATAATCTTTTCCTCCTTTTCCCAAACGGTTTTGTCCGCTTCGATTACTATACTACAAGAATACCCCTTTCCTCTATTCTTTTTCAAGCTGTTTTTTGCTCTGTTTTTTATATATTTTGCTGTTAAAAATTGCTTTTTTCATCTCTTAAAAATAAATAGTTAATATTTTACACTTTTCTTTCATTTTTATACACTTTACACAATTTTTCTTTTTATACCTTTTCGCATTTAGATAAATTGTCAAATATAAAAACCTCTTATCTCATTACTTATTTGAGACAAGAGGTTCATTCATCTTACGCCAGCATATCCTTTAATACACCTTTCGGCAAAGCGCCGATTTCTTTTTTCACAATTTCTCCGCTTTTAAATACTGCAAATGTCGGAATTGTCATTACTCCATATCGCTGTGCAATCTCCATTTGCTCATCAATGTTGATCTTGCACACTTTTGCGTCACTTACTTCTCCCGCAATCTCTTCTACAACAGGTCCCATCATCTGACACGGTCCGCACCAGTCTGCATAAAAATCCACCAACACCGGCTTATCCGCCTTTAATACTTCCTGCTCAAAATTTTGTGTTGTCAATTTTACTACTGCCATAGCTTTCTTCCTCCTTTTTGTACCCTATAGCCGGCTTACTGCCTTTATCACTTTATCTTTATTGCTATTTCTCAATGTTTCTTCTCAACATCTGTCTATATTATAGCAGTTCTTCCGGTTCTTTCTGTGATAAAATCACATTGCAGCTTTTCCTACTTTCTCCTCTGCTTATATCTTTGCCAGCTTTCCCGCATCCAATACTTCAATTTTCCCGCGAGTTAATTTTACAACACCGTCCAGCTGGAACTGTTTCAAAAGCCTTGTCACCACTTCTCGCGCCGTTCCCAAATCTCTCGCCAGTACATCATGCGTAATCGGTAATACATCCGTTCCCGCCAATGCGCGATGCTCCAAAATCGCATTTGCCAGTCTGGATGCCACATTTGAAAAAACATATTGATTAAACAGCCACATAATATCCGAAAACCGCTCCGATATCATTTCCAGTGTATAGTCTTTTACTGTCGGATTTTCATCGTGTATCTTCTTATATACAGATTTCGGAATCGTACAAATAACCGAGTCTGCCTCTAACTCCATATCCAGTTCGATGTCCATTCCTTTCATCATACACGCCGCACTGAGAATGCTCACATCCCCTTCAATCAATCGAAATAATGTGATTTCTCCTCCATTCGGCGACGTCACAAATACCCTCGCCTGCCCGGAACGGATGATCTGCACTCCCGTACACTCACTTCCGCCGTAATGGAGAATCGTCCCCTTAGAGCATGCCGTTTCCACAATATTCTGTTGAAGTTCCTCTTGTTCCCTTTGTGTCAGTTCTTCCCAGAAAGGAAATATTCTGCCTAACTCCAATTTTTCCTTCATCCTTTATGCCTCATCAATCGCTTTTCCAATATCACGGCGCATATATTTATTCTCAAACTGCACCCATTCTGTTGCCGCATAGGCATTGGCTCTCGCCTCTTTTAAGTCCTTTCCCTTTGCCGTCACTCCCAATACCCGGCCGCCGTTTGTCACGATCATGTCTCCCTCTTGCTTCGTTCCCGCATGGAAGCAATAATATCCCTCATGCTGCTTAAATTCATCCAGTCCGTGAATCGGGAATCCCTTTTCGTAGGATACCGGATATCCCTCGGACGCCAGAACAACACATACTGCCGCATTGTCTTCAAACTGTAGGTCAATCCGGTCCAATGTTCCGTCGATACAAGCCTCCGCAACCTCGATCAGATCATTTTTCATTCTCGGCAATACGACCTGCGCCTCCGGATCTCCAAACCGGGCATTATACTCCAGAACCTTCGGTCCGTCTGCGGTCAGCATCAACCCGAAGAAAATAATTCCTTTAAACGGTCTGCCCTCTGCTGCCATTGCGTCAACAGTCGCCTGATAAATATATTTGTTACAGAATTCCTCTACTTCTTTTGTATAAAACGGACTCGGAGAAAACGTTCCCATACCGCCTGTATTCAATCCGGTATCTCCGTCTCCCGCACGCTTGTGATCCTGTGCACTCGTCATTGTCTTGATCGTCTTGCCGTCCACGAACGACAACACCGACACCTCTCGCCCTGTCATAAACTCTTCGATCACCATTTCATTTCCGGCGCTTCCGAATTTCTTATCCAACATGATTTCTTTCACGCCCGCCTTTGCCTCTTCCAGATCTTTACAGATGAGCACGCCTTTTCCGAGCGCCAATCCGTCCGCTTTCAGCACGATTGGAAACTTTGCTGTTTCCAGATACGCAATTGCCGCATCCGGATCTGTAAAATTCTCATATGCCGCTGTCGGAATATTGTATTTTTTCATCAAATCCTTGGAAAATGCTTTGGACCCTTCCAAAACCGCAGCATTCTTCCGAGGACCGAACGTGCGGATCCCCTCTGCTTCCATTTCATCTACAAGACCGCCCACCAACGGATCATCCATACCGACGATCACAAGGTCAATCTCCTTTTCCTTTGCAAACGCAACCAGCTTGTCGAATTCCATTGCTCCGATCGCCACACATTCCGCATACTCTGCAATCCCTGCATTTCCCGGTGCACAATACATTTTTTCTACCTTAGGGCTCTTTGCCGCGCTGGCTGCAATCGCATGCTCTCTTCCACCGCTTCCTACGATCAATACTTTCATAAACCTGACTCCTCTTTATCTATCAAAACTCTGTCTCTGTTTTCACACGCATTTTTCTACTGCAAAATCAGAACCTTTCTGTTTGCGACCGCTATCTTTCCGTTTGCGATCAAGTCGATCGCCTGCGGCAGGATCTTCCACTCCGCCTGCTCCATTACCCGTCGCTGTAATGTCTCGGGAGTATCTCCCGGCTCTACCTCTACCGCCTTCTGTAAAAGGATCGGTCCCGTATCCGTTCCCTCATCCACCAGATGCACCGTTGCGCCTACAACCTTTACACCACGTTCCAATGCTGCCTCATGCACTTTCAGTCCATAATATCCGGTTCCGCAAAATGACGGGATCAAGGACGGATGAATGTTGATGATCCGATTACTGTATGCCGCAATCATCGCAGGCGGGATCACAACCAAAAAGCCCGCCAACACGATCAGATCGGGATGATACCCATCCACCGCTTCCAGAAGCTTTTCGTTAAATTCCTCTCTGGATGCAAATGCTTTCGGAGAAATACACTGCGCCGGTACCCCGTGCTTCCTTGCCCGTTCCAGTGCATACGCTTTCCGGTTGTTGCTGATCACACCTACTATTTCTGTATTCGTTACGGTTCCGCTCTCTACTGCATCGATGATCGCCTGCAGATTGGTTCCGCCTCCTGATACCATAACAACAACTCTTAACATAAAGTAACTCCTTTTTCTCCCGCTTCAATGCGTCCTACTACATATGGGGTATCTCCTGCTGCCTTGATCGCCTGCATCGTCTTTTCTGCATCCGCAGGATCGACTGCCACGATCATCCCCAAGCCCATATTATAGGTATTGTACATCATCTGCTCTTCGATATTTCCACGCTTCGCCAAAAGTCCGAAGATCGGCGGTACCGGATAGCTGTCCTTTTCCACAACTGCATGCATTCCATCGCAGAGCATTCTCGGAATATTTTCATAGAAGCCGCCGCCTGTAATATGACTGCATGCTTTTATCGTCACTCCTGCATTTTTGATACTCTTCAACGCTTTTACATAGATTCTGGTCGGCGCCAGAAGCGCTTCGCCAAGCGTTGTTCCAAGCTCCTCATAATATGTATCTAAAGACTCTTTCGTCATTTCAAATACTTTTCTGACTAAAGAAAATCCATTGCTGTGTACCCCCGATGATGCCATTCCGATCAACACATCTCCGTCTTTCAGATTCTCTCCGGTGATCATATCCTTTTTATCGCAAACACCAACTGCAAATCCTGCCAGATCATAGTCCTCCTCCGGCATCAGTCCCGGATGCTCCGCTGTCTCTCCGCCGATCAGCGCTGCGTCGGACTGGAGACATCCCTCCGCCACACCGCTTACAATTGCGGCAATCTTCTCCGGATAGTTCTTCCCACAGGCAATATAGTCCAAAAAGAACAACGGCTCCCCGCCTGCACACGCAATATCATTGACGCACATGGCAACCGCATCGATCCCTATGGTATCATGCTTGTCCATGATCATTGCCAGCTTCACCTTTGTTCCGCATCCGTCTGTACCGGACAGCAATACCGGCTCCTCCATCTCCTTAATCTTCGCAAGAGAAAACGCTCCGGAAAATCCGCCAAGTCCGCCCAAAACCTCCTGACGCATCGTCTTCTTTACATGCTCTTTCATCAATTCCACTGATTGATATCCTGCCTCAATATCCACACCGGATGTTTTGTAATCCATACCCATTTTTATCTCCTTTATGATAAGTTTTGTCTATAACATTAGATTTTTCTATAATACGTTTTCTGTTAAATCAGAAATACGAAAAGGGCTCCTTTCAGAAGCCCTCACGATTCTTTAATATGCCTCGTAGCCAACCTCGTCCAGACGGGCCGCCTTTGCCTGTACTGTCTCTTTCATTTCCCGGCTGTAGTCCTTTAACTGCGCCAGAAGTTTTTCGTCAGAAACCGCAAGAATCTTCAATGCTACAAGGGCGGCATTCATTCCTCCGTCAATCGCAACTGTTGCAACCGGAACCCCCGGCGGCATCTGCATAATGGAAAATACCGCATCCATTCCGTCCAGCTTACTTCCGGAAAGCGGAACACCCACAACCGGCATCGGGAATAATGCCGCACACATTCCCGGAAGATGCGCCGCCATGCCTGCGCCTGCAATAATTACTTTGATTCCTCTGTCTTCTGCGCCTTTCGCCCACTCAAAAAACACATCCGGCTCACGGTGTGCAGAGATAATTGTCATCTCATAATCAATTCCAAACTTCTCCAATGTCTTTGCAGCCTTGCTCATCACTTTCAAATCCGAATCGCTGCCCATAACAATTCCTACTTTTGGCATCTAAGTGTCCACCTTTCTGTTATCGCTGCGGCTGTTCAGCTTCTCAACAGCCGCTTATCATTTATCCTTTGCTTCATCCAGAGGTTGATTTAACACCTCTGTTCCCGGAAGTACAAACCTTCCGTCTTTCAATAGTATAATCTGTTTTCCCTCTTTTGTTAATACACTTATTTCTTCTAATTCTTCATAAGGTATAGTTATATCTGTGTGACAGTGGAAATAGGCTTTTGACACATCCTCCCTGCGCAGCAGAGAAACAGAATTATCTCTTGCCACAATTTCTTTTCCGTCGGGATTATACACCTTGATTTCCTCACTCCAACTATAGCAGGTATCTCCCAGTGCAAAATGCGGTCCTGTTTTTTCAGCGATCAGGATCGGCATCTTATCCTCTATCTGATATTTCTTTGCCGCAACATACGCAGTTGTGTTTGTCCCAATCGCAAATTCGCCCAGCGGAAGCGTCTCATGCTTATGCAGCACATTGTCATAAATATATTTTCGGCCGTCTGCCTCATTTTCAAAATTTCCACAGCGGTAATCCGTCACCATTCCGTCTTTCAGCGTAATTTCAAAATCCAGGTATTGTAATTCATTCAAATACACCTTGCTCACATGAAGAACCCCGTCTGTTCCCTCCAGAACCGGCGATGTAAATACCTCGCCCACCGGAATATTGACATCCGCCACACAATTTTCAAATATCGTCTCTTTTTGCGGATTTTTTAATTTCCATAAATTCACTTTCAGATCTGTGCGGTTTCCGCCTTTTCCCAGAATGTGTACGGATTCCCCAAGGTCCAACGCATCGATCAAGGTCTGCTGCACCCGCTCATACAGTTTTGCATCCAGCGTATTGATCCGGATCACTTCGTCAAAAATCTCCGAATACTTTTCTCCGATTTCCGGCACCGGATATGCAACAATAGTAAAACTCCGTTCTTCTCCTTTGATATACTCATTTGTGATCTGCCCGGATCTGCTGTCGTATAATACTGACAATTCTTGCTGCGTATCGGTATAAGGCAATGTTTCTTCCCGAACTTCCGGTGAAAACGGTTTCTCACCAAATGTTTCTATGACTGCAGGTCCGGCAAACTGCGCCGCCTGCTCCTTATTCTTTTCATATACATTTCGCAGTACATCTAACTTCCGCTCCACATATCGCTTATCCAAAAACAATGCCTGATCAAGGCGATGATCATACTCATACTGTTTATTCGGGATTGCACCGTAATACCCGATTTTAATATGCTCTCGTTTTGTAATAATACTGGATGCCGCCCGATAAATGACAGGCTTTAACCCCATTTTCCTGAAATTCGCGATCGCCCGGCGGATCACGCGCTCAAATCCCAGACAATATCGGATATTTACTACGGATTTCTTAGACAGATCTTTTCCTGTATTCAAAAATCCTACCCGATATCCCTCCGTATAAACATCCGCCATTTTCTGAATGACATCTTCCGGCAGCGCTGCCAGATGTCGTGCTGTTCCCAGTTCATTGTCTGTAATATACTCTCCGAACCGATAGAGATATCTCTCGTCACTAATATCTGCATGCAAAATAATATCTGTCGCCAAAGAATATTCGGGATAGAGTTGTTCTTCAATCCGATCTGTCAGAAATACATCGCAATAATCACTGGCATACCAGTACATGATATCTTTCAACACCTTTTGTTTCGGAACTCCCTCTTCAAAGCAATTATACATCTCGATCAGAAGTTCATTTAAAATGGTAAGATAGTCCATCCGGTTTTCAAATGCGTATGCGATCCCTCCGCGCAGTTCTGCATAAAGCACACTCAATACCTGCCCATGTTCCTTTCCGAACACATGACATGCATAGCGAAAAGAGGCATAACTTTTCTCATAATTTTCTGGAAGAAGCTTTTCATATAATCTCCTGTTATACTCCTGCAATTCTGCAAGGCTTAGATTCTCCCAGCTTCCGTCCTCCACCTTTTTCCGAACCATTTCCAATTCCAGCAGAAACAACGCACATTCTTGAAAATACGGCTGAAACTGCTTTTCCACCGTATCCTCGGTCATCATTTGTTTCATCCGTTCTATTGTAAGCTCATGCCGTTGAATGCAGACTTCATTTCTCTGCTGCTGTCTTATTTTATTATCATTCATCTTTTCACATCCATCCTCTGTCATTTAAAACAATCCTCCAAAAAATATTATGAGCAATCCGACCAAAAGTAAACCATTCCCTATAACTCCGATCCTGCAGGTAATATAATTCCTCTCCCGCTCTCTGAACCCTTTTATTGCAGCTCTGATCCCCATAGCAGCAAGTACGATCGCCAGAATTCCCATGCCTCCTACCAGTCCTACCGTCTTCCCACGCATCCAAAATGCAATCCCGACAGAAATCAGCAAAAGCCCCAGTGACAACACTGCAAGCCGGCAGGAGCGTTTTCCCATGGTAGAATGCTTCAAACGTGCCTGTCCGAATTCCCGCGTGACTCGCTTATTCGATTTCTTCTCCTTTTTATTCTTTTCTTTCTTGTTCTTCTCCTTTTTTCCGAACATTCTCTTTCTCCTTACTCTTTATCCGCACGATCCGCGGCCGCTGCGCCGTGAATGCCGTTTCACAGAACATTTCCGAAAAACCAAAAACACGAGATATCCCAGAACACCGCCCAAGGTATTCAGCAAAATATCATCTACATCAAAGCTGCCCACTCTTGTTACAAGCTGAAACACTTCCACGCCCAGGCACAAGCCAAAACTATACACGACCGTCTTCCAGAAGCCTCTGTATTTGCTTGCCATTGCAACAAAAAAACCATAAGGTACAAAAATCAAAATATTTCCAAGCAGATTCGTACATACTGCGAAAAACCCTAGCTCCTCCCGATAGGAAAGAAACCGCTTTATCTCCTTAAATAATTCCAGATTATATCGATACTCCTCTGTCACTCCGACACGGCCGTACCACTCAGAAAAGCACAAAAAGTAGATCAAAAAAATGATATACAGCACAAACAATACTTTTCCGAGTATACGAAATCTTTTTTCATGCTTCTTACTCAAACCAATGCCCCTTTGCACTTTGAAAGCGCCTGTAAAACAGGCGCTTACTCATACTTCCTAAAATATAATTTCACTTCTGTTCTTCAGCAGACGCGCCCCGTTCACGATTGTGATCACACCTGCCGCAACACCTGCCACAATCATTATGATGCCCGTCACAAGTCCTGCTGCCCCGGACGACGTCATCGTCTTGTACGCTTTTTCCATTTGAATCTCTCCTCCCGCAATGAAATCCGGTCTATTTTGCTCCATACTGTTCATAATATGCATCAATCGCCGCTTTTAATGTATCGTTAATAATAATCTCTCCATTATATTCCTGATTATAAAGACACTCAACCACTTCTTCCATTGTCACGATTGCCGCAGTATCAAACCCATACAGTTCTTTCACTTCGTCCAGCGCACACTTCTCACCACCCTTACCGACTTCCATGCGGTTTAAAGATACCATAAGTCCGACAATCGTCACATCTGCCGCACCTTTCACCTTCGGGACCGTCTCTTCCATAGATTTACCGGATGTGGTTACATCTTCGATCATAATAACACGATCGCCGTCCTGAAGCTTACTTCCGAGAAAATTTCCTTTATCGGCGCCATGATCCTTTTCCTCTTTACGGTCGGAGCAGTAGCGAATCTCTTTGCCATACAGCTCACTGTATGCCATCGCTGTTACGACTGCCAACGGAATTCCCTTGTAGGCAGGTCCGAACAACACATCAAAATCATCCCCATATGTATCGTGGATCGCCTTTGCATAATACTCTCCCAGCTTCTTCAACTGAGAACCCGTTACATAACCGCCCGCATTCATAAAAAACGGCGACTTTCTTCCGCTCTTCAATGTAAACTCACCAAACTTCAACACTTTACTATCTACCATAAATTGTATAAATTCTCTTTTATAATTTTCCATTTTCATCCTCCGCTATGTATGCTAAATCATTTTTGCAGCTGCTTGATCCTTTTGCAGTTACATATTTTCTTTTATGCATTTGATTTTATCATATCTGATTTTGTATTTCAATTCAGAGCACAGAAAAATCATCCTTTCCTATTTAGACAGCAATTTACATCTCTTTCCAAACATGATATACTTTAGCGTAGTAAATCAGAAAAGAGAGGGTTTATTATGCATAAAGAATTTTTAATGGGAAATGAAGCGATCGCACTCGGCGCCATTGCCGCCGGTGTCAATCTGGTTTCCGGCTACCCCGGGACTCCGTCCTCCGAGGTTCTGGAAACCGTGGCAAAACGTCGGACAGATGACGTCTATGTCGAATGGTCTGTCAACGAAAAATCCGCGCTTGAGGTTGCGGCAGGAGCCGCATATACCGGAGCAAGAAGCATGGTGACCATGAAGCAGGTCGGCTTAAATGTGACTTCCGACCCGCTGATGAGTCTGGAATATGTCGGAATCAAGGGCGGCATGGTCGTTCTCGTTGCCGATGATCCCGGTCCGATTTCTTCTCAGACAGAACAGGATACCAGACACTTTGCGGCATTCTCCAAGCTTCCCTGCTTTGATCCCACTTCCGCACAGGAGGCTTATGAAATGATACAGGATGCATTCGACTATTCTGAAAAATACAAAACGCCAGTCTTTCTTCGACCTACCACACGGGTCTGTCACGGATATGCTTCCGTTGATGTAAAAGATCCGGAAGAATACACCATACATACCGCAGAAGGCTTTGTAAAGGATTCGGGACGCTGGGTGATCTTCCCTCGGCTTTCTTATCAGAATCATATCAAAATCGAAGAACGGAACATACAAATAGCAGACGACTTTTCCGCCTATCCGAAAAACCGGATTTATCCCGCCAGTCCCAAAACACCTTTTTCCAAAAAGGGAATCGTCTCCTGTGGCATCAGCTTTACTTATTCGTTGGAATCTTTGGAAGAACTGGGAATGGTACGCTTACTGAAAATCACCACACCTCATCCCTTTCCCGAAAAGCTGGCATTGGAATTTCTGAACGGACTGGAAGAGGTCTTATGTATTGAAGAACTGGATCCTGTCTTGGAACGGGAACTGACCTGTCTGTGCGGAAAACATCACCTGCCTGTCAAAATCTACGGAAAGCTGACCCGCCATGTTGCAAATGCAGGAGAAAACACACGAGACAGTGTCCACAAAAACATTCTGGATTTTCTGCAGATTTCGGAAAACACGACATCTCCGGCTTCGGAAGACTCCGTTTCAAAGCCGGAAATTCCCACACCGCCCTCTCTTCCGGTACGTCCGCCGGTTCTCTGTGCCGGATGTCCGCACCGCGCCTCGTTCTATGCGGTCAAAACAGCTATGAAAGGAAGAAAAACTGTTTTTTGCGGAGATATCGGGTGCTACACACTGGGGAATGCCATGCCCCTTGATATGGTAGATACCTGTCTCTGCATGGGAGCAGGCTTAGGCATTGCGCAGGGGATCGGACATATCGAACCGGATAGGACCTGCTTTGCCTTTGTGGGAGACTCCACCTTTTTCGCCTCTGCAATCCCGGGTGTTGTCAATGCTGTTTACAACCAGTCAGACATGATCCTGATCGTACTGGATAATTCGACTACAGCCATGACCGGACATCAGCCCCACCCCGGTACAGGACGAACCATGATGGGGGATATCGTGCAGAAGATCCATATCGAATCTGTTCTGCGCGGCATCGGGGTGACCTCTGTGGAAACCGTTGATCCGCTGGATCTTAAAGCCGCCGTTTCCTGCGTGAAACGAGCTGCCGACGAATCGGGCGTCAGAGCGATTATTTTCAAAGCTCCCTGCATCGCGCTCACAAAGCCGGAAAACAAAATGCACATTGACACAGAAAAATGTATCCTATGCAAAAAGTGTATCCGGGAACTTGGATGTCCGGCATTGCTCATTCAAAACCAAAAAGTATGTATCGACGCCTCGCTTTGCACCGGATGTACACTTTGCTCACAGCTTTGCCCAACAGGCGCTATTATCGTAGGAGGTGACAGCAATGAATAAAAATATTGTATTATGCGGAGTCGGCGGACAGGGAACCGTTCTCGCCTCCAAATTAATCGCTGCTGCGGCTATGAAAAAGGGTATTTCTGTTATGAGCGCCGAAACGATCGGCATGGCGCAAAGAGGGGGCAGCGTGTTCAGCCATATTCGGCTCGGAGAGCATCTGCATTCTCCCATGATCGCCAAGGGAAGCGCCGATGTCGTGATCGGCTTTGAGCCCGGTGAAGCGGTGCGTATGCTCCCTTATCTAAAAAAAGACGGTCACGTTATCGTCAGCAACCGAGCAGTCATGCCCGTAACCGCAACGCTTTCCGGCGCCGATTACCACCCGGATGAGATGATCTCTTATCTGAAAAATACAGTGAACAATCTTCTCGTTGCAGATACCGAGCAGGCATGTGCAAAATTGGGCTCTGCAAAGGTATTAAATATCTTACTTCTGGGAGCAGCGGTACAAAGCGGCGCGCTTGGATTGACAAAAGAAGATTTAAAATCGGCGATTGCCAAACGTCTGCCGGAACGTTTCCACGAATTAAACTTCCGTGCACTTGACTTCTTTCAAAATGTTTAGACATATACTGTGATTATAAAACATAAACCAAATCGGAAAGGAGCATATCCCCATGCAAATTACAAAAACGCAGATAGAACAAGTCAACAAACAGATACAGGCTCTTGTAAATGCAGAAAGTTTCTATGGAAAAAAGCTGGAGGATGCCGGAATCTGCGGCATTTCTTCCCCGGAAGATTTTGAAAAGCTTCCTTTCTCCGAAAAAAACGATCTGCGGGAAGCCTATCCGCTCGGTCTGATGACAGCGCCGGAAGAAAAAATCATACGCATTCATTCTTCCTCCGGTACGACCGGTCTTCCCGTCATTATTCCTTATACCGCAAAAGACGTAGATGATTGGGCGATTATGTTCAAGCGCTGCTACGAAACAGCCGGCATTACAGAGCTGGACCGCATCCAGATTACGCCCGGCTACGGACTGTGGACGGCAGGTATCGGCTTTCAAAACGGAGCCGAAAAACTGGGCGCCATGGTCATCCCTATGGGGCCGGGAAACACGGACAAACAACTTCAGATGATGATCGATATGCAGTCCACCGTTCTTTGTTCTACCTCATCCTATGCTCTGCTTCTGGCAGAGGAAATTGAAAAACGCGGCATTCAAGACCGGATCCATTTGAAGAAAGGGGTCATCGGTTCCGAGCGTTGGGGTGAAAAAATGCGCGCCCGCATCTCCGAAGAACTGGGGATCGAACTCTATGACATCTACGGATTGACGGAGATCTATGGGCCGGGCATCGGAATCAGTTGTAAAGAAGATAACGGAATGCATTACTGGGATGATTATATTTACATTGAGATCATCGATCCCGTCACCTTAAAACCGGTGCCGGACGGAGAACTCGGCGAAATAGTCATTACCACTCTTGTAAAAGAAGGCGCTCCGCTGATCCGGTATCGTACCCACGACCTCTCCCGCATTCTTTCGGGGGAATGTGCATGCGGAAGCAAATTTCCGCGTCTGGATACGATTATGGGCAGAACCGACGATATGATGAAGATCAAAGGCGTGAACGTCTTCCCAAGCCAAATTGAAGAAATCCTCAAAGAATTTCCGGAGGTTTCCAGTGAATATCAGATCCGCATCTCACATCTGGACGGAAAAGACACGATGCGTATCTATGTGGAAACAAACGGAAGCGTAGATTTCCTCGATCTGTCTCGCCGCATTGCCGCAACTGTCAAAAGCCGAATCGGGTTCACTCCGCTTGTCAAAGTCGTAGAACTCGGACTTCTTCCGCGAAGCGAAAAGAAGTCAAAGCGGGTCATTGACGAACGATATGAATAACTATATCCACAAATTAAAGAATCCGGAATAGTTCAAAACATGGATTACCGCAGGAATTTGCAGACGAAGGGGATCGAACCCCGATGGAAGTGAATGAAAAGAGGAGATGGACACGCTTTCTGCACGTTCCATCTCCTTTAAAACCATTTATCAACGAATCTATTCCGAACTTGTATATAATTAACAACTTCTTAACGCTCATCTGTTCTCTTTGCAAACTGCATCAGAACTTCATAACTCTCCAAAATACCGTCCGCAATTTCATACTCCATCAACTCCACCGAGCCATTTCTGTCATATCTGCGGAATGCCTGTCTGTATTTGGAATGGTCTTTCATAATTGCAGGAAGCATACCCGCATTCAATAACTGCTGATTCATGATCATTCTTCCGGTACGTCCGTTGCCGTCTAAATAAGGATGAATGCGCTCAAATTCAATATGACGCTTTGCAATCATCTGCAGTCGCATTCCAATATCAGTCGCTTCCTCTACAGAATCGGCATTTAGTTTAGACACATATTGCTCCATTAATCCCGGCACTTTCGAATATTCGGGCGGATAATAAGTGACTTCTGCCAATGTGCCGACAAATACCGCTTTTTGACAAAATTCCCCAAAGCTATCCATAATAATGGAATTACACTGTTTTATCCAAGACAGATCAATCAATTTTTCTTTTTCAAAGTCCATCTGCCGCACAATTGCGCTATGCAGATTTTTGGTTTCCTGATATTCCGTATAAGTATGACCGGACTTTACCTCATCATATTCAATGACATCCAGCGTTTCTTCTAAAGATAATGTGTTCCCCTCGATCGCATTGGAATTCCAACTCAGGCGAATCTGCATATCTTTGGTAAATGCCCCCCAGATCAGCGTATTTTTTCTACATGCTTTGATTGTGTCTAAAATACTCTCTATCTGAGTAATCTTGGTGTCTAAATTGAGTTTCATAGCTTTCCTTTCATTTGTAACTGTTCAGTACCTTCACAGTCACAATGCAAAATCCATTTAAAATTGTCTGCGGCAATGGGATTTTGCATGATTGACTCATGTTCTCACGGTCTCAGCAACAAGTGCTTCGACCTGTTCTGAATCATTATCAACTATTTTACAATCCCTACCATATCGGATACATGTTCAAACCCATGCCGTTTCATATAGCTTTCAATTCCACCTGCTACTTTCATGGTGACTGCCGGATCATGGAAATTCGCTGTTCCGACAGATACTGCGCTTGCACCGACCAAGATCATCTCAATCGCATCCTCCGCACTTGCAATACCTCCCATTCCGATGATCGGAACCTGAACCGCATTGGCAGCCTCATAGACCATACGTACTGCAATCGGGTGAATTGCCGGGCCGGACACCCCTCCGGTCTTATTTGCCAGAACAAATGCTTTTCGATTGATATCCACTTTCATTCCCGTCAATGTATTGATCAGAGAAATTGCATCTGCGCCTCCTGCTTCTGCCGCCTTCGCCATCTCCGCAATGCTTGTCACATTCGGGCTCAGCTTCATGATCACAGGCTGTTTCGCATACTTCTTTACTGCCTTTGTAATTTCTTCTGCGGCCTTCGGATCCTGTCCGAAAGCAATCCCGCCTTCTTTGACATTCGGACAGGAAATGTTGATCTCCAGCATATCTACATCCTCACTTGCCAAACGTTCTACCACTTCGCAGTAATCCTCTGTAGACTTTCCGCAGACATTCACAATAATCTTCGTATCATATTGCCGCAGAAACGGAATATCTCTCTCGCAAAACAGGTCGATCCCCGGATTCTGAAGTCCGACCGCATTCATCATACCGCCGTAGGTCTCTGCCACTCTCGGGGTCGGATTCCCCGTCCACGGAATATTTGCCACACCCTTTGTGGTTACCGCACCGAGACGGTTCAGATCCACATAATCCGCAAATTCCGCACCGGAACCAAATGTACCGGAAGCAACTGTCACCGGATTTTTCCATTCCACACCTGCAATCTTGACTTTCATATCCATTACAGTTCCACCTCCGTTGACAAAAATACCGGTCCGTCTTTGCAGACACGTTTGTTGTTTACATTGCTGTGATGATCCTTTTCCTTAGATTGACATACACAGGCAAGACACGCCCCGATCCCGCATGCCATCCGTTCCTCCATGGAAATATAGCATACAATCTCATTTTCCTCTGCGTACTGTTTGATCGCACGCAGCATCGGTGTCGGTCCACAGGCATAAATAATATCCGCTTTCAATGCATTTTCACGAATTGCGTCCATGACATTTCCTTTTGTCCCCACACTTCCGTCCTCTGTAGAAATGTAAAGCTCGCCGTTTGCCTCAAACTCTTCTTTCAGAAACGCTTCTGCATCACGATAACCTACAATAATCTGCTTTTTCTCACAATCTAACTGCTTTGCCAGTTCTAAAATCGGGGGTACACCAATTCCGCCTCCTATCAGAAACGCGTTCTTTCCTTTTCCATCTTCCAACGGAAACCCATTCCCAAGTGGTCCTAAAATATCAATCCTGTCGCCCTCGATCATTTTGGAAAACTGTTCTGTTCCCGTCCCCTTTCCGGTCACCCGGTAAACAACACGCAGCTGTTTTTTCTCTTTGTCAATTTCGCAAATACTGATCGGACGTGGAAGTAATTTGCTTTCATCCTTGGTATACATGGAAATAAACTGTCCCGGTGCTGCAGATCCTGCAATCTCTTCTGTCTGAAGCCACATGCTGTAGATCCCATCCGCAAGCTGCTCCTGAGATATCACTACAGCGGTTTCCTTTCTCTTACAAGACATAGTAAAACTCCTCTTTTATCAAACTATTTTCAATTATCTGTTTTCAAGCGCTCCGCGGATATCTGCTGCCATAACCTCAACCGCCGCTCTGGATGCATCACCGAAATTCTCTGCTCCGAACTTCGCATATGCCTCCTGCTTGTATGCCGCAATGATTCCACGAGAAGAGTTTACAATCGCCCCGAGTCCGTCTTCATTAAAGAAATGTACGAGATCTTTGCCCTGTCCGCCTTGTGCGCCATAACCCGGAACAAGGATATAAGCTTTTGGCATTACTTTACGCAGCACTTTTCCCATTTCCGGATAAGTTGCCCCTACCACGGCTCCGATATAGCTGTAGGAATCACCCATGCACTCTGCGCCCCACTCAGCCACCTTTTCACCAACCAGTTCATACAGCGGACGTCCGTCGATCATTCTGTCCTGGAATTCTCCGCTGGACGGATTAGATGTTTTTACAAGAATAAACAAACCTTTTTTCTCTTCCTTGCATACCTTGATAAACGGATTTACTCCGTCAGAACCAAGATATGGATTCACGGTTGCAAAATCCTCATCAAACGGAACGTATTCCTTACTTCCCACCTGTATTTTTCCGAGATGTCCGACTGCGTATGCCGCAGAGGTAGAACCGATATCGCCTCGTTTGATATCTCCGATCACAACCAGATCTTTGGATTTACAATACTCTACCGTTTTCTTAAATGCTGTCAATCCCGGTACACCGAACTGCTCATACATGGCAATCTGCGGTTTTACTGCCGGGATCAAATCATACGTTTTATCTACGATTTCCTTATTAAACTGCCAGATTGCCTCTGCCGCCCCCTCCAAAGTCTCGCCGTACTCAGCAAACGCTTTCTTCTGTATATGCTCCGGCACATAAGAAAGCATCGGATCCAATCCGACTACGATCGGAGCTCCTGTTTTCTGAATCTTCTCCACAAGCTTGTTGATCATTTGTGTATCCTCCTACTTTATATAAA
>CAUWKK010000015.1:0-51799 GCA_963559385.1 uncultured Schaedlerella sp.
ATCACATTTTAATTCCTGCTTCATCTCTCAACTTCTCCTCACACTCTTCCAGAAATGACTCCACCTCATGTTCGCCGTAAAGCACTCTCACTGCCTGCCCCATGCTCCGCAGCCTTTTCATCTGCACTCTCTGCAGAGATGTCAGTTTTCCGGTAACTGTTTTTAATTCCACGAACACTGCCGGGAATCCCGGAAGGACAACGATCCGATCCGGCACCCCGTCATTTCCGGGGCTCACCCATTTGAACGCCCTGCCCCCCAGCTTCCGGATTCCATCCACCAGCATTCTTTCCACTTCGCTTTCCCTCATGACATAAATTCCTCGCTTTTTATTTTCCACATAATTTCCGGGTCAATAGGATTCTCCCAAGACCATACGTATCCTTCGGTTACTTTTTCAGTTCCTATGCTGAGGCGTTTTCTTGCCTCTCTTATCTCACTTTTTCTAATACCTTCTCCCTGCATCATACCCTTCACATAAAGCATCGCCTCTTTCGCCGTTGTACTTTTCTTCCCCACAAAAAATTTTGACAACAGCATTTCTGCACAGAGAACTCTATTTTCATCAAGCATTTTTCTTTCTCACTTTCTTCTGTTTTGCTTTTTCGGAACGAACACCTTTTAAGAATCCAATTTTAAACAAAATGTACGACCCGTTTATAAAATTATTCTGGTACCGCTCTGCCAATTCGATTATTTCCGAACAGCGCAGATAATAATTCCCACAATCTACAGCCCCCGCCTTTTCTATCAGTGCCTCTTTTAAATTTCTTCTCCTGCATATTCACCTCTTTCCGGCTTGTCGCAACCAACTTCCCTATAATACGTAATGAGATATCCCAATTAGGTAATTTAGGTACATTAGACACAACAGGCATATTTATCTAATCTCTATATTTTTTCATTACTATAGAAAGTTGGTTCACATAGTTTACGTATACTTAAAAACTCTTGTGTTTACTGGATTTTCTCGGCAACTAAGTGTGTGAACTTTTAAAAATTTATAGTTTACTCGGTTCACACCACTATTTTTCACTGTGAACCGTATTTTTTCATGTAGTCTACATATAAAGTTCACACTCTTTCGAACCCCTTCTGTGTTCCATGCGGACCATATCTCCGTGTTCTTTTATTTCGTTTCCATCCTTTCGTTGACGCCAGTATACTGTTAATTTCCACGCTGTCCGTTTTTTTCATAAACCGTACTTCTCCATTAAAACATTCTGTCCACACTTCAACGGCGCACACCTTATCTCTCTTTACAAGTTCCATTCCTTCCGGAAGTTGCAAGCTACCGGCAAAAAACTGCCTACGCTGTGACAGGCTTAATTGATTCCAGTTCGAAGGAATCGGCCGTTCTAGAAACTCTCGGATCAGCCCTTCTTTTCCAGATGCCTCTCTGTGGCTCTCCTGCATCTCTTCCGCCAGTTGTTCTTCTTCCTTTGTCATATACAGCGGTTCGCCTAACAGCCAGTAGGTATAGGCTTCTGCCCATACCTGATCCACCTCCTGCGGCAGTTCCTGCCACACAGATTTCTTTGCCGGATGTACACCCACATCCACCGGCCAGAACCGCCTGTTTCCCGTCATATCCTTTAAAAACTCTTCTTCGTTACTTGTTCCGAAGAACACACAGCGCCGCGGGTATTTATTCGTTCTGCGCCCATAGGCGGCACGGTAAATGTCATCCGTTTTACTTAAAAACTGCTTGACTGCATTGGTCTCCTGCTTCGTCATGGCTGTCAGTTCTCCTACCTCATTGATCCACGTCCCCTGGATCAGCTCCGCCGCTTCTTTTCCCTCAAAGCTGGTCAAAGAATCTGAAAACCAGTCCTTTCCGAGGGTCCGTAAGAACGTACTCTTTCCAATCCCCTGAGGACCGGTAAAAATCGGCATATAATCATATTTCACACCGCCCGTGACTGCACGCGCCACCGCCGCGCACAAGGATTTCCGGATAACTGCTCTTGTGTATCCGTTATCTTCGGCGCCCAGATACACACTCAGAAGCGTGTCCAGACGTTTCTGTCCATCCCATTTTAGGGATTTTAAATACTCTTTTACATCATTGATTCGGTTCTGGCTGCTCACAATCAGCAGTGCATTATCCAGCTTTTCCCTGCCCGTAATTCCGTAAAACAGTTCCATGTAATTATAAAATCCTGCATCATCCTCATCCTTCCATCTCCGCTTCTCTGCATCTGCGCTCCACGGAACTTTCCCCAGGATCAACCCACAGCTTGCAAAGTCATCTGTCACGATTTTCCCTTTTAAAAGCGGATCATTCTGTAAAATAATAACTGCATTGTTAATAGTCTTTTCAATCTTTCCGTTTCCGTCATGTGTAAGCCGGGATACCCATGACAGATCATCTTCCGGTACCTGCTCACCCTCTTCTGTTTGAAACGCTTTCCGCGCCTGTTCCATTTTTTCCTTTGCCAGAAGATCAGAAACCTCCTTATCCCCAGATGCCAAACGGCTCATGGCTACAAAAGACGGCAGCTTGTTCACCGGAGTCCCGTCTTTTGCGTCCCGATCCCGATCCCCATACATGTGTAGGCGCACAAGGTCAAACGCATTAACAAGCAGACCGGAGCACGGATCCGTCGCATGGTGGGAATACAAAAACATATCCCCGTCATACACGACTGCGCCGCCCACCGTAGAACCGCCTGTATAGGTGTATCTGTCTTCCATTACTGTGGATTCATACATTCCCGGGATAAACTTGTCCATTGCCTGTGAGATCGTATAAGTCCGGCAGAATGCACCAATGATTCCCCGTTTTGTAGTCGGGTCTTCCTGCTTTGCAAGCCGTCTTTTTTCAATTGCCGCCGTTCCCGGTACCTGCGGCCACTGTGAAATATCTGTCCAGTCCCCATACATCTGAAGGAGTCCGGACAGGCTGCAGAATGGATGATCAAACACTTCAAATATATATTCTCCATCTTTGCAGCAGCTTGGCCAGTACATCAGCCTCGACACATCAAAGGTAGTCGGGTCACAGAATTCCATTCCGATCAGAGATGCCAGCTTCCGTGCTGCCGGCTCGTACTCATCTGCAGATGCAGTCATGTCCAGAGGAACGATCACACGAAGTCTAGGGGCATATCCGGTATGCTTCCTTGTACTGTAGACCAGAGCTGCACATCCCAGACTGGATACCCTCTTCAAAATTTCAACTGTACCGCCTGCTGAGATATTATCCATATCCAGAGTCAGTAAATCCCTGCCTTTCACATAAGCAGCTTTTCGGATATTATTTTCAAAAGTACCTCCTACAAAGCCCCCAACATCTTTCAACTCGTCCTGTTGATATTTGGACATTGCAAGATATTCTTCCAGCGTCTCCGGACTCCGTACCGGAGTTCTCACCCTGTCTATAAACTCAGACCAGAGGATCTCCGTTTCCGTCCAGTGTTGCGTTTTCCTGGTACCGGCAGTGCTGATGTGTAATTTTCTGTTATGCTGCATGAATCGTCCCTCTAATCTTTCATATAGTAGTTACTTTCAAATCCGGCGCCTTTTAATATCAAGCCCGGCGCCCATGGTATCGGCTCTGCCATCAGATCACAGATTTCCTCCACAGTCACATCTTGCGGCGCATCGATGATCACTTCGTCGTGAACGTGAAACACAACCTGCAGTCCTTTTTTCTCTATCCTACACAGTGTTTCCGCAAGGCAGTCCCTCGCAATTGCCTGTACGATATTCTCTGTCATTTTTCCGCCATAGGTCGATGTCACTTCCCATTTTCTTGGCTGCTGCCCTACCGTGTAATAGTGTATGGCTGCTTTCCCGAACTGGTTCTCCTGCAAAAACGGTTTCGGATAAAAGAGCTTCCGTCCACTCGGCAGCTGCACGGTCAAAAAGTGCTGCCCGTAAAGCAGATCGCTTTCCAATGCAAAAATGAGACCGTTGATCGCATGCGGCTGTGCCGTCAGCATGGTCTGGATAGACGCTTCTTCCACTGCATACCACAGATCACGGATTCTCGGGTTGGCGCTCCTCCATCTTTGTACAATATCCGGAAGTTCCTCTTCTGTCAGCCCCATATTCAAAGCACCCATTGAGATCAGCGCATTGGAACCGCCCTGATACCCAAGGGCGAGGGTTGCGACTTTTCCTTTCTGCCGCAGGCTGTATTCCGGATTTCCTTTTACAATCTTCTCGATCGGTACATGGAACATCTGGGATGCCGTTGCCTCGTAAATCTTCCCGTGTGTGGCGAATACCTCATTCACCCACTGTTCTCCTGCAAGCCACGCGATTACACGGGCCTCGATCGCAGAAAAATCGGCAACCACGAACTTCTGCCCTTCTGACGGGATAAATGCCGTTCGGATCAGTTGGGAAAGCGTATCCGGCACGTTCCCATATATCAGCCGGACCCCCTCGTAATTTTTTGCCTTTACAAGCTTTCTTGCTTCATCCAACGTTTTCAGATAGTTTCTCGGAAGATTCTGCACCTGCACCAGACGTCCTGCCCATCTCCCGGTCCGGTTGCCCCCGTAAAACTGTGTCAGCCCGCGGATGCGTCCGTCATCTCCCTCTGCTGTCTTCATCGCCACATATTTTTTAACCGATGTCTTTCCTAGCTGCTGACGGATCTCCAACACTCTCCTTACCTCTTCGGATATATCCTTTCGGGCTAATAGCTCTGTTACATCCTCTTTTGCAAGTCCCGGAAGTTCCACCTCTGTTTCCAAACGGTCTGAAAGCTCTCTTTCAAGCCAGGTTTTCAACTGTGAAGTACTATTCGGGTTTGTAAGCCCTGTAATATCAACCGCTTCTCTTGTCAGCTTTTCATTACAGATCTCGTCTATGGACAATGCACCCTCGATCAGATCTTCATCCACACGGACACCAAATGCGTTCATCCGAATGTCCATTTGCCACAACAGCTCTTCTGCTTCCGGAACCGGATACTGCTCCAACCGTTTCCAGATCTCATGTTCAGTCACTACGTCCTGCTTACAATACTCTTTAAAAAGCACCCATTTTTCCGGTGCATGCTTCGGCAGATTCCACGTTCTGTTCCCGTTTGTTTTCGTAGGTTTACATGGCACGCAGAAATATCGGATCAACGCTTTCCCTGTTGTCAGTTTCTGCTTATCCTGAGGAAGTCCGATCGCCCGTCCGGTTGCATCCAGACCGGCGGTATATCCGCAGTACAAGCCGTGCATCATAGTACACCTCCACTGTTCTAATGGAGTTTCATATCCGGCACGGTTTAAACAGTACCATTCAAATGCCGCATTATATGCGTGTTTCAGTGTGTTCGGATCCACCAGTTCATCCAATACCCATTCAGGAATCTGCTCTCCCGCAGTAAGATCCACGATCTGAACCGGTTCATCGTCCATCCTATACGCAAGCAACAGAACCTCAAAATCAGGAGACTGTGCATATTTGTACATCCCTGCTTTTCCAATATCCACGCTGCTCTTTGTCTCTATATCTATTGAAAGATGATGTCTCATCTGTTTGTTCTCCTTTTAAATAAGCGGGAGCCTTCCGGCTCCGCACTCTGGTCACATAGGCATTCCGGTAATCGGATTGATCTGCCCGCCTGTACTCGGTGTCCATGGAGGTGTCCCTCCATTTCCGTATGTCGGTGTTGCGGGTGCCGGCTGTGGCGCTCCGAATGCCTGCGCCGCAGACACATGTCCTCCGCTCAAAGTCTCGCCGTCCTCCAGCTTCTGCACCGGTCCCAGACCGCATCCGATTCCTTTCTTCCCACCAAACGCATAAGGGAAGAAATTTACGTTCACACGACCGTACATCCCACTGTACACTTCCGACTGATTGATGATCGGATTTCCCAGCTTGTCCACCACTTCCGGCGGATAATCCGCCTTTGCGCTGGCTGTAAATACCCAATGCCCTTTACATTCATCTCCGAATGGCATCCCGTCGCTTGGTCGCACGCCGTCTCCATCATGGACCGGAGTCTGTACGATCGGTGGACACACACCGTTCCATTTTTCAGCAATTCCTTTCTGTTTTGCCGCCTCGATCGCTGCGTTGATGCGCGCCATAGTATCCGCATCAGATTTCGGAATCAGTACGGTCACGCTGAATTTTTCCTCTTGTCCCTGCATGGCTGCGTAAGGCTTAAATAGATGCACATAACTCAGCCTTGCTTTTCCTGTTGTCACATTTGTTGCTTCTCCAATTCCCACTTTAATTTTCCTCCTTAAATGCTTCCTGTGCGGTCACTTTATTCGTGATCGCCTGTCGTTTATCTGATACCTCCACCAGTGCCGGCTTTCCCGATTTCTGGATCACAAATTCTCCCACGGCATCCGCAAAATCTTTTTTTCCGATCGTTTTTTCTACCTGTGCCAGTGTCAGCGGCTTTTTCTCCCAGAGGATCTCTTCTGCCACAACACCGCTCTTGATCAGCTTTTCAAATGCGGCATCCATATCCGTCCAGTCTCTGGACCGTCTTCCTTCTACCGCTTTCCAACCGGGAACTTCATTTCCCACCAGGCACTCGGACAAAGCCCACTCCTGCAAATCTTTTTGATAGGAGACTACATCCCGCATTGCCAAAAGACGTTGTCCTGCTTCTTCATTTGTGATCAGAGGCGGTAGTTCACCCAAATCAAAAGCCTGTTTCACGTTATAATCGGATCTTGCCCTGCACTGTTTTCTTGCCCGGCAGAACTTACATGTTTTTTCATCTGGGGCGAACTCGCCACCGCCGATAAATGCTAATGCAGCCCGTTTTTCTACATACTCGCCAAACTCAAGAAGTTCTCCAAGCGGACACTCCCATTCTGTGATCCCATCCGGAAGTCTGGGCTGTACGATCGCCAGATGGATTCTCTCGATCAGGTACAGGATCTTACATGCTTCATAAGCTCCCAGAGCATATAGCATCATCTGCGGATTTTCTTTTGCAGATACAGGAACTCCCTTTCCATATTTAAAATCAATCACATACAGCGTATTTCCCTGTGTTAAAATACAATCCGCAGTCCCAAAGCCTTCTGGTGCATACAGACCATAATCCACCCGTTTCTCTACATCTACATGTGGTTCTGATGGAAGCTTCAGAGCCGTCTGCTTGATATAATCGAGATAGGTCTCTGTATGTACCAACATCTCATCATCCCACAAGGGATCTTCTTTCATTTTTTTAATTGCAAACGTCAGCTTCCGCTTCGATACATCCGCCGGGCTGAAATAGTTCCGTACCCGCAGCTCTGCAAGTTTGTGCGCCAGCGTCCCCTCTTCCGCTGCTTCCGAAGTTGTATCCGGAAACTGTTCTTCCAGTCTTGCACTTTTCGTACATTTCAGCCATCTGTGCGCACTGGACGCACTAAGCAGCGCATGCGCTCTTTCTTCATGTCCCATCAGATCTGTGCCCCCATTCCTCGAAGCGCCGTTGCAAAATTTCCATACTGTTCTTTTGGAAGCTGTGGCAGCGTTTCAACCCCATAACTAGAAAGGAGCTGCTGTAGCTGAGCAGTATCCCCCTTATCCATCAGCGTCATTGCCGCTCGTGCCAGCTCGTCCATTGTGTACTCATGCTGGCTGGTCGGAACTGTGGCCTGTACCGGTACCGTTGGTGCGGCCGGTGCTGATGCAGCTTGTGCGCTTTGTACCGGCGCTGATACCGGAACGTTCTGAACAGGAGCCGTGCCTACATTGGCATTCGGAAAATCAGACGCGATCTGGCGTCCGTAAGGTACAGTTTCCTGCTTAGATTCTCCAGTAACCGGAGCTGCCGGCTCTGCCTTCGTTACAGTCTGCTCTTTCATCTTCTCCATAAACTCCACCATTTCTTCGTAACTGTTGAATGTAATCTGCATGATTATTTTCCTCCTAATTTTTCTAACCCTGCCCGGGCGATTTTTATGAACTCATCCTCGGCGAGGCTGATTCCTTTGGTCATTTTCTCGTGGTCATCAGACCATCCACGGATATCCGGCTTGGGTTCTTTCCCGAACCAACTGACAATATTTAATTCCGTATGATACACATCCGTCTCACTCTTCTTCGGAAGAGAAAGGATTGTTTCTTTAATTTCAAAACTTGTTGCTGCCATCTTTACAAATCCCCCAAAATCTTTTACAATAACATTGTTCAATTATCTGAGTACCCCGAGTTTGCCGACTCCTATGGGTACTCATTTTTTTGTCTCCCGGTTCTTCCTCCGCTGCCTTTCTCTGTTCATTTGTCATCTTTTCTCACCTCCCTACCCCAGCAAGATCCACACAGCAAACATCCATACAATTGCCTGCGTCACCACAAGCATATCTGCTGTCGTCAGCATTTTCTGTTTCCGTCTGCGTCTTCGTTTTCTATTTTCCACAGCTTGTCCTCCTTCCCCCGCCTTTTAGGCGGTTTCTTTCTTTTCACCGATATACCGGTATTCGTACTTTTTCCCCTCCTGATCCTCAAGCAGTCTCACCAGAAGCGCTATAATGCTTTCACCCACATCGTCCTCTACCGGACGGATTTCTTTCTTTTCTTCCATGCGTTACACCTCCCTGTTAAAACTTATGCTTCACTGTTTGTACTTGTTGCGTTGTCCAACGAAATCCCCTATACTTTAATTACCGAGTACCAGTCGGAATAATTATGAAAGGAGAATAATGCTATGAACAAACTAGACAAAATTTGTTATGATTTGTCTCTTCAATACGCGAAATCAAAATTGGATTATGCTTTATCAACCAATACCGTCCCACACAACAAAGATGTAGATAATCCTGAAGTAGCATATATGGCCGATTGCTTTTACACCGCTTATGAAGAGCTAAAATCTTACGATTCTTCTGTTTTTTACGACCTTAGAGACGAGCCCTACATTTAACAATATTTTCAATATATCTCATAACTTCATCAATTTGAGATACTGAAAGGTTTTTGCTCTTGAACAACTCCACAACTTCAAGAGCAATACCTTTTTTCTTTTCCTCCCATTCTTTTTTCTCCTGCCTGTAAGATTCAAACTGTTCACGATTCAGCACCTACACCACCTCCTCTTCTGGTTCAAATGTTTGTTGCTATTTACTATGCTCTCTCCTATACTATAAATACAGGCGCTGCCATGCCGAGTATTATGAAAGGAGAATTGCTATGAGACGTTACAATCCACCATTTAAGGAATGGATCTCTGCTTTTTCCGAAACAGATACGAATCTGGGCGACCTCGCTTCTGATATTGCCCAAGATCCCTCATTCCCAGATAGCTCAGATAAAGTCATACTTACAGAATATATCAGTCGAAAAACGCACGATCCTGTAATTCTTAAGACTCTTTCTGCCGCGATCGATTTGTATCATGCTCCAGAAGAGGAATAAACTTTCTTCCATAAGGCTCACGAGCGTAGCGCCTTGAGGACTCCAAACTACTCCGAATAGCTTGGAGTTCTTTTCTTATTTCCCGAAGTTCATGTAGCATTTCTTTCATAATCATTTCAATCATTCTCCTTTCTACTCATCGGATTTTTCTAGTAGTGCGGAAATCGAAACCGCATACCAAATACTTATTGATAAAAAATAATCTTGTGGCAGGGCAGTATTATTTCTTTTGTCCTGCCACTAATCTCACATCGCATTCTGCATATCCATTCGCAATTTTTGTTGGTGTGAGATTTGCTCTTGTAACCACCTCCTCTTCTGACCCAAACACTTGTTGCATTTTTGAGACGCTTGGGTTAAAAAAAATATCAACAGGATTATCCAGTTTTAAATGTTCAGAAATCTTAACCACCTCTTCCAAGGTAAATTGACTTCGCCCATTTAATTTAGCGTTAAGCGCTTGCACTGTAATTCCTAATACTTTCGCTAATTTTTCCTGTGATACATGCCTCTCTGTCATTTTCCCCTTTAATTTATCGAACGACATTCTTCTCTCTCCTTCCGTTGCATATTTGGGATATTTTCATACTACACCTGACATCTTCTATTGTCAACCCATATTTGCAACATTTTTTTGTTTTTACTAAATTATTTGTTGCAAATATGAAAAAATAGTTTATAATGAGCTTATACGGAGGTGCAGATATGAGTGAAAAGGAAATTTCTGAGAAAATGCAAGACATTATGTCTCGTATGAAAAAAAGACGAGAAGAATTAGATATGTCATACCAAACACTTTCAGATAAGGTTGGAATCAGTAAATCTACTCTGCAAAGATATGAAACAGGATACATAAAAAATATGCCTATTGATAAATTGGAAGATATCGCAGATGCGCTACAAGTATCGCCTGATTATTTAATGGGTTGGACAGACGATCCTCACGATTGGGAGCGTATTGGTAATGAAGAAGGTATTCATCCGCCTAAAGACTATGAAGGTAGTTATGAAGATTATGTGAAATTTAAGATAAATGAGACTCCCGAATTTGACTCAGTCACTGAATTTCGTCCTAAACTAGCGTCTGGAGAACTTGACCATTTAAAGCAATATGCACAACTTACAAATCAAAATATGCAACTCGTCAATAGCTATACAGAAAAGCTTTTATCCTTACAAAATATGGAAAATGAGTTGATAGCAGCGCACAGACGCACCGATATAAAAGTAACAGAGGAAATGCTACAGCATGATAATGACATCATGAATGATGAAAATTTCTAGAATCATCTTATTTAGGTATTCATACTAATAAAATGATTCAGGGAGCACAATTTATGAATTATGAAACACTTTTAGACGAAGCCGTTAATAACGGACTTATTGTAAAAGAAAAACCACTAAAATCGAGTGACGGAAGAATAAAGGGAAATAAGATTGCAATTCGACAGGATATAAAAACAACTGTTGAAAAATCATGTGTCCTTGCCGAAGAGCTCGGACATTATCATACGACTGTTGGAGATATAACAGACTTATCCGATCCCAAGAACCGAAAACAGGAACGACAGGCGCGGTTCTGGGGATATAACAAGCTGATCGGGCTGACTGGAATTGTAAATGCCTACAAGCGTGGATGTCAGGACATACATGAAATGGCTGAATTTCTTGACGTAACAGAAGAATATTTGAAAGAAGCGATTGACTGTTATCAGGATAAATACGGCGTATGCACGACCATTGATAACTATACCGTATTTTTTATTCCATATCTGACAGTTATGGAAAAGGTATAACCCCTATCGGGATTATATATAGTGGTGTTAAAGGAACAGGAAACAAAAGAAAGAGAGGGAAAAATTATGAACTGTCCAAAATGTGGTTCTCCAAATTGCCAAGTTGTTTCGGAAACAACTTCAACCGGAAAAGACTTCTCAGCGGGAAAAGGATGCTGTGGTGCTCTTTTATTGGGACCGATCGGAGTGCTATGCGGAGCCTGTGGAAAAGGAAAACAGATCCATTCAACCAATTACTGGGTTTGCCCAAATTGTGGAAACAAATTTAAAATATGATTTATAGAAAGAGCGACAAATTGTGGATAAAGTCTATGGAATGGTGTAAAAAATATTGCAGTTGTCATCAAATGCCTGAGAGAAGTTTCTTTTTTAAAGGATATCAATTTCCTCTATGTGCAAGATGCACTGGAATAGCCGTAGGACATTTAATCGCTTTCTTACTGGCGCCTTTTTTTACTTTTCATAGGAAAATTGCTATTTTAATGATACCGTTAGTTACTGACGGAACAATACAGTATTTTACTGAATACGAATCTAATAATAAAAAGAGGTTTATCTCCGGCGTACTATATGGATTCTCTTTTACTTCCACAGTCTTATGCTTCATTAAGTCTGCAATTTCAAAAAGGAAATAGTCAGTGTCCCCCTGCTCCGCAGCGGGCAGGGGGACAGCTAAATAATGACACCGCCTAAGAACAGGGCGGGATAATCAAAAGACAGTTCAATGGATGATTCTCCTTGTAGAGCGCAAGGAGCTTAAACGAAATAATGCTCGATAGTTGAAAATCACAAAGGAAAAGAGGTGAAGCAACAACATATGTCCAGAAAACAAATAGGAAATTTCACATCTGAAATCATTAACTTGCTAAATTTAGATATTCCTGTCGGAACACCGATTTACATCGGCGAATCCAATATAGAACATATTAAGTCGCGTCACCCTTATGAGTATGACAAATATTTCTGTGATATAGAAGACATTATACGGGAGCCAGATTACATAGGTCAAAATCCTCATGATTCCTCCATCCTTTTCGTTCGTCTTTACGAAGTACATGGAGAGTACATCCGTGTAGCTGTTAAAATTAGCCCCTACGGTAATTGCTATGCAAAAACGCTTCACCTGCTTAGCACATGCAACGCAGAACGTTATATCGAAAAAGGCACTTTAAAAAAAACTTGACAAATAAACCCAATACTGTATAATGAGGTTGTAAAAACATATACTATATTGAATGAAAGCAGAGGACGGAACAGGCGGCCGTCACCCTAGTTGGAGATGTGGGATTGTCACCCCACCTATTTCATTCAAATATCAAGAAGACCTCGTAGAAATGCGGGGTCTTTTACGTTACATAAAGAAAACCGTTCCTGCTCCACAGCGGGCAGGGTAACAACTAAATAATGTATTTACCCGGGTAGCCGGAGGACGAGCTCCCACCCATTCCGAGAATCCTGTGGAGGGGGTGGTAATTATGAGTACATACGAAGAACTCAGCCTGATCATAAGCACTGCTCTTTTGGTCGTAGCCATTCTGAATTATACGCATAAAAAATAGCCGTCCTGCCCTGACAAAGCTGACGACTATTCTTTTTGATAGTTTTTAAGTTGCGCCGGAGCGGGTGAGGTGCAGTCACCTTCCAGCTATCCTGTTAAGTACATTATAGCAAATGTACCATAAATGTCAAGAACCGCTCTGGCGGCAACCAGAACGGCTCTGGAATATATCCGAAGATGATACTCCGAATTAAGACAAAAATATTGTATCATCTTCGGACAGCCTGCACAAGCGGAACATTCGTTCTCCGCCGGCTGTTATTTTTGTACCATTTTCTACATACATTTTCATAGGAGTGTGATATTATGAAGTCCCAGATCAGATGTGCGCTATATGATCGTGTCTCTACAGATCTTCAGGCGCAGAGCGGCTTATCTCTGAATACGCAGAAAGAGTTGCTTACCGAATATGCGAAATCCCATAACTATAAAATTGTCGGATACTACAGCGACGAGGGAATTACCGCCCGGAAAAAGCTGCAGAACCGCAAGGACTTCCTGCGCCTTTTGGACGACATCAGGCAGGACAAAATCGACCTTGTCCTTGTTACCAAACTGGATCGTTGGTTTCGTAACGTTCGGGATTACCATAATACACAGGCAATTCTGGAAGAGCATCACTGCAACTGGAAGACGATTCTGGAAGACTACGATTCCACCACCGCAGACGGTCAGCTCAAGATCAATATCATGCTCGCCGTCGCACAGAATGAATGTGATCGTACATCCGAACGTATCAAAGTTGTTTTTGAACACAAGAAACGAAATCAAGAGCATTTAAACGGTCCAGTATCTTATGGATATAAAGTAGTTGATAAGCATTTGCATAAAGACGAAAATACTTGCCATATTGTGGAAGATATTTTCCAATATTACTTCTCAAGTCTTTCCAAGCGAAAAACAATCGCATACATAACAGACAAATACGGAGAAGACGGTCCCACGAAGTACCAGATCAACTATATGCTCACAAGTGAGGTTTATGCGGGCATGCGCTATGGCCGCCCCGGATACTGCGAACCGTATATTACAGAAGAGCAGCATGAGTTGATTCTCCACACTTGTTCTTCCAGAACCTATGCCGCGACAAATGAGCCATATTTATTTAGCATGCTATTAAAATGTCCGCACTGTAACAATTCTCTTACCGGACGCATCAAGCGACGCAAATGTAAGGACGGCTCCATTACGTGTACAAAACAATACCGCTGCCAGAAGAAAGATTATAAGCCACACCGCTCCCCCTGCATCTCAGAATCTGTTATAGAATCTTATCTTCTGGAAAACCTGTACCCGGAGCTTCAGAGTAAGATCTATGAACTCAAGCAACAGCAAAAAGCAGCCCCAAAAACTGATAACTCATGGAAGTACCGTTCCGAAATGGACAGACTGAACATTTTATTTCAAAAAGGACGGATCGATATTGACTACTACGATTCTGAGTATGCTCGATTGGAAACCGCTTTAAAAGAAGAACAGGATGCTCAGAAAATCGTCACGTTGGAAAATTACGAGGCTCTTCAAAAGAAGATTTCATTGAATTGGAAAGAATTGTATGATAAATTGGATTATGAACATAAAAGAACTTTTTGGAAAAGCACTGTGAAACAAATTTATATTGATCCCGAAACCCACAAGATAAACGGTTTTGACTTTTTACCTTGTGGGTGCATTAAAAACTAAACTCTACCGTATAATCCCCCTGCCCCTCTGCAAATGCGGCTGCCGTAGAGCCGAAATCAATGCTTTGGTTAATCTGCAGATCTATTTCCGGATTGATTCCGTTTTGTTTTAAAATATATTCAAATACCATTTCCGGCATGCCACCTTTTCTTCCGCCTAATACTTCTTTGCCTTTCAAATCTGCCCAGGAAAATGCTTCATCGGATTTCCGAGCCACCAAAAAGTTTCCCGCCCGTTGTGTAAGCTGTGCGAAATTCACAACAAAATCATTTGCACCTTCATTATACGTATAAATCGATGCTTCAGAGCCCATAAACCCGATTTCCGCTTCCCCGGATAAAACTGCTGTCATTACTTTATCCGCACCAAAGCCACACACCAGATTTAACTTAATCCCCTCTTCTTCAAAATATCCCTCCTCAATAGCAACATACATCGGAGCATAAAAAATAGAATGCGCCACTTCATTTAGTGTAATTTCCTTCATTGTCTCCTGCTTTTCTTCCGGCAAAGCCGCCGTCTCTTTTTCTGTTTTCGTTGCGCATCCTGCCAAAAGCATCGTCGTCATGCCCGCGATCATCAACACTGCCAATATCCTCTTTTTCATACGAACCTCCCGATCTAAGATCGATTTCACTTCTCTATCAATATATGTCTGTCATAAAAAATCGTGCTTCTCTGACAAGGCGCTTCTCTTTTCTCTCCCCTCCGTCTTCGCTTACCTTCAAAACTGTAAATGTAATTAGATCTTACACAATCTTTCAGAATGCTTTGAATAAACACGTAAGAAATCTTTTCGAAAAAACAAAAGCGGCACTCCATAGCAGAATCCAATCTGTTATGGGGCGCCGTCTATGTTAAAATTCCCGACTCAATTATTCATAATCGTCATCCTCATATTCATCGTCATATTCATACTCATCCTCTTGATTTCTGGATGTTGCTGCCAGAATGATCAAAATCAACGCAAGTACAGCTCCGGCAATTGCGCTATAAAGGAGGTTTTGTTCATCTCCTCTTTTTAAAAACGCAAATACGCCGCCTCCCAGATAAATCACAATCGGTATCAAGTACGCAAAAATACTTCGGCTGTTCTGCATGATCAGCAGTATCAATCCGGCTACCAGCATACACGCCGCAAGAATGATATATACAAATCCTCCGGTAATGCCTCCTCCCGATGCAATGCTGTCTAATCCGCTAATGAAACCCTTATATCCGAAATATCCAAATGCGAGTACTGACAAGATACCGAGAATAACCCGCAGTACCCGATATTTTGCATTCGGCTCTTCATCCATATAATCAAATTCTTCATCGTAATCATCATCATATCTTTCCTCATACAGCTTCTCTTCTTTGGTATTCGGACGTTTCTTTTCCGGCTTCGGGCGCTGTTCTTCCGAGGCATTTCTTTTCTTCGGCTTATAATTCGGATCGGTAGAGAGCATATCTTCATATGCTTCACGAACCGCTTTTTCTTTCTTTGCCCGCACTCTTTCCGACGGTATATTTCCGTACTTCTGTTCTTCTGTCCTTTCTGGCTTCCCGGCTGTTTCCGGACGTTTCTTCGGCGGTGCTTTCTTAACTGTCCTTTTACCTGAAACATCTTCTTGTACATTTACAGAAGGTTTCCTAGAGACAGTTTCCTCACTCTGTGAATTTACAGGTCTTCTTTTTGGTTCTGCTGCTTTCACTGCCACCTTGTTTTCAGTCTCTTCTCTCTTCACAATCGGCTTTGTGGCGAACGCTTCTTTTTGTGCGGCAGTCTTCTCCTTTGTCTCCGGCGCTTTCGCAGCAGCTTTCTTCTTTGCTCTCTGTTTATCCAGATTCCACTGCTTTTTACAGTTTCTGCATACTGCATATTGATTAAAGATTGGCCTGCCGTTTTCATCAGAGCCAACCTGCTTTTTCATTAACTCAAGTTCCTTGCCGCATATCGGACATTTCATGATATATTTTCCTCTCTTTCGTATTGCTCAAAAAACTTATTTTGATAATTATATCATTTTATAGAACCTAGGACAATGAAAAAATACAACATCTTGTTAAAAACCGCCTATTTCGACATTTTATCACGATTCGGATCTTTTTCGTGAATGACCGGCGGACGGTATTGATACACATCGTTATAGGACTCTAACTCTGCCTCAGATGTCGGCAAAAACGGAATCAGTCCGGTACAGTCTCTGGCGGAAGCAGCATTTGACAAATAATCAAAATCATCAATAATTTTTTCATTTTCTTTTGGATTTAACATTTTTTCACCTCATTTCTACCTATCATCAGTATCTTCATTCACAAAATTTCTATTCTTATAAACTAAAACATGTTATAATCATTGTTATACACACAATATGTCACAGGAAAGGATTCACACTTATGATCGATAAAAAATTAATTCCCGTAGGAGGACTGAAAAAAGAACCGTTTTCCGGCGGACACAACGGAATGCGTTATTTTTTCCGTTGTGATGAAAGCAAAGAAACATTTACCGTATTTGTCTATCCGGAACCTTGGTCTTTTGAAAAAACACCTGAGGAAGCGAAACAGTCTTCTTCTTTTCCTATGACCGACAAGGGCATGGATGATGCCGTCGCATGGCTGTGGGAAATGTATCATTCTCAAAAAGAAAAATGGCATATAGCCAACAAAGGCCGTATGCACGTTTGATTTTATATTTCATACTATATTTTTCATCCATGTTTCAAGTTTAGATATGTTTAAGAATCTTCACAATTTCTTCCAAATGTTGTCATATCAAAGTCACAAATGCATGCTATGATATGAATCATAGAAAAGAAATCTAATCTATAGAAGACAATGGCTGTGATTACAATATGCAGTCACAGCCATTGGACTTCGCCTAACAGACACCGTTGTCTTTCTAAGCTTTCACTTTCTTCTTTCTCTCATACGGAGTATTTTTTAACGGAAGTTTGGTCTGGAATTCCCCCTGCAGTTTATAATATGCAGCCGCAACTGCCGGTGCAGTCGGAATTGATGTGATTTCTCCGATACCTATTGCTCCATACGCATATTCAATTCCCGGTTTTTCAACAATAACCGCTTCTACGTCCGGAACCTTATCTGCTTTAAATAAACCTAATGTTCCGAAACGTGATACCGGACGCCCTTCTTTTAATTCATACTGCTCTGTCAGAGCATAACCAAGACTCATTACGACACCGCCTTCGATCTGTCCTTCTACACTCTTTGGATTTACAGCTTTCCCTACATCGTGTGCAGCAACTACTTTTTTAACAGTGCCGTCTTCATTTAGAATACAAACCTGCGTCGCATATCCATATGACACATGAGACACCGGATTCGGAACATCACTTCCCATTTTGTCTGTCTTTGCAAGATATTCTCCATAATATTCCGTTCCGTTCAATTCCTCTAAAGTCTTACCTTCCATTGCCTCTTTCAGTTTCAGACAAGCACGTCTTGCAGCTTCACCTGTCACCAGTGTCTGGCGGGATCCGGATGTCGTTCCGGAATCCGGTGAATTTGCAGTATTCGGAGGACAATATACAATCTTTTCATACGGAAGTTCCGCAGTCTGGGAAACCATCTGTGTAAGAACTGTTCCCAATCCCTGACCGATACAGGATGCTCCTGCATGAATTTCCACCTTACCGTCTTTTACGATCAATCGACAGCGTCCCCAGTCCGGAAGTCCCACTCCCACTCCGGCATTTTTCATCGCACATGCAATTCCTGCATAAGGCTCTTGATCGAAAACCTCCTTAACAGCTTCCAATGTTTCTGCAACACCTGTAGATGCATCTGCAATCTGTCCATTCGGAAGCACCTGCCCCGGACGTATCGCATTCCGATACCGGATTTCCCATGGTGTAATCCCAACCAGTTCTGCCAGAAGATTCAGATTCATTTCCGATGCAAAGCAGGTTTGCGTTACTCCAAAGCCGCGGAAAGCTCCTGCAGGAGGATTATTTGTATATACTGCGGTTCCGTCAATATCGATCGTCTGGAAATTATATGGTCCCGCCGCATGGGTACATGCTCTTTGAAGAACCGGTCCTCCCAAAGATGCATACGCTCCTGTATCTGCTACAACAACAGCTTTCATTGCCGTCAGATATCCGTTTTCATCACAGGCAGTTGTCACATCCATCCACATCGGATGACGTTTTGGATGCACGGTCAGGCTTTCCTGTCTGGAAAGTTTCACTTTTACAATCCGCTTTGTCAGATATGCAAGTAAGGCTGCGTGATGCTGTACGCTCACATCTTCCTTTCCTCCAAAGCCGCCGCCGACCAGTTTGTTTTCTACGATTACTTTCTCCGGCGGCAGTCCCAACATGATACAACACTCATGCTGTGTATCATAGATTCCCTGATCTGTAGAATAAATAAACACACCATCTTCATCAAACGGCATCGCAACTGCACACTCCGGCTCCAAAAATGCATGCTCTGTCCATGGCGTCTCATAATGCTTTGTTACTTTGTATTTGGAATTTGCGATCACCTCATCCGCATTTCCACGCACCAGATGTTCATGTGCCAAAATATTTCCATCGCCATGAACCTGCGGCGTTCCTTCCTTCATCGCCTCAAACGGATCCAGAACCGGATCCAGAACTTCGTAGTCTACCTTTACCAGACTCTTTGCTTTTTCCAGGATTTCCGGTGTCTCTGCCGCTACAAGACAAATTGCATCTCCCACATAATGTGTAACTTTTCCGACCGGGATCATCGTATCCCAATCATGTTTTAAATGTCCGACTTTTACATCTCCCGGAACATCCTCTGCTGTAAATACGCCAATGACCCCTTCCAGAGCCTCAGCTTCTTCTGTATGGATTGCCAGAACTTTTGCCCGTGGATACTCAGAACGAACTGCACTTCCGTAAATCATGCCTTCCAGATAAACATCATCCGGATATTCTCCTGTTCCACATACCTTTTCCTGTACGTCCACTCGCAAAATTGCATCTCCGACCTGTGTTATGCCTTCATTTTCAGAAACCGGAAGATTCTCCCGGAAAATTTCAGCGCTTAAAAGGATTCCCTCTATAATCTTCTTGTATCCTGTACAACGACAAATATTATTACGGATTGCAGCAACAACTTCCAGCCTTGTCGGGTTCGGATTTACATCGATCAATCCCTTAGCGCATATGACCATTCCCGGTATACAAAATCCACACTGTACAGCCCCTACTTTTCCAAATGCATACGTGTAGACCTCTTTCTCTCTTTCGCTCAGTCCTTCTACTGTCAGAACGGACTTTCCATCCAGTTTAGAAATCATCGGAATACAGGCCCTTATTGCCTTTCCGTCCACCAAAACGGTACAGGTTCCACATGCTCCCTGACTGCATCCGTCTTTTACAGATGTCAGTTTCAGATCATCTCTCAGAAAACGCATTAACTTTTTGTCTTCCGCTGTTTCATACGTCTTTCCGTTTACTTGAAGTGTATACATCGTATCACCCTTCCCTTCTTTTTGAAATTTATATCTCAACAGTGTTCGCAGATCACTCTGCCGAATCCTGTTTTCTATCAATGTCTTTTAATTCTTCTGCCTCTGTCTCCAGCAGGATACATTGTTCTTTTCGGCACTCTATGATTTTCTTCCCGCCGATATCCCCCTCCAACGTCATCAACTCTTCAAAAAATCTGCGATCCCATACCACCGGATTTCCAGGCACTCCATCATGTCCGGAGCAGATGATTTTTCCCGGATGAAGCATTGCCGTCCGTATCAGAGAAAACATCGTAGCAAGTGTCAGGTTCGGCTGATCGCATACAGAAAACAACACGCCCCGAATCTCCGGATTCTCCTTCAGACATGCCGTCAACCCAAGTTTCAATGAATGTGAAATCCCCAACTCCGGCTGTCTGTTCTCTACTGCCTGTATTCCTTTTTCTTTCGCTGCGATCCGAATCTGTTCATATCCGGTAATCATATACACAGGAAAAGCCCGCATTGCTTCCAGTTTTTGCAGCATGTGTTCATATAACGGCTTCCCCTGGATCCTTGCCAGAAGCTTATTACTTCCAAAACGTTTTCCCGCACCGGCCGCCAGCACTATCACCGCATAATTTCCACAAATCCGCTCAAACTGTGTAACTGCCTCCAAAGCGGCGCCTCCGATTGAACGTGCCTTATCAGAAACAGTAAAGCAATGTGCCCGTTCACAACGTGCATCGATATCCCCGATTTTCAGATTTTCTTCAACCGTCACGCCGTCCTGCAGCATTCCGCGAACAATTCCCGTCATTTTCGCATATACCGGTTTCTCTCCCGTATATGCTACGATTTGTCCTTCCTGCACCATATCGCCGATATGCGCAACAGCCTGCATTTTCCCCGGCGCACTGGCACGGATCAATCGTTCGATCGTATATCCGCCTACATTTCCCGGTACTCCCGTATTGGGAATCGCGCTCCCTTTCCAAATTACCGTTCCGAGTGTGTGGCCTCTCTTCGTTTCAATCACGCAGTGGCAGTCTTCTCCTGCTGTAAATCCCGGTCCTACTCCGATAACAAACGGCGCATCTGTTATATGCGTACCTGTATTTTTCTTTGCCAGAATTGCGTCAATGATCACATCCGGACAAAATGTATTTCGAACCTTTGCTTCCGGATCTACAATGACTGCAACTGCTCCGTCTTCCACGATATGTTCTGCCTCATCTGGCATTTCTGCCAGTTTTCCGCAAATTTCTTCTACCGTTACTTTTGTTTCATACACAGCTCTGGAAAATGCGACCATCCGCCGCACAGTCAACGGTTTCTCAATCTCTGTCATCACAATTCTGTGCCCGCACTGATACAGCCTTACCGCAATCCCCGTCGCCAGATCTCCGGCTCCTTTTATCAATATCTTCATGTCCGTACTCCTTCTGATGTATGACCGGTCACTAAAATATTCAGATCCTCATGCTCTGATATTTCTCTGCAAATGTGTTTTGCACTTTGCATCCGTTCTTCATTATCCGCTTTATTTAATATAATACTATATCGTTGATTTTTTAAAACAGATTTTCGCCCTCCGGATCGATCCAGCGCAAGCTTTGCTATGTCCGCCGGTGTCAGACATTCCGACTGTGGCTTCTTTAACACTTCAGCTACCCGCTCGGGACGAAAACAACAATTCTGAATCGGTTTTCCGACAGCATCCAGTCCATACACCGCCAACACATCCGTTGTTTCAGAAACCAACACCGGCTCATGTATTCCCGGCGCCTTACACGGAAGATGTCTGGCTCCGTCTGCTTCAATAATCATCGGAACCTGCAATGCATATGCCTGTCTGAAAAAAGAATCCGAAACCGCCTGCATCTTGCGCACTGTACCGGGTTCTTTCACCGGAGCATACGTTCCGAACCAGACCTGTCCTTCTTCTTTTAAGATACTCTGCAACTTGTCCATGGACTCTTCCAATAAAAACCATTTTTCCGAACCAATCTGCATATGTGTTGACGTCGTCACCAGAACCGGTATCTCTGCACTTACATATTCCTTTGCCAAATTCAGGACGGTTGTTGTCTTCCCTCCTGCCCCTACAATTGATATAACCGGAGAAACAACAGACTCTAAACAGAGTGCTTCCCGATATGTCCGTTGTTCCACCAGTTTTCCATGTTCATAACGTAATATCATCGCTGTCTTCCCCGGTTACCCATTCCGTATCACCTTTTTACGGCACTATCTGCACCGGATTCTGTTTTCTCAAAATCCGATGCAGATGTCATGCCTTATCCTATCTCCCTATTTGCCTTATCTGAAATACTCTTATAATAAGTATGCATAATCCTTACATACTGTCTCGATAAGCTTCTGCAGGCCTTCGGAAAGCTTAGTCTCCTCTCCTTTTACCCATGTAAACTCTTCGCCAATGTATCTCACCTTACATGAAACCGCTTCTCTGTCCAGAACTGTAAATCCCTGATTCTTACTGTCTGTGAAATCTGCCTCATTTGCAAACAATGTAAATTTATCCAGATACGGTGCGCTAGAGTATGGACAGAAACTCTTACAGTTACCACATTCATTACACATGTAGTCCACATGGATAATCTGATGCTTCTCCATTCCCGGCACAATAATCGCTACATTGGCACGGTTCGGACAAACTTCTACACAGTTCTCACAAACAGAAGAACATCCGAGACATCTTGTCGTCTCTTCTTTGCTGTCCTGCTCACTGCGAAGAATTCCTCTTCGGTCATAAACTTTCTTCTCGTCCGCAAGCTTGTCATAATCCTTTACAAGCTTCTTTCCGATGACTGCTTCTGCCGCTTTCAGTCCGTCACGGATTCCCTCTACTACCGTAGCCGGTCCGCCAAGTCCGTCGCCTGCTACATAGACACCTTCCACATTGGACTCCAGTGTCTCTTCATTTACAAGAGCTTTTCCTCTTTCGGAAACATTGATTCCATTTGCCTGATAGAACTCTGTCGGAACCTTCTCGCCTACTGCAACGATTATAGTATCCGCATCTACTTCTACATTCTCATCTGTTTCTACAACGCCTCTTCTTCCGGATGCATCGATATCTCCAAGCTGCATTACCTTACACAACAGTTTTCCGCCTTCCAGTTTCACCGGTGCAAGTAGTTCGCGGAATTCTACTCCATCTTCTACTGCCATTTCCAATTCTTCTGCATCGGCAGGCATATATCTCTTTGTACGACGGTATACGAGAGAAACCTTCTCCACACCATTTGTACGTTTTGCCGCTCTTGCCGTATCCATTGCTGTATTACCGCCGCCGATTATAACAACATTCTTACCGATATTTACATTGCCGTCCTGCGCTTTAAACTTAGCCAGAAACTCAAGCGCATTCATAGTCTCTCCTGCTTCCAGTTTCAGTGTTCCCGGTACGGATGCTCCTATTGCCAGAATCACAACTTCATAGCCCTGTGCCTTCAGTTCTTTCACATCGGCAACCTCTGTATTAAATACCTTCTTCACACCCATTGCTTCCAGGATCTTCGCATCTTTGTCGATTGCCTCTCCTGCAATACGGAATTCCGGAATCACATTACGTACAACGCCTCCAAGACTTGCCTGCTTTTCAAAGATTGTAACGTCCATACCGCCTCTTCTTAAGAAGTACGCTGCCGCCATACCTGCCGGACCTCCGCCTACAACAGCGGCCTTCCCGCCTGTCACTACAGGAGCATTTACTTTTCCAAGCCATGCCTCATAACCGTTCTCTGCTGCAACCAGCTTCATGTTGCGGATGTGTACAGGCTCGTCATAGAAGTTACGTGTACACTTATTCATACAGTTATGTGCACAGATCGTACCTGTAATAAACGGAAGCGGATTCTTTTCTGTGATCACTTCCATTGCTTCCTCATATTCACCTGCATTTACAAGCTGTAAATATGTTGTGATATCCTGATGGATCGGACATCCTTCCTTACACGGAGCGGCAAAACAATCGATCAACGGTACTTCTTTGTTCATTTTACGGGACGGAAGCGGTTTCACCGACTTTAAGTGATTCCTATCTGTCAAAACGTCCTCTGCCAGTTTCTTCGCCGCAGCCGCATCGACACGTTCAAATACAACGCCTTCCTTTTCTACTTCCTGCGCCATTTGGATCGTTCTCAAATATCCGCCCGGTTTCAAAATTGTTGTCGCCACTGTTACAGGCCAAATGCCTGCCTCCACAATTCCTGCGATATTATTGGCATCTGCACCGCCGGAATACGAAATACGAAGCTTCCCGTCAAACTCCTCTGCCAGCTTTGCTGCAAGAGCAATAGACAACGGATACAGAGATTTCCCGGACATATACATTTCCTCACTCGGAAGCTCATTCTGCTTTACATCAACCGGGAAGGTGTTTGTAATCTTCACACCAAATTCCAGATTGCGTTCTTCACAGATTTTCATCAATCTTGTGAGCATTGGAATTGCGTCTTCATACTGCAAATCATCCAGAAAATGGAAGTCACCGAATGCCACATAGTCATATCCCATTTCATCCATTCTGTTTCTCGCAAACTCATAGCCGAGAAGCGTTGGATTGCACTTAATAAAGGTATGATATCCTTTGACTGTGATCAGGTGCATTGCAATCTTTTCGATCTCCTGCGGAGGACATCCATGCAGCGTAGAAATCGTTACGGAATTACAGATTTCCGGTTGTATCGCCTCAATGTCTTCCTTTGTCACCTTCTCAAATTTATCTGCGTTATCCAGTAAATACTGCTTACAAGACTTAAAGATTTCACTGTCTGCCGCATTCTGCATTGTATTTAAGAAATTGTCGATCTTCTCGGATTTGATTCCTTCCAGATCATATCCCACACTGATGTTGAACTGGAATCCGTCCGGATCGCCGAGTTCGAACTCTTTAGAAAATACCTTCAACAGAAACCATGCTTTGATATACTCTTCCATTGCCTGCGGAACATACAGTTCTGTAGACCACTCACAGTTATAGCACTCATCGTCGGCCTTGATACAAGGCTTGTTGACACATGCGGAAAGCTCTGCTCCATCCATAATCTGTACCGTCTTTAGTTCAAAGAAACGACTTCCGGTATAGTACGCCGCCACGATATTCTGAGTAAGCTGCGTGTTCGGTCCCGCTGCCGGTCCGATCGGAGTCTCCAGAGAACGTCCGAAAATCGTTCTGTTATATCTACTGTCTGCAACGTATGCGTGTTTCTCTCCGAATACGGTGCCGTATTTTTTATGTTCTTCCAAAATCCAATTCACCAGCTTATCAAAAGCAATCGGTGTCATAATATCACTCATTTTTTATTCCTCCTTGTTATGCATTAATCCTATCAGCCAACGCTTTCGCAGCCTGACGGCAGTCTGCCATTACCTTATCTGCATCGATGTGAAGAAGTTCACGATCTTTCATCAGAACTTTTCCGTTTGCAACGGTTGTCACAACATCACGTCCGGTCATGCCAAATACTACATGGCTGTTGATATTGCCCGCATGGAACGGTGTCAGCGGATTGTAATCAACGATGATCACGTCTCCTGCAGCACCCTCTTTCAGAACGCCCAATTCCTGTTTAAAGTAGCGGTTTGCAATCTTTGCATTTCCCTCAAACAGCATCTGTGGTACCTCGCCCCATGCTGCATTCGCATCGCACAGATGGTGCTTATGGAGAACGTTGGCTACTTTGTAAGATTCTGTCATGTCATGAGTATATCCATCTGTTCCGAGACCGGTCAGAATTCCCTTGTGTACGATATGCATGGTCGGAGGACATCCGCATGCGTTACCCATATTAGATTCCGGATTATGTACGACCATTGTATTTGTATCCTTGATCAGATCCATCTCATGTTCATTGATATAAATGCAATGACCGAGCAATGTTTTTTCTCCCAAAATTCCATGATCCATAAGTCTGTCTACGATACGCTTGCCATAGTGTTTCAGACAGTGATGCAGATCTTCGATACCTTCTGCAACATGGATATGATATCCTACTTCATCCGGCTTATTGGCCGCTGCCAGTTCCATTGTTTCGTCTGAGATGGTGAACTGTGCGTGCATTCCCATCATTCCGGCGATCATTCCTGTATCGTCTTTCAATGCATGGCGGATAAACTCGGCATTTTCCATAACGGAAGCTCTTGCCTTATCCATACCGTCTCTGTCAGAAATTTCATAACACAGACAAGAACGAACGCCTGCTTCTTTTGCCGCTTTTTCAATTTCAAACAGGGAACCTTCAATAGAACCAAAACTTGCGTGATGATCAAAAATCGTAGTAACTCCATTACGGATGCAATCAATATAAGTCGCCATTGCACTCAGATAAGTATCCTTCAAAGTCAGATTGCGGTCGATCGTCCACCACATTCCATCCAGAATGTCGAGGAAACCGTTCGGATTGTAACCATTGATCGCCAATCCTCTCGCGAAAGAACTATAGATATGCTCATGTGCATTGATGAACGCCGGCATGATCACCTTTCCCTTCGCGTCAATAAACTCCGCATCCGGATAAGCCGCTTTGACTTCCTCTGCCCCCCCTACTTTTACTATAGTAGTTCCGTCAATTGCTACAGCTCCGTTTTCCAGATACGGATTCTTCTCGTCACGTGTGACTAATCTTCCATTTCCTAAAATCAGCATACTCTTCGTCTCCCTTTCTTTTAAAAGTTTTCTTTTTATAGAAGTCTCGCAAAACTGCTTTACTCTATAAAATGTTACTTCACAAAAGAGCCTTAACTTCCGTTGGCGGCATCTGCCAGCGAAGGCATACAAATTCTACAAGAAAAAGTTCCCTTGCACGTCGCACTATATTTTGTATTTTCTTTTGTCGAAATACTTTTGTTACGTTTAATATACCATTATGCAATAAGAAAAGCAATACGTTTTCTAAAAAAAATTAAGTATACCTAAAAATTTTTTAGAAAAACTATTGATTTTCATTTTTTTTGTGGTATAGTGAATTTAGAAGCAAACAAAAACAGGATGTTTTATCCGTCCCAAATGAAAGGAAAATGGCTTATGGGAAAGAGACTAGATTTACTCATCCAGCTTGCCCATGGTCTTGCAATTCAATTTGGCGATTCCTGCGAAATCGTCATTCATGATCTAAAGGCAGAACAGCTGGAACATTCCGTTGTACATATTGAAAACGGACACGTAACCGGACGGAAGCTTGGCGATGGACCTTCTCGTGTTGTTTTTGACACATTGAGTAAGGATCCTGCAAAAATCAAAGACCGCCTCTCCTATCTTACCAAGACAGAAGATGGTCGGATTTTGAAATCGAGCACAATGTATGTCAGGGGGGACAATGGTAAAGTGGAATACATTTTTTCACTGAACTATGACATTACTGCTCTTCTTTCCATTGAGAGTGCCGTGCACTCGCTTGTTACAACACAGAAAGAGGCACAAGTCAGAGAAAACGGACGTATTGATGATGATTCCCAACCCCAACCGATCTTACACAATGTAACAGATCTGCTCGACTCTTTGATCGAGCAGGCTCTGAATCTGGTCGGTAAACCCGTGGCGGCAATGAATAAAGAAGACAAGATCAAAGTTGTCCAATTCTTAAACAATGCCGGAGCATTCCTGATCACCAAGTCAGGCGACAGAGTTGCTTCACTTCTGGAAATTTCAAAATTCACACTTTATAACTACATGGACGCAGGAAACCGGTAGAAACCAACACATCATATCATATTTTTTAAGGAGGTTTTTTCAACATGGAAACAATCAAATGGGCAGTCAATCATATGCCGAAAACAGCGGATGCAAATCTGAAAGTTATGGCTCTTGATGAAATTGCAAAAGCTCGTGCATTTCACGAAAGCTTCCCACAGTACAGTGTAACACCGCTTACAAAACTCCCAAAAATGGCAGATCTGCTTGGACTTGGCGAGGTCTATATTAAAGATGAATCTTACAGATTTGGTCTGAATGCATTTAAAGTATTGGGTGGTTCTTTTGCTATGGCTCGTTACATTGCACAACAGACAGGAAAAGATGTCTCCGAACTCCCCTATAACGTATTAACATCCGACAAATTAAGAGAAGAATTCGGTCAGGCAACCTTCTTTACCGCTACAGACGGCAATCATGGACGTGGTGTTGCATGGGCTGCCAATAAGCTCGGTCAAAAATCCGTTGTACTGATGCCGAAAGGCTCTACACAGACAAGACTAAATAACATCCTTGCGGAAAATGCCGTTGCTACGATTGAAGAAGTCAACTATGATGAATGCGTACGTATGGCAAATGATATGGCAATGAAGACAGAAAACGGTGTTATGGTACAGGATACCGCATGGGAAGGTTATGAAGAAATTCCGGCGTGGATCATGCAGGGTTACGGAACTATGGCTATGGAAGCAAACGAACAGCTCGGCGAGTACGGATGCGACAGACCGACGCATGTATTTATTCAGGCAGGTGTCGGTTCTCTTGCCGGAGCTGTGCAAGGATATTTCGCCAACCGTTATCCTGAAAATCCACCAAAGGTTGTTGTTGTAGAAGCTGAAGCTGCTGCATGTCTGTACAAAGGCGCTGCACTCGGCGACGGAAGCATCCAGATTGTAGACGGCGATATGGTAACGATCATGGCCGGTCTTGCATGTGGCGAACCGAATACAATTTCTTGGGATATCTTGAAAAATCATGTAGATACCTTTATCGCTTCTCCTGACTGGGTAGCCGCAAAAGGAATGAGAATGTTGGCTGCTCCGATCAAGGGTGATCCGGCGGTAACATCCGGCGAATCAGGTGCTGCTCCGTTCGGAACACTTGCCTGCATCATGCTGATGGATGAATACAAAGAATTAAAAGAACATCTGGGACTGAACAAGGATTCCAAGGTACTGCTCTTCTCCACAGAGGGAGATACCGATCCGGATCGTTACAAATCAATCGTCTGGGACGGAAACGAAAAATAAACAGAACGTAATTTATGTTACATACAAACTAAAAAAAGAAAAGGAGATTAAAGCAATGGATCTGAACAAAATCAAAGAAGCCGCACAGGGATATGAAAAGGATATGACTGCTTTCCTGCGTGCAATCGTAAAAAATCCGGGAGAAAGCTGTGATGAGAGAGCTCATATCGAAACAATCGCTGCCGAAATGAGAAAACTTGACTTCGACGACGTTGTGATCGACCCACAGGGTAACGTTATCGGATATATGGGAACAGGCGACAGAATCATCGCCTTCGACGCTCACATCGACACAGTTGGTATCGGTAACATCGACAACTGGACATTTGATCCGTACGAGGGATATGAAACAGAAACAGAAATCGGCGGTCGTGGAGTATCTGACCAGTGCGGCGGTATCGTATCTGCTGTATACGGCGCTAAGATCATGAAAGAACAGGATCTTATTCCCGAAGGCTGCAAGATCATGGTAGTCGGAACAGTTCAGGAAGAAGACTGTGACGGACTTTGCTGGCAGTACATCATCAACGAAGACAAGGTTCGTCCGGAATTCGTTGTATCCACAGAGCCTACCGACGGCGGTATCTACCGTGGACAGAGAGGACGTATGGAAATCCGTATCGACGTGAAAGGTGTTTCCTGTCACGGTTCTGCTCCGGAGCGTGGAGACAACGCAATCTACAAGATGGCTGACATTCTTCAGGACGTTCGCGCTCTGAACGAAAATGATGATGCCGATGATACAGAGATCAAGGGACTTGTGAAAATGCTCAACCCGCAATACAATCCGGATTGGGAAGAGGCTCGTTTCCTCGGACGCGGAACTGTTACAACATCTCAGATTTTCTACACATCTCCGAGCCGTTGTGCAGTTGCCGACTCTTGTGCAGTATCTCTGGACCGTCGTATGACATTCGGAGAGACATGGGAAAGCTGTCTGGAAGAAATCCGCAACCTGCCGAACGTTAAGAAATACGGCGATGATGTAACAGTATCTATGTACAACTATGACAGACCGTCCTACACAGGATGTGTATATGAAATCGAGTGCTACTTCCCGACATGGGCTATTCCGAAGGACCACGCTGTAACAAAAGCGCTTGAGGAAGCTTACACAGGTCTGTACGGCGACAAGAGAATCGGCGCTGAAGAAACTCTTGAAATGCGTCAGGCTCGTCCGTTAACAGACAAGTGGACATTCTCTACAAACGGTGTATCCATCATGGGACGTAACGGAATTCCGTGTATCGGATTCGGCCCCGGAGCAGAAGCTCAGGCTCATGCACCAAACGAGAAGACATGGAAGCAGGATCTTGTAACATGTGCTGCTGTTTACGCTGCACTTCCGAAATGCTATGTGAAGTAAACAATTCAGACATACTCTGATATCATGTGGGCATCATGCTTGCATGAATGAACACATGATACAGAGTATGTGCAGAACGCCAGTTCATGAACAAAATAGCCGCGTAGCGGCGGTACAGCATCGCAGATGCGTTTTTGTGAATGGCGTTCCTGAATTGTATCAGTAACGTATTCAAAAGGATGTTTCCTTTTTGAAGAATAGAAACCAATTTTTATTTACAAATCAGGAGGATAATTAGAATGGACGCTAAATTACAGGGTTATATTGACAAATTGAACGCATTAAATTTCAAAGAAATGTACAACGGAGACTTTTTCCTTACATGGGAAAAATCTGATGATGAGATCGAAGCTGTATTTACAGTAGCAGACGCTCTTCGTTACATGAGAGAAAACAACATTTCCACAAAGGTATTCGAAAGTGGTCTGGGAATCTCTCTGTTCCGTGACAACTCTACACGTACACGTTTCTCTTTTGCTTCTGCTTGTAACCTGCTTGGTCTTGAAGTTCAGGATCTGGATGAAGGAAAATCTCAGGTTGCGCACGGTGAGACAGTTCGTGAGACAGCTAACATGATTTCTTTCATGGCTGACGTTATCGGTATCCGTGACGATATGTACATCGGAAAAGGTAACAAATACATGCACGAAGTTGTTGACGCTGTAACAGAAGGAAACAAAGACGGTATCTTAGAGCAGAAACCTACTCTTGTAAACCTGCAGTGTGATATCGACCACCCGACACAGGCTATGGCTGATATGCTTCACATCATCCATGAATTTGGCGGCGTTGAGAACCTGAAGGGCAAAAAACTTGCTATGACGTGGGCTTACTCTCCTTCTTACGGAAAACCGCTTTCTGTTCCGCAGGGTATCATCGGACTGATGACACGTTTCGGCATGGACGTCGTACTGGCTCATCCGGAAGGATACGAAGTATTCGAGGATGTTGAAAAGGTAGCAAAAGAAAACGCTGAGAAATCCGGCGGTTCTTTCACAAAAACAAACAACATGGCAGAAGCTTTCAAAGACGCTGATATCGTATATCCGAAGAGCTGGGCTCCGTTCGCTGCTATGGAAAAACGTACAGAGTTGTACGGAAACGGAGATACAGAAGGTATTGCTGCTCTTGAAAAAGAACTGCTTGCTCAGAACGCAGAGCACAAAGACTGGGCTTGTACAGAAGAACTCATGGCTACAACAAAAGACGGAAAAGCACTTTACATGCACTGTCTGCCGGCTGACATCACAGGCGTAAGCTGTGAAGAAGGCGAAGTTGATGCAACTGTATTCGATCGTTACAGAGATCCGCTTTACAAAGAAGCAAGCTACAAACCATACATCATTGCAGCTATGATCTTCCTTGCTAAATTTGCTGATCCGGCTGACGTATTAAAGAAACTGGAAGAAAGAGCAGCTTCCAGAATATTTGAATAAAAATCCTATAACTGATGCATCAGCTTAAAGATGCTGAACAGTTACTGATCCGCATGAATGAATGCTCAGCTTACCGGTCCATATGCATGACCGGTAACATATTTCGGGGCACTCGCAATGCATTGCGGAGTGCCCTGTTTTTATTTCTGATATTTATGATTTTATTTATAAAGTCTATTCCCGGATTCACTTTTCCGGTTGAATAAAAAGATATTTCTATAAAGGAGGAATACATATGCTGAAATATGTAGACACAAAAAACGCACCTGCCGCAATCGGTCCGTATTCTCAGGGAATTATCGTAAACGGACTCGCATTCTTTTCCGGAGCAATTCCGCTTTCTGCTGAAACAGGAGAGATTGTAGGAACAACGATCTATGAACAGACAGAGCAGGTAATGAAAAATATTTCTGCTCTGTTGGAAAGTCAGGGAGCGTCATTTACAGATGTCGTAAAAACAACCTGTTTCCTTGCGGACATGGGAGACTTTGCTGCATTTAATGAAATCTATGCAAAATATTTTACAGGCAAACCGGCGCGTTCCTGCGTTGCCGTAAAGGCGCTTCCAAAAGGAGTTCTCTGTGAAGTAGAAGCAATCGCTTATGTTAGGAAGGAATAAAACAAATGGCAAAGAAACGAAGAATTGTCATCGCTCTCGGCGGCAACGCCCTCGGCAATACCCTTCCGGAGCAGATGGCAGCAGTTAAGATCACTGCCAAGGCTATTGTAGACTTGATCGAAGAAGGCTGCGAAGTAGTTGTTGCGCACGGCAACGGACCTCAAGTCGGTATGATCAACAATGCAATGATCGCACTTACACACGAAGATGAAAAGCAGCCGAATACACCGCTTTCCGTATGTGTGGCAATGAGTCAGGCATACATTGGATATGATTTGCAGAATGCACTCCGTGAGGAGCTGTTAAACCGAAATATCACAGATATTCCGGTTGCAACTATGATCACACAGGTTCGTGTAGATGAAAACGATCCTGCTTTTGATACTCCGTCCAAGCCGATCGGCCGTTTCCTGACAAAGGAAGAAGCCGATGTGATGGCTGAGAAATATGATTATATCATGAAAGAAGACGCAGGACGCGGTTACCGCCGTGTTGTTGCTTCTCCAAAGCCACAGGAGATCGTAGAAATCGGAACAATCCGCAATATGGTCGATGCAGGTGATCTTGTCATTGCATGCGGCGGCGGCGGAATCCCGGTTATGCGTCAGGGCAATCACTTAAAAGGCGCCAGCGCAGTCATCGACAAAGATTTTGCAAGCTGTCTGTTGGCACAGGAATTAGATGCAGACTTTCTAATCATCCTTACCGCTGTAGAAAAAGTGGCAATCAACTTCGGAAAGCCAGAAGAGAAATGGCTTGATAAGATTACTGTAGACAAAGCAAAGCAATACATGGAGGAAGGACATTTTGCTCCCGGTTCAATGCTTCCGAAGGTACAGGCTGCAGTCGATTTTGCAGCATCCAAGCCAGGTCGTCAGGCACTTATTACATTGCTTGAGAAGGCAAAGGACGGTATCAACGGAACAACTGGTACCCGGATCAGTTTGAACTAGGAGGAACAAAAAAATGAATAAAGAAAAGACCCACGCTTCCCTTTTTGACCTAAATGGTGTGCCTAATATGAAGCAGGCTGCACCACTTGCATTCCAGCACGTCGTTGCAATGATCGTAGGCTGTGTTACCCCTCCGATCATTGTAGCCGGCGTTGCCGGACTTTCTGAAAAGGATTCCATTATCCTGATCCAGGCAGCGCTTGTAATGTCAGCGCTTTCCACCCTGCTGCAATTATTTCCGTTTATCCGAACCCGTTTCTTCAGCATTGGATCCGGACTTCCGGTCATCATGGGTATCAGTTTTGCCTATGTGCCGACGATGCAGGCAATTGCAGGAGAATTTGGAGTTGGAACGATCCTCGGCGCTCAGACCGTCGGTGGTTGCGTCGCAATCCTGGTAGGATTGTTTGTAAAACAGATCCGTCGATTCTTCCCGCCGCTGATCACAGGTACTGTTGTATTTACGATCGGTCTTTCTCTGTATCCGACCGCCATCAACTATATGGCCGGCGGTACAGGAAGCGAAGACTACGGTTCATGGCAGAACTGGCTGGTTGCATTTATCACACTTGCGATCGTAACCTTATTAAATCACTTCGGAAAAGGAATCTTCAAACTGGCTTCCATTCTGATCGGTATGATCTGCGGTTACATCGTGGCGCTCTTCTTCGGTATGGTAGACTTCACCCCGATCGCAGAAGCATCTGTGTTCCAACTTCCGTTATTCGGACACTTTGGTATCAACTTTGAGGTAGCCTCCTGTGTTGCGATCGGTCTGCTGTTTGCGATCAACTCCATTCAGGCAATCGGAGACTTTACTGCTACAACCAGCGGTGGTATGGACCGCCTTCCGACAGATAAGGAATTAAACGGCGGTATCGTAGGATATGGTATCGGCAACATCATTTGTGCTCTGTTCGGCGGACTTCCAACCGCTACATTCAGTCAGAATGTAGGTATTGTTACAACGACAAAAGTTGTAAACCGTTATGTACTCGGTCTGGCAGCTGCAATCTTGCTCGTTGCAGGATTGATCCCGAAATTTTCTTCTGTCCTGACAACCATTCCATACTGTGTACTGGGTGGAGCTACCGTTTCCGTATTCGCTTCTATCGCAATGAATGGCATGAAGCTGATCACATCAGAAAAGATGAATTACCGGAACACCTCCATCGTAGGTCTTGCCGCAGCACTCGGTATGGGAATTTCCCAGGCAAGCGCAGCGCTGGCAACCTTCCCGAACTGGGTTATGACAATTTTCGGAAAATCACCGGTTGTTATCGCAACCTTAGTGGCAGTATTGCTGAATATCATTTTGCCGAAAGAAAAAGAAGCATCCGGCAAATAACTCCTAAAAGATTTTTACATACAAATCGGCACGCCCCCAACCCATGGGCGTGCCGATTTTGCAGCTTTTGCGCTTCAATGATATGCATTAATATAGTGAATATCCGTTCTTTATATCTAGAACAGCTTCTCTCCTGCTACATACTTGGCATATACTTCTCTCTCATCCGAAAAATAGATCATCCGTTCCAATCTCTGCTGTACGGTCATCTCTTGCGGGTGCTCCAGACGGCTGTCGTCCAGAACAACCACATCCAGCTCATATCCTGCTTCAAAGCTTCCCACTTTACCAAAGAACTCTCCACCGCCTTTTGTCGCCATATAGAAAACCTCAGGGGCTGTCAGCGACTTCAAAGAATCATCATACAGTCTCCAACGCAGCTTAGATGCCTGAATCGCATGTGCCATTGCTGTAAAGAGATTCTCTGTCGCGCCTCCTGCCACATCACTTCCCAGCCCCACATGAAGCCCCTCTTCAAGAAACGTTCGAACCGGAGCAACCCCCGACGCCAGATTCATATTGGATTCCGGGCAGTGCGCAACAAACACACCGTTTTCTTTCATCCTTGCACGTTCTCTCTCATCCGAATGTACGCAGTGCGCCATCACCGTCTTGCAGTCTGCTCCGAACAGCCCGAACCGATCATAGGCGTCTCCATAAAACTCGGATTCCGGACACAGTTCCTGCACCCATGCTATTTCGCTGAAATTTTCCGACAAATGAGACTGCACAGGCATCCGGTAACGCATCTGGATCATCTTCAACATTTCCATCAATTCGTCTGTACAGCTCGGAATAAACCGTGGCGTCAGTATCGCCTGCGTTTTTTTGTATTTGTTATGCTGGATATCCTTCATCCATTCCACTGTCTCGTCTGCTGATTCCTGCGTATCCTCCCGCAGATAATCCGGACAGTTCCGATCCATATTGACCTTTCCTACCATCGTATGCAGTCCGGATATCTCCAACAAATCCATCAGATGCAGGGTCGCTTTCCGATGAACCGTCGCAAAGATGCACGCTCTTGTCGTTGCTCCTTTTCGCAGATTGTCCACAAATATCTTATATGCCTTCTTTGCATACTCCAGATCTTTGTATTTTGACTCCTCCGGAAATGTATTCGTCTCCAGCCATTCCAGAAGCTCCATATCCATTCCCAATCCCCGAAACGAATATTGTGGCGCATGCACATGCAGATCTGTCAGTCCGGGAATGATCAGCCTGTCGCCGTAATCCTCGACCGGAATATCCTGATACTCCTGTGGGAGCGTCTCATACACCCCTTTAATCTCATTTCTCTCGCACACCAGATAGCTGTTCTCGCGAACCTCCATCTTCTCCGGCACGATACTGTATACTATGTTTCCTTTTAATCCGAATATAGATTCCTTTGTACTCATTCGGTACACCGCCTTTCTCTTTTTCTGCCCTTTTCCTGCCATAACGGCATCTCGTTATACTCATATTACTTCTTTATTGAAAAAGCGGCAAGACTTTTTCTGTCTCCCGCCGCCCTTTTCTGTACAGACCAATCTGCCCGCACAGCTTCACTCTTTATGATCTCTTATACAGCGACACCTTTTCTTTATCCCAGTGTCATAAACGCATATCTCAAGATAAATGTAATGGATATGATCCATGTCAGCGCCTTGATGTCACGAACCTTGCCTGTAAACAGCTTAATCAGACAGTACATGATCAGACCAACTGCAACACCATTTGCGATGGAATAAGTAAACGGCATAAATACAACGGTACAGAATGCAGGAAGCGCATTGGTCATATCGCTGAAATCTACGTCCTTAATATTGCCAAGCATCAAAATACCTACGAAGATCAGCGCCGGAGCTGTTGCCGCGCCCGGAACGATACCTACGATTGGGGCAAAGATGATAGATGCAAGGAACAACAACGCTGTTACAAGACTGGTCATACCGGTTCTTCCGCCTGCTGCGATACCTGCACTGGATTCTACTACAGTTGTAACTGTAGATGTACCAACCATGGCGCCTGCTGCCGTAGAAATCGCATCGGACATCAGAGCTTCCTTCATATGAATGATCTCGCCGTCCTTGTCAATCATACCGGACTGTTTTGCCGCTCCCATCAGAGTTCCGATGGAGTCAAACATATTTACAAGTGAAAAGCTGAGTACCAACATCACAACGGTAAAGAAAGTGCTTACTGCATTCTCTCCCGCAAACAGTCCCGCAAAGTCCATTTTCAAGAAAGAGACTTCTGCAAAGTCACTGAACTTCGCACCGATATTCATATCAAATGCAGACAGTTTCGTAACTCCCAGAGGAATTCCCACGATTGTTGCCGTAACGATACCAAGCAGAATCGAACCTTTTACATTGCGTGCATGAAGCACACCGATTACGATCAGACCAACCAATGCCACCAACGCGCCGCAAATAAGCGGAATATTGCCGTCTGCACTTCTCCACTGTGCGAAGTCTACCATGCTTACAAGTGTTGCGGAATTCCCTACGACCAGACCAGCATTTTTCAGACCGATAATCGTAATGAATAATCCGATACCCGGCGTAATCGCCATCTTAACCGCATCCGGAATAGAGCGGATAATCGCTTCACGCAATCCGACTGCCGTGATCACGATAAAGAAAATACCGGAAATAAATACAATTACAAGAGCCTGGTTATAGCTATAGCCCATCCCCAGAACAACGGTATATGCAAAGAATGCGTTCAATCCCATTCCGGGAGCCTGTGCAAACGGAACCTTTGCGTAAATCGCACATAAAATCGTTCCGATAAATGCACCGATACAGGTTCCGATAAATACACCGTTGGAAACCTTTGCCGCCATAGCAGCGTCTTCCATGATCACATACGGGTCTGCAAGAATTTGCGGGTTCAGAATCAAAATATAGGCAATGGTAATAAATGTAGTAACACCTGCCAGTATCTCAATTCGCATTGTAGAGCCATTTTTTGAAATCCCAAAAAAACGTTCAAAAAAACCATCCTTTTTTTCCATACTACATAATCCTCACTTTCAAAAAATTTCTGCTGCCTTGTGGGATACAAAGCCCGGCCGTGACTTTTTTTGACATCGCTCCTCTTTTTTTGCGCAAAGAAAAAAGAGCGACCACACAAGGTTATGTAGTCAACTCTTTACGGTAGTTGGTAGAAACACTGGGCCAATCCCCAGCATATACATAAATTAGCAGTGCTTTATTCAATTGAGTTTATTATAGCATCTGATCATTTTTTAGGCTATTGCTAATATTTACAAGTATTTTCTAAAAAATTTATTAACTTCTACCAAAATTTATTTTTTTGCTGATTTAAGGACAAATGTCCTTTACATCAGAGATACATGCTCCAGATCCTTCAGCCACGCTGCCACACAGGCGTCGCTTGGCATCCTCCAGTCTCCTCTCGGAGAAAGCGCCACGCTTCCGATCTTCGGTCCGTCCGGCAGACAGGAACGCTTAAACTGTTGACTGAAGAATCTGCGGCAGAATGTTTCCAGCCATTTCAGGATAGTTACACTGTCATATTCATCCGCAAATGCTCTCTCTGCAAGCTTAAATATCTTACTCGGTGCATAGCCGAAACGCAGGAAATAGAACAAAAAGAAATCATGTAATTCATATGGTCCTACCAGATCCTCTGTCTTCTGTGCGATTGCCCCCTCCTTTGGCGGAAGAAGTTCCGGACTGACCGGCGTGTCCAGAACATCATAAAGGATTGCCTTCAGTTCTTTCTCTTCCGTTGTATCTGCGGCATGCTTCACAAGATAACGCACCATTGTCTTTGGCACGGATGCATTGATTCCATACATAGACATATGATCTCCATTATAGGTTGCCCAGCCGAGCGCAAGTTCTGACATATCCCCGGTTCCGATCACCATACCGTTGTTCGCATTCGCAATATCCATCAACACCTGCGTCCGTTCTCTCGCCTGTGCATTTTCAAATGTCACATCATGCCGGTCGGGATCGTGTCCGATATCCCGGAAATGTACGTTCACCGCCTCGGCTATCGGCACTTCCAGCAACGTTGCCCCCAACTTTCTTGACATCTCACAGGCATTTCTGTACGTCCGGTCTGTCGTTCCGAAGCACGGCATCGTAATTGCGTAAATTTCCTTCTTATCTTTTCCGAGTAATTCAAATGCCTTCGCCGTCACAAGCAATGCCAATGTGGAATCCAGTCCTCCGGAAATACCCACGACTGCTGTCTTCGCATGAGTATGCGCCAGACGCTTCTTAAGTCCCATCGCCTGGATCATGAACACATCTTCACAGCGTCTCTCCCGCAGTCGTTCATTTGTCGGAATAAACGGACTCTTCGCAAATACTCTTGTCAGTTCCGTTTCTTCGATATCCACATAAAACGGCACTCTTGTCAGCTCCGTTTTTTGTGCCATACGGAAGGTGGTATTCCGTCTTCTCTCACCCACAATGCGTTCTACATCAATTTCGCTGTAAACAATATCGTTTTTATAGAGTTTTGTTTCTTTCAATATAGTTCCGTTTTCCGCAATGATGTTGTGTCCGCCCAGCACCACATCTGTCGTTGATTCCCCTTCTCCTGCATTGGCGTACACATAGCCTGCGATCAGCCTTGCCGACTGTCCTGCGATCAAGGTTCTGCGATAACTGTCCTTGCCCGCGATCTCATCACTGGCAGAACAATTGACAATAACCGTTGCCCCTTCCAACGCAGCCTTGATACTCGGCGGTATCGGCGACCAGACATCCTCACAGATCTCCGCAGATACGATCAGATTATCCATTGTCGTTGCCTGAAACAAAATCTGCGGTCCAAACGGCACCTTATTTCCATCAAACAAAATCTCACGGCAGACATCCGGTCCCGGAGTAAACTGACGCATCTCATAAAATTCTCCATAATTTGGCAAAAATGTTTTCGTTGTCAAGCCGAGAATCTCTCCTCGGTTCAGCGCCGCCGCTACGTTATACAGCTTTCCTTCAATATCCAACGGAATTCCGACAAATACAAGCATATCCTTGTCTCTTGTATATTTTGCAATTCGGTTCAATGCAGCTTTTGCGCGGCTCAGTAATACATCCTGCAAATACAAATCTCCGCATGTATATCCCGTAATGCACAATTCCGGAAAAACGACGATTTTCGCATGCTCCTGCGCCGCCTCATCAATTGCTCCGCAGATCTTCTCCGTATTGTAATCCACGTCTGCCACGCGAACGTCTGGCGTTACCGCCGCAACCTTTATAAATCCCTGCTTCATAATCTCACCTGCTCTTCTTCCATATCCTTATGATTCAAACCATTGTTACAGTGAAATCAGCCATCTCGAATTTACTTACATGAAGCGGCTGATATCGTTCTCCATCTCATTGCTTTACCGGCTTTTCTTTAAAATCTCTTTTAATTCCTCCACTGTAAAATGATATGCCGTATTACAAAAATGACACTTCACCTCTATTGTTTCTCCATCTTCGATCATTTCCCCGATTTCTTTCTTTCCGATACTAATGATCGCCTTTTCAATCCGTTCCTTAGAACAATTGCAGTGATATGACGCAGGCAGTGTATCTGTCACTTCCATATCCAAACCATCCAAAACCTGCGACAGCATTTCCTCCGGTGTATGCCCATCGTCTAACATCGAGGTCACCGATTGAATCTTTCCGATATTTTCCTCCAGCTTTGCAAGCACCTCTTCTTCAATAAACGGCATCACCTGTACGATAAAGCCTCCGGCACACCGTACCGTATTGTTTTTCTCCATCAGAACACCTAAACCTACAGAAGACGGCACTTGCTCCGAGGTTGCAAAATAATACGTCAGATCGTCTGCAATTTCCCCTGTCTGCAAAATCGTCTGTCCGGCATAAGGCTCCTTCAATCCCATATCCTTGATGACATTTAAGATTCCCTGACCGAGCGCGCCTCCTACATCCAGTTTCCCGTTTTTGGGCGTCAGGATCACCTCCGGTACGTTGACATATCCCTTTACGCCTCCATTGGCATCTGCCGTTACTGTCAATCCTCCGATCGGACCGCTGCAATGAATCTGCAAAGTCAATACATCGGTCGGATTCTTCATCATACTTCCCATCATAACGCCGCCTGTCATCAGCCGTCCCAATGCCGCTGTTGCCACCGGACTTGTCTCATGGTATTTTCTCGCCTGTTCCACCAGCTCTGTCGTTGTTGCGGCAAAGGCGCGTATCTGCGCATTTGCCGCCGTTGCTCTCACAATATAATCCTTCATCAATCTCTCTCCTGTTCTCCCGCGGTTTCTTTCCCCGCAATGATGTAAATCCTTTCACTTTCCGCCGTTGGCGCCTCTTTTGTAAATGCATCATAGGCTGCAAACAACTGCATTCCCGCAGCATCCAACAACACTTTTACTTCCTCCAACGTATATCCTCTCTGAAAATGCGTTTCCTGATATCTTCTGTATATATCTTGTCCGCTTTTTGACAATTCTTCTTCCCGAACAAAAATACTCAGCTCATATTCATTAATTTTCTCTTCTTCGTAATAATAATTGTCCCAGATAAAACTGCACTCCTCCCGGCTCTCCGCAATCGTGCGTTCTCCGAGTATTTCCCGATACTTATATTCTGTATTAAAATCAAAAATAAACACACCGTCTAAATCCAGATAATTATTTACCCAGTGAAATACCTGTCTTAACTCTTCCGGTTCCGTAATATAATTCACAGAATCACATATACTGACAATCGCCCGAACCGTACCATACAGTTCAAACTCCCGCATATCCTGACACAGATAAAGAATATCATGACCGGACTTTAATTTCTTCTCCAATGCGATCTCCAGCATCTCTTCTGAATTATCCACACCGATCATATCATATCCCCGTCCTGCCAGATATTCCGTCATCGCTCCTGTTCCGCATCCCAAATCCAAGATCATCCCTGACGCAATTCCATACTCATTTAGCAGTCCATACAAATATTCTCCCCATTCTGCATAAGGTACATTATCCATAAAGGTATCGTATACCGCTGCAAAGCTTGTATATGCTTCCATTTCTGCTGCCTCCCGATGCTTTCTGCCCGAATACAGTGTACCACATTTTATTCCCTATATAAAGAACGGATTCTCTCTCTTTCCCGTCGCGCACGTTCCAACTTCCTTCTTCTTTCCCGCTGAACTCTGACATACCTTATATATGCAGCCAGCAATACCACAAGCACTCCCAGAATCACAAGCTCCGCTTTCAAAATGATATGCAAATATTTGACCGTAGTTCCTTTCGCCCCTGTATCCTCTTTTGACGCAGTATCTTCTTTTTTTTCCGTATCCTTTGCAGCTTTCTTGGATTCCTCTGTATTTTCACTCGATTTTACACTTTCCTCCAATGGAAAATTGTACGGCACCATTGTCTTATACAGACAAATACTCCTGCGCCCGTCTGCATAATCTACATTCACCGCCGCCAAAAACACCCCCGGTTCCAGTTCGCAGATAGATTCCGGTTCATCAGATACCACATTCTCAAACCGGAAATCCAACTGTGCGTCCGAGACCATTTCGCGACGTGAGATTGAATACATATGAATATAATCTCCAATCCCCAGTCCCAGTGTCAACGGAAAGTTAATGATATAATCTCCGCTTACACACAAATCCTGAAAATTATCCCCTTTTGCGGTATGCGCATATGTTCCCAAATCTTCTGTCACCTGAAACTGATCGTCTAAAATCTTAAAGCTATATCCGCCTTCTGCATCCGTTTGTATCACATAACGGTCTTTCTCCTTATCATAGCCGATTCCGAGAATGTTATAATCCTGTGAAATCTGCACCTTCCCCTTATACTCCAACGTCTTTGAATCCATCAAAAAGATGCATCCCCGATTCTCCGGATTGTCATTGGTGTATAGAGCCACCGCAATTTCCTTTGTATTCGGATTATAAGCCATTCCATTCGCATGCTCATAATTCTGATTCTCTACCCGTTTCGCAAGACTATACTGTTCTACCGGATTTCCGTCCTCGTCTTTATCATTTCGATAATACGCCTTTACAATATCTGCATCCGGCACTCCGTCTGCTATATTTTCCATAGTAATAATATAATCCTCTGTTGCACACACAGACTGTATCACTCCGAGCGGAGCTTCAATCGAATCTTCTATTATTTTTTCCCATACAACCCCTTCAAACGCATCATCCGAAGCAATTTCCGCATAAACTGTCGTTCCTCCGACAATCAGCCACAAAATCATGCTCCAGAGCACGCCTCCGAAGAGCGCTCCCCTTTTCATTTCTTACACTCCCTGTATCTATCTTTTCCCAATTTTTTCTGACAATCCTTCATAACGGATTACTCCGACGTTTATCATAACATTCCGTAAATTTCTTGTAAATACGGAACCATAAATTATTTCCACATTTCATCTTGACAAATAAAACAAATCGGTCTAATATACCCCTATAAACAAAAAATAATATAGATTTCGGTAGGTGAGGCTACCACAGGGATCTGGAATATTCCTAAGATTGCTGCCGCAAGATTGTGGAGACACGATGCGCTGGTTAGCAGGATATGTCGTGAAGGCATAACCTAATGCAATTACTAAGCCCTGTGATGCTAAAGCTTGAACGATGAACAAAAACGATTGATTACGTCATTGCTCAGGCAATGGCGTTTTTTGTAGCCATGCAAAATTTCATGTAAATAAGCTCACCTCTGAATTTCTTCCGGTTGAAAGGAGGCATCTTTATGATGGATAAAACAATTTTTACAACACTTCTGGAGCAGAAAAACTTCAAAGCCGCACAAAGTATTCTGGATGTCATGAATGCCGTTGACATCGCAGTTCTTCTTTCCGAACTGGATGATCACGCTCTGGCACTGGCTTTCCGTCTGATTTCCAAAAATAAAGCAGCAGAGGTATTTGCCAATATGACTCCCTCTCTGCAGACCTGCCTTGTCGAAATCTTTACAGAAAAAGAATTAAAAGACTTACTCGACAATCTCTACATGGACGATACAGTAGATCTTTTGGAAGAGCTTCCTGCCAATCTGGTGAACCGGATTTTAAACACGGTAACTCCCGATAAACGAAACACGATCAATGTTTTGCTTCACTATCCGGAAGACAGTGCCGGCAGCATTATGACTACGGAATATGTCAACCTCAAAAATGACATGACAGTTGCCCAGGCAATGGCTCATATTAAGCACACCGGGATTCACAAGGAAACAATCTACACCTGCTATGTAACAGACAAAAGACATCTGATCGGCATCGTCAGTGCCAAAGATTTGATGACAGCTGATGATCAGATACACATTCAGGATCTGATGACAACCGAACTGATTTCAGTCAACACGCATACTGACAGAGAAGAAGTTGCACACCTGTTTCAAAAATACGACTTTCTCTCTCTCCCTGTCGTAGATGCAGACAACCTCATCGTCGGAATTGTTACCTTTGATGACGCCATGGACGTTATGGTAGAAGAAGCAACAGAAGATATCACCAAAATGGCTGCCATGAATCCAAGTGAGAAAACTTATTTTGAAACTTCTGTATGGAATCATGCAAAAAATCGTATTGTCTGGCTTCTCGTACTGATGTTCTCGGCAACAATCACCGGAACCATTATCAGCAAATATGAGGATGCCTTTTCCGCTCTTCCGCTTCTGGTAGCTTTCATTCCCATGCTGATGGATACCGGCGGAAACTGTGGCTCCCAGAGTTCCACTCTGATCATTCGCGGACTTGCATTAAATGAAATTCAATTCAGAGATTTTTTCCGTGTATTGCTCAAGGAATTTCAGGTTTCTATGGTAGTCGGTGTCATATTGGCCGCAGCAAACGGTATTCGTATTCTGATCATGTATCAGAATGCAGCGCTTGCCCTTGTAATCGCCCTTTCTCTTCTGGCAACGATCGTCCTCTCAAAACTGATCGGCTGTCTGCTGCCCCTGTTGGCAAACCGCATAGGACTGGATCCGGCTATTATGGCATCTCCGCTGATCACAACTTTGGTGGACACCTGCTCCATCCTCATTTATTTTAAAATTGCAACACAGATTTTTCAGTTATAAACCAGATTACATAAAAATAAGGTAAGTTCCCTTTCCAACACTCCAGGGAACTTACCTTATTTTTGATTTACGTTTTTATTCTATCACATGCAGCCAGTCTTTTGGCGCTTCAATCTGTCCCATCTGAATTCCGGTCAGTGTCTCATACAGTTTCCGGGTCACTGCTCCCATCTTTTCCATACCGCTTGGCAGACAAATTTCCTTTCCATGATCTACGATTTTTCCTACCGGTGAGATCACTGCTGCCGTTCCGCACAATCCGCACTCTGCAAACTCCTTCACCTCATCCAGATACACATCTCGTTCTTCTACCTCTAATCCGAGATAATGCTCTGCCACATACATCAGAGAGCGTCTTGTGATTGACGGCAGGATTGTATCGGAATGAGGCGTTACAACCTTATTATCCTTTGTCACAAAGATAAAATTCGCTCCGCCTGTCTCTTCTACTTTCGTTCTGGTCGCAGAATCCAGATACATATTTTCATCATATCCGTTCTCATGCGCAGTTACGATTGCATGAAGGCTCATGGCATAATTCAATCCTGCCTTGATGTGACCTGTTCCATGAGGCGCCGCTCTGTCAAAGTCAGATACACAAATCGTGAGCGGCTTCACTCCTCCTTTGAAATACGGTCCTACCGGAGTCGTAAATACACGGAACTGATATTCATCTGCCGGTTTCACACCGATTACCGGATTAATCCCAAACATATATGGCCGTACATACAAGGTTGCACCGGAACCATAAGGAGGAACATATGCCGCATTGGCACGGATCGTTTCTTCCACGGCCTCTACGAAACTTGCTGCCGGAAATACAGGCATCTCCAGACGTTTTGCAGAATCCTCCATACGCATCCCATTCAAATCCGGACGAAATGTAACGATCCGTCCGTCCACCGTTGTGTATGCTTTCATTCCTTCAAAAATAGTCTGCGCATACTGAAGCACGCCCGCACACTCATTCATGGTTATATTGGCATCTGTTGTCAGTCCGCCTTTTTCCCATTTCCCGTCCTTATAATTTGCCACATAGCGATAGTCCGTAGGAATATAAGCAAATCCTAAATTTTCCCAATCTATATTTTTCTTCTCCATTCTAATTTCCTCCACACCTGTTCCGTTCTCTTGCAGCCCTTATGAAAAATTTATTCAATAAAATTTCACATGACTGATTCCCATCTTACACTTCCGGCGCTCACATCACCTCTTTAACTCATTGATGTATTCGCAGACTGTCATAAACATTACAGCCACACAAAATATAACACACCTTTTAATTATGGCATAATGGAATTTGCACCGTCTACGATTACACTTTGTCCTGAATAATAACAGGAATCCGGTCCCGCAAGGAACGCGATTACCGGAGCAATATCTGTCTCCGGATCTCCAAAACGTTTCATCGGATTCAAATTCACCTGTTTTGCATATTCCTCCGGGAATTTCTCTGCCCATGCCTTTGCTGCCGGAGACTCTGCACCCGGAAGTACAATATTCACACAGATACCATACTGTCCCCATTCCTTTGCTGCTATCTTGGTCAATCCCCGAAGCGCTTCCTTATTGGAACCATATGCCAACTGACCGGCAATTCCAAACATACCTGTAGCAGATGCAAAGTTTATGATTCTTCCTTCATGCTGTTCTTTCATATACGGAAAAGCTGCCTGCATATAGTTGAGAGATCCGATCACTCCACTTTCCCATGCTTTTACCATATTCTCATGAGTCGTCTCTTCAACCGGAGCGGAAGGTACGATCGCCTGTCCGTTATTTACGATCACATCAATCGTGCCGTATGTATCTACCGCTGCTTTTACAACTTCTTCTACTCTTACGCGGTCTGCCGAATCGCAGCTCATGGCAAAACCTTCTCCGCCCAGTTCTTTAATCTCCGCTATTGTCTGTTCAATCGGTTCCAGACGACGTCCGGTTGCAATAATCTTCACTCCGCGTTTCGCCAGACAAAGAGCGATTCCTTTTCCGATGCCCTGTCCTGCACCTGTTACAATGGCTACCTTTTCACATAATTGTTTCATAGCATACCCTCCTAAATGATATTATTATTATCATAACACAAAACTTCCTTTTTCTGTATGAAAAAGACAGAAAAAACTATCGTTCCATCATACTAATGGATTCAATCCCCACACTTCCGCCACGCACAACTTCAATATTCTTAAACTCTTCCTTCATCAGCTTTACAACCGCATCATTTTTCGTTGCCGTCTGCACAAATTCTAACAGAACACTGTCTCTTCCGTAATCGATCACTCTGGCCTTAAAGGTCTCTGCTATTTGAAACAGTTCTGTCTTTTCTTCCAGTGTACACTTCTGCACCTTCACATACAGAATCTCTTTCATTCGCACAAAGACATTGGTAAAATCGATCACCTTGATCACTTCTATCATGCGGTTCAACTGCTTTTTGATCTGCTCGAATGTCTCATCATCGCTGACTGTCGCAATGGTCATACGGGACACGGTCGGGTCTTCGGTGGTACCTACGGTCAGACTATCCAGATTATAGCTCTTTCCCGAAAACAGTCCGGAAATCTTGGAAAGTACACCGACCTGATTCTCTACATACAATGAAATCCACCTTTTTTTCATACTATTATCCATGTTCTTTCCTCCATTAACAATCCAGGATCATTTCTTCCAAAGTTCCGCCCGGCTTTATCATCGGATAAACCATTTCTTCCGGGTCAATAATAAATTCAATTAATGTCGGAACCTTTGTATTCTTCTTCGCCTCTTCAAAAGCAGCCGAAATCGCTTCCTTTTCTGTCACTCGAATACCTTTTGCCCCATAGCTTTCCGCCAATTTCACAAAATCCGGCGTATATTCCGGCATTTCTTCCCCATCTGTTCTGCGGAATAATGCACCGGACCGCATATTGGTCATCCCGTAACGCTTTCCGTAAAATAACTTCTGCCACTGACGCACCATACCCAGATATGTATTATTAAATACGCAAAGTATCAACGGAAGCTCTTCCAAAACCGCCGTCGCAAATTCCTGAATATTCATCTGCATTCCTCCGTCACCGGAAATTGCGATGACCGGAGTATCGGGATTTCCAAGGCGGGCACCGATCGCTCCGGGGAATCCATACCCCATTGTTCCCAGTCCTCCGGACATAATAAGCTTCTTTTTCGCTGTAATCTCCGTATACTGCGCCGCAAACATCTGATGCTGTCCTACATCCGTCACAACGATCGCTTCGTCAAACTGCCGGTTGATCTCATCTATAATATCCTTTGGTCCCATGGAAGCATGCTTTTTCATATCCAACGGATGCTCCTGTTTCCAATCCGCAATCCTTGCCAGCCATTTCTCCGTCGTACAGGGCTCCACGTATTCATTCATTTTCAGAATTGCCGCTTTAGCATCTGCTACGATTGGCACATCCACATGAATGTTTCTGGAAATGGATGCCGTATCGATATCAATATGTATGATCTGCGCCTTTGGAGCAAATGCATACAACTTTCCTGTAATCCTGTCATTGAATCGGGTTCCGATAGAAAACAGCACATCACATTCACTGACCGCCATATTTGCCGCATATGCGCCGTGCATTCCCAGATTCCCGATAAATAATGGATGATTGGTCGGAATCGCGCCCCGCCCCATGATCGTCGTTACAACCGGAACATTGGTATTCTCCACCACCTCTTTGAACACAGCGTTCGCCCCTGCGATGTTCACACCGCCTCCGGCGAGAAAGAGCGGGCGTTTCGCCTTATGGAGCATTTTCAGTGCACGCTTTAACTGCCCGATATGTACATTTGTATTTGGCTTATATCCCCGGATATTGACCTCCTTCGGATATTCTGCACTTCCCAGTTCTGCCATTACATCCTTCGGCAGATCGATCAATACCGGTCCCGGACGCCCTGTCTGTGCTATGTAAAAAGCCTCCTTGATGATCCGCCCCAGGTCCTCCCGCTTTGTAACGGTAACACCGTACTTCGTGATACTTCTCGTAATTCCCACGATATCTACTTCCTGAAACGCATCATTCCCGATCAGATGTCTTGCCACCTGTCCGGTAAAGCATACAAGGGGTACGCTGTCATAATTGGCAGTTGCCAATCCGGTCACCAGATTCGTTGCTCCCGGACCGCTCGTCACCAGACAGACTCCGACCTTTCCGGTTGTTCTCGCATAGGCATCTGCCTCATGCACCAGTGCCTGCTCATGGCGCGGCAATATCACCCGTATCTCATCCTGCTTGTACAATTCATCGCTGATATCGATCGTACACGCTCCCGGATACCCAAAAATCGTATCTACTCCCTCTTCCTTGAGCGCTTTTACCAATAATTTATTTCCCGAAATCCGTCTCACCTTATGCGCCTCCTTTAACACCTTTTCTATCCTATGATGATGTAAAAAAGTCCTAAGCCAATACAAGACTTAGGGCTTTCATTACTGCATTTCCCATATAAAAATATATAAATTATTATACGTTTCCGCATTTTCTTTGTCAACGGCGGTTTCTTGATATTTTTTATCCCTTACTCCACTGACACCATGCCGCCTCTTTGCGTTGCATTGTATATTCCGAATTGCTCCATTACGTTCTTCGATTCCAGTCCGGTAAACCATGAAACACAGTTCACATAATCGTCCGACAGTTCTGATACAGCTGTTCCCGGCAAATAGAACAGAATTTCATCCCCCTCTACAAACCCCGGTATCTCTGCCGGCCCCTCATATGTAATTTGATTTGGATTTTCTACTCCTGAAGCCGTCATCCTTCACCGACAGCCTGACTCCGTAATTTCCCATTTGTGCATCATAACAGAAATTCTCGGTCAGCATTCCAAACAGCTCTTCTGCATAACTATTCAGACTTTCTTCCGTCTGTACGTTTTCTGTATCGACCTCATTGCTTTCCTCCGGTGTATTTTCTGCATTAATTTCAGGAATTTCGTCTTCCTGTACTTTTGTGATACTTTGAATAACATATCCGTAGGGATTGTCCGCGGGAATAATCTCTGCCATACGTTCCTCTTCCGTCAAACGCCCCATTATATTTGCGAAATATCGAAAGGTGATCCTTACACATTTCTTCTCTTCATCTGTCACTGTATCCAAAAACTCAATCTCATACTCCGTTCCCCCGCCTCGGCCGCCGGTATATATCGCAAAACTCTCTTCATCAAATCGCCTGAAATCTGTTTCTCCCTGATATTGGTAGCTTTTCTTTTCGCAATCTGCTTTATAAATATCCAACCAATTTTTTGAATATCCCAATATTGTAAACGGTTTATCATATGCCGTATTCTTTACAACGATATTATTATATCTGTTTCCATTCTGAAACTGCTTCTCAACCAGAAGCGCAGCAGCAGCCGTATCAAAACTGATCACCTCATCATCTTCAATCCAAACCGGATAGGAATTGATCGCATCCCCGAAAACACCTTCCAATTCGATATTTTTATACAGCAACGTCGAATTAATAATCGTAGAAATTGTATCATCCGACACGGTATCGATATCTGTATAACAAGGCATCGCCATAAAGATATTTTTCAAATATTCATAATCTACACTTTCTTTCAATACTTTCAGTTCTGCGAGTTCTTTTTCTTCCTCGGCTTTCGCCGCTGCTCTTCCTTCCTCTGCCTGCTTCTCCTGCTGATACTCCTCATATTTCTGATAGCCCGTATATCCGCCGATGCCAATGACTGCCGCCGCCATGATTCCTGCGATCACTTTAACAGCAATCGATTTTCCCGTCACCGCCGCCGTTTTCACCGCCAACGTTCCTGCCGCCCTGTCACTACCGTTCCTCTCCCGAATATGCTCTCTTACATTTTATACAGTACATATTTCCCTTTCCTTTCTGCTTGTGTTTTTGCATGGCGCACATTTTTATCCTCTGTCATATTCCTTGTATTATATCATAGATTTTTCCTCCTTAACTCCTTTCTATCCTGTAATACGGACGAAACAGAGAAAAGGTTCACTGTTTTTTATATTTTTTTATTTTCTTTTTCAAAGATAATTTTTTAATATGCTCAAAGTGATTATTTTCCACATAATACACTGTTTGTTCATTTACAGAGTAAACAAATGAAACTCTGGTCGCCCACGCGCCCTCTTGCCGTACTGTGCGAAGTAAGGTAAATGCATCGGAAATTGAAAACTCGTTTTTACAGCTATCTAATAACTGCAAAGCCCTTTCATACCTGTCGTCACCCGGCACAATAAAATCTTTCGTACTTTCCGGCTTCATCAAAGAATAATTCGTTATCAGGGAATACTTACCTTGTTCTTCTCTGTAACCGATTCCCGGTTCAATTACCAATGTACGGCCATGAACATCAGACAGCATTGCCTGCATGGTAGCATCCGACGCATAAACAATTTTCTTTGACTTAATAATTTGAAGAACCTCTTCAAAAGAAATCTGCGCCTTGATAAACTGCTCTGTCAAATCGGCAATCGTCATACAGTTACTGCCGCCTTGATACGCTCCTGCAGAATTGCCATGCACATATAACAACGTTCCTGCATTTCCATTTTGGTTCACTCCATGATAAGAATGATATACTCCGTCCGGCCGCAAAATTCCGATATAAAAGCGTTCTTTTTCTTTTATTACTTTATGCGTCCATACAGAAAGATCAATATCAAAATTAAAGCCTGTTATTATATTACTTCCACAATAAACAAATCTGGTACACATATTAGCTGCCTTTCATAAAATCTTTGTATGTTTCACTTTTAGTTTACAGGTATTCAGATAGACATTCTATATACTGTACGATACCGAAATGATTGGTGTAAAAAAGAGGCCGCGCTTGGCAGCCCCTTACAGTTACTTTTGATATATGATTTTCCGAACAGCATATAAAGATAAGCAATATTTTTCAGACAGACACTCTATGGAAATACCTCTTTGGTATTCCTCTTTTATCTGTTGATTGCGTTGCTTTAATTCCTGCCGATAACCGGAAACTTCTCCCCAACGCTTTTGCTGTTCCTGTTCGACAGGGACATAGATATATCCGCCTTGAACATAAGCTTGCAGCTCTTTTACCAATGCGTCGGGAAGAATACCTTGTGCATTAAGATATTTCATGCTGGCTTCCTCCTTGATATGATAGTCAAGTTGCAAAGCTGGCATTTTTATTTTGCGACTATTTTACTCCATGCAACTGTCGCAATCCACCTGCTTTGCATGGAGTAAAGCTTTGTTTCGCTTTTGAGTATTGATACACA
>CAUWKK010000016.1:0-51592 GCA_963559385.1 uncultured Schaedlerella sp.
GAAACCGCCTTTTACTTTGTGAAATGTGAGCTATACCCTATTAGGCTATAACCTATTGGGTCACTTGTTAAATATTTCACAATATGGTATAATGAAGACAGTTAGATAAGGCTAACATGTTTATTATATCAATACAAAAGGGGGTGAAAATATGGGATATTTAAGTTTTGACGCAAGCGTTAAGATTCATCAATCCGGACGATATGCAAGTACGAAAACTTCAAAATCGGGAAACGGCGGTATTCTCGGATATTTACGACATATCGACCGTGAAACAGCTCGTAGGCTTGGCTGTGAAGTTCAACATAGTAACTCTAATATCAATCCTCAAATGACATTACAAAATGAATCCTACTATAAAGATTCAAGCTGAAAATGAAACAGAACAAAAGATACACAAGATATGGCTAATTCCATCAATCAGCGTATTCGATACGCAAAAGAACATGGAGCAAGAATCTCTACAAAAGGTCAAAATGATACAGTAATTGCTCGCCCTCTTATTCTTCAATTAGATGAAGAATCCATACAGGGGCATGAGGATACATGGGCATGGGATTTGATTCAGATATTAGAAGATATGTTTGGGAAAGAGAATGTCTTAGGATTCTCAATCCATAAAGACGAAACAAACGTACACATTCATGTATTATTTGTTCCCTGCTACGAGGAAAAGAAAACGAATGGTAAGGTCAAGTGTACCTTATCCCAAACAAAGTTTTTTAGGAATCCCAAACAGCTTGCAGGAATGCATAAGCATATACGCAAAGAATTATTAGATAAACGGAATATCTTATCCGAAGCAGCCATGCCATTCATAGCAATATGAAAAAAGGAACCCAGAAGCCGCATCGGTAAAAAGAAATCAGCCGCCAGTAAAATAATCATAATACATCCGAACAAATCCACTTTCCCTTCTCGAAACTGAATCACTGCCAGAATTACGCCTAACGCAGCACCGCCATAAGCAATCAAGTCCATGATCGTGATAGAGTTCAGCTGCATCGTAAGTACTTTCATAGTGATTTTCCGAAAACGTTCGCTTTGCTCATTCATTTCTTTATGCTTGAATTCATCTGTCTGATAGATCTTTGTAGTTGTTAATCCCTGAAGATTTTCAAGAAAAGTATCTCCTAAAGCTGTATATTGACTCCAATATTTAGCCAGAAGCTTTTTCGCCCATCTTTGGATCATAACAATTGTTACCGGAATCAAAGGAACACAGATCAACAGTACAAGCGCACTCGGAAAATTCACAAAACTTAAAACGGAAAACAGCGTCAACGGAGCCAATATTGCATAGAAAAGCTGTGGCAAATATGCCCCAAAATATGTTTCCAACTGCTCCACTCCTTCTACCGCAATTTGCACTATTTCTGAAGTGTTTGCCTGTTCTTTATAAGAAGAACCAAGTCGAAGAAGTTTCTTATATATCATCTGACGAAGGGTTTTCTTCACCTCTTTTGAAGAAAGATATCCCATTCTGCCGGAAACAACAGTACATAAAAAGCGTATACCGACTGCCACGACGGCAATTACTGCTGCTTCGACTACCTGGCGACTGTCGATTGTTCCCTCGTATAAACGTTGGAGCATTTTGGCAATCATCCCCATCATACAAATATTGGCTATTAAGGAAATCCATTGGCTGATCACATTTCCTGCTATACATTTTTTACTTTCTTTGACTGTACGGATCAGTCTCTTGTTAATCATCATTTCATTTATCCACCCATTTCTGATTTTATCTGCAAATTAGTTGCAACTAACCATCTTTCAAAAGAAAAACCTCTTTCGAGGTATTAGTCGCATCTAACTACCGGAATAGAATATCAGATTCATGATTTCCTGTCAATAAAAAAATTAAAAAGCATAAAAGAAAAACCATTTCTGATTTTTACTCTCATGCTTTGCTCTTCTACTTTTATCCTTCTCCCTCTGACGTAATCTCTTCCGCTCTTTCCTCTGTCAAATATCCTTCCCTTACCATACTTTCCAATACTTTTTTCTGCCGCTTTAAGGCCAATTCCATATTCACCGTCGGCGCATAGGCAGAAGGCGCATTGGGAACGCCTGCCAGCAGTGTGCTTTCATAATCAGAAAGCTCCGACGGTACTTTCCCGAAATAACCCATACCGGCATCATAGATGCCGTAATACGATTCCCCGAAGTAAATACAGTTGACATACAATTCCAAAAGTTCTTCTTTCGTGTATCGTTTTTCCAATACTAATGTCAGCATCCCTTCTGCCGCTTTGCGGACAATATCATTGTCGTCTTCAAAATACAGATTTTTGGCAAGCTGCTGCGTGATCGTACTTCCACCTTCAATCAGCGCTCCCGCACGGATGTTATTCCGAACCGCCCGCATAAGAGAAATCGGATTGATTCCAAAGTGGGAATAAAACCGCTTATCTTCCACCGCAACCACTGCATCCAGGTAAATTTCCGGCAGATCTTCTAATTCGGTATAATTTGGTTTCGATTGTATTTCATTGATTTTTGTCTCCAACGGTTCTTCTGCCATGACAGATACATATCTCAGATACCCTTGATAAGTAACCCATCCGGTGGGGGTCAGCAGTATCACAAGGCAGATCAGAAGCACTATGAGTAAACGCTTTATCCACTTCATTTTCAGTTCCTCTTATGTAATTTCATCTTTGTATAGCATATAGTATATCATATCTGTTTTGTGGAATTGTTTATCTTTTTCTTAATTTTTTTGTTACAAATTTTTCCACGCTTCCTGTAGTTCTTCTACATTCATTTGTTTCTCAATCTGTACCGCAATCTGACTGCTGTCTACGTTCATTACGGGAATCTGCGCTCGGTCTATCCACACATAGCATACAAACAGTAAAATCCCCAATGCCAATCGAAAGGCAAAACTTCCTTCCGGTGTTTCTGCCGTTTCATCGGAATACAATTCTTTATACAGATTTCCATACCGCGGATGTACCGCCGGAATCCATGTGTCGTCATATAATTGCCTCGTCTGTTTCAAAAGTTCTCTTCTGCGTTCCTCTGGATCATTCATAGCAAGTCTCCTCTTCTACTACCATGTGGATTTCCCATGTGTATAAAACAACGGCAGGACATAAAACATGGTCTGTTTACCATATTCTATGTCCTGTCGCTTTTACAAAGAACCAAACTTTCCCTAGCGGTCTGCCAGCTCCGTTGTAATATCTTCCCAACTGATTCCTTTCTCAACCATTAATACCATGGTATGATAAAGAAAATCGGCAATCTCATATTTGATTTCTTCCGGACTTGGATTTTTGGCGGCAATAACGATTTCTGTTGCCTCTTCGCCGACCTTTTTCAAAATCTTATCGATTCCCTTTTCAAATAAATAATTTGTATAGGAACCTTCTTTTGGATGTTCTTTCCGATCCAGAATGGTTTCATATACATGCTCAAAAATCTGCAGCGGGTTTTTACAATCATAATCATTGCCAATGATCGGCTGAAAGAAACAGCTTTTGTTCCCGGTATGGCAAGCTGCGCCAATCTGTTCTACTTTTGCAAGTAATGTATCTTTATCACAGTCTGCGGTTAAGGATTTCACATATTGAAAATGCCCGGAGGTTTCTCCCTTGACCCACTGTTCTTTTCTGCTCCTGCTGTAATAGGTCATACGACCGGACTTCAGCGTATGCTGAAAGGCTTCTTCGTTCATATATGCCAGCATCAGCACTTCATTTGTCTTATAGTCCTGTACGATTACCGGGATCAATCCGTCTTCGTTTAATTTTAGTTCCCCAAAATCCATTGAGCTTTCAAAGGAGGTCATCTGAATTCCTTCATCCATACAGATTTGTTTAAATGTATTAAAATCCATGTCCGGCTGACTGATCAATAATCCGGAAACCCCTTTCACACTGTCGGATTTTAAGATTTTTAATATCTCGGACTGTTCCATAGTATCTGTCAGAACGACACATGGAATATCTGTAACGCTCAAAACAGAGTTCAGATCCAGTCGATGCATAAAAATCACTTCAGATGAATATTTCGCAATTTGATGCTGTCGCTTGAACAGACCGTCAAAATCATTCAAAGAAACTCCGATCCGCTCTTTTCCGAAACGTTTGGACACATCCTCCAGCATATCCTGAGAAACGGCCTTGGAGAAGTTCAGGATCGCTCGTTTTGCTCCTGCATACAGATATTTCTTTACATCCTCCTGCCGACGGATATTTCCTCCTGCGACCATAGGAATACTGATGATCCGATTGATTTTTCTCATCAGTTCAATCGCTTCTTCATGATCCTCATCGGATGTAGACAGATCAAAGACGATCAATTCATCCGCCCCCTGCTCACAGTAGTGCTTTGCAAGTATCACCACATCTTCTGAAATAACGGTAGGATCATCAAACCATTTGACTGCCTTTCCGGCATTGATCAAAATACATGGTGTCAATCTTTTATAACTCATTTTTTCAATCTCCTTTTACAAGCTGCCCTTTGTAGACCAGACTTCTTTCATGCGCGGCTCTCTCTGCGTTGCCGCATCCAAGGCTTTTCCGAAAGCCTTAAATAGTGCTTCTGCCATATGATGAAGATTGCCCGGCTCCAGGATCTTCAGATGCAGATTCATTGCGGCGCTGTAAGATACCGCATAAAAGAACTCACGGATCATTTCCGTATCCATAGCGCCGAGCTGTGCACCGGAAAAATCCGCATCATATTTCAGATAAGGCCGTCCCGAAAGATCGATCGCGCATAAGGCAAGCACCTCATCCATGGGAAGCAGAGTGCTTCCGTATCTCTTGATTCCTGCCTTATTCCCAAGTGCATCCGAAATCGCCTGCCCCAAAACGATACCGGTATCCTCTACGGTATGGTGACAGTCCACCATAAGATCCCCCCTTGCTTTCACAGTTAAGTCGAAAAGTCCATGGCGCGCAAAGCCATCCAGCATATGGTCAAAAAAAGGAATGCCTGTATCGATCTGATTCTTTCCGCATCCGTCCAGATCGATCGTCAGTGCGATTTCTGTCTCCTTTGTCTTACGTGTACAAGTTCCGATCCGATTCTCCACTGGTATTCCCCCTTTCTCTCTTAATGTTCAAAACGGACTCTGATCGAATTTGCATGAGCCGTCAGCTGTTCTGCTTCTGCAAACTGTTCAATATCTGTATGAACTGCCTCCAGAGCCTCTTTTGAATAAGAAATAATACTAGACTTTTTCAAAAAGTCATCGACAGAAAGCGGAGAGAAAAATTTGGCGGTTCCGTTGGTCGGTAAAATATGATTCGGTCCTGCAAAATAATCGCCTAACGGTTCACTGCTGTATTCTCCGATAAAAATCGCTCCTGCATTCCGTATTTTCGTCATCACCTGATACGGATCTTTTGTCATGATCTCCAAATGTTCCGATGCAATCTCGTTCGCCGCCCCAATAGCCTCATCCAACGTATCTGCAACCAGAATATGCCCATAGTTATCCAGTGATTTTCGGATGATCTCACCGCGGGACAATTCATCTATGAACCGTTCTGCCTCGTCGGACACCTTCTTGGCAAGTTCCATGCTTGTAGTCACAAGAATTGCCGATGCCAGTTCGTCATGCTCTGCCTGGGACAAAAGATCAGCTGCAACATACCGCGGCGAAGCCGTCTCGTCCGCAAGCACAAGAATCTCGCTCGGTCCTGCGACAGAATCAATGCTTACATGCCCGTATACCGCTTTTTTTGCAAGTGCGACATAAATATTTCCGGGTCCTACGATCTTATCGACTTTCGGAATACTTTCGGTTCCGTATGCAAGTGCTGCAATCGCCTGTGCGCCTCCGACCTTATAAATCTTATCTGCGCCCGCTTCCCTTGCCGCCACAAGCGTAGTCGGATTGACACGCCCATCCCTTCCGGGAGGCGTCACCATAACAATTTCATCTACTCCGGCAACCTTTGCCGGCATCAGGTTCATTAATACCGAAGACGGATATACTGCCTTACCTCCGGGTACATAGACGCCGACCTTTTGAAGCGCCGTTACCTTCTGCCCGAGCATTGTACCATCCGGCTTGCTGTCGAACCAACTGTACTGCATCTGCTTGGCATGGTAAGACTCAATATTTTTCAAGGCTTTTCGGATAATGCGGAGAAGATTTTCATCGATCGCCGTATAAGCTTCTTGAATTTCTTCCTCTGTCACTTGAATGGTAGAAGAATCGAGAGTGACCTTATCAAATTGCGCTGTATATTCAAATAGGGCTCTGTCCTTCCTTACTTTTACCGCTTCCAGAATTTCCTGCACGCATTTTTCATATTGTCCATAGCTGTTCGGACTGCGCTTCAAAAGATCCTCCAACAAGTTTTTTTTCGTTGTTTCATCCAGTTTTTCAATTCGCATGCCGCTCCTCCTGTAACAATTTACGCAGATTATGAATCAATGTTTTGATCCGGTCGTTTTCCATTCGCATACTGACCGGATTTACGATCATTCGGGCAGACAATGGGCAAACCTCTTCCAATACGACTAGCCCGTTTTCTTTTAATGTAGATCCTGTTTCTACAATATCTACAATAACCTCGGAAAGTCCGACGATCGGCGCCAGTTCAATAGAACCGTTCATTTTAATAATTTCGACCGTCTGACGCTTTTTGTTATAAAAATAGTCCTTGGCAATGTGGGGATATTTTGTTGCAACCCGGATCAATTCATGGTGCTTCAAAAGTTCTGCCGAATCCGGCATGCCGCAGACACACATCCGGCATCTGCCGAATCCGAGATCCAGTACCTCGTGTACCTTGCGCCCCTCCTCTACAATCGTATCCTTTCCTACCACTCCGATATCTGCGGCTCCGTACTCTACATAGGTCGGCACATCCGGTCCCTTTGCCAAAAAGAATTTCAGCTTTAATTCTTCATTGACAAAAATCAGCTTTCTGGAAGACTTATCTTTCATTTCTTCACAGGTAATTCCGAGTTGCTCCAACATTTCCAGCGTTTGTTTTGCCAGCCTGCCTTTTGTGAGTGCAAATGTCAGATATTTCATAATGATCCACCCTCCGTTTTCTTTTTTTCGGCATGAAGCGTTCTCTCTTCTCCTGTTTTCAAATTCACAATCTCTATTCCGATGCCCTTCTGCAGATAGAGCAGACTATCGGCCCGGAGACGTTTTCCGTAGTTTATATAAGCTTCTTTTGTTTCATCTTCGGTTCGTTTTAAAAGAACGATACATTTGCCCTTGTTCCGACAGTTTTTTGCAAGAGCAAATGCACTGCGTTTCACATCGTCTGCATATACGACCAGGTTGCGGTGCCCAAAATCTATTTTTATGCTCTGTCGGTTCAATGCATTCATCAATTCATCAATAATAATTGCAAATCCGATCGACGGTGTATTTTTTCCAAATTTCTCCAACAGATGGTCATAGCGTCCTCCCCGTACGACCGCATCGCCGGTTCCGTATGTATACGCACGGAAAATAATACCTGAATAATATTCATAATTCCCACACATACTTAGGTCAAAAGTCACATACTCTTCTACTCCGTATAATTGAAGCAATGTATAGATTTTCAAAAGACGGAGGATTGCCGCCTCTGCCTTTGCTCCGGGAGCAGACATTGCCGCCTGTTTTAATATTTCTACGCCTCCGATCCATTCAGACAGCGTCGAGAATGCCTGCTTTACCGGCTCGCATACATGTTCCCTCTCCAGAACCTCCTCCGCTCCGAAATAATTCCGATTTGCAATCAGAAAATGGATCTCTTTTTGTGACGCTGCATCAAGCCCGCTTTCCTCCAACAGGGAACGGATAAAATCAACATGTCCGATATTTACCTGAAACTCCTTTAATCCGACCTTTTTTAGTCCGTCTACAAGCATGGCGATCATTTCGGCATCTGCTTCAATAGAGTCCTCTCCGATAAATTCTGCGCCAAGCTGCGTATTTTCTTTCAATCTTCCCTGATAGCTGGAATGATTGATGAAGGTATTGCCTACATAACAAAGACGAATCGGAAAATCCTCTTCTTCAAATAGGGTTGCGGCTGCTCTTGCAATAGACGGTGTGATATCCGGGCGAAGCGAGAGAATATTCCCGTCCCGGTCAAAAAATTTGTACAATTCACGGGAGGAAATCGTCCCTATCTCATCCCGAAACACATCAAAATACTCAAAGGTAGGAGTCTGAATATCCTGATAACCGTATAAATGCAAGGTTTGATGAAGCTTTTCCTGTACAGTCAGTTTCTTTCTGCATTCCGTATTATAAATGTCCCGAACCCCCTCAGGTGTGTGTAATTTCTGTTCCATATAACGCCTCCACTTTATCATGGTAAATCACTAAATCAACCACATTATACGAACTTTTCCGAACATTGTCAACGTTTTTCCGCTATTCTCTCTCATCCAGATCCATTTGTATACAATCCAGATAAGGCACATAGCAGTTCGATTTCAAATTCATAAAATAGGATCCTTCCAGTTCTTCGATCCGAAAGCTCTTTCGTCCGCCGGAATTTTTGCGCTCCCAAAACGTCCGAATTTCCCGAAAGCGCATGTAATACAGAATGTTCCGGTTGCTGTAATACAGGATGAGAAATGCGACTCCTCCCTGTTTTTCAAATTTTTCCATAAATATCATCTGATGTTCATGAATATTTTGAAGCGGAAATGTGTCGGAGTTGCATTCTTTCGCATCAAAACAGACCGGAATCCCCTGTACCGTTCCGATATAATCCACCGTACTGACCTTGTCAAAATACGCCAACGTAATGTGACGCCGCTCTTTATCAATCCTCACCGGAGTGATCGGAGTCGGGATTTTCTGGATCAGAGCCAGTCCCAATTCATCATATCGCTCATTCGTATGATTGATAAATTCTTCCAGTGTAGAGCCTCTAAGTCCTCTTGAATTCCATGTTGCCATTTTTATTTCCTTTTATTTTTATTCTAACCCCCGCATCCTCACAAATCTGTCGGAATTGCTTCGGCGGTTTTGCCAGAAATTCTTTTCCGGAAAGGTAGGAAAGCGCCCCTTTTGTTTCCGGCATTTTAAGCCGGTATGCATGGAGCAGCTGATGTGTCAATCCGTATTGTTTTTTATAGCTCTCATTGACTGTCGGATTGCCATATTTATAATCCCCGATGATCGGATGTCCGATACTAGCCAAATGTGCGCGGATTTGATGTGTTTTCCCTGTGATCAGATGCACCTCCAGTAAGGTCAGCTTTTCCCCTGCCGCAAACGGTCTGTATTCCGTTTCGATCCGGACACTTCCGGGCAGTTCCTCTTGTGTGATCTGTACTCGGTTGTTTTGTGCGTCCTTCCAGAGATATCCGTAGACAGATGCCGGCACATCAACTTTCCCAACTACGGGACATAGATAATACTTTTCAAGACTGCGCTCCTTAAAAAGCCTGCTCATTTCCTGTAAGCCGGGCAAACTCTTTCCTGCCGCCAGAATTCCGCTTGTATTCCGATCCAGACGATTGCATACGGATGGACGAAAGGTCTTTAAGTCCTCCTCTTTTAACTGACCGGAAGACACGAGATAGCGGATCAGATATTCTACGGCAGAAATATCGCTGTCCTTTGCCTTCTGTGAAAGCATTCCCACCGGCTTGTTCCATAATAAAATATCTTCATCCTCATACAGGATCTCCGGCATTTTCGAATAATCAACAGCGGAAACGGCCGGCTTCTTCCCGGAAAATTTATCGATCGTTTCATCCGACAGAAACACCTTTACCACATCTCCGATATTCAGTTTTTCCTGTCCGCCGGCTTTTCTTCCGTTCAATGTGATGTTCTTTTTTCGCAGCATCTTATAGAGAAAGCTTTTCGGCGCCTCGCTTAAAAATTTTCCGAGAAATTTATCCAGACGCTGACCTGCTTCGTTTTTTGTAATGTTTAATTCCTGCATAAATATCCCCCGGTATCTCTTACAATGAAATATTCAAGATCAACCGCGCAATCTGCTCTTCACGCTCGTTACGATCTTCATTTTCGATCACAGCAATATTTTCCAATCCCTCGGCTCTCGTCAAAAACGGTTTGTATTGATCCATCAGCTTTACGGATACGTCCTTAAAATGATTTTGCATCAAAATATTTTTGATATGCTGTTCCGCATAGCGCAGATCCACTTTTTTATCTGAAGTATATCCGAATATTTTATCTCCCGAAATAATGATTTCATCAACAGGCATAATTTTTTCAGTGCTTGTTATGACCAGATCATAAATCGTAGTCAGATGTGGACATGTTTCCTTTAGTTCCTTTGCAATCTCTTCCCTGATTGAATGATGCGGAAAGCGTATGATCACTCCGACCAACGCTTTACATGCGGGGAGACATCCGACGATCGCTACAACCGTTAACAGATTTTTATTCGAACCGGTCTGGCTGTATCCCAGAAAATATACTGCCGCGACCAGTGCGAAGTAAACGATCGTACGGATGATTTCTATCTTCTTTTTGTAGTCCAGATATCCCGGCATTCCTTTCTCGTATCGTTTCATTTATTATCAGCCTTTCTTATCGTTACCCTTTGTTTCCAATTTCAAAATAAAATGATGGGGAATCAGCTTGGAAGCAATTCTTGCTCCTTTCATGGCGATTCCATATACAGACATCGGTCTTCCCGCTCTGCTGTCTAAAAGTGCCCTCCTGACAACGTCCGGCGCTTTTGCCAGAACCATTTTTTTCCATACATTTTCCATTTTTCCGGCAACCTCAAAAAACTCTGTGTCAACAGGTCCCGGACAGACAGCGGTAACCAGAATTCCTTTCGGTCTTAATTCTGCACCAAGTGCACGGGTGAAGCTTAAAACATAAGCTTTCGTTGCCGCATACACCGTAAATAGCGGCTGCGGACAAAATGCCGCCGCAGACGCCAGATTCAAAATCCTGCTTCCCTTTGAAAAATACGGCAGACAACAAAAGGTCATTCTCGACAATGCGATACAATTTAGATCGATCATACGAAGCTGTGCCTTCTTATCCTCCGCTAAAATCTCTTCTACAGAACCGGTCTTCCCAAACCCTGCCGCATTCACCAGCATCCGAATGTCCGGCTGCTCTTCCTCAAACGCCTGCTTTAGCGAAGTATATATAGGAGGTTTCAACAGATCCCCCTCGAAAACACGCAGCGGAACGACAGAATGTGTCTGTAGTTCGATCAACCGCTCCTTTCTTCTTGCAATCACCCAGATTTCGTCCAGAGAACGATATAAGAATCCGATTTGCTTTACAAATTCTCTCCCCATTCCGGAAGATGCTCCTGTCACGATCGCTATTTTCATCCTTTCCGCCTCCTGCCTGCCGGTCTCTTTTCTGTCTTTTTCCCGGCTGTTCCTTTTGTCATCCTTTTTGATGTATTCCGTTTCTGTACATTTTTTTCATACGAAAATTGTCTGGGACGAATCAAACATTTTTCATCAAAGCCGATCAGATCGGTTCGTCCTGCTTTCAGTAAAGCCTCTTTGACAAGTTCGTAATTTACCGGATTTCGATATTGGATCAACGCGCGCTGCATTGCTTTTTCATGGGGACTTTTCGGTACATACACCGCTTTCATTGTGCGAGGGTCCAGTCCCGTATAATACATACAGGTTGAAATAGTCGACGGCGTCGGATAAAAATCCTGCACCTGCTCCGGCATATATCCCATATCGCGGCAGTATTCCGCCAATTGAACCGCTTCCTTGAGTGTAGACCCCGGATGTGAGGACATCAGATATGGAACCAAATACTGCTTTTTGCCGATTTTTTCATTCATTTTAAAGAACTGTTTGACAAACTTCTCATAAACCTCATTTTGAGGTTTTCCCATTTTTTCCAGTACGGTATCCGAAACATGCTCAGGAGCAACCTTTAGCTGTCCGCTGACATGGTAGGTACACAATTCTTGTAAAAAGGCCGGATCGTGTTCCTCCAAAAGATAGTCGAACCGGATGCCGGAGCGGATAAAGACCTTTTTCACTTTCGGAAGCGCTCTGAGCTTTCGCAGCAGTCTGATATAGTCGCCATGATCTGCATTCAGATTTTTGCACGGCTTCGGAAACAGACATTGCTTTGTTTTACAGACTCCTTTTTCCAGCTGCTTGCCGCAGGACGGATGCCGAAAGTTGGCGGTCGGTCCTCCGACATCGTGTATATAGCCTTTAAATCCTTTTTCCTTTGTGAAATTTTCTGCCTCTTTTACAAGCGATGCATGGCTTCGTGTCTGTACGATCCGCCCTTGGTGAAACGTAAGCGCACAGAAATTACACCCGCCGAAACAGCCTCTGTTGCTGGTCAGGCTGAAGCGGATCTCTTCGGTTGCCGGAACCCCTCCCTGCGTTTCATAAACCGGATGACAGGTTCGCATATACGGCAGTGCATAGATATCATCCATTTCCAGCGTTGTCAATGGTTTTGCCGGCGGATTCTGCACAACAAACAAATGCTCCGAATAGGGCTCGATCAGACGGCTCCCGGAATAAGGATCCGTATTACAGTACTGTGTATAAAAGCTTTCGGCATACTTTTGTTTATTTTCCTTGATCTCTTCAAATGACGGCAAAGTAACAGCATCATAAACAGCATTTGGATCCTTCACCTTTACGACCGTTCCGTCAACATACGTCAAATCCGAAACAGCAATCCCCGCATCCAAGGCTTCTGCAATCTCTACAATGGAGTGTTCTCCCATTCCATAGGAAATGATATCGGCACCGGAATCCAGCAAAATGGAACGTTTTACCTTATCCGACCAGTAATCATAGTGTGCGAGCCGTCGTAGGCTTGCCTCGATCCCGCCCAAAATGATTGGTGTCTGTTTGTAGGTTCTGCGAATCAGATTTCCATATACAATGGCTGCGTGATCAGGACGTTTCCCCATGATCCCGCCCGGCGTATAGGCATCTGTTTTCCGCCTTTTTTTCGATACTGTATAATGATTGACCATAGAATCCATATTTCCGGCGCTGACCAAAAATCCGAGTCTCGGCTCTCCGTATACCGTTACACTTGCAGCATCCTTCCAATCCGGCTGTGAAATCATCCCCACACGATACCCTCTGGATTCCAACAGTCTGCTAATGATCGCATGTCCGAAAGAGGGATGATCTACATAGGCGTCCCCGATCACATAGACAAAATCTACCTGATCCCAGCCTCGCTTTTTCATATCATTTTGACATATCGGTAAGAACTCTCTCTCCATTCCGCTCTCCATTACTCTTTTCTTTTATAATACTTCCGCATAATCGCAGATATAATAATCGGCCAATGTACGTTTTTCTTTTTCATATGCTTTTGAAAATGCATCGTCCACGGCACATACAGTCATTCCGGCATTTTTCCCTGCCATAATCCCGCTTGGAACATCCTCAAAAACAAGACATTCTGAGGGAACGACCTGAAGATCCTCCGCAGCTTTCAAATATACATCAGGAGCTGGCTTTCCTTTCGCAACCTCGCAGGAAGTACGCACCGTATCAAAAAACTCCCGGACATGCAGCGCATGCAGTGTTGCTTCTGCCAGACTTCTGTCGTTACTTGTGGCAATGCCGAGTTTGATCCCCATGTGCTTCATGCGCCGTAAAAATTCTCCCGCTCCCGGTTTTAACGGAACTTTTGTGCAGTATAGTTCCATTGTCATTTGCTGCCATTCCTGCTTGAGTTCCTCAAGTGTGCAAGGAAGCGCGGGAAAGGCATCCAGAAAATACTGTGCGGTTTCTGTAAAGCTCATCCCCTCAATGTCCTTATAAAAGTTCTCCGGTTTGGTCAGATTGTATTTTTTCATATAAATCTCGTCAACCTTAGTCCAGATCCACATGGAATCAACCAAGGAGCCGTCCATATCAAAAATCACTGCTTTTTTTCCTGTCAACATAATTCTTCTATCTCTCTCTTTGTCAGTTTTCTATATTCTCCCGGTTTCAAAGTCTCATCCAATATTAAGCTTCCCATACGAAAGCGTTTTAAATATAACACTTCTTTTCCTCTTGCCCGGAACATGCGCTTCACCTGATGAAATCTTCCCTCCCGGATCGTCAGCTCAATCTCCGCAGGCGGTCCTTCCTGTAAAATCCTAAGTTTTGCAGGCATCGTGGGCTTTTCGTCTCCAATTGAAACACCTTCTGCAAAGGCATGGATATCCGCCTCGGTCACTTGCCTGTCAATCCTTGCATAATAGGTTTTATCTACATGCTTTTTCGGAGACAGAAGACGGTGTGCAAGCGCACCGTCATTTGTGATCAGCAGCAATCCCTCTGTATCCTTGTCCAATCTCCCCACCGGAAAGAGATCCTGACGCTTCCGCGTACGGATCAGATCGATGACTGTCTGCTCCTTGTCATCTTCCGTTGCAGAGATCACTCCTGCCGGCTTATTCAGCATATAGTATTCAAACGCAGCATACCCCACTTGCTCCTCTTGAAAAAATACACAATCTGTTTCTGTATCCAATTTCATCTCCGGCTTTCTTACCACCGAAGCATTGATCCGAACCTGCCCCTTTGCGATTGCTCTTTTTACTTCACTTCGGGTTCCGTAGCCCATTTCCGACAGATACTTGTCCAGTCTCAATTTCATTGTCAAAGCTCCTTATGATCTTGTTCTTATGACTGCAGACGCCACCCCGGCAGATATTTGTTTTTTAAGGTCTGATTTGCAAGCTTCCCAAAACCAAGCGGATATCCGTCTACACAGACAAGATACCAGCCTTTCTCTTTTCGTCCGGTCAAATCCTCTACGTCCAGTGTTTCTCCTTTTAAGTATTTGATCACCCGCTCGTCTTGAACAGAAAAGTTCAAAATCTTTTTATAAGTTTCCTGACTCAGGCACATTGCCAATGCCTGGCTGGGCTCAAACCGCTTTTTCTTAAGTTCTCCCAGCAGAAGTCCGGAACGCAGAAAACGAATTCCTTTTAATTCAGGAAGTTCCTCCGGCATATAATATACACGCTCATCCCGGATATCCAGCCGTCGTCTGTCCGGTTCCCACAAAACATCCCGGAAAAATATCTCCAGTTCTTCCGGCAGCTTTTTCAAAGGCTTTTGCATCGAAAACTTCTTCTCAGAAGCCTTTTCGTTTCCACATTTTTTTAAAAGCGCCAAATAATGTCCTTCCCCTTGCATCTTATGCGGAAAAATGCGGACTGTTTTATTCATCTCCCGAATTCCTGTTTTCGTTTCTTCCGGTCTTCCCTGTGCAAAGCCCTCATATCCTTCCATGTCACAGATTATAAATTGCGGAAATTTCTCAAGAAGATATTCAATCGTCTGTTCATTTTCCAACGGATCAAACGTACAGGTAGAATATAAAAGCATTCCTCCCGGCTTCAGCATGGCTGCGGCCTGTGTGATGATACTTCGCTGCAGTCTTGCAAAAAATTCGGGACCGTGTTCCTCCCATGCCTTTACCATTTTTTTCTCTTTTCGGAACATTCCCTCACCCGAACAAGGCGCATCGATCAGGATCTTATCAAAATATTCCGGGAAAAACTCAATCAGCTTTCCCGGCTCCTCACTGATCACCAGCATATTTCCGATGCCGAACAGTTCCAGATTTTTCAGAAGTCCTCTGGCTCTTGAATTGCTGATATCATTGGCAACCAACACGCCTTCTCCGCCAAGTCTTGCTCCCAGTTCCGTAGCCTTTCCTCCCGGTGCTGCGCAGACATCCAACACCTTATCGCCCGGTTCTACCGGCAGTCTGCTTGCAGGCGTCATTGCGCTTGGTTCCTGTAAGTAATACAGTCCCGCATAATAATACGGATGCTTTGCCGGCTGATAGATACTTCCGTCATAATAAAACCCATTGGAAATCCAAGGCACCGGAGTCAGCGGCCAGGGTGCGATCTTTAAAAACTCTTCCACAGATATTTTCTTTGTATTTACCCGCAGTCCATAGTGACGGGGCTCTTCATAGCAGCGAAGATATGCTTCATATTCTTCCCCTAAAAGGGCTTTCATTTTTTTCTCAAATGCAATTGGTAAATTCATTTTCATCCTCTTTCATAGGAACATTTCAATTTTTTCGTTTCCAGATACCGAAGCGCCGGATACGGATTAACACTGATTTCTCTATCGGTATCTGTCAGATAGATTCCCACATGCAGATGCACCGGGAAATTTCCCGTTGTTCCTATCGTTTTGCTGTAGCCGGTATCTCCCATAAATCCAAGAAGGTCGCCTGCCCTAACCGGGTCTCCGATCTCTATTTTTGCATAGGAATCCAGATGCGCATAATAAAAGTAGGCTCCTCCGGGCGCCGTAATGCCAATCCGGTATCCCCCCTGTTCCAACCAGCCTTTCTGTGTAACAACGCCGTCTGTCATACTGATGACCGGATAGAACCCTCGTACATTTTCAGAGGCCATGATATCTGTTCCCTCATGTCCTCTTTTCCCGCCGTAATTTCGTTCAAACATCCAAGAGTCAACGAAACTCACCTTTGCCGTCTTATGATCAGAGGATTCCGGTATCGGAAAATACTTCAAATCATTCCACACAGCACGGCAATCGGATAAAAACTTTGCCCACTCCGGACTTTTCTCCCATTTTTGCCTACAGGCCAGAAAATTCTCCACTTCAGCAGGCTTTGTCCATGCTTCCTCAGTGAAATTGGTTTCCAGCCAGTATACAGCAAGCAATCCGCCCGGATCCGGCTGTCCTCTGAGCCGGCAGATCAGTTTATCCGGCACCGGCTGTCTGCGAAAGAGTGACGATTCCATTGCCGCTTTTTTTAATCTGCTGTATTGACTTTGTTCCTTTACTTCATAAATCCCCATACTTAAAAAGAGAAGGATTGTAAAAAGTGTGATTGTAATCCGAATGATTTTTTTATACATCAATTTGATTCCCCGGTTCATATTGCTAAAGTATATGAACCGGGGAACGTCTTATTTACACCGTTTTAAAATTTCTTTTACTGCTTCCCATATCCTTGCTGCGGAAGCAATCTCAAGCCGCTCATTGTAAGAGTGTACGTCGATCATATTCGGTCCGAAAGAAATGCAGTCCAACTCCGGCTTTTTCCCGCTCAGTAATCCACATTCCAAACCGGCATGGATTTCTGTAACTTCGGGGCGTTTTCCGAATACCTTTTCAAATGCATCTAATGTAATTTCCCGAATACGAGATTCTGATTTGAACGTCCATGCCGGATATTCCGCATCGAATTCATAGGTTCCGCCCAGAGATTCTGCAAAGCACATAAAACGTTCCTTAAATTCTGCCAGTTTGCTTGCAAATCCACTTCTTGTAAGGAGCATAAATGTCATCTGATCGGAATCTGTCTTGATCACGCCCAAATTGTCTGATGTTTCAACTAATCCTGCAAGGTGACGGCTGTATTCGTCCACTCCGTTCGGACAATTGAGGATGAACTGAAGCACCTTTTTCATGGTCGCATCTGTCATTGCTTCAAATTCACCGGTTTCCAGAACACGAATCCGGATGTCCAACCCCGGCTCATCCTCACCAAACTCCTGCTTCCATGCGTCCAAAAGCTTGCCTGCGGCTTCCTTTACGATATCCGCATCTTCTGCAATAATCACAGATTTATTTGCAGAGGTGATTACATTATCCTTGCTTCCTCCGTTGATCTCTGCCAGAAAAATATTTGTCTCACGGCTTAAATGGTACAACAGACGACCTGCCAGCTTATTGGCATTCCCACGCTGCTTGTGGATCTCCACACCGGAATGGCCGCCCTTCAATCCGCAGATCTCAATCTCTGCTTTTGTTCCTCTTACAGACTGCTTTTCTAAAGGAAGCCTGTAAATAAAACGAAATCCGCCTGCACAACCGGCTGTCAGCACATCCTCCTCTTCTGAGTCCAGATTGATCAGCATCGTTCCCGTCAACGGAGAAAGATCGATATTAAGTGCGCCTGTCATTCCGACCTCCTCATCGATCGTAAATACAACCTCCAACGGCGGATGCGGGATTTCTTTGCTGTCCAGAACGGCCAGTGCCATCGCAACCGCGATCCCGTTGTCAGCTCCGAGCGTCGTTTCCTTTGCTTTCACATATCCGTCTTCTACATACATCTCGATCGGATCTTTCATAAAATCATGGTCTGAATCCGCGGTTTTCTCACAAACCATATCCAAATGCCCCTGCAAGATCACCGGTTCGCTGTTCTCATAGCCTGCGGTTCCCGGTTTCTTAATGATGACATTATTCCACTCATCCTGTATCACCGCAAGTCCGCGCTCTTTTGCAAAGTTCACGCAATAATCACTGACTGCCTTTGTATTATAGGTTCCTCTTGGAATCTGATTAATTTCTTCAAAAAAATGAAATACCTCTTTTGGTTCGATATTTTCTAATACTGCCATGTTGTTCATAGCTCCTTTCAATTAAAACTTGTATAAAGTTTATTTTGTCACAGCACACATAAAAAATCAACCTATTTCATATATCTTTAATAAAACTTTCAAAGGTGCCGGATATGAAAAAAAATAAAAATCGACTGGGATTTGGAATCGTAATATTATTCTTCATTATGCTGATTTTCCCAAAAACAGTATTTTCCGGCGCAAGCGACGGTCTTCTTCTCTGGTTTCAGATCCTTCTTCCTACATTATTTCCATTCCTGCTTGTCACCAATCTGCTGTTAGCTACGGGAACGATCCATTACATAGCATCTGCCTTCGGGGGAATGTGTTCCCGTATTTTTCGCGTATCCCCAAACGGCAGCTTTGCGGTGCTGACCGGATTTCTATGCGGCTATCCAATGGGAGCTAAAATGACAGCCGATCTGACGACAGCCGGCTATATTACACCACAAGAGGGACGTTATCTGCTTTCTTTCTGCAATAATACAAGTCCGGTATTTATTTTAAATTTTATTGTCTGGAAAACACTAAATGATGAAAGTTTTACACTTCCCACACTTTTGATCCTCATGCTTTCTCCTGTGATCGTCAGCTTTTTTACCCGTAAAAAATATCTGTCCGTACAAAATCAAACCTTCGCCGCTGCCGATCCCCCGCTTTACCATCCAAATCAAAAAATACATCCGGCTGGTTTCCAAAAACTGGATGAAGCTATTATGGACAGCTTTGAAACACTGATCAAGGTTGGCGGATATATTATACTCTTTTCAGTTATTCTGGCTGTCTTTCAAAATTTCCCAACGGTTCTTCCGGGGATCCGATATCTTCTGCCTTTTCTGGAAATGACGAACGGAATCCTATTTTTCGCAAAATCAGAACTTCCGCTTTTCATCCAATATCCTCTTATTGTCGGACTGAGCGCTTTCGGTGGGATCTGTTCTGTCGCTCAAACGCAATGTATGATACAAAAAGCCGGATTTTCTATTCGCCCTTATATAAAAGAAAAACTGGCAGCCGCATTGACTGCCAGTACCTTATCCCTTATTTATCTTTTTTTGTTCAGATAGACATACAGAAAAGATTGCTACTCCATAGGGATATCCTGCTGATATTCTCCGCTATCTTCTTCCGGAATGTCCAGTTCTGCACGGTTTGTACGAACAACATCATAGCACTCCTGTAAAGAGTTGATCAGTCCGTCGTACTTCGTTGTATAGCTGTCAAGTGTATGCCCGATAATACTTTCTGCATTGGCAAGCAGATCGTCCGTATACTGGATCGCACCTATACGGATCGCATTGGCGTCCATTGTCGCATTGTCCAAAATCTCCTGTGCCTGGGCAGTCGCCTGTGTAACGATTTCATTTGCCTGCGCATATGCCTGCTGCATGATCTCATGTTCACTGACCAGTTCGTTTGTCTGCACCTGTGCTTCTTCCAGCATCGCATCTGCCTTCGCCTGAGCATCTGCCAAAATAGCGTCCCGGTTACTGATGATCTTCTGATATCTCTTGATCTCATCCGGCGTCTTCATACGAAGCTCTCTCAACAATTCGTCCAAATGTTCTTTATTTACAATGATTTTCGTTGTAGACAACGGCTGATACTTACAGTCTCTATCAATGTACTCTTCAATTTCTTCAATAATCTGCTCAATACGGCTGCTCATTGGTTACACTCTCCTTTTGATTTCATCTTTTCTTCCAGTTCTTTTGCGACAGCTTCCGGCACAAACTGTGAAATATCTCCCCCAAAAGCTGCAATCTCTTTTACAGTTGTAGAACTCAAATAAGAATATTCGATATTGGTTGTCAAGAAAATCGTCTCGACAGCCGGTTCTAATTTATGATTTGTCTGAGACATCTGAAGTTCATATTCAAAGTCGGTGATCGCCCGAAGGCCGCGAATGATAAAATCCGCTTTCATCTGTCTCGCAAAATCGACTAATAGTCCGTCAAACGTCACAATCGTCACATTTGCCAGACTACTGGTCACTTCCTTTAACATTTTAACACGTTCTTCCACAGAAAACAACGGCATTTTCGCATTATTATTTAATACTCCGACAATCAGTTCATCTGTGATGCCGGCAGAACGTTTGATAATATCCAGATGTCCGTATGTGACCGGATCAAAACTTCCCGGATAAATGGCTCTTAACATATCTCTTCCTTCCCCTCTTTTCCGATAAAAACATGCTTATTGGTTTTGTAGTTCTTTTCTTTAATCATATAAAATCCGAGTTCGTTCAGATAGGAAAAATCTGTTTCCTTCGCCGCTTCCACAATAATAACGGTATCCTCATAGACAAGCGAAGACTCGGCCAGATATTCCAATACTTTTTTCTCCAGATCTTTATGATACGGCGGATCCATGAAAATATAATCGAAGCTTTTTTCTCCCTCTAATTGATATAATGCGGTCATAACATCCTTTGTCAGCATGGCTGCCTTGCGAGAAAGCTTTGTAGCAGCCAGATTTTCCCTGATACACGCCATCGCCTTCGGATTACTCTCCACAAAAACAGCTTCCTTTGCGCCGCGGCTCAGCGCTTCTATTCCGATCGCACCGCTGCCGCTGAACAGATCTAAAAACACACTTCCGAACACAGAAGACGCGATCATATTAAACAAGGTTTCTTTGATCCGGTCCGTTGTCGGTCTTGTATCCATTCCGTCCGGTGTTTTCAATTGTAATCGTTTGGCACTTCCTGCAATCACTCTCATAGCTACCTCATTGCGTTTCGATAAAATATTTTTAACTTCATTCTTTTTTATGAAAAGTTTAACACAAACAACCAGCAATTTCCAGTGTAAAAGAAAACTTCTTTCACATACTATCAGTGTAACATCACAGTTACAATACAAGAAAACAGAAAGAAAAACTGTAAAAATGCAAAAGGAGGAAATGAAAAATGGCAAGTCGTTCATCAAACCGCGCAGCCGTACCTGAGGCAAAGGGCGCACTGGACAAATTCAAATACGAGGTGGCAAGTGAGTTGGGAGTACCGCTTTCAGACGGTTACAACGGCGACCTGACATCTAAGCAGAACGGTTCTGTAGGTGGGTATATGGTTAAGAAAATGATCGAGCAGCAGGAGAAACAGATGGCCGGTAAATAACCAGTCCGCTGAAACAAAAAAAGCAAAAAGCACTTAGGATCATCCTACAGTGCTTTTTCTTATGAAATCCTTTATAAGGTTTTTTCCAATTCCAGATCAGCCAGCGTATGCTCCAACGCTTTTTGCAGTGCAACATTCTGTGCTGCGGAAAGTCTCGGGTCCTTTGTCAGAATCTCCTCAGCCGTTTCTCCGGCCAGTTTTAACAATTCCGCATCTTGGAAAACATCCGCCAGTTTAAAATCCAGCGTTCCGCTTTGCCGGATCCCGAAAAGATCGCCCGGTCCTCTCAGACGCAAATCCTCTCCGGCAATAAAAAATCCATCATTGGATCGATTCAGTATTTCAAGTCTTTCTTTTGTTTCTTTTGATTTTGAGGCGCTCATAAAAATACAATATGACTGATGCTTTCCTCTTCCGACTCGCCCGCGAAGCTGATGAAGCTGAGCCAGTCCGAATCGTTCTGCGTTTTCAATCATCATAACCGTTGCATTCGGAACATCAATACCAACTTCAATTACAGTTGTCGATACCAATATCTGGATTTCATTCCGGCTGAAGGCTTCCATAATCTCATCCTTTTGCGTCTGTTTCATTTTTCCGTGCAGGCATTGTACAATTATTTCTTTTCCCATGGCTTCCTGAAGTATGTCTGTATAGTCTGTCACATTTTCCGCCTCCAGATTTTCACTTTCCTCCACCATAGGACAGATCACATAGCATTGCCGCCCCTCTGCGATCTGTTTTTTCATAAAAGAATATGCCGTATTCCGATAACCGGTATCTACCACACAGTTCTTGATCGGCAGTCGGTTTTTCGGAAGCTCGTTGATAACAGAAATATCCAGATCTCCATATAAGATGATCGCCAATGTCCGCGGAATCGGCGTAGCACTCATCACAAGAATGTGCGGATAGAGCCCTTTCATCGCCAACATCTCCCTCTGATGCACCCCAAATCGGTGCTGTTCATCCGTCACAACCAAAGCAAGGTTGTGATATTCTGCCTTTTCCTGAATTAAAGCATGTGTTCCGACGATCAATTGTACTTCTCCCGAACGCATTTGTTCATAAGTCAGCCGCTTTTCTTTTGCCGTCATCGAGCCTGTAAGCAATACCGCTTTTAATGCAATTTTGTATTCTTCCAGCATTTTCGTCATATTCTCATAGTGCTGTCTGGCAAGCACTTCTGTTGGAGCCATGATTGCCGACTGATATCCGTTCAGTCCTGCATACATCATCGCCAAAAATGCAACGATTGTTTTCCCGGATCCTACGTCCCCTTGTACCAACCGAGACATCACATGAGTCCCGGACATATCTTGACAGATTTCCCTCCAGACGTTTTTTTGAGCATTGGTCAATTCATACGGAAGCGCCTCCAAAAATCGTTTGATTTCCGGCTGTTCCCGGAAACAGCACGGATTTAACACCTGCTCTTCCCTTGCTTTTAATTTTCTCAGAGAAAGAATAAAGAGTAAAAATTCTTCAAAAACAAGGCGGTTTCGCGACCGGTAAAAATTTTCCTTTGTCTCCGGAAAATGAATCCCCCTAAGAGCCTCTTTATATTCCGGAAAGCAGTGTCTTTTCTCTAATTCTTCCGAGAGTATCCCATTTCCCGCAGAACAGTCAAAAAAAGCCTGCTTCATAGCTTTCATGATCATATTGTTGGTCAGTCCGGTTGTCAGCGGATAGACCGGCTGCAGCGAATTTCGTTTTTCTTCATACTTCGAGCTCGGATAAAAAATTTCCGGATGCTCCATAACCAGTCCGTCTCTTTTCCGTACCATTCGTCCGCGAAGCGTGATCACTCCGCCTTTTGACAGGGTATTGCGGAGAAACGGCATTCGAAACCAGATTACCTTTAACGTTCCCGTCAGATCCTTTAGATAAAGTGTCGTAATCTGCATTTTGGGATTGCCACCCACCCGGACTTTTCCAAAAATCATGCCTGTTACAGTCACAATCTGCCCCTCTGACGCTTCACTGACAGTCACAGGATCTTCATACACCTCATATCCACGTGGATAATAATGGACTAAATCCCCGACCGTAAAGATTCCTGCCTTTTGAAATATTTTTTCTGTTTTTTCTCCGATTCCTTTTAAACTGCTTATTTTTGAATGTTCATTCATCAAACTATCTCCGTTTTTCATATAGAAAGAAAAAGCGGAACGCCGCTGTCTTTTTGTACGGCTGCTCCGCTTTCTGTAATCTGCTGTCCTTGCTGCTTTTATTCTACAGACATGACATAATAATAAATAGGCTGTCCGCCGCACTGCATATCTACATCTGCGTCGGGATATAATTCTGCGATTTCTTCCGCAAATCTTTCCGCCTCTTCTTCCTGCACATCTTCCCCGTAATACAGACTGATCAATTCTGTATCTTCATCTGCCATCAGCGCAAGCATTTCTTTTGCTGTTGTCTCCACCGACTGACCTACGGAAAGAATTCCCGAATCACCGATTCCCATAATATCTCCCTCGTGGATCTCCTTATCGTCGATATGCGTATCCCGCACCGCATACGTAACCTGCCCGGTTTTAACATTCTTAATCTCTTCGAGCATCGTTTCTTCGTTGGTGTCAACATCCTCATCCGGCATATAATTGATGATCGCAGTAATTCCCTGCGGTACGGTTTTTGTCGGGATCACGATAATATCCTTGTCGTCTGTCAAAGACTGCGCCTGATTTGCCGCCAGAATAATATTTTTATTATTCGGGAAAATAAATATATGATCCGCATTGACATGATCGATCGCCGTAAGCATATCCTCTGTGCTCGGATTCATAGTCTGTCCGCCCTCAATAATATAATCCACACCCAGTTCTTTAAAAATCGTGTTCATTCCGGAACCGATTGAAACCGCAATGAATCCCACCGGTTTCCTCGGTTCTTGCACCGCTTTCTGTTCAGCCGCAAGTTTTTCCGCATCCCGGATCAGCTTCTCCTGATGCTCTTCACGCATATTATCAATCTTCATTCGGGACAACTGACCAAATGTAAGTGCCTTTTGGATTGCAAGTCCCGGATCATTTGTGTGTACGTGGATCTTCACAATATCTTCATCTGCCACACATACAATAGAATCTCCGATGGACTCTAAATATGTTTTAAACTCTGCTTCATCCTGATCGCCAAACTCCTTTTCCAACATAATGATAAATTCTGTACAATATCCGAATTTGATATCCGATTCCACCTGAGCCTGCGGCTTCACCATTGTTGTTCCGGTGCTTGCTTCAATTGCACTGTAATCAATCTCTTTCCCTTGGAACGCATCATAGGCACCGTTTAAAACCTCCAGAAGACCTTGTCCGCCGGAGTCCACAACACCTGCCTCTTTTAGTACAGGCAGCATATCCGGTGTTCTGCCAAGAACCTCCTTCGCCTCTTCAATCACTGCCGGTAAGAAAATCTCCAGATCGTCTGTTGTCTCTGCCAACTCCCTCGCCTTTTCAGACAGTCCCTTTGCAACGGTTAAGATTGTTCCCTCCTTCGGTTTCATAACAGCCTTATATGCGGTTGCGGTCGCACGCTCGCAGGCATTTGCCAAAATCTGTACATTAAGCTCTTTATGCTCACGAATTTCTTTTGTAAATCCGCGCAAAAGCTGGGAAAGAATCACTCCTGAATTTCCTCTTGCTCCGCGAAGAGAGCCGGAAGAAATTGCTTTTGATACGGAAACCATATCTTTTTCTTCTAATGCGCTGACTTCCTTTGCGGCAGACATGATCGTTAAAGTCATGTTTGTTCCGGTATCTCCGTCCGGTACCGGAAATACATTCAGCTCATTAATAAATTCTTTCTTCGCCTCCAGATTTGCTGCTCCTGCAAGAAACATTCTGGTAAGTAGCTCTGCATTTATCGTATTAGTTGCCACGACAAGTATCCTCCTTAATCAATCACTCGTACACCTTCAACGAAGATGTTAATCTTCTCAACCGTCATTCCGGTGAACTCTTCTACCTTATATTTTACATTATGCTTCAGGTTGTCGGAAACAGAAAGAATGTTTACACCATAAGAAACGATCACATGAAAATTCAGTGTGATACGATTCTCCTCTGAAATCTCCAGCTGGATCCCATGTGTCAGACTTTCTCTTTTCAGCAGTCTCGCCATACCGTCTTTTACGCTGACGGCGGCCATCCCTACAATTCCGAAGCACTCAACCGCCACAGAACCGGCATATTTTGCGATTACTTCGGGATTGATCGTAATGATACCTAAATCTGTACTCATACTACCTTTCATCATATATTACCTCCAGTCTTAAATTGGATTTTTGCATAATTAACATTTGTATTATACGCTTTTTCCTCCCGCTTTACAAGATAGCATCTAGCATTTTACCATGATTTCCCGAGATTTCCCGAATTTTTTAAAAAACGCTTGCAATCACAGTTTCTTTCTGCTAAGATATTAGTGTTGTGAGTCCATGTGGACTATTTCATATTGTTAGGAGGTGCAATGATGGCTAAATGTGCTATTTGCGAAAAGGGTGCTCATTTCGGTAATAACGTAAGTCACTCCCATAGAAAAACACCAAAAATGTGGAAATCAAACGTAAAGTCTGTTCGCGTTAAAACAGAAGGCGGTTCCAAGAAGATGTACGTATGTACTTCTTGCTTGAAGTCCGGACGCGTAGAACGCGCTTAATTATATACTATACAACAGACATTGGATTTTGTAAAATGTAAATACTTTGATGACACGGAAACGAAAGAGACTTCATATCTTTTAAAATAGGAAGTCTCTTTTTTCTGTTGCCATGCATACGATAAAACAGTCCGACAGACTCTTTTCAGTTATGCAACACTATTTACAAAACAAACAATACCCCGCCGTCAGACACCCGATTACAAGACAAAATTCCAACAGAGCCGTACACGGCAGCAAAATGATCACCAACATTCCGATCGCGGCGCTGAGCAGGGCAAATCCAAATACACGTTTCATAAAAGAAAACTCCTGTTTCATGCATATTGCTATTACTAACCTATGCACAACAACAGGAGTTCATACCTTTCTTATTCAGTCTCGTCGAGCATCTCCGCAACATCCTCTTCTGTCACCTTATCTTCTTTTCTCGTTGTGAAACGATCCAATAATTCCGGTGCCATATCCAGAAGCTTTGTAATCGTATCTTGATTTTTTATATTTACAAGACGAACCGATCCATCCTTTATGACAAGCACGGAACTTGGTGTGATCTTTCCACTCATACCGCCCATGCCCTTTGCCTTTTGATCGCCCGATCCTTTTCCTCTTCTGTCTCCAAGCGCAGAACCGGCTCCGATCCCAAAAGATACGTCCACAAGAGGAATGATCGTCGTATCCTTTACCTGAATCGCATCCCCCACTACTGTTTTTGATGAAATCAAGCCATCCATTCCACTGATCAGAGACTCCACCGTATTTTTAATGTTATTTTCAGACATCGCTCTTTCCTCCTTGTCGGTCAAATTTAAAATTTTTGATATCACGCATTGTCATCCGGATGTTTTTATCCAGAAGTAACCGTACCCCCGTCGAAACGAATACTCTTGCCGCCACGCTTCCCTTCACATAGAAATCACCTTTCAGAATTTTTTCCTCGAATCTGGGTGTAATCTCTGCATATTCTCCAAAATACGGATACAGCATGCTCACCACTGCCAGTACCTTCCCGGTCAGCGCCGGATCCTCAAACCCAAATTCTACGCTGCCGTTTATTTTCTTAGGCTTCAAGCGAAGCAGCATTCTTTTAGATTCAGAAACACTCTTTCGAAAAGCCTCCCTGTGTTCCTCTGCCGCCAGAAAATCTGCAACAAGCTCTTTCTTTCGTATCAGTTCCTCTATTTTATCAAAAAATTCCTCAAATTTATATTCTGTTTTTTCAAAAAACGAATCTATGCGATCCAAAAGGCTTTCTTTCGTCTGCGTTTTCTCGTCTTCTGCCATGTACACTGTTGTTTTCTCTTCTGTCTCCTTCTGTACAAGACCAAACTGTGAAACAGACTTCGGGACAGGCTTCGGACTGCTCCTTTCTGCTTCTGAAGATATTTTCTCCGAAAACTCTGCTTTCGACTCCCGCCCTGTTTCCTCTGTCGCCTTTTCCGTTTTTTCCGTCTCCTTTGTCTCCTCTTCACTTCCAATTTTCTTCCATGCAAGCTGTAATTTCCATGTAAGCTTTTCATTTCTGTATTGTATCGTACCGCGGATCAAATGAAAACAATAAGAAAATCGCATACCGATATCCAGCGAATCCGGCGCCCCGCCGCATGCTCCACGGATATCATAACAAAACGGAGCAAAAAGCACAGTACAAACAAGCAATACAGAGATCCCCAGTATTGTCAGAATAATCCAACCTATTATTTTTAAAATCAACAGAATAATATGCAACATCTCTTACGCTCTGCTTTCTTCAAATTTTTTCTGGTTTTCCAAAATATACTTCCGAAGATCTGTCCCACCTGTTCGATCCAGTACTTCTTGCACAATTCCGCCCACAAGAGCCACAGCACTTTCCTTCCCCTCGGCGATTCCGACAATAAATAATTCCTTTTCGTCGTAAAAATGCTGCTGAAGAAAAAGTGCCGAAAAAAATTCCAGATGATTCTGTCTGCCCTGTGCAAGTATGATCACAGATATCCCCGACAGCGGCTTTCGTTCCATCAAAGCTTTCAAAATTTTGTTTTTCCGCTTTTTCAGCCCGGCACTTGTATATAGATTACAGTAACACTTTATCTGCATTTTTACCACCCCGATCCATAGTAATAGGCATCTAATATCTGCTTTGCAATCGGAACGGCTTTCGCTCCGTCCTGTCCGTCCGCACCCTCTACGATCACACAGATGACCAGTTCCGGATTATCCACATTTGTAAATCCCATGAACCATGAATGCGTCTTTTCTCCGTCAACCATGCTGTATTCTGCCGTACCGGTTTTTCCCGCCGCAGAATACGACTGTCCGCTCAGCAGCATTCCGGTTCCCTCTGTGACTACCGCAGTCATATATTCCTTCAGCTGCGCAGCCTCTGCGGATGTCATCAGCCTTTTATAGCTTTTCGGTACATTTTTGCTGATTTCCGTCCCAGTATAGTTGGTCACCTTTTCCACAAAATAAGGCTTCATTAATGTTCCGCCGTTTGCGATCGCAGATGTGATCAATGCCATATGATATGGATTTGTCAGCGTATTTCCCTGCCCCATTGCAGTCATCATCATTTCTGCTTCACCTGTAGTTTCATCTACCGAAAAAGAAGGTTTCGTATAATCCAACGTCGAAGGCAGTTTTTTATTAAACAAGAGTTCCTCGGCGGTTTTTCGATAGGAGGTCTTATTCAAAGACAGACCTATATTCGCAAAAGAGGAATTGCAGGAATTGGCAACGGAGCCTCTCAAATCCTGAAAGCCGTGTACAATACTGTTAAAACACCTGATCGTTGTATCATTCTGCGTAATTTCCCCGTAGCAGTCATACGTATAATTCGCATAATCGGCATGTTCCCGCATATATTCCAATGCGGTTACAACTTTAAATGTGGAGCCGGGAGCATAAGACCCCTGTGTCGCACGGTTTAACAGCGGACTGTTCTCTTCATCTGCATTCAGATACTCCCATTGTGATGCGATCATGTTCGGATCATAGGACGGCTTGGACATCATAGACAATATCTTTCCGGTAGAAGCCTCCATGACAACGACCGCACCCTTATTTGCACCAAGCGCATCGTATGCTGCCTGCTGCAAATTCGCATCCAGAGTTGTAACAACCGTATCTCCCATATCTTTCTGATTCTGAAATTCATTTTTTAATTTTTCAAGAAAAAAGGCATTGGAAGTCAGAAGATCAAAGTTTTCCGTTGCCTCCAGACCATTTTTCCCATAATCCGGATCACTGTACCCAACTACATGCGCGAATACATCTCCGTATGGATAATAGCGGTATTCACTTCCGTCCTCGGCAAATTGCGTCTCTGCCAGAACATTGCCGTTTCGGTCTGTAATATTTCCGCGAACAACCTGCTCGGCAAAATTATTCTGTCGTTCATTGTAAGGGCTATTCACAATTTCTTTTGCCCGTACAACGTTAAAATAGACCAGATATCCCATTAATGCCACAAAAAGCAACACAAAGAAATACGTGATCCTAGCGAATTCTTTGTTTCGGGATTTCTTCGAACCGCGGTTTCTGTTTTCCGTTTTGGGGTCTTGGACGCGCCCCCGCCTGTCTTGGTTTCTTACTTCTTCTCGCCGATTCATTTCTAATCGCTCTCTCTCTTCTCTTTTCTATAATCTCTTCTTCATCTTCTCTGATAATATAAAGTCCCTGAATGATCCCAAACATGATCATCGTACTCAACATAGAACTTCCGCCATAGCTTACGAGTGGAAGCGTGACGCCGGTAGACGGAATAAATTTCGTTACGCCCCCGATCGTCAGAAAGACCTGAAAAATATAACAGGTTCCGAGTCCCAATGCGATCAGCTTGTAAAACGGGTTCCGGATTTCCATTGCAATATTTAAAAACATCACATAACAGCTTACACAGATCAATATCAGACAAAGGGCAAAGATTAATCCCAATTCCTCTGCAATCGCCGAAAAAATAAAATCGGTTTCTGCCACCGGGATCAGATCCGGACTCCCCTGACAAAGCCCCATGCCAAACCAGCTCCCAGTTCCAATCGCAAACAAGGACTGTGCAACCTGATACCCGCCGTCACTGTATGTGGCAAAGGGATCTTTCCATGCAGCCACACGCACCTTGATATGTGCAAATAAATGGTATCCTGCCACCGCCGCCATGCCGCCGGCCCCCAGTCCGGCTATTGCATACAAGGGCTGCTGTGTTGCCACATAAAGCATGACCAGATATACGATAAACAAAATCAGTGCAGCTCCCAGATCTGTAGATAAAACTAAAATCAACACGTGCGCCGCCGCAATGGCAGTTGTAATGACTACATTTTTGAAATCGGTCGATTTTTTCAAACTGGACGCCACAAAAAACACAAAGATAATTTTTACAAACTCAGACGGTTGGATGCCAATCCCGGCAATCGTAAATCCCAACTTCGCCCCGCCGGATGTGGCAGCAAAAACCGCAACCAACGCCAACGCGGCAAGCCCCACTCCTGCATAAATATAAGTCAGATCGATCAGCACCTTCATCTTACGGATCAAAACCGGAACGATCAATCCGATCACCGCCCCCAATCCGGCGAACAAAAACTGCTTTACCGCGCTTTCATAGGAAAGTCTGGTAATCATGATCAGACCGATGCTGATCAGCATACACATATTATTCACGATCAGCTTAGATACAGTCGGATAAATGATCGAATACAGCAAAATGACGGCGAGCAGCAAAATTACCTGTGCCGCATAGAAAAAAATCATCTTCTTTTCCCCTGTTTTTAAATACATCACCAGATATGCCAAAAACTGCATCAAAAACATTACGATATTCTGACGGATCAAAACCGCCTTCTCATCTTCTTCATATTCTTTTGTAAATATCGAAAAACATGAAAAAGTATAAATTGTCATCAATAAAATAATCAGATATTTCGATATCTCTACAATAATATTTACCACGTTTCCACCTGCTTTGTATAAAATGATATGACAGTCATGAAAAACTGTTTCATTCTGCACCGCGGTTTATAAAACTCCCCGCTTAAAATGTCCCCTTGTATAATGCTCCGGCAACTCTGCCGGTCTTATATTTTCTTCCAATGCCCGACGATACACATCCAGTACCGCTTTTGTTTCCTGTTCATTTTCCTTTGAAAATTGCAGCCTCACAGCTGGGCAGTCCAACTCCTTGATTTCCTTTTTCTGATCCAACAAATACAAGGGCGATGAATTATAGATCACATTATAACATTCCCGGCAATGATTACGGACTGTAAAAGAATGATTCAGCCGATCCCGTAGCACAACCATTCCCTCTTTTTTCTTACATCCGTAGACCGTATTTGTCACACATTGCGCTGAAATCATGACCGGAAGATACCCATATATAACCAATTCGCCCTCACCCGCCCCAAGCGTTTGAAGTTCGCTTCGGTTAAGTTCTAACGGAAGGGTAAATTCTTCGATCCCATGTCTGTTCCAAAAATCCTTTGTATAAGAATTAAATATATATAGATTATGGTCCAAAATAACCTTTCTGTCAAATCCACATCTTTTGAGGAATTGCAGTGTTTCCAGATTCCGTACAAGAACGCCGTCGAACTCTTGATCCAAAGTGAAACGATAACGCTCCCAAAAGATTTTTTCTGTCTTTTCTCTGAAAACATGAGGCATAGCAAGAAACACCTCTTTGCCTTGTTTTTGCAGTTTTCGGCAAACAGCAAGAGCCTCTGTTTGTTCAAGTAGCTCTCCATTCATTGCACTATCTACATAAACTCTTTTTACCTCCGGTTCTTCCGAGACCGCACACAATTGTTCTTTTGTCTCCACAAAAACCCGCAATTCCGGAACAATCCTGCGAGCCGAAGCTGTTTCTTTCTCTGTTGCGAAATACGGTGACTCCTGACGTTTCGTTCGCTCGTGTACAGCGTTCCTGTTCTTTTCTTTGACTCTGTGTCCCCTATCGCAGATTGCTTTTTCAAGCCGTTCGATCCCCTGTCGTCTGAGTTCATTTAACTGCTGCATTCCCAAAAAAACATTTCCGTCTGTAAAAACATCCAACTGCACAAACTCAAATTCCGTGTTGCCCGTCTTTTTCATCTGCTTTCGGATGCGTTCTTCCTCAAGCGGGCGGCTTGCTGCCTGCTCCACCTTTTCTTCCGAAGCCACCGTAACAGAAAGATCCCCGTAACGTAATGTCAGCTTCGCAGGCTTTCCGACAGAAAGGCGAACGCTTCCGTAAATTTTTTCTTTTATTTTGCCAAGGCTGTATGCTTCCGCCAATTCGGTCAATAACTGTTCATTTTTTGTCCGATACAAAATCGTTCCGGAAGAAAACGTCTGCCCCTTCGGCGCAAGCAGACGAACCGATGCGCCTTTGGCAAATTCCCCGCCAAAAGTATAATTCTCCTGTTTCCCCTGAAACTCTATCACATCACCTTTGTGAATCTCTGTCAATGCCTTTCCCGAAAGCTCCCGTCCCTTCTGCGCTATGACCTGAACCACCGGTACGCCGGCATGATTCGGCCGATTCAGACTGAGCATATCCCGTCCGTTATGCTGTTTATAATACCCACTGTTAAATCCACCTCGGTTATACAGATCCAACAAAAACACCTTATCAGTCTCGCTGACCCGGAACCCCGCTCTGCCCTTATGAAGATACAAATCCAGATATTTCCGGTACATTGCCGTAACTCCGGCAACATATTCAGGACGTTTCATCCGTCCCTCTATTTTAAAAGAATCAATTCCGGCTTCTGCCAGATCCGGTATCAGCTCCAACGCACAGATATCCTTCGGACTGAGCCAGTGCTTTTTTTCTTTGTCAATCGTATAAGGAAGACGGCAGGGTTGTGCACACTGCCCCCTGTTTCCGCTGCGCCCTCCGATCAGACTGCTCAAAAGACACTGTCCTGAATAACAGTAACACAGTGCTCCATGCACAAAGCATTCGATTTCCATACCGGTATGGGCTTTCATATTACGAATTTCCACCAGTGATAATTCCCTCGCCGGAACAATACGTGTCACTCCCTCATGCCGCAAAAACTCTGCCCCCGAACAGGAAGTAACGGTCATTTGTGTGCTGGCGTGGATATCCATATCCGGAAAGAACCGCCGTATATACTCCACTACACCCAAATCCTGTACAATGACCGCATCCAGTCCCCCCAGATAAAGCGGTTCTAAATACTCGCGGAGTGTATGGATTTCCGAATCCTTGAGCAGTGTATTGACTGTCAGATAGAATTTCCGTCCATGCAAATGCGCATAGTCAATCGCTTTTATAAGAAGCTCCTCTGTAAAATTTTCCGCATATGCTCTTGCACCAAAACGAGGGCCGCCTGCATACACCGCATCCGCCCCAGCCAGAATCGCTGCCCGAAAGCTTTCGTAACTACCTGCCGGCGCCAGTATTTCCACTTGATGATCGATAACCTGTTTTTGATTCATACATACTCCTCAATTTCTTAAAACCCTTCCTCCTGTCGTTCCAAACCGGAGGCTCTTATAAATGAAAATAGGCTGTCATAGGGAAGACAGCCTGTTATTCCTTACTTTCTGCGATTCTTCATCTCGGTTTCGAGCTTCACAATCTGCATCTGCAAATCATTATTTTCTTCTTTCATCTTTGCCAGTTCTTTCTCCGCATTCTCCAACTTGATCTGTACAGAAATCAACTCATGCTTCAGATCATACATCTCTTTATCCTTCAATTCGATATCGCTTTCCAGAGAATCTCCCTGTTTCTTTGCCTTAAAATAATCATCGGCAATATTAAGGGCAAGAAGCACATTGCGCGTATCGGCACTCTGCTTTCGATAACCCTCGCTGTTAGTGCACTCCGTAATCTTGTGGTTCAGATAAGAAGATACCTTCTGTAAATATTCCTCTCCCTCAAATCCACTTAAAGTATACACTTTTCCGCCGATTAAAACTTCTGTAAAATGTTTTGCTGAACTCATAGCTTTCTCCCCTTGTATTTCTTTAATTGCTATTATAAACTATCCCACTGTAAAAACCAACTGTTTTTTCAATGTTTTCCAATTTCTTTGTCTCGCATTGTATACAAGAATACAATGCGTTATCACTTCGATTCTATCGGAATTCCAAGATGCTTATATGCCAGCTCTGTCACAACTCTTCCCCGCGGGGTTCTCTGAATAAATCCATTTTTTAAAAGATAAGGTTCATACACATCTTCCAAAGTTCCCGCATCCTCTGAAATAGATGCAGCCAATGTCTCCAATCCTACAGGTCCTCCCCCAAACCGCTCAATCATTGTAAGCAGGATATTCCTGTCAATATGATCCAGTCCATACCTGTCTACATCCAACAGATCCAATGCATCGTTTGCCACAGCCTTTGTGATCACCCCATTGTATTTCACCTGCGCAAAATCGCGGACACGCTTCAACAGACGATTTGCCAGACGGGGAGTTCCCCTGGAACGCTTTGCAAGTTCCACTGCCCCGCTCTCTTCGATTTCCACATCCAGAACTTGTGCCGAACGCATAATGATCGTCGTCAGTTCTTTTTCCGTATAAAATTCCAAATGGTGAATCACACCGAATCGGTCACGCAGCGGCGCTGTCAGCATACCGGCACGAGTCGTTGCGCCGACCAGTGTAAATTTCGGCAAATCCAAACGGATCGAACGAGCCGTCGCTCCCTTTCCGATCATAATATCAATAGCATAGTCTTCCATTGCCGGATAAAGCACCTCTTCTACCTGGCGGTTCAGGCGATGGATCTCATCCACAAACAAGATGTCATTTTCCTGTAAATTATTCAGGATTGCAGCCATTTCCCCCGGTTTTTCAATTGCCGGTCCTGAGGTGATTTTGATGTTCACGCCCATTTCATTTGCAATGATACCTGCAAGTGTAGTTTTTCCGAGCCCTGGAGGTCCGTAAAAAAGCACATGATCCAACGCATCCCCTCGTTCCTTTGCCGCACGGATGTAAATATCCAGCGTATGCTTTGCTTTCTCCTGCCCGATATAATCCTTCAAGTACTGCGGCCGGAGGTGATTTTCGATTTTTACATCTTCTTCAAGATTTTCTGTTGTAATGATTCTCTTTGCCATTCTTCCCCCCGACTAAAACAAATTCTTTAATGCCTGTTTCAATACATCCTCCACTGTCGCAAATTCCGTATCCACCTTCTTAACGGCTTTTAAACTCTCTGTACTTCCGTATCCGAGGGCAACCAAGGCCTGTACCGCCTCGGACTGTATCTCATTCGCCCCTGCATCTACCGATGCCGAATTTGCCGTTTTGCCTTCTGCGGAAGAATTCAACACCTCTTCAAGATCCAGCTTGTCCTTTAATTCGATAATAACCTTTTCTGCCGTTTTCTTTCCGATTCCCTGCGCTGCCGAAATCGCTTTGGCATCTCCTGATAGCACTGCAAAACGCAGATCATCTGATGTCAGCTTTGACAAAATGCTAAGCCCGCCTTTCGGTCCGATCCCGCTGACTCCGATCAACAATCGAAACACCTCCAGATCGTCTCTTGTTAAAAATCCGAACAACTGCATCGCATCTTCTCTTACATTCAAATAGGTATGCAGCTTCACTTCATTTCCCGGCCGCGGTAAAAGTCCCATAGAAGCTTCCGGCATAAAAATACCATATCCTACGCCTCCCACATCTACAATTACCTTTTCCTTTTCAATTGCTGCCAACTCTCCTCTAATATATGAAATCATTTGATTCCTCCACACATTTTACACTATAAACAACATTAAAAAATGACATTTTTCAATCGTTTCAACACTTCATTGGCAGTCACACCGATGACCATTCCTGTTGCAATCCCGGCAAGCAGCAGCATAGGAAAATAATATCCGACCCGATAGGTTTCTACCACAAGCACAGCTACCGCCAATTGTCCCAGATTATGTGCAACAGCGCCTGCAATACTGACTCCCATAATGCTGAAACCACCCTTATTTTTTAAAATCGTCATTATCATCAGACTTAAAAGTCCGCCGGCAAGACTATAGAAAATACTGAACAAATTAGCGAACATAAAACCTGCCAGAACAATCCGGACAACGGATAAAAGCAGCGCCTCTTTTGCATTTCTCTTATATAAAAAAATAAGTATCAACAGATTGGCAAGTCCCAGCTTTATCCCGGGAACGCCAAAGTGAACCGGTATCAACGTTTCCACATAGCTGAAAATCAGCGCCAGAGCCGTAAATACTCCAAAATATGCCGCTTTATTTTTCAATCTCTGCTTCCTCCTAATTCGCTATAGCATCCGTCTCTGCCTCTTCTCCGTCTACAATCGATATCACAACTTTATTCGGAAGACAGATAATACTTTCTCCGTCTCTGGAAATCTCCTTGTGTTCCACACATACCTGATCCGGACAGGATGCCCACAGCATTCTGGCTGTTCCGTTTTTAATTTCTATCCGATTGGTATCGCCGATCTCTATCGTTACATCCTCTTGCAGCGGATACGTACCGTATACTTTTCCGTCTGTCTGCACCTCTGCGGTTCCATCCCCTTTTTCTTTTCCAAAGAAATGAAATCCCATAAACACGGCCGCAATTCCGACAACTGCGGCAATCATGATCCAATCATTTTTCTTCATAAGTACACCTACATATATTCCGTCAGAGAACTTTTATCCCCGGACTTTTTAACTCCAACATCATACCATATCACAGCAGCGAATGCAACCTCGCGTTCGATTGTATGTTCGATTCCGCTTTTATCAACTGTTTGTTTTCTTTTTCAGCAATTCATGCATCCCTATCATCACAGCCAGTATTCCAAACAGATAGAAAGGCAGCAGGGCTACTGTTATATGATTCGCGATCAATCCGAATAATGACGGCATAATAAGTGTTCCTACATAGGCGCTTGCCATCTGAACGCCGATGATCGCCTGTGATCTATCCGCTCCGAAGTGTGCCGGCGTCGAATGGATAATACAAGGATACACCGGAGCACAGCCCAATCCGACCAGAAGAAATCCTGCTAGGGAAACAGCTTCACCGACCGGAAGGAAAAGTGCTGTGATCCCTACAGCGATAATACCTGCTCCAAGGCGGATCATCTGCGCATCATTCAGCTTCATTGTTACAAATCCACTGATTGCTCTTCCTACAGTAATCCCGATATAAAACAGACTGGCAAAGCCCGCCGCCGTTTCCGCCGATATTCCTTTATAAATGGAGAGATAGCTGCTTGCCCATAATCCCGTCGTGGATTCGATCGCACAATAGCAGAAGAAGCAAAGCATTACTTCTTTTGCACCCGGAATCCGTATGATCTCCACAAGCGACAGAGACTGATCCTCCACCGCTTTTCCGTCAACCGTAAGTACTTTTCGTCCTTTCCAGAGCGGCAGAGTGAATAACAAGATCAATGTAAGCACGATCTGTAACACTGCAATATATCGGTATCCTGCATTCCAGCCTTTACCGCCGGACAGCGCATATCCCATAATATAAGGGCCCAATGCCGCGCCTACGCCCCACATACAATGCAGCCAACTCATATGTCTGCTCTCATAATGGAGCGCCACATAATTATTCAGAGAGGCATCTACGCTTCCGGCACCCAGTCCATAAGGAATCGCCCATAGACACAGCATCCAGAAAGAATTTGAAACAGAAAATCCGAACAAAGCCGCCGCCGTCATTGCCACACTGACCGCCGTCACCTTTCCCGTTCCCATCCTTCTCGTCAAACGATCACTTTGCAGACTGGAAATGATCGTTCCCACCGAAATGATCATTGATATAAGTCCCGCATAAGATACCGGTACATCAAACTGCGGATACATGGTCGGCCATGCCGAACCAAGCAGGGCATCCGGAAGTCCCAGACTGATAAAAGAAAGATATATAATTCCAAGTAGTAATTGTATCATTTTATATCACCTTATTTCATAAATATTTTCCGGTTCTATTATAAAGAGATTTCCGCAAAAAGACAATCAAAAAGAACATCTTTCACAGGATATTTCCCATGAAAAATGCTCTTTGAAAGACTGTTTATGCCACCGGGATCTCTCTGGGGATAATGACCTTTCTCGGACATTTCTCCGCACAGACACCGCAGTTTGTACATTTGGAGTAATCAATGCGCGCAAGAAAATCAGTTACAGTGATCGCTCCCGCTTCACAATTTTTCTCACACAGCTTACAGCCGATACATCCGACCAGACAGACATCCATTAACGCTTTTCCCTTTGCATTGGAATTACACTGTACAAACGTCTTCTGCTCATAAGGTACAAGCTCGATCAAATGCTTCGGGCATGCGGCGATACATTTCTTACATGCCTTGCATTTTTCTTTATCCACGACAGCGGCTCCATCCACAACATGGATCGCATCAAACGGACATGCCTTGACGCAACTTCCGAATCCGAGACAGCCGTAATCGCAGCCTTTCGGACCTCCGTCCTGCATCATATTTGCCATGGTACAATCCTTAATCCCATGATAATCATATTCTGTATGCGCCTTTTCACAGGTTCCCGCACATTTCACAAAAGCGACCTGCCTTGTCTGATTTCCGGCTTCCTGTCCCATGATCTTACCGATTTCTGCCGCAACCGGAGTGCCTCCCACCGGACATCCGCCGATTTCCGCCTCTCCCTTTACAATTGCAGACGCAAGACCAGAACAACCCGCATAGCCGCAGCCGCCGCAGTTGTTCCCCGGCAATACTCCGAGGATTGCCTCTTCTCTTTCATCCACTTCCACAGCAAATTTTTTACCGGAAATGCCAAGGAAGACACCGATGAACAATCCTGTTCCGCCGACGATCGCGGCGGCAATCAAAATACCTGTCAACATAGTTTACGCCCTCCTTAAATCAACCCGGAGAATCCAAAGAACGCAATCGCCATCAGACCTGCTGTTACAAGTACGATAGGAGTTCCTTTGAACGCCTCCGGAACGTCATTGTATTCAATCTTCTCACGGATACCCGCCATTAAAACAATTGCGATCAAAAATCCGGTCGCCGTAGCAATCCCGTTTACAACACCCTCTAAAATGCTGTAAGACTTTGTTACATTGGTAAGCGCCACACCAAGCACCGCACAGTTTGTTGTGATCAGCGGAAGATATACGCCCAACGCATTATAAAGCGGAGGCATGGCCTTCTTTAAGAACATTTCTACAAACTGTACCAAAGCCGCGATCACAAGAATAAATACAATGGTCTGCAAATATTCAAATCCCGCCGGAACAAGAATAAACTTATAAATCAAACTCGTCACAAAGGATGCGATCGTAATAACGAAAACAACCGCACCGCCCATTCCGGCAGCCGTTTTTACATTCTTCGAAACGCCCAGGAACGGACAGATTCCGAGGAACTGGCTGAGTACAACGTTATTAACGAGCGCAGAGCCAACTGCAATCAATAACAATTCTTTCATCTTCTATCCCCTCCTATTTCGTATTTCCGCAGGCTTCTTTTTTCCCACATTCCGCACAATTCGTACCGCATCCGATCTGAGCCGCTTTCTTTGCGTCTCCTCTTTCCATAGCTTTCTTCTTTGCCACATTCTGCAATGCAGTCAGACCTGCCAGAACGAAGAATGCTCCCGGTGCCAGAATAAAGATCGTAATCGGTTCATAAGATGACGGAAGTACCTGAATATCAAATGCCTTTCCGGAACCAAGCAGTTCACGGACAACACCAATTGCCGTCAATCCTATCGTAAACCCGAGACCCATACCAATTCCGTCAAACATAGACGGAATAACCGGGTTTTTAGAAGCATAGCTTTCCGCTCTTCCCAGAATAATACAGTTTACAACGATCAGAGGGATGTAGATTCCCAAAGATGCATATAGACTCGGAACAAAACCTTCCATTAAAAACTGTACGATCGTTACAAAAGACGCAACGACAACAATAAATGCCGGCATACGCACAGAATCCGGAATGATCTTCCGCAGCATAGAAATCAGCATATTGGAAAGGACGAGCACTACGGTTGTAGACAATCCCATACCGATCCCGTTGATCGCAGACGTTGTTACCGCAAGCGTCGGACACATACCAAGCATCAACACGAAGGTAGGATTTTCTTTGATCAGACCATTGTACAGTCTCTCTGTGTACTTATTCATTGTCACTACCTCCTAACACATTCTGAAAATATACGAGCGCAGAGTCAACCGCATTCGTCACGGCGCTTGTCGTGATCGTCGCACCGCTTAATGCATCAATTTTGTCGTCTCCCTTTTCCCCGCTCTTTGTGTAGGTAAATTTCTCCACCTGCTTATCCTTAAACTGATCCTTAAAAGCCGGCTCATCCGCTTTCATACCGAGCCCGGCTGTTTCTGAAATAGAGAGCATCTCTATCCCCTTAACCGTGCCGTCATTCAAGATACCGACAGACAGAGAAATATCTCCGCCATATCCGTCATGAGAAGTCGCAGATACTACATATCCGATCGTTTCGCCGGACGCATCCTCGGCAACAGCCACTTCTGTGATATCCTCTGTATATCCTGCCTCGGAAACCACCTGCTTCGCTTCTTCTGCATCAAATTCTTCATATTCGCTGAATGCCGCCGCATCAGAAAGAACAACCTTATATGCGGCCTGCTTTGCGTTTTCCTTTGCAACGGCGATCGGTTCTTTCGTAATCTCATATACCAGTCCGAGAAGAGATCCGGCAACAAGTGTGATCGCAGTCAAAATCGCTGTGTTTTTGATAATCTTATTCATTTACTTCTCTCCTCCTTTACCAAATGGTTTTGGAAGAGTTACCTTTTCAATCAACGGAACCAACAGGTTACAGATAATGATTGCATAGGATACTCCTTCTGCGGAACCGCCGAACAAACGGAACAGTCCGGTCAGTACACCCAGACAGACTCCAAACAGAATCTGTCCTTTTGTCGTAATCGGCGAGGTCACATAATCGGTTGCCATGAACCATGCTCCAAGCATCAGTCCGCCTCCGCAAAGATGTGCGGTAATATACTGCGGATCAAATCCGTGTCCGCCGAAAATCGTAATAAAGATTACAAAAGTTACAATATATGTACCCGGAATCCTAAGATCAATGATCCCCAACAGGATCAAAAGCATAGCGCCGATCATAATTGCAAGTACAGAAGTCTCACCGATCGTTCCACGGATATTTCCAAGCAGCATGCTCATTGTATCTACAGTTTCTCCCGCTTTCAGGTCTGCCAGCGGTGTCGGTCCCGTCACCCCATCCTGAACAAAGTATGTCATTCGGCCGGTAAAGGAAATCAGCAGAAAACATCTTGCTGCCAGAGCCGGGTTCATGAAGTTCTGTCCCAGACCGCCGAAAAGCTGTTTTACAACGAGGATTGCAAATACGGAACCAAGTGCTCCCATCCAAAGCGGAAGTGTAGGCGGCAGGTTTAAGGCAAGCAAAAGACCTGTTACAACCGCACTGAAATCCTTAATTGTAATCGGTTTGTGCATCAGTTTTTCATAAAGATACTCTGTCAGTACAGCCGTACCTGTTGTCACCAATACGAGCAGCCACGCATTCTCATGTCTGAAATTATAAATTCCAAAGAAAGTTGCCGGCAAAAGTGCGATTACAACCCACATCATAATATTGCCGGTTGTCACCTTATCCCGTATATGCGGTGAAGACGATACATTCAATTTCTCATTCACTGTTCATTCACCTCTCTATTTCTTCTTTCTGTTCGCCAACGCAATCTTTCTCATAGAACCGATTGCCTGCTTCAAGGAACGTTTTGCCGGACAGACATAGCTGCAGGAACCGCATTCCACACATTCCAATCCATTCTGCGCAGTAAAGGCTTCCTCGTCAAAACGCTCTGCAAAGTCTGCCAGTCTGGACGGAACGATCCGGCTCGGACAGACTTCCACACATCGTCCGCAGTTGATACATGCTGTTTCCAGACTCTTTGCTACGATATCCTCTTTGAATGCAAGAATTGCAGAAGAAGTCTTCGTTACCGGTGCATCCAGTGTGATCATTGCAAATCCCATCATCGGTCCGCCTGAGATCAGCTTTTCCGGCTCCTGTAAAAAACCACCTGCGGCTTCGATCAGCTCTCGATGATTCGTTCCCAACAGAACCTTGAAATTGCCCGGCTTCTGAACGTCGTCTCCGCTTACAGTTACAATCCGTTCCGTCAGCGGTCTGCCATTGATGACCGCATTATGAATACCTATCAAAGTCTCTACGTTATCCACAATACATCCCGCATCTGCCGGAAGCATACTGGAATTGATCGCACGCTTCGTCAGTGCATAGATCAACTGACGCTCTGCCCCCTGCGGATACTTTGTCTGCAAGGCTTTTACCTCCATACGCGGTTCATCCTTGATTGCCTCTTTCAGCTTTTCAATACAATCCTTTTTATTATCTTCTACTCCGAAAACACCTTTTGCATTCGGAAACATAGAAAGCACAACACGCATACCGCTTACGAGGTCTTCCGTATTCTCCAACATTCTTCTGTAATCTGCGGTAATATACGGCTCACACTCCGCACAGTTTGCGATAATATATTCAATCTTCTCAGGTTCCTTAGGAGAAAGCTTTACGCGAGTCGGAAATCCTGCTCCACCCATTCCCACGATTCCTGCATTGGCAATGATTTCCAGAATCTCTTCCTTTGTCAGCTCTGCCAACTGCTTTACCGGCGCATACTCTATTTCCGTATACTCTCCGTCATTTTCAACAATAATGCAATCCACGCTGCTCCCTGTCGGAGTCAGACGCTTTTCAATTGCTTTGACCGTTCCAGATACAGACGAATAAATCGGCGCAGACACAAATCCACCAGCCTCTGCAATTTTCTGTCCTTTCAGAACATGGTCTCCCTTTTTTACAGCCGGAGCTGCCGGTGCGCCGATATGCTGTGAAAGCGGATATACAAGCTCACCCTTGGGCAGCAATTCGGTAATCGGCTGGTCTTTTGCAAGACTCTTTCCATCGTTTGGATGGATACCACCTTTAAATGTCAAAAGTCCCATTCTGATTTTCCTTCCTTTCTTAGGTTAAAGTATCATATTTATAATACTAGATTTTATATGCAAAATCCAGTTTATAATCGACATTTTTTGCACATTTATCCGTACAAAAAAACAAAACAGCAGCGTCTAGCTTTGCTGGACACACGCACAAAAAAAGCGGAGCCTTTACGGTCTCCGCCGTTTTTCTTCTTATTCTTCTTCTGCCTGCTCTTCATCAGCCGGCTCTGCAGCTTCGAGTGCCTTCATGCTCAAGCTGATTTTCTTTTCACTTTCGTTCAGATCAACAATCTTAGCTGTAATCTCCTGCCCGATTGTAAGTACGTCCGACGGCTTTTCTACATGCGCTCTGGAAATCTGTGATACGTGAAGCAGTGCGTCTACACCCGGCTTTAATTCTACGAATGCACCAAAATCTGTCATACGAGCTACACGACCTGTAATGACTGATCCTACAGCGAAGTCTTCTGCTGCATTTGCCCACGGATTTGTCTCCGGGAATTTCAGACTCAGCGCAACCTTTGTATCATTAATGTCCTTTACAAGAACCTTTACCGTATCTCCCACATTGAATACCTTCTTAGGATTCTCAACGCGTCCCCATGACATCTCGGAAATATGAAGCAGTCCGTCCACTCCACCGAGGTCGATAAACGCACCAAAGTCTGTCACATTCTTGACTACACCTTCAATTGTATCGCCAACCTGAAGCTTTGCAAACAACTCTTTCTGCTTCTCTGCTCTTTCAGCTACCAAAAGCTGTCTTCTGTCACCGATCACACGGTTTCTTCTCGGATTGAACTCACTGATCACAAATTCGATCTCCTGTCCGTCATACTTGCTCAAATCCTTTTCATAAGAATCGGATACAAGACTTGCCGGAATGAACACTCTTGCTCCCTCTACTTCTGCGGAAAGTCCGCCGCCGAGGATTTGTGTTACGGTAGCCTTGAGAACCTCCTTATTCTCAAACGCTTCCTTCAATCTCTCATTGCCCTTTTCTGCCGCAAGTCTCTTGTATGTCAGCAGAACCTGTCCTTCTCCATCATTTACCTTCAATACTTTTACAGTCATGGTATCTCCAACAGAAACAACTGCTGTCAGATCAATGGACTGATCGTTGGAGTATTCACTCTTTGTAATGATACCGTCCGCTTTATATCCAATGTTGAGGATAATCTCATCAGGTTTTACATCAATTACTGTACCCTCTACAACTTCTCCGTTATGAATTGTTTTCAATGATTCTTCTAACATCTGTTCAAAAGATAATTCTGACATTATTTTGAACCTCCTCAATTATATTGTTGGGCGTGGATGCCCCTGCTGTAATACCTACCGTTTTCACCACTGACCCTAATTGATTCATATCCAAATCGTCAAGCGTCTGTATGTAGTATGTATCATTGCACGCGCTCGCACATATTTCAAATAACTTCTGAGTATTGGAACTATGCTTGTCTCCTATGACAATCATAGCATCCACCTCCTCCGCAATCCGTTTTGCCTCGGTCTGACGCTCTTTTGTCGCATTGCAGATTGTATTTAAAACATGTATATCATAACTCTTTTCCGAAATAATTTCAACTAAATCTTTAAATTTATTGTAATTAAATGTCGTTTGAGAGACGACACAAACCTTTTCTCCCTTTTCTAAAGAAAGTTTTTCAACATCTTCCGCATTTTGTACGACAGAAACCCGTTCTCCTGCCCATCCGCGGATTCCCTCGACCTCAGGATGCTTCGGATTACCGATGATAATGATATATTTTTCTTTCTGACTTTCCTTTTGAACGATATTGTGAATTTTCTTTACAAACGGACAGGTTGCATCCACGATCTCAATGCCTTTTGCCCCCAGCTTATCATAAATGCGCTTCTCCACGCCATGAGAACGGATGATCACAACGCCTTGCTCCAAAGCATCCAGTTCCTCTTCCGAACGCAGAACCGTAACCCCTTTCTTCTCCAGATCCTTGATCACTTCTTCATTGTGGATGATCGGCCCATATGTATAGATCGGCACTTCCCTGTGCGTTTCAATCTGTTTGTAGACCGTATTTACCGCTCGTTCTACTCCAAAACAAAATCCTGCCGTTTTGGCTCTGATCACTTCCATTTCTGCTCCCCGCTTCTACAAATATTTTCGTCGCTGTTATCATTTACAGTAAGAACAGATCGTCTCTGCCACTTCCTCAATTCCCATCTTCGAACTGTCTACGAGAATCGCGTCCTCAGCTTGGCAAAGAGGGGCAATCTCCCGACTCATATCCCGTTCGTCACGCTCTATAATATCCGTTTTGATTTCCTCATAATTACAGGAAATCCCTTTTCCCGTCAATTCGTCGTATCTTCTCTTGGCTCTTGTATCTGCACTTGCCGTCAGATAAATTTTCACATCTGCATGCGGCAGAATATTCGTTCCGATATCCCGTCCGTCCATGATCACATCCGATGTTCTCGCAAGACTGCGCTGTAATTCCAAAAGCTTTTCCCGCACCTGTGGAATTGCAGAAGTTTGAGAAGCCATGTTGCCCACTTCTTCGGTCCGAAGCTTTTCAGTCACATTTTCTCCATTTAAATATACCTGCTGAACACCGTCTTCATAAGCGATCGTTACATCTGCGTCGTCGCATGCCGCAATAATTTTCCCGGTTTCCTCTGGGCAGATTCCTTGTTTCAGAAAATGGATCGCCATAGCGCGATACATTGCCCCTGTATCCACATAAACATATCCCTTTTTCTTTGCAACCATCTTTGCAATGGTACTTTTCCCCGCACCTGCCGGTCCGTCAATCGCTACATTATAACCCATATTTCTTCTCCTTATCCTTCAATCGAATTTCCGGCAGCAACAGCCGTAGACCATGCGATCTGTAAATTAAAGCCGCCCGTCAGGGCATCCAGATCCAATACTTCTCCGATAAAATATAATCCATTCACTCTTTTCGATTCCATTGTTCCCGGATCAATATCCTTTACACTGACACCGCCCTTTGTAATGATCGCCTCTTTATAACTGCGAAGCCCTGTCAGCGTCATCTCAAAATTCTTGATCAGAGCGCCGAATCTAAGACGCTCTTCTTTGGAAATCTCATTCACTTTTTTATCTTCCGAAATTCCGCTGAGTTCCAGCATGACCGGCTTTAGTTTTGCCGGAAACAGCTTATCCACTGCATTCTTAAACTGCTTGTTGCGGTTCTCTTCAAAATCACGCAGAATCCGCTGATCCAGCTGTTCCGCCGTCAAAGCAGGCTTCAGATCGATGCACAGACGCAATTCCTTATCCCGCAACTTTTTGCCCACCTTACTGCTGGCACTGATGATGATCGGTCCGCTCACTCCGTAATGCGTAAACAACAATTCCCCAAATTCTTCATATATTTTTTTCTTCCCGTCATAGATAACTGCCTCAACATTTCTGAGCGATAATCCCTGCAATTCTTTTGCATACCATTCCTTAACCTCCATTGGCACAAGCGACGGAAACAACTCTGTAACCTGATGTCCGGTTTCTCTTGCAAATCGATAACCGTCTCCGGTAGATCCTGTGGATGCATAGGAAATCCCCCCGGTCGCCACAATACAGGCATCCCCTGTGATTACTTTTCCACTGTCTAAAATAATTTTACAAAAACAAGGCTTTTCATCTCCCGGATTCTTTCGCTCAGCAACAACGCTTTTCACCTCTGTGTGAAGCTTCACTTCAACACCAAGCCGGTACATTTCTCTGCTCAACGCTCCGATAATATCAGAGGAATGGTCGGAAACAGGAAATACTCTGTTTCCTCTCTCTACTTTCAAGGGCACTCCAAGTTCCTCAAACAAATCCATTGTCTGTTCGTTGGTAAATCCATAAAATGCGCTGTACAAAAACTTAGGATTGCTGATAACCGATGAAAAAAGAATATCCATATCCCCCGCATTGGTTACGTTACATCTTCCTTTTCCCGTAATAAATAATTTTTTCCCCAGCTTTTCATTTTTTTCATATAAATGAACTTCATGTCCGTTTCTCGCAGCAGTCAAAGCAGCCAACATCCCCGCCGCACCACCGCCGACTATCAATACCTTACTCATTCTATCTCCATATTTACCTGATTTAATTCATCACTGCTGTACACCTGATATTCTCCCCAAATCTTCTCCAATGTCTCCAGTGTTGTCACAACATCCTGCTGTTTCTTCATACAAAGTGCAACCACCAACGCATTGATCACACTCAACGGCGCTACAAGAGAATCTACGATGGATGCCATATCACTTCTGGCGATCAAATTGCAGGAAGAATACAAGTTCATCGGAGAATGTACGCTGTCCGTCAACGTAATCACTTTCGCCTTCCGATTGCTTGCAAACTCCAATGCTTTCAATGTCCGCATAGAATACCGCGGAAAGCTGATTCCGATGATCACATCGTTCTCATCGATCCGGATCAGCTGTTCAAAAATCTCACTGGAACTGTTGGTATTTACCGTCACTACATTTTCACAAACCAGATTCAGATAAAAGCTCAAGAAAGAAGCAAGCGGTGCACAGCTTCTGATTCCGATCACGTAAATCCGTTTTGCATTTAAGATCGTATCAATGGCAAGATCAAACGCTTTCTGGTCAATTGCCTCCAGCGTCAGTTTGATTTTTTCAATGTCCGAATGCAGAACTGTCTCCAAAATCTCCGACTGGCTGATTCTTCCGTAGGTCACTTCCATACGCTGAATGGAGTTCAGTTTATTTCTCACCAATTCCTCCAATGCTTTTTGAAATCCCGGATATCCCTTATACCCAAGCTGCGTTGCAAAACGGACAACGGTCGATTCACTAACCCCCACAACATCTCCGAGCTTTGCCGCCGTCAAAAAGACAGCTTTATCATAATTTTCAATCACATAATCTGCCAGACGCTTCTGTCCTTTACTGAACTGCCCCTGCCGTTCTTCTATTCTGCCAAGCAGCTCATTCGTACTGTTTTCTACCACTGTTTACGCCCTCTTTTTTCTAATCATTTGATGCTTTTTCAAAGGTAAAGCATTACGAACAGATTATACAATAGGCGGCAAAACTTTGCAAGAATCTATATTTCTCTTGTATATTCTCTCAGCCAGAGGTTTTCCTCTTCTGACAGATATGGCGAGAGTTTTTCTCTCACCTGTGCATGATAGGAATTGAGCAGGTTTCGTTCTTTTTCTGTCATCAGTTCCGGTCTCACCGCATCCAGGTCGATCGGAACAAAGGTCAATGTTTCAAAATGCAGAAACTGTCCATATTCATTCGTTTCTCCCCTTGTTACAAGCAGTTCATTTTCCGTCCGGATCCCATGAGAATTCTCAATATAGATTCCCGGTTCATCCGTAATCACCATTCCCGGTTCCAGCTTTGGAATCGACTGCAAATTTCCCGCCGGCAGCTTCCAAAAAAATCGTGCAGGAGGTTCATGAATATTCCCGAGATAGCCCACTCCATGTCCTGTTCCGTGATTGAAATTCAGATTTTGCCGCCAGAACGGCTCTCGTGCCGCATAATCTAAACTCATCCCCGTACACCCGTATAGAAATCGGGCATCTGCAAGATTCAACATGCTGCACAAAACGGTCGTAAAATGTCGCTTTTCCTCTTTCGTTAATTCCCCCAACGCAATCGTTCTTGTAATATCCGTCGATCCCTCCATGTAATGTCCTCCGGTATCACAAAGGATCATTCCCTCCGCTTTCAGTTCTGCATCCGACTCCGGTGTGGCGGAATAATGGACAATCGCCGCATGCTCTTTATAGGCGCAGATCGGTTCAAAACTTGGACCGATAAAACGCTCTTGTTCCGCCCGCAAACACTCCAATTCATCCGATGCAGACATCTCTGTGATCCGTATTTTTCCTACATTTTTCTTCAGCCAACACATAAACTTGGTGCAGGCAACTCCGTCTTTTAAATGTGCTTCCCGAATATTTTTAAGCTCTGTCTCATTTTTAACTGCTTTCATCAGAATAATCGGATTTTCGTGCTCAGATTTTCTCGCTGTTTCCGGCAGATTGCGATATAACGTATAATTCATTTGTTCCGGATCAAGTAAAACAACCTCATCGCTTTGAAACTTTTTAACTCTCTCATAAATCGCATTGTACGGATGAATCTCCACTTTATTCTGACAAAGCCCTCTACAAATCTCCTCGTTAAATTTTTGCTTATCTGCGTATAACTCTACACGTTCCATACGAATCACAGCATAAGAAAGCATAAGCGGACAATACTCCACATCATTTCCACGCAGATTCAGAAGCCACCCAATGTCATCCAGTCCGGTAATCACACAGCTTCCGGCTCCGTATTCCTGCATTTTACGGCGCAGCCGCTCCAATTTCGATTCCACTGTTTCCCCTGAATATTCCAATCCGAGAGAAAGTACGGGTTTCCTCGACAGCTCCGGTCTGTTTGTCCAGATTTTCCCGACCAGATCCACATCATATCGAACATTTCCTCCCGCTTTTTCTGCAATCTCTTCGTAGTGTTTTCCCTCTGCAATACTGACGGTTCTTCCGTCAAACCCGATCACCGCCTGTACATCTGCCACCGCAGTTTCTAAGAATTCCGCGATCGTCGGCACTCCCGGTTCCCCGGATTTTTGCAGTCTGATTTCCGTTCCTGCCAACTGCTTCGCCGCTTGGATAAAGTACCGCCCATCCGTCCACAGATACGCTTCCTTCTGTGTAAACACCACAGTCCCGGCAGATCCCGTAAATCCGGTCATATATTCCCGACATTTAAAATGGTCTCCCACATATTCACTCTGATGAAAATCCGCAGTCGGAATCACATAAATATCAATTTTTTCTTTCTTCATTTCCTGCCGCAGCAAGGCAATTCTGTCACTTATCATCTCTCGTCACCTCCGGTCTGTTTCCCATATTCTAAATCCATAATGATTTCCGTATAGGGAAGACATTTTATTGTAACTATGCCGTTTTTTTCTTCCAAAAGTTTCTTCTCTGTTTTATATCTCTTCTTATTCACATGAAAGTCATCCCTCTCGCTTTCCCCATATCATGTCATATTCTTTTTCACCTATATTGTCATCCGTGTTTTCACATTGAATTTCAAAATCTTCTCTTTGATAAAAATTTACGGCTCTCCTGTTTTTCTGATATACACTTAAATACAGTTTCTCTTTCCTGCCCTTTATAAAATCCAACAACTTCTTTCCGATTCCCTGTGACTGCGCCGTATCTGCAACAAAAACCCCCTCGATATATGTATCGTTCATCCCTATAAATCCCCAAATTTTGTTTTCCTTTTCATACACATAAACTTCCGCTTGCAGCAACATTTCCTTTACCATATTGAAATTGTTTCTCCAATATTCTGCCGGGATAAAGTCATGGGTTTTTACATTGGTGTCGAGCCATATCTCCGCTACCCTGTCTATATCTGTTTCTTTTAATTTTCTAATCACTATATTTCTCCTGTTTACTATTCATTTTTCATGTTTTATAATATCTCCACGATACCGGAGCGTCCCTCCATATTCTACCACAAAATTTCGATGCTTTTCTGCTTTCTCCCAATCCTCTAAAAGCATTGCAACCCGGTACAGATAATAGTTTCTCTTTACTTCAAAGCACTTGCTTCTGTGTTTACTTTTTGCGTTTTTTATACAATCATATAATTCACTGTAGGAACCGGAAAGATATAGTTGATCAACTCTTGATACAATTGTGATCGATGTTCCATGTTTTGTCTCCTTTCTTTTGTTCTTGTTTACAAATCTGTAATTTCCTTTTGTAAATTCGCAAGGAATTTTCCCGCATGTGCGCCGTCCATTTGCGTATGATGAAACTGAAAAGACAAATTCAGATAATATCTGAACCATTTCTTTTTATATCTGCCCCAGATTATAAATGGATTGTGAAAAATACCGCTGTTCATCCCCACTGCACCGTCAATTTCTGTATCTATGATCGCAGATGTCCCAATCACCATATTATCATTTGATAAATCTCTGTCCTGACAGCTTTCCGAGACTTGAGCAGTGTATTTTAAATACTCTCGATTATATATATCCAGATCTTCTGTATATAAAATATCACAAGAACTGACCTCTCCGTCTTTATTCTTTACAATTGTATTGACTGCAATCGAATCATATTGTATCAATTTATCGTCTACAGGAAGTATGTAAAATTCTTTGATATTTGCCGCCGCTCTCCCGATACAATAATCCAGAAGCATATTGAATTTCATATGTTTTCTTTTGCTTACCTTGATCAGGTTCGTTACATCTAAAGTTTTAAAAAAAGTCACCATAGGATTCGGCGCTTTCATCCATAATTCATATGCCGCAGCCCGTGTTGTATCTTTTGGTTGAATTTCTCTTGTCAACGTGAATCACCGCCTTTATTTTTTATTAAATTCCCGCTCAAATCGTACATTGCTCACTTTACATTTACAAAGCCAGTCCACATTCAAATGCCAATATCATATATTTCTTCCAAGCGCGCTATATAATGATAACTTGCCGCTTCATGCCTACAACTATAAAAGAACTCAACAT
>CAUWKK010000017.1:0-51039 GCA_963559385.1 uncultured Schaedlerella sp.
TTATAAATGTAGAAAGAGGTTCATAAGACTGCCGGCAAGTGTCTTGAAAAGTACAGCTTTTTATAAAGTTCTGAACAACTATACCGCTTGAACTTTGTAATGATTTGTTTTATCATGAATATGGGGGAACGAGATTGCCGATCGGTATATAGAGGGGAATCCTCAAATCGGAAAAACAGCATTACATCCGGATGAAAGTGAACAGATCCGTGGAAGCAATACCGAAGACAGTACAATCAGTGAAGGCACTGTTACTTACGATATCCGGTTTCTGGCAATTGTACCGAATACCGGCGAAACAATCAGTCTCATCATAAATGTAGAGGCACAAAACGATTTCTATCCGGGATATCCGATCATAAAACGCGGAATTTATTATTGCAGCCGGATGATCTCTTCCCAGTATGGTGTTGAATTCACAAACTCCCATTACGAAAATATCAAAAAAGTATATTCCATATGGGTGTGTGCAAATCCACCCCAAAAACGAAAAAATACAATTAATCGCTATTTTATTAAGGAAGAAAACCTGGTGGGAAGTGGAAAAGAAGAAACTGAAAACTACGATTTAATTACGGCAGTTGTTATTTGTCTTGGACATTCCGAAGATGACAAATATGAAGGCGTTTTAAAACTATTGGATGTACTTCTTTCTTCTGAAAAAGCGCCTGAGGAGAAGAAACAAATTTTACAAAATGATTTCGATATAAAAATGACACGTACATTAGAGAGTGAGGTGCAGAGTATGTGCAATCTAAGTAAAGGAATAGAAGAAAAAGGAATACAGAAAGGAAGACAGGCGGGAATGATAGACGGAATTCTTGTTTCTGTAAAAAACCTGATGGACAGTATGGGGTGGTCCGCGGAGCAGGCAATGAAGGTTTTAAAAATATCAAAAGAAGATCAGGAAAAATATTCGGCCTTATTGAAAAAACAGTAAAACGGTAATTCAATAAATGGACAAAAGAAACCTCCGCTCATGGTAAAAGCCGTGAGTCGGAGGTAAATGTTACTGTTTTTTTCAATTATCCACCATGTAAATCACTGAAAATGCCTACGTCTTGAACGGAAGAGAGGATCACTCGTTCTCTTCCGTTCCCTCTTCCGCAGTTTCTTCTGTCTCCTCCTGCCCTTTCCTTTCCGGAGAAAACTTCAAGAAATATACGTAAATATCTACAATCGCCTGATATAACTCTTCCGGTATCTCTGAACCAAGCTCAAGCTGGGTCAGAACCGTTGCAAGAGAATTATCTTCATAAACCGGCACATCATTTTCATTCGCAATTTCTACGATTTTTTCTGCAACATATCCAAGACCGGAAGCTACAATGATCGGAGCCGCCTCTTTATTTTCATCGTATCGGAGCGCAACTGCTTTTTTCGCCATCAAATCCTTATATTGTGACATTGACTGAGTTTCTCCTTTCGTAAATTTTCGGAAATGCCTTAGATACGGGGATGGAGCCTTTTCCCTCTTCAACCGCAAGATACTCTACTTCCATTCCGTTCTTTTTCAATATACCGGATATTCCTTTACGGATTTCTTCTCCCTTGATCGGAAGTGTGTCCGGATAATGCATTACCATACTCATTTTATTATTCTGATAATACAGAAGAATATCAAAAAATCCAACCTCTTTCATGTCAAACTTCAGCAAGATCTTAATTCCCTTTTCCCCGGAAGCCCTTCCCTCGTCATCTTCATCATCCGGATCGATCCACATTTCCGAGAAAATCGGTACTCCCTCCAGGATCATCGGAAGAGATATGTGCAGAAGCGGCATATATACACTCTCATTTACAAGCGTACTGTTCAGCAAACTCACAAACGTATCTTTTACCTGTGTGCCCGCCTCTCCGCGAACTCCCGCCCGCATGATATCCAGAAACTTATCCGACCACGCTTCTTTTCCTGCTGCCCTGTCAAAATCTACTCTCTCAAACAGCTTTGCAACCTCTTCTCCGGTCATACCGCCAAACCTCTTTTGAAATGCCGGAAAACTCTCAAGCTGCTTAAACGCCTGCATCACAGAGTCCAACGCGCCATTCTCGTATCTGGCGGTATTGTATGTCAAAAGATTGATCAAATCTCTGATTTTTCCCATATTTCCTGTCTCTGAGATATACTTTCCGAGGAACGGAACGATCTGTTCCTTTAAAAGCGCTGTGTTGAACTCACTGCTCTTAAATGTATGCGGCTTTAGCTGTTTCATCAGTTCATCGAGCTGCTGTCTATCCTGACGGAACATATACTTCTGGATTTCTTTCAGTTCCGACTGTATATTATTCATAATATGAGTTCCCGATGACATATCATTATATTTTTTTAGAAATTCTAAAATAGCAAATTTTAATTCTACTGCAGATGATTCGCCCATTACCTGCCTCAGCAGATCAAACAGCGGTCCATGCAGACGGTTCGCTCCGTGAGTCTGTTTCTTCAAAAATTCTGTCATCTCTGCCGCATTCATATTCAGCAATTGAAACATCTCTGAAATGCTGTCTGCCGTCTGCGCGCGGAGTCCTGACTCCATAAGCTGCTCTGTTCCTCCGAACAGAAGTTTCCCCATGATCTCCCGCATCTTCGGAACTTCCTGCAACGTACGGATGAAATTGGCAAAATTTGATTCCTGATAGATTCCCTGCCCGTTTTTCATCCCTGCAAATTCTTCTCTGTTGCCTGCTCCGGCTGAATTATCGGGTTTTAATACCGGCGGATTGACTCCGATATTCTCCGGTTGACCGAGATTCTGTTTATTGACGGCATTCTCATATCCGAGCGCCGGTGTTGTAACTTTTAAAATATTTGACATTTTTTTACCTACTCTGTAATTTTCTCTTATCCTTTTCTGCTTAACGGTCGATACCTATATTGTATTAAACATTTAGATAAGGCGGTGCTATATTATGGATAATATGCTTGAAGTATATCTTTACGAAACACATTCCCTTTTAGAACAGTTAGATGAACTCTTGATAGATGCTGAGAAAAACGAAGATTTTACTACAAATGATGTGAATGAAATCTTCCGCATCATGCATACGATCAAGGGATCTTCTGCAATGATGGAGTTCTCTACTTTAATGGAGATTGCCCACCACATCGAGGATCTGTTCTTCTACATCCGTGAGAATGGTTTGGATTCCTTAAGCCATGACCACAAAAGTGATTTGTTCAATCTGATGTTCCAGTCTACCGACGCACTTCGCGACGAGGTAGAAAAACTGGAAAACAATGAGCCACTTAGTTCTAATATCGACAATATAATAACAGATATTAATAGTTTTTTAGAAAAAATCAGTAATTCCGAAAAAGTACAAAAAGACAGCACTCCTGCCCCTTCTTCTTCGACAAGTGCCGAAGAGACTTCCGGACTGCCGGATACCACTGCGCCTTTTATACTGAAAATTCATTTTGACCATGGGTGCGGCATGGAGAATTTAAGAGCATTTATGATCGTATCTGCTCTTCAGGATTCTGATCTTGCTTTCGAGTTTTTCCCTGCGGATGTGGAAACGAATCCGGCAACAGCCGACTCAATCGTGGAAAGCGGCTTTTTCGTTGCGTTGTCTTCTCAGAATGATGTAAACACTGCGATCAGTTTATTAAAAGAGCAGCCTAGTATCGAAACCTATGAAGTCATTGAGAAGAAAGCTGAGGCCGCTTCCGAAACTACTTCCGGAGCAAAAAGCGAAAAGAGCGCTCACAAGGACAGCTCTCCAAAGCCGGCATCCGATACATCAGCAGTGTCTTCCGGCAAAGCTGCTTCTTCTGCCTCTTCCGCAGTCTCCGGTCATGCCAATTCCAATACGAAGCAGAGCCTGATCAGTGTCAACTTATCAAAGCTTGACAGTTTGATGGCAATTGTCGGAGAAATCGTAATCACCGAATCCATGGTAACCTCTTCTCCGGAGATCCAGAACTTGAAGCTGGACAGCTTTTTGAAGTCTACCCGTCAGCTCCGCAAGCTTACGGATGACCTGCAGGATATCGCCATGTCTCTGCGTATGGTTCCTCTGTCCGGCACGTTCCAGAAAATGAACCGCATTGTGCGTGATATGAAGAAGAAATTGGGCAAAGACGTCCGTCTTACAATCGAAGGTGAGAATACAGAGGTTGACAAAACAATCGTAGACAGTATCAGCGATCCGATCATGCATATTGTCCGTAACTCTATGGATCACGGTATCGAACCGACTGTCGAGGAACGTATCGCCGCAGGAAAGGAGCCTCAGGCAGAGATCGTCCTTTCCGCAATGCATACCGGAAGCGAGGTTATTATCTCTGTCCGTGATGACGGACGAGGCATGGATACAGAGAAGATTCTGGCAAAAGCTGAAAAGAACGGACTTCTTACCAAGCCGGCTTCCGAATATTCACAGAGAGAGATCCTGTCTCTTCTCATGATTCCGGGCTTCTCCACAAACGAATCCGTCACAGAATTTTCCGGACGTGGAGTTGGAATGGATGTTGTAAAGAAAAATGTAGAATCTGTCGGCGGTATTATCTCTATCACAAGCGAACTTGGACAGGGAAGCTGCACGACACTCAAAATTCCGCTTACAATGGCAATCGTAGACGGTATGGAAATCTCCGTCGGACAATCTATGTTTACAATACCGATCGCGAATATCCGCCAGTCTTTCAAAGCTGCTCCGGAAGATATCATTCTGGATGCCAACGGCAATGAGATTATCAAGTGTATGGACGAATTTTATCCGATCGTACGTGTTCATAGTCTCTACAATATTGAAACAGACGTTACTGCAATCGAGGATGGCATCCTGATCTGGGTCGAAGCAAGCGATAAGTCCTACTGTCTGTTCGTAGACGAATTGCTCGGTGAGCAGCAGGTCGTTGTAAAGCCGCTTCCGGCTTTCCTAAGCTATTTCAATATCAAGGATTCCGGCATCAGCGGATGCACGATTCTCGGTGACGGCAATATCAGTATTATTTTGGATATCTTGAATCTTTATGCCGCATCCAAGAATCGATACTAGAAAGGGAGGTTTTAATATGTCAATCGATACAAATGAAATAAATACAGAAGAAGTTGTTGAAGCCACAGAGTCCCCGATTTCTACGGAGCGTTTTCTTACATTTACCTCGGATGGACTCGCAATCGGTATCAGTACCAATTATGTTACTGAGATTATCACAAATCACAGTATCACCATGCTTCCGTTGGTTCCCGAATACGTAAAGGGAATCATCAATCTCCGCGGACAGATTATCCCGATCATCGATATCCGCCTCCGCATGGGAAAAGAAGCGATCGCCTATACAAATCATACGTGTATCATCGTTTTGAATATTGACTCTGTACTGATCGGTATCGTCGTAGATATGGTACAACAGGTTATTGATATCGATAAATCCCTGATTTCTTCCATGCCGATTGAAGACAAGCAGGAATTGATCAATGGTATGGTCACATTGGAGGAGCGCTCTGTTCTGTTATTTTTAGACTGTGAGCAGCTTGTCAACGCTTATTAATAATGAAAGGATTTTCACATGCTAACTATCAATGACAGTGACTTTCAACGCTTAGTTCATTTTGTCCAGAAGAATTACGGAATTGATTTATCTAAAAAGAGACAGTTGATCATGGGGCGTCTCTCCAATTCAATTGTTTCTATGGGTTTTCCTGATTTTCAGCATTATATCGATCATCTGATCCGGAATCAAAATCCTCAGGATATCGAGCTGATGCTGAATAAGCTGACGACAAATTATACTTATTTTATGCGAGAAAAGGATCACTTTGATTTTTTCAGAGATACGATTCTTCCGTATCTTATCAGAACAAAAAAGAACCGTGTACTGAGCATCTGGAGCGCCGGATGCTCTTCCGGTCAAGAGCCGTACACGATTTCCATGATTTTAAAGGAATATCTTGGCACCCATGCTTCCCAGTGGGATACGCGGGTTCTTGCAACAGATATTTCACAAAACGTTTTAAGTCAGGCGGCCGCTGCCTCCTACGAGGAGTCCACTTTATCCGATCTCCCCGATGGATGGAAACGAAAATATTTTCGCCCTGACGTCCGTCCGGGATTCTATACGGTAGCTCCCGACATTCGCAATAATGTGATTTTCAGAACCTTTAACCTAATGGATCCGATTCAGTTCCGTTTAAAATTTGATGTAATCTTTTGCCGTAATGTTATGATTTATTTTGACCAGCCGACAAAAGACGCATTGGTAAACCGTTTTTATCACGCAACCAATCCGGGCGGCTACCTTTTGATCGGGCATTCAGAAAGCCTGAATAAAGCAAATCTTGCTTATCGCTATCTGAAACCGGCAATATATCGAAAAGAATAAGCGATTCAAAACAGGAATCGATAAATGACAGATTTAGGAAAGGATTGATTTTATGAAAACAATAAAGGTACTGATCGTAGACGATTCTATCGTTTTTCGTCAGATGCTTATGCGACATTTTTTAAATGTTCCCAATATTCAGATCATCGGATATGCAGTCGATGCAGCAGAAGCTCGTCAGAAGATTTTACAGCTCAATCCGGATGTTGTAACTCTTGATGTAGAGATGCCCGGAATGAGCGGTATCGATTTTTTAAAGAGTTTTCTTCCTGAGCATCCGATCCCGATCATTCTGGTTTCCTCACTCAATATCCGTGTGTTTGACGCCCTTTCCTACGGCGCAGTCGATTTTATCCGCAAACCGGAAATGCATCTTTCTAATTCTAAAGATGCATTTTTTTCAACTTTGCAGTCTAAAATTGTAATTGCAGCTCAGGCACATGTTCGAATTCCGCAGGCCAAAAGTGTGGAGCGTATCGCACCGCTGCCTACAGGTCAACTTTCCCACAATGTCTTATCCTCTACGATCATCGGCATCGGAGCCTCCACAGGCGGAACAGAGACAACGTTGGAGATTTTAAAAGCGCTCCCAAAAGAAATGCCGGGAATTCTTGTTACTCAGCATATGCCGGAAGGATTTACGGAAATGTATGCCCAACGTCTGAACCGGATCTGCCGGCTTGACGTAAAGGAAGCAAAGCACGGGGATCCGATACTTCCGGGACAGGTGCTCATCGCTCCCGGCTCGTTCCAGATGAAAGTCGTTCCCGCACAAAAGGGGTATGTTGTTCATTGTGTAAAAGGCGAAAAGGTGAACGGACACTGTCCGTCTGTAGATGTGCTTTTTTCTTCTATCGCCGAAAATGTATCTCTCCGAAAGGTAGGGATCATTTTGACCGGTATGGGACGGGACGGTGCCGAAGGGCTTTTAAAAATGCGTAAAAAAGGAGCCTTTACAATCGGGCAGGACAAGGCGTCTTCTGTTGTATACGGCATGCCAATGGTGGCAAATAATATCGGCGCTGTATGTGTACAGGCTTCTTACAAGAACATCGCTTCTGTTCTCCTAAAGCATTTAAAGCAATAATTTTTCTATATTTCTATGTGAAATACATTAATATTTTTTGTTTCCGACCGATATAAACAGTAGAATGTTTTGAAAATACGGGGAAGCGGATTGCTTCGTTTCTTTTGAAAGGAGATAAGACATGAAAATTTCTATAAACAACATACAGAAGAATTACTCTGATTTACAAATTCAGTCAAAAGAAACTTCAAGACCTCTGACTTCCTTATCTGAGTCTTCAAGTTTCGACCAGCTGCTTATCCACTCTGATCCGAGAAAGATTCAGGAATCTTCTTTTTCAGAGAGTCTGTCCAGACAGCTCTCTCGGGAAGTTTCTTCCGCAGCGGGTAATTATGAAAGCGTGAAAGCTCAGGTTCAGAATCATACTTACCGAATCGATCCACAGGCGATCGCCTCTCGCATTCTTTTACTGGGGGAGGGATTATAAATTGAAAGATTTAGAAACTTTCTGCGGAGTTATCCGCGATTATATCAGCTTATTCGATCATTTGATCGAAATTGAAGAGAAAAAGATCGATGCAGTCACCAAAGAGCAGATCACTTTCGTTGAAAACTGTATGAATCAAGAGCAGGCTGCTATCTTGAAACTGCGCGGACTGGAAATGCAGCGGGAAGAGACCATGAAGGACCTCGGATGCGAAGGGCTTTCATTCCGGGAAATGACGGAAAAGAATCCTGGCTTTTCCGCTTCGCTTTTGCCGCTTTTCCAAACGCTCTCGGCTCGTGTACAGACTTTTCGTACCTTGAGCGACAGCGCAAAGGATCTCATTGAAACGAACCTGCATATTGTCAACTCTATTCTTGCCGAATCCAGCGCGCCTGCTTACGGCCAGAATGGTAGCGAACAGGATTCACCGAAACATTTTACAAGTCGTTCTGTTTAATATTTTTAGGAGGAATTTGTTATGATACGTTCTACATTTGCCGGTTTCACAACTGCACAGCTTGCTATGTCCGCAAGCCAGCGCGCCTTAGACGTTGTGGGACAGAATATTGCAAATATCAATACAACCGGCTATACGAGACAGCGTCTCGATATTGCAAGCGTCAATTTTAAAAACGGAAGTATGTACAGCAACGGTCCGGCAAAGGTCGGATACGGAGTAGAGATTACAGGTATTTCACAGCTCCGCGACCCTTATCTGGATGCCCAGTATCGTACCCAGATTGCAAAGCTCGGTACAACAGACGCACATGCAGCAGGCTTAGAGCAGCTCTCAACCGTATTTGACGAAACAGTGAAAGACGGTGTACGAGATGCTCTTCGGAATATTTCTTCCTCTCTTACTCAGCTTTCAGAGCATGTCGGAGAGCAGGAATTTGATTCTATGGTTCGTTCCAATATGCAGATTCTTTTGAATCTCTTCCATGAAAATTCATCCAGACTGGAGGATATCCGAAAAGATATTTCTACTTCTTTAACGGATACCGATGTTGCGGGTGTCAATGATATTTTAAAAAATATTGCCAACTTGAATAAAACGATCAAAAACAGTCATGTTCTGGGCAATCCGGCTTTGGAGCTTCAAGATCAAAGAAACGACTTGATCGACCAACTCTCAAGTTATCTTCCGGTTTCTGTAAAATATCGGGAGGAAGAGGTCGGTCCCGGACAGTTTGTGGAAGTTGTCGATATCCATTTCACCGCCAGCGACGGTTCCAAATATACTCTGGTATCCGATGATGAATACGGTCGTCTGGATGCAAGTATCCAGAACGGAAAGGCATCTCTTTCTCTTACCGATTTCGCAGGCAATTCTTTCTCAGATATGGAAGAACTGCTTGGCAACGGTACATTGAAAGGTACCATTGATCTGTTAAACAAGTCCGGTGAATTTGACAAACCGGCATCTACGGTTAAGGGACTCGGATATTATGAAACAGCGTTGGATTCTCTTGTCAAGACTTTTGCAGAAACTTTCAACAAAATGAATGAAACCGCAGACGGCAAGGCAAACCCGCTTTTCGAGAAGATTGATCCGAATGCCGATTGGTCCGCTTCCAATATCAAAATCGCAGACGGATGGGCAAACGGCTCTTACGGTATTACCGCTTCCAAGAAAGAGGTAGGCGGAGAGATCGGATCTACCGCCAATGAAAATATCATGGATATGATCAAGGCATTGGAAGAATCTCGAAAATTCGAAGGCGGCGCCAATGGCACAGAATTTTTCAACGGCTCTTTCTACGACTGCTTTGCAAACATCGGAAGCACCCTTGCCATTGACTTGAAGTCAACGGAGACTTTGCTTTCCAACCATATTTCCATTCTGAATCAGACGGCAAACTCCCGTGACAGCGTATCCGGGGTTCAGCTTGACGAAGAAGGTATGAATCTGATGCATTATAACCAATCTTACACTGCTGCTGCCCGTCTGATGACAACACTGGACGAGGCTTTGGATACGTTGATCAATAAAACCGGTATTGTAGGACGTTAAGGAGGTTTATAAATGAGAATTACTACGAACGCTATTTTAAGAAATTACAAATCAAATCTCGGCAATTCTATGACGGCCCTAGATACTGCAAGAAATAAGGTTATGACCGGACGACAGTTTTCTTCCGCCGCAGAAAATCCTGCCGCTTCTTTGCGCTCCACTGTATTAGAGCGTAAATACGTCAAGACACTCGATCATATTTCCAGTGCAAAGGATGCACAGACTTATCTGGAGTCTCAGGAAAGCGCCGCTATGCAGATCAGTGATCTGGCGCTGACTTTGTCAAAGCAGTACGGTCTGGAAGCTTTCAACGGTACAAACGGTACGGAAGAAGTTCGCAAAACTTATGCCGATGCATGGAGAAGCTCTCAGGAAAGCTTAGTCCTTAGTCTGAATGCTTCCTATGAGGGCAAGTATGTCTTTGCCGGTTCCGACGGAAAAGAGCCGCCGTTTGCACTCACCACCGATGCCAATGGCAAACAGACTCTCACTTATCGCGGACTGGACGTCAACGATCCTGCCAATCAAGCAAAGTTAGAAGAACTTGCAAAGGATACGACCTATATCGACCTTGGATTCGGTCTTTCCATCAATGGCGGAACGATCGATCCGTCCAGCGCTTTCAACACTAGCCTTCCGGGGCTGAACCTTGTAGGCTACGGACAGGATGCAGACGGTACAACCAAGAATATGGTTCTTCTTGCCGGAGAGATCGCAGACTGTCTGGAAAAAGAACCGTTTGACAAAGAAGAGTATGAAAAGCTTCTGAATTCCTTTGAAAGCGGAAGAAATGACGTTTTGGAACAGGTTACGACTTTGGGAACGAAAAGTTCTTTCCTTGAGAACAGCCTGGAACGCTTGGAAGACAATAAACTTGGATTGTCTACTCAGCTTGACAATGTTGTAAATATCGATATGGCGGATGCGATCACTCAGTTTTCATGGGCACAATATGCGTATAATGCAGCACTGAAGGTCGGAACAAATATTCTGTCACCGTCATTTATTGATTTTATGAGATAATTAAGATAAGGAGGTTTTGATTATGGAGCAATTACTAAAAATCACGACTGTTCCTATCCAATATGAATTAAAAATCAACAATGCCCGGCTTGAATACAGTCGTTCCAACGCAGAGTTGGAAATCAGTCGTTCTGACGGTGAATTTACAATCAAGAGCCGGCCCGTAAAATTGAATTTGGATACTTATGAAGCACGCAACAGTGTGACTCCTACATTGAAACGTAGCATCAGTCATACTGCTCAAAAGGGTGAGGAAGCGGCCTACAGTGCTTCTGCTGCCTTTGCAAAAGAGGGACAGTTAATGTTAAAAGCAAAAATCGGTGAAGATGTACTGAATCAGATTTTCCAGCAAAGAACTCAACTGCCTACCGGCGATTTTCAACTTGGATTTATTCCAAACGCACCGGTAGATATTCAATATCAGGCGCCGGATTTAACCATTCAGTACGAAATGGATAAGTTGAATTTTGACTTAAAAGTGGAGCAGGGCAACTTCAAATTTATACCGGGAGATATCCAACTTTCTATCACACAGCATCCGGATGTTCTGATCGAATATATCGGAGGACCGTTGTATGTTCCCCCAAGTGCAGATCCGAATTATGAACCAATTGATGTAAGGGCTTAATCAGCCCTTACTTTTTTAGGAGGTATTATTTTGATTGCAAAGACAAAGTATTTTGACGAAATCACATATGAAGAGAACGATATCATTACGCTGCCAAAAGGACTTTTTGGATTTGAAGCATTCACCAGATTTCTTGCAATTCCTTTTGATCCTTCCAACGATTTTATCATTTCTCTGCAGAGCCTTGAGGACTCCGAACTTTCATTTATTTTGATGAACCCGTTTCATTTATTTGAGGACTATTCCCCAAGGCCTTGCGCAGATGACTTAAAGTTTTTTGAAGGAACGGATGAAGCCGATCTTTCCTATTATGTGATCGCAGTCTTAAACGAAACTTTAGGAGCCTCTACTTTAAACTTAAAGGCTCCCGTTATTTTCAATGCATTGACACACACGGGACAGCAGGTAATTTTACCGCAAGAGGAATATACATTCCGCCATTCATTTCCCGAAGATCACCAGAAGGAGGATTCGGTATGCTGATTTTACAACGTCGGAAAGGTGAATCCATTTGTATCAATGAGGATATTAAGATTACTGTCTCCGAGATTGGTTCGGAGTGGGTTAAGCTGGCGATCGATGCGCCGAAAGGAGTTCCCATTCTGCGTTCCGAGTTGAAGGAAGCCGCCTTAGAAAACCAAAAAGCTTCCAAAGACATCTCTGAAAATATATTGAATAAATTGCTGACAAACAAATAATATATTTTATTTAGCACATATTTTCCCGTTTCTGCAGATGTTTCTTGATTACAAGTATATATACGACTGTTGATACCAATGCTGAAGCAAGGTCCATGACCGGTTCTGCATAAAATGCTGCTTTGGCAGTCCACACAGCGGGAAATATCAATGTCAGTACAACATATCCGATCTTACGAAACAAGGACAGCCCAAGGGCTGTCTTTGTTCTTCCCAGGGCTGTCAGCCCATCTACGAATACATATTGAAAACTCAATGGAATCACTCCCAGGGTATAAATCCGGATTCCCCACACTGCAAGGCGAGTCAGTTCTCCCTGTCTTGTAAAGATTAAGACAAAATACGGTGCGATCACCTGCGTCAACAAGAACATCAATGCTGTAAAGATGATTCCCATTTTCAGAATACACCATTCTGCCTTCTTTACGCGGTCAATCCTTTTCGCACCATAGTTATAACTCAAAATCGCTTGTGTGCCGCCGCTGATCCCAAGCAACGGCCCCGTAGTCAGCATCATATAGCTCTGTACGATCGTCGCCCCCGATATCAGCAAGTCACCCTCTGCCGCACCGCCATATTTCTGTAAAACCGCATTTGTGACCAGTATAATCACACTGTCTGTTGCGAGGATCATAAACGGTGAAAATCCGACAGACACAATTCTCAACATAATTTTTAAAGAATAATTTCCAAAGCAAATCCCGACCGGCACTTTTTTTCTGCAAAGAAATCCCATTGCAAACAGGCAGGAGGCCATCTGTGCGATCACTGTTGCTATCGCGGCTCCCGCCACTCCCATATCAAATGCAAAAATAAATACCGGATCCAATACAATATTGGTGACAGCTCCCATCAGTACGGTTGCCATTCCTATTTTCGCAAATCCCTGGCATGTAATAAAATAATTCAATCCCAGTGACATCAATGCAAAAAACGTTCCCACCGTGTAAATCGTCATATATGTATTTGCATATTCAAACGTTATGTCACTGGCGCCAAACCACATTAAAAGCCGATCCTTCAGCAGCAAAAAGGAAACAGTGAGCACGGCTGCAAACACCAACAGCATCAGAAAAGAATTCGACATCAATTGTTTTGCCCGTTTTTCATTTCCTTCTCCCTGACGCATCGCCATTAAAATAGAACCGCCCATTCCCACCAAGGTTCCGAATGAACTCAGCAGAGTCACGATCGGCCCGCAGATCCCTACTCCCGCCAGCGCCAGATCTCCGATCTTTGGAATATTTCCGATATACATCCTATCGATGATACTGTATAAAATATTTACAAACTGTGCGATCATTGTCGGTACCGCCAGACACAAAACCAATTTCCCGACCGGGTCTCTGCCAAGATCATTTTCCTTTTTCACGTATGTTCCCCCTCTTTCGTTTCTTCGGCATTATTTTTGTTCTTTATTCTCCTGTACAATTCATATCGTTCAGACCACAGGTAACCTCTTCCTCATCCCCGATGCAGTTCATATCGTTCAATCCGCAGGTTGTCTCTTCATCGTCTCCGACACAGTTCATATCGTTCAGCCCGCAGGTGACCTCTTCTTCCTCCGTTACCCCATTCAGATTTGTTATATCCAATTCCTTTGCCATGTCCATACCTCCTCTTCCTGTCGAAGCTTAATCTTTTTCTACCGTCTTGGTTGCAACAATATCCACTCCTGTTCCTGCAATATCTTTTACAATCACATCTCCGATGTGTACAGGAGCGGACACTGTAACCCCTTTCAGCGCTTTTACGCAATCAAAAACTTTCTCCTTCGGAATATCTTCCTTTGTTTTCACAGAAACCGTCTCTGCATTTCCGCCCTCTACCGTCACAGTCGTAGTCACGATCCGTGTCGGATTCGTCACCTCCTTGCGCGCATAAATATCTCCTCGTTTACAGGTATTGCCGCTGACGCTCACGACCTTTTCCCCATCCAGCATCACCGTCAGAGAACACCCCATCGGACAACTGATACATGTCAAATTTCTCTCTTCCATCGTTTACGCCTCCTCTATCTTTACGGTGATTTCCTGTAAATCAGCATACTGTAACAACTGCTCTTTTGTCAACCGGATTTCTTCCATTTCTCCCGGCGCTACAATCTGCCGCTTTTTGTGAATGATACGTTCCTCCCCGAAATATGCGCTCACATAGCAGTTTTTATATACATTTCCCACCCGGAATCGCACAGTAAGGGAATCTTCCATACGTTTCGGATCGATCGTAACCGGAACCGTATAACGCACACCGTCTACAGCCTTCAAAGTAATATCATGTCCGCCGCCGCGCTTTTTTGCACCTGCCTTTACATATACCGCCGCGTTCTTTCCCGCTACCATAGCTTCCTCGGATACAAAATCCACAAGATCATGCACATGCAGTACGTTTCCGCAAGCAAACACGCCCTCGATATTTGTTTCCAGACTTTCATTTACTTTCGGTCCGGACGTCACCGGATTCATTTCCACGCCCATACCATTTGACAATTCATTTTCGGGAATCAATCCGACTGACAAAAGCAGTGTATCGCAGGAATACTCTTCCTCGGTTCCCGGAATAGGCTTCCCATTAGAATCTACCTCCGCAAGTGTAACTCCCTCCAGACGCTCTTTTCCTTTGATATCTACCACAGTATGACTCAATTTCAACGGAATTCCATAATCATCCAGACATTGTACAATGTTTCGTTTTAACCCGCCGGAATAAGGCATCAGTTCCGCCACGACCTTCACCTTTGCACCTTCAAACGTCATTCTTCTCGCCATGATCAGACCGATATCTCCCGAACCGAGGATCACAACCTCTCTTCCCGGAAGATAGCCTTCCATATTGACAAGACGCTGTGCTGTTCCCGCAGAGAAAATTCCTGCCGGACGATATCCCGGGATATTAAGCGCTCCCCGGGAACGCTCTCTGCACCCCATCGCCAGAATGACAGCCTTTGCCTGCAGTTCAAACAGACCGTCTTCTCGATTTATCGCTGTCACAACCTTGTCCGCCTGTATATCTATAACCATCGTATTCAGCTTATATTCTATCCCAAGTTCCTCTGCCTGCACGATAAACCGACCCGCATATTCCGGCCCTGTCAGTTCTTCCTGAAAGGTGTGCAGACCGAAACCGTTGTGGATGCACTGGTTCAGAATTCCCCCCAGTTCCTTATCCCGCTCCAGAATGAGAATACTGTCAATCCCGTTTTTCTTCGCCGATACTGCCGCCGCCAGTCCTGCCGGACCTCCGCCGATGATGACGATATCATATTGTTTCATGTTCCGTATCCCCTTTCTCTATAATCTATCCTTGTTTGTTCCCACTACGATTTTAGATTCTCCACCGGATTTTGTAATGTCATACATACTCATATTACATTCTCTGGCAAGAATCTCCATTGTTCTGGGTGAACAAAAGCCTGCCTGACAACGTCCCATACCGGCTCTCGTCCTGCGCTTTACACCATCCAGAGATCTTGCTCCCAATGGGCGGTGGATTGCATCCAGAATTTCTCCCTCTGTGATCATTTCACAACGACAGATGATATTTCCATATGCCGGATTTTCCCGGATCAGCTCTGCACGCTCTTCCTTTGATAATGTATTCGGATCCAGAACTCCTTTTCTGGTCGAAATAAAATCTTCCTTTTTCTCCAATCCCATTTTCTCACTTACAATACCGGCTACCATTTCTCCGATCGCCGGACAACTCGTCAATCCCGGAGATTCGATTCCTGCGCAGTCAATAAACCCTTTCGCATCCTCCGCCTCGCCAATGATAAACTCATGGTGGTCTTCATGTGCGCGAAGTCCCGCAAAGGATGTGATCACTTGACGCATGGGCAGATTTCTGACATTCATTCCTGCCTTTTTGATCAGCTCATCCAAGCCCTCTTTTGTCGTATTTGTTCCCTCTTTGTCATCCACGTCAATGGCTGTCGGTCCTACGATCAGATTGCCATGTACAGTCGGTGCAACCAATACGCCCTTTCCGTATTTTCCGGGAAGTGCAAATATCGTTTTGCTGACATGCTTTCCTGCGCTCTTATCCAGCAGGCAATAGTCTCCCCGCCTTGCCGTAATATGGAGCTTATGTTCACTCACCATGTTGTGGATCCGATCTGCATACACACCTGCGGCATTCACGACATATTTTGTTGTATAGCTTCCCTTATTTGTAAGCAGTTCATAACCGCCATCTGTTTTTTTTATACCCAAAACTTCTGTATTGAATTTGAACTCCACACCATTCTCGTTTGCATTCTCCGCCAAAGCAATATTTAAGTTGAATGGACACACGATTCCCGCTGTGGGCGCATATAATGCCGCATATACATTTTCAGAAATATTCGGCTCCAGTTCAAGCACTTCTTCCCGCTTCAAGATACGAAGCTCTTTCACTCCATTTGCCACGCCCCTGTCGTACAAATCCTGCAAATTTGGCATATCCTCCTCATGCAGGCAGATCACGAGAGAACCGTTTTTCTGAAATGGAAAATCCAATTCTTCAGACAGTTCTTCCATCATCTGATTGCCACGTACATTCAGCTTCGCCATAAGCGAACCAGTCGCCGCATCGTATCCGGCATGAATGATCGCGCTGTTTGCTTTGGAGGTTCCGCAGCATACATCCTCTTCCTTTTCGATTACACATATTTTTGCTTTATAGCGGGACAATTCCCGTGCAGAAGCTGCGCCGGCTACGCCTCCGCCAATGATCATAATGTCATAATCAAACATGACTATCCACTCCTTTTTCATTCATTTCGCTTATAGTGAAAAAAGAGGTTTGCAAAGAAACGCATCTGTAAATGCGATAACTGCAAGCCTCTTTTTCTCATGCGCTTCACTTTTTCATTTTATACAGCCTCTCGATTCTCACATTTCCTACCACGGAATCGCACCATACAGCAGGACTGCCGCAACAGCTCCAATGATCGGTCCTATCAGAGGAACAACCGCATAGCCCCAGTTTGAATCTCCTTTTCCTTTGATCGGAAGCAATGCATGTGCCAGACGAGGACCGATATCACGCGCCGGATTGATTGCATAGCCGGTCAGACCGCCCAGAGACATACCTACAGATACAATAATTCCGAATACAAGGAACTTATCCAATCCGCCTGCGATTCCGTCTACGTTTGCAATTCCTTTAATCGCAAATACAAGTACGAATGTTCCGATTGCTTCACTTAAAATATTCAGTCCCATATTCGGAACAGATGGGCTTGTGCAGAAAACACCAAGCTTTGTTTTTGCTTCCTCAGTTGCATCAAACTGCCCTTTAAACAACAGGTATACAAGGATCGCTCCCACAAATGCGCCGGCAAATTGTGCCGCAATGTAGCCAGGCACCATCGCCCAGTCAAAGCTGCCGTCAACTGCCAATGCCAGTGTCAGCGCCGGATTGAAAGATGCTCCCGAAGCAGCTCCGAAAATATATGCCGGAATCATAACTGCCAGACCCCATGCAAATGTGATCTGTATAGAACCTGCGCCTTTCATACCGGATTTGTTTAGGGTTACGTTTGCGACTACACCATCGCCTAAAAGAATCAATAACATCGTTCCTAAAAATTCTGCTATATATGGTAACATCGCTTTTACCTCCTATTTTCAACTCTTCCATTCCCTTTGATTCTTTACTCTTCCTTTGCCCAGCCATACGCATATTTTACCGCTTTATTCCAGCCCTTGATCCTTGCTCCTCTGTCCTCTGCCGTGATCGCCGGAGCAAATGTTTTATCAATCGCCCAGTTTTTGATCACGTCTTCTTTACTCTTCCAGTATCCCACTGCCAACCCTGCCAGATAAGCCGCTCCCATCGCCGTTGTCTCTACGCACTGCGGACGATTGACCGGTGCATTGATGATGTCTGCCTGTGTCTGCATCAGAAAATCATTTGCACTCGCACCGCCGTCTACCTTCAACGCTGCCAGACCGATTCCCGAATCTGCTTCCATTGCCTCCAATACGTCATTTACCTGATAAGCAAGCGACTCCAGTGTTGCACGGATAATATGATATTTATTAACACCACGGGTAATGCCTACGATCGTACCTCTTGCATATTGATCCCAATGCGGAGCTCCAAGTCCGGTAAATGCCGGAACTACATAGCATCCATTGGTATCCTTTACTTTCTTTGCCATGTATTCGGAATCAGGAGCCGAATCGATGATCCGAAGTTCATCACGAAGCCACTGGATCGCGGCGCCTGCTACAAAAATGGAACCCTCCAATGCGTAATTCACTTTGCCGTCCAATCCCCATGCGATTGTTGTTACCAGTCCGTTTTTCGAAAATACCGGTTTTTCTCCTGTATTCATCAAAAGGAAGCATCCGGTTCCATATGTGTTCTTTGCCTCTCCTGCTGTGAAACAGGTCTGTCCGAACAATGCTGCCTGCTGATCTCCTGCCGCACCTGCGATCGGAATCGGTCCGCCTAAGAACGACGGATCGGCTGTTCCGTATACACAGCTTGACGGCTTCGCCTCGGGAAGCATACATTTCGGAATTCCCAGTTCTGCAAGAATCTCATCATCCCACTCTAATGTATTGATATTAAACAACATGGTACGTGATGCATTGGAGTAATCTGTTACATGCACAGCGCCCTTTGTCAGCTTCCAGATCAGCCAGGTTTCTACCGTGCCAAACAGCAATTCGCCCTTTTCTGCCCGTTCTCTTGCTCCCGGTACATTGTCCAGAATCCACTTTACCTTCGTCCCTGAGAAGTATGCGTCAATAACCAAGCCGGTCTTCTCCCTGAATTTATCCGTCAGTCCCTTTTCTTTCAGAGAATCACAATATTCGGATGTTCTGCGGCACTGCCATACAATTGCATGGTATACCGGCTCTCCGGTATTCTTATCCCATACGATCGCAGTTTCACGCTGATTGGTAATACCGATTGCCGCAATATCCTCTGCGGTCGCTCCTATCATGTTCATTGCCTCAACCGCAACACCTAACTGACTTGCCCAGATTTCATCCGCATCATGCTCCACCCAGCCCGGCTGCGGAAAATACTGTGTGAACTCCCGCTGTGCCACACTGCACATTTCCCCTTTTTCATTGAAAAGGATACACCTGTTGCTGGTTGTTCCTGCATCCAATGCCATTACATACTTTGCCATAGTTGTTTCCTCCTTTTTTACACGCACTTTTTGTTTGGTGATTTTATAAATAAACTGCCGTTCTTGCCCCGCAGTTTAATTCCCCGCTAACTGTTTCCTTTCCTACGGACTTTTGCTACATCAGCCATACATCTCTGTTTGTCGTAGATACAGCAATCGCCCCTGCCGAAAGTGCCGCCAGTACGGACTCTTTGTCACTGATAAGTCCTCCGGCGATCACCGGAATCCTCGTCGTTTTGCAGATCTCTTGGATCAATTTCGGCATCACCCCCGGAAGTACCTCGACAAAATCCGGCTTCACTGTATGCGGCTGCTGTCGAATGTTCCGGAGCGCCATGGAATCGATTAAAAAGTACCGCAGTACTGTATACAGCTCCAACTCCTTTGCCCGTTTCACAAGCGCCGGTTTCGTTGTGATGATACCGTCTGCCTTTGTATTATTCTTAATAAAATCTGCCACGATTTCTTTCGAGCTCAATCCTACGATCAAATCCAGATGTACCATTGCAATTTTGCCCACAACCTTTACCTTTTGCACAATCTCCGCGATCGAACAGATATCCCCAAACAAAATAAAGACAACCTGTACGTCCTCCAACCCACAGCACTTTTCTAGCCCCTCCATGTCTTTTACCGCCGCAATGACCGGACTGCTTTCCACTACATCATAAAATTTCTGCTCCATACTATCTTATACGCCCCATTTCCCTCTTTTATTCCGAATTCATTCTCTTCCAAATACGGAACGTCTCTTACAAAAAATGAAAGGAGAGCAACTCACATAACAACATCTCTGTTGTCGTTCATTGCTCTCCTCTCTCAGCACATTGTTTAATTTAGATTCACTATAACACAGAGTGTTTCTTTAAGCAATCTCTTTTTGTATATTCTGTATATTTTCACAAATATCACACTTAATTTTTAGTAATTTCCCCTTAAAATATCTGTCATTTCCTCGATCGTCTTAGGTCCCACATATACCTGTTCGTCGTTTACGATCACCACCGGGACACGCTCGATTTTATATTTCTCGACCACCTCCGGATATAATGCCGCATCTATCATTTCTGCTTCAAGCTTCTCATTCAAAGCAGCCATATGCTGACACGCAGCAACTACCTTCGGACAATGATGACATGCAAGTGATACGCATATCTTTATATTTACCTTTTGATCTAATTTCTGTATCTTCTTTACTGTCCACCTGCCGACAGCCTGTCCCGGCCCTGCCAGATTATAAATCGCAATTACAAAAGAATTGATCTCTCGCCCGCCCGGTACGCCATGAAAAGCTATTCCGCTGTAAGCTCCGTCCTTGTAAAGCCCTGTTACCGGAAGATAGGTTGTATCCAATTCCGAAGCTGTCTCTTCCTCTTCCATTGAATATATTTCCAAAAACAGCTTCGGACTTAACGTTTCAATCACCGCAAGAAATCCCGCCAGCTCCGCACCTTTCTCTGTATCCGGGTCCAGTACGGCTTTCAACGTTACATTGTCTTTCAGCTTTGCAAAGATTCCGCTCAATTCCTGTTTCAGCGTTTCATCGATCAAGCTGCTTTTCGCTGTAATATTCTCAATCATACTCCGACTCCTCTATAGCATTCCGACCAGATCCAGACTCGGCGTCAGTGTTTCCTCTCCCGGTCTCCAATTCGCGGGACACACCTCGTCGCCATGCTCCTCTACAAACTTCGCCGCCTGCACCTTTCGAAGCAGCTCTTCTGCATTTCTTCCGATTCCCATATCATGCACTTCGTATGCCTTAATCCTACCATGTGGATCCAAAATGAATGTTCCCCGAAGCGCCTGTCCTTCCTCCTCTACGAGCACCTCGAAAAATCTCGCTAATTCTCCTGCCGGATCTCCAAGCATCGGATATTCGATTCTGCGGATTGTCTCAGATGCATCCGCCCATGCCTTATGTACAAAATGTGTATCCTCCGATACAGAATAAATCTCACAGCCCGCTTTCTGAAATTCCTCATAATGATCCGCCAGATCTCCAAGCTCTGTGGGACACACAAATGTAAAATCTGCCGGATAAAAGAAAAATACGGACCACTGTCCAAGCACATCTTCTCTTGTCACTTCCCGAAAAGCCCCCCTATGAAATGCCTGAACTCTGAAATCCGCAATCTCTCGATTTATCATATTCCCCATAATGTGCCTCCTTCTGAATCTGTTTTATTCTCCGTTTTTCACAGCTTCATTATACGCACATTTTATTTTCCCCGTCAATCACTGTTTTCCTTACTCTACCTTGATCATCCGATACCCTACTCCGATATGTGTTTGGATATACTGTGTGGGATCCTGCCCTTTTTCTATCTTTTTTCGAAGTGTCGCCATAAATACACGCAGAGATGCCACATCATTTTCCCAACTGCTGCCCCAGATATTCTGCGTAATAAAGGTATGTGTCAGCACTTTTCCCACATTTCGGGAAAGCAAGCAGAGCAGCTTATATTCGATCGGCGTCAGATGCAACTCCTCCTCGCCCAAAAACGCACATCCCGCCGCATAATCAATGCGCAGCTCTCCGTTTTGGAATACAGCAGATTCTACTGCCGATTCCGGGCGTATCATCATCAGTCTGCGCTGAATGACTCGAAGGCGTGCAAGCAGTTCTTCCACAGAAAAGGGCTTCGTAAGATAATCATCTGCCCCTGCGTCCAACGCTTCGATCTTGTCCGTATCCTCGCTTCTGGCGCTGATCACAATGATCGGCATATTCGTCCATGACCGGATTTTCCTGATCACCTCCACACCATCCATATCCGGCAGTCCCAGATCCAACAGCACAATATCAGGGTTGTGAGAAGACGCATCTAAAATCGCAGTTTCTCCGTTTCCTGCCGCCAGATAACGGTAATCATGTGCTTTTAGGGTAGTTGTGATCAGATTTTTTACAGAGGAATCATCCTCTACAACTAAGATCATCGGTTTATTCATGTAACTGTACCTCCTCCACAGGTAATGTAAATGTAAACACCGTTCCATGCGGACTCTGATCCGAAACCGTAATATTTCCTCCATGTGCATTTACGATCGATTTACACAGAGCCAGCCCCAACCCCATACTTCTTCGGCTGTCGGCAACTTGATTTGCACCGCTGTAAAACATTTCAAACACCTGCTTTTTATTTTCATCGGGAATTCCAGGTCCGTCATCGGCAATCGAAATCACTGCCCAATCATTCTCTTTTCTCGTTTTTATAGAAATATGAGATCCCTTCGGCGTATATTTGATCGCATTGTCCACCAAATTAATCATGACCTGAACGATTAATTTTGCATCCATTCTTGCCAGAATCAAATCGTCTTGATGCTCTACCGTAATCTCATGATCCGTCTGCATACGATTGACATGCTTTAACGCCTCGCTCACAACCTCGTCCACCAGTTCCGCAGAAATCCGCAGATTCAGCCGCCCCTCCTCTAACCGAGTAACGGAAAGCAGATTTTCCACCAGATTGATCAGCCACATAGAGTCATCGTAGATGTCCTGATATAAATGCTTTTTTGTCTCCTCATCAAAGGAAGTTCCATTGGAGAGCAGATTACTGGCATTTCCGGAAATGGATGTCAGCGGAGTACGCAGGTCATGGGAAATGGAGCGCAGCAAATTTGCACGCAGCTGTTCATTTTTCGCAAGGATCGCCGCCTCCTCTTTTTCTCTGGCATTCTTCCTGTTCTCAAGCGCCAGTGCGCTTTCCCCGAGAATAGAAAGTAAAATACTATTTTCAAACGTATCCAGCGTATCGTCCCGAATGGCGATTCCCACCACTCCGTACACCGCATGATTGACCCGTATCGCCAGATACAGGCATTTCGCATCGGACATCGTATGCGTCGTAGCGCCTGCATGCTCATTATTTTTCATCGCCCACTCTGCAATCTTTTTTTCTTTCTCCGTTAAATATTCCTCTGTATGGCTATCCTCCCTCGTAGAAAATACCATAGGTTCTTTCAGTCCGTTTTTTTCTGTAAAATATACGACAATATCACGGTTTAAAAGCTTTACAAGCTGATGGGCTGTCCCTGACATAATCTCTTCCGGATTCTTCGCCTGCTGAAGCAATTGATTGGTGTCGAATAATATTTTTGTACGAAAGGCCGCCTGCGCCGACTGCTTTGCAGAATTTTTCAGCTTCGTTGCCAGAGTACCGGTCAAAAGCGCCGCTGCAAACATGATCAAAAACGTGACCGGGTATCCCGAATCATATGCCTGTAGCGTATACTTCGGTTCTGTAAACAAAAAATTAAAAACAAGGACGCTTACTACCGAAGCGATCAGACTGTATACTCTGTTGACCGTCACTACGGATATAATAAGCACTGCCAGAACATAGATCGTAATGATATTCGCCTCTTCAAATCCCAAGCGGTCAAACGTATATCCCAGGCAGCTTGCAGCCGACAAGATTACGATACATTTCAAAATATCTGCTGCCGAAAATACCGGCTGCCTGCTCTTCGTCCGATATGCTTCCATTCCTGCGCCCTGATCGAACTGCCGCTCTTCCATTCCGTCACCTTCCTCCTTCTGTTTACATAAATTATATCATGTTTTCATTTTTTGTTGCGTCTCTTTTTATTCTGCTTCAGAAAGCGGTCTGTTTTTCCCATTAAAAAATGCCCAAATCCAATGAATACTGCTGTTGCAGAAAATAAAAGTATATCCTCCATAAACTCACCCCTGCATCCGACAAGATTCCGTCTGCCTTATATATGAAAACACTTTTGTATATCCCGGATCGATCCCAACACCAGCATGGTATCTCCTTCCGGAATTCTTGTATCCGACTTGATGCCCAGATTCATTACTCCATCATGCTTAAACGCCATAATATTGATGTTATGGTTGTTTCGAATATCCAGTTGTCCGATCGTTTTTCCTACCCAGTCCGCCGGAATCTGAATCTCAAAGATCGCATGATCCACATCCAGTTCCACATAATCCAGAATATGATCCGCACTGTACCGGATCGCAGTCCATGTAGCCAGTTGTTTTTCAGGATAGACGATCTCATCTGCTCCGTTTCTGAGCAGAAACTTCGCATGTACGTCTCGTGCCGCTCTGGAAACGACCATTTTTGCCCCCAGTTCTTTTAACAGGGAAGTGGTCTCCAGAGAGCTTTGAAAATTGTCTCCGATCGCAACGATACACACATCAAAATTACGCACGCCCAGAGACTCCAGAAATTCTTCATTGGTACTGTCTCCAATCTGTGCATTTGTTACATAGGGCAATACGGCATTCACCCGATTTTCCTGTATATCCACCGCCATGACCTGATGATGAAACTCATCCAACTTCATCGCAATATGACGCCCAAATCTTCCAAGTCCGATCAATAAAATTGATTTCATCATTTTTCTCTTCCTCCTTATCGCTCACTTTTATCCAACTGTTATCTTTTCCTGCGGCAGTTTCGACATCGTGATCCTACGCTCTGAAACTGCTGCGAAAACCAGTGTCAGCCCTCCGACTCTTCCAAAAAACATCAAACCGATCAAAATAGCTTTCGAGACTCCGCCAAGCATCGGCGTAAGTCCAAGTGACAATCCAACGGTTCCGATTGCCGAACCGGTTTCAAACAGAGCCGTAAGCAGCGGAACGTCCTCCACATAGCTGATCACCATTCCTCCGCCCAAAAACAGTGTTACATACATCATAAAAACTGTTGCCGCAAGTCGGACCGATTCCTCCGGTATCCTTCTGCCGTAAAAATGTGCCGATTCTTTTTTCTGAAATACCGAAAGCGCATTGGAACACATGACGGCTGCCGTCGTCGTCTTCATACCGCCCGCCGTAGACCCCGGAGAGCCTCCGATCAGCATTAATACAATCATTACCATTAATCCTGTCTCACTCAAAAGCGTCAGATCTGCCGTATTAAATCCCGCCGTTCTAGGTGTAACCGCCTGAAACAACGAGTTCCAAATCCTCTCTCCAAAAGACATCTCGCCGAATTCAAAAAAGAAAAAATACACTGCCGGAATGAAAATCAGCCCCACTGTTACTGAGAGGATTACCTTACTCTGCATTCGATATTTTTTCCAACGCAGTTTGTTATGTCTCACATCCGCCCAAGTAAGAAATCCAATCCCACCGATTATGATCAGCGCCATGATCGTTATGTTTACGATCGGATTGGCCGAATATGACGTCAGTGAGGAAAACGGCGCTCTTATACCGATCAAATCAAAGCCCGCATTGCAAAATGCCGAAATAGAATGAAATATCGCATACCAGATTCCTTTTCCCAATCCAAAATCCTTGCAGAAAACAGGCATCAAAAGAACGGCTCCTGTCAGTTCGATCAGCACGCTGGTTTTGAGAATAAACTTTGTCATTCGGACGATCCCGCCTACCTGATGTGCCGAAATCGCTTCCTGCATGACGCTCCTTTGCATCAGACCGATCTTTCTCCCGGAAACGGTTACGATTGCAACCGCTACAGTCACGACACCCATCCCACCGATCTGGATCAAAATCAGAATGACTGCCTGCCCGAACATCGTCCAATATGTGGCTGTATCATGTACGATCAATCCCGTCACACATACCGCCGATGTGGCAGTAAACAACGCATCCGAAAAGGTTGCCCCCTGTCCGTCTAAGGTTGCCGCAGGCAATGTCAAAAGCAGGCTTCCCATGAAAATTACCGATAAAAATCCTAATATGATCACTTGAAACGATGTAATATGTCTGTGCGGCTTTTGTTCTCCCGTCTGTTGTTTCACATCCATATCATTCACCTCTTTATCCCTTCTTTATAGTTCCTTAATCATATCTTAATCCGCATTAAGTATGTATTAATAAGAATTATTCTGTATTAAGATTGTATAAAGATGCATAAAGATGCGTAAATGTTCTTTTTTTAAGAAAAAATCCGTTCCAATACAAGCGCGGCCTCATTTAACATCGCCGACAACAGCGCATATTCAAACGAAGGGATCTCTCGCCGTTCCTCCAACAGGATCCCCATGACCGCATAAAGTGTTTCTCCGTTCTGGATCGGAAGATACATCGCCTTCGCTCCGGGCAGCGTATGCGTACAGCACCCTGCGCGTTTCCGATTTTCCAACACCCACTGCACAACCGCTTTTTCCCTGCTGTCATAAAGCGTTCTCAATTCCTGCGTCGTCACACCCTCTCTCGGATACAGCCACGGTCCTGTCACACTCTTCTCTTCTTTCACAAAGAACAGAACAGAAAGATTCATTAATTTCAAAACCTGACCGCTTAATTCTTTCAAAAGCTCCTTTACCGTATGTACGCTCTGCATCCGTTTACTATTCTCCAATAACAATTCCGTACGATACACCTGTTTTGCGCTTTCTTTTGCCTGTTTCCTCTGTCTCGTAATGATCGCAGAAATGATAAGTGAAAACAAGAACATAAACCCGAATGTCGTATAATGCACCGGTGCCCACACACCCATACTGTACAGCGGCGGAATAAAGAAGAAGTTAAACAGCAATACACTGAACAATGCCGCAGCCGCCGGAATCCAGCGGTTTCTACAGGAAAGGGACAGTAATAATATGCCGAATAAATATAAGATAATAATGTTGACACTTAGAGGATCAAACCGTTTCATCCAAAGTCCTGCTAACGTAACCACCCCAAAAATGATTCCCGTTTTAAGAAAATCCCGGAAAATCACTCCCATACTTTGCTGCTCTGCCCTTCTTTTCACTATTCGTTCTCTGAAAGAGGTGCTCCCGAATTTTCCAACACCCGTATCCGGTATAATGTAAATATCCACATCCGGAAGCAGCTCTGACACCTGATCTGTCAGCGTTCCCTTTTTCTGACCGAATAAGATCCGATGATTGGTTCTTCCCAATACAATCTTCGACGCTCTGCATACCCTCGCATATTCTGCGATTTGCAATGCAACCTCTTCTCCGAATACGGTCACAATCTTTGCCCCAAGCGCCTTCGCCAAATGAATATTGTCCTCCGCCATTTTCTTTATCTTTCGGTCTGCATTCTGCAAATACGGAGTCTCCACATAAATTGCCGTAAATTCTGCATGAAATGCCGACGCCATTCTGGAAGCGCTGCGAATCACTTTCATACAGGACGGAGACGGCGAAATACAGGTCAGAATATGTTCTCCCGTATAATAATTTTTATCCGAATTCAACTGCCGCTCCTCGATTGCAATCCGGTTCACCCGGTCTGCGGTTCGTCTGAGTGCGATTTCTCTTAACGAGATCAGCTTTTCCCTTGCGAAAAAATTCTCCAATGCCCGCTCTGCCTGTACCGCCTTATAAATCTTTCCTTCTTTCAAACGTTTCATCAGAACTTCCGGCTCTACATCGATAATTTTTACTTCCTCTGCACGGTCAAAAAAGGTATCCGGGACACGTTCCTTTACGCGTATCCCGGTGATACCCGATACAAGATCGTTTAAGCTCTCCAAATGCTGGATATTGACCGTTGTATAGACGTCGATCCCCGCATCCAGTAATTCTTCGATATCCTCATATCGCTTTTCGTGTCTGGATCCTTCTGCATTCGTATGCGCCAGTTCATCCACCAGAGCGATCCCGGGTTTGCGCTTCAGCACTGCATCCAGATCCATTTCCCGAAGCCGGATTCCCTTATATTCGATTTGAAGAGGCTCAATCGTCTCCAACCCCTCTGCCATGGCGATCGTTTCCGGTCTGGCATGCGGCTCGATATATGCGGCGACGACATCCCTGTTGGCTTTTACCAGCTCATGCGCCTCCATAAGCATAGCGTAGGTCTTCCCCACTCCGGCGGCATAGCCCAGAAAAATACTGCACTTTCCTTTTTTTATTTTCTTTTCTTCCTCCTTTTGGATCTGCAAAAGCAGCTCTTCCGGATTCGGTCTTTCTTCTCTCACACGTTCAACTCCCGTTCAAAATCTGACGCTTTCTAAATCTCACCTGTCGCCTCTGCAATCTCCAGATTGCATTCCAGAACATTGACCCTCTCTTCTCCGAAGATCCCCAACGCCTTATGCTCTGTATGCTTCTCCACGATCTTCCGCACTTCCGCCTCCGGAAGCCCGCTGTTTGCGGAGACGATCGGGATCTGGATTTCTGCCGAAGCCGGGCTGATGTGGGGATCCAGACCGGAGCCGGATGCCGTAAGCAGGTCTGCCGGGATGTCTCCTTTGAACTCCTCCTTCACCGCCTCCCTGTAACGCTCCTTAAATGCCTCTATATCTGCTTTTACCCGCTTTTCCAGCTCCGGATTGGTCGCTCCGTAGTTATCGCTTCCGGAAGCCACGCCACCATAAGTTCCATCCTCTTTTTCCTCTTCGGTATAAGTATTGTAATTTACAGAAGAAATCCTTCCCTGAAAATATTTATCCTCCGTAAAATCCTGTCCGACCAGTTCCGAACCGACTGCCTTCCCATCTGTCTCTATCAGACTTCCGTTTGCCTGTTTCGGAAACAGCAGTTGTCCGATCCCCGTCAGCAGAAGCGGATACAGGACGGCACATAAGACCAGTAATAGTAAGGTAAGGATCAACGCCCGTTTCAAATACATTCCAAAATTTTTCATGTTCTCTTCTCCTTTATAACCCCAATATGCCAAGCAGCGGAGCTACCGCCAGATCGATCAGCTTAATTCCCACAAAGGGAACGATCATCCCTCCCACGCCGTAGATCCCTACGTTTTTAAGCAGCATCCGCTCGGAGCGCATCGGTTTGTATTTTACCCCCCGCATTGCGATCGGAATCAGACACGGAATGATAACCGCATTAAAAATCAATGCAGACAAGATCGCACTGGACGGCGTCGCAAGATGCATAATGTTCAGCACATCCATCTGCGGAAGTACCATGGTAAACATCGCCGGAATGATCGCAAAATATTTTGCCACGTCATTGGCGATACTGAACGTCGTAAGCGCGCCCCTTGTGATCAAAAGCTGCTTTCCGATCTCTACAACCTCCAAAATCTTCGTCGGGTCGGAATCCAGATCTACCATGTTGGCAGCCTCCTTCGCTGCCGCCGTACCGCTGTTCATCGCCAATCCCACATCTGCCTGTGCCAGAGCCGGGGCATCGTTCGTACCGTCTCCGGTCATGGCAACGATCTTTCCCTCTGCCTGTTCTTTCTTGATCTCCACGATCTTGTCCTCCGGCTTACACTCCGCAATAAAGCCGTCTACTCCGGCCTCCTTTGCGATCGTTGCCGCTGTCAGCGGGTTGTCTCCGGTACACATAATGGTCTTGATCCCGATCTCCCGGAGCCGTTCAAACCGCTCCGACAATCCCGGCTTTACCGTATCCTTCAGGTAGATCACGCCATAGATCGCATTACCCGCGCATACTACGAGCGGAGTTCCTCCCAGCTTCGAAACCTCTGTTACGATCTCGTCCAGATCTTCGGGGATCGTTCCGCCGTTTTCTGTCACATAGGCTTTCATTGCCTCGCTTGCACCCTTTCGCACCTTCCTTCCGTCCGGCAGATTGACGCCGCTCATTTTTGTCTGCGCCGTAAACTCTACAAATTCCACCTGCTCCGCCGCATCCGCGGGAATCTTCGTTCCCATTTTGTTCGCAAGCGCAACAATCGATTTTCCCTCCGGGGTACTGTCACAAAGGGAGGTCAGCATACTGTAATCGATCAGATCCTCCTTCGTCTTTCCTCTGACCGGAAAAAAATCTGCTGCCAGACGATTTCCATAGGTGATCGTTCCGGTCTTGTCCAAGATCATTGTATCTACATCGCCGCATGCCTCCACGGCCTTTCCCGACATCGCAATGACGTTGAATCTCGTCACACGGTCCATACCGGCAATGCCGATCGCAGAGAGCAGTCCGCCAATGGTCGTCGGGATCAGACATACGAGAAGAGCGATCAGAGTTGCCGCCTGAAGCGTTGCCCCCGAATAATCCGCAAAGCAGTACAAGGTTACGACCACGATCAAAAATATGACCGTCAGGCTCACAAGCAGCGTATTCAGCGCAATTTCATTCGGTGTCTTCTGTCTAGACGCGCCTTCTACGAGGGAGATCATCTTATCCAGAAAGGATTCCCCCGGCTCAGAGGTGATCCGGATTTTCAGCCAATCACTGACTACCGTCGTTCCTCCCGTTACGGAGGAGAAATCGCCTCCCGCCTCTCTGGTCACCGGAGCCGACTCCCCGGTGATTGCCGATTCGTCCACCGATGCGATCCCTTCGATCACTTCTCCGTCATTCGGGATCAGTTCATTCATCCTTACGATCACAATGTCTCCCTTTTTCAGTTCCGACGCATTGATCTCCTTTTCCTCCCCGTTTTTCAAAAGGACATGTGCGACCGTATCTTTTTTTGTCTTCTTTAAAGAATCTGCCTGCGCCTTTCCGCGTCCCTCTGCCACCGATTCTGCAAAATTGGCAAATAAAATCGTCACGAACAAAATGACCGTTACGATCCCATTGTATAATCGGCTGCTTTCCTCCCCGAAAATCGTCGGTACAATCGTCAGCAGCAGCGTAATAAAGCACCCGATCTCCACGACAAACATGACCGGATTTTTTACCATATACCGCGGATCCAGCTTTTGAAAGGCTCCGGCCACAGAGCTTTTCAAAATATCCTTTGTCACAAATTTTGTTGTTTTCTTTTCCTTTGACATCTCAACCGATATCCTTTCGTAACTGTTTCACAGCTTTCCAGTTACATCCTTTCTATCATAATCTATCCGCATACTCGATCCTATGACATCCTCATATTCGATCCTATGACATCCACAAAGACAGATGCTCCGCGACCGGGCCGAGCGCCAACGCCGGAAAGAATGTCAATGCCGCAAAAATATATACTACGAACACCAAAATTACAATAAACAGCACATTGTCTGTCCGAAGTGTTCCCACCGTTTCGTTCATTCTCCGTTTCGCAAGCAGGCTTCCCGCAATTGCAAGCTGTGCGACAATGGCGATATATCTTCCGAAAAACATTGCCAGCCCTGTGGTGATATTCCAGAAATACGTGTTGTCCGCCAGCCCCTCAAAGCCGGAACCGTTATTCGCGGCAGAAGAGGCATACTCATACAATACCTGCGACAGCCCGTGAAAGCCCGGATTGGTGATCCCTTCTGTTCCTCCGTCCGTCATAACCGCCAGTGCAGAAAAGCCCAGAATCAGAAGCGGGTGAACAATGATAACCAGAGCGACCAGCTTCATTTCCCGTCCCTCGATCTTCTTTCCCAGATACTCCGGGGTTCGCCCGATCATCAGGCCGCAGAGGAATACCGCAAGGATCACATACATGATCATATTCATCAGACCGACGCCCTTTCCCCCGAATACACAGTTCAGCATCATATGCAGCAGCGGAACCATGCCGCCTAACGGGGTCAGTGTGTCATGCATGTTATTGACCGTTCCGGTAGTAAATGAAGTTGTCGTCGTCGTAAACAGTGTGGACTGTGCGATCCCGAACCGAACCTCCTTCCCTTCCATGCTCCCCGTCGTCTGATCCAGTCCGGCATCCGCCAAAATCGGATTGCCTGCGCTCTCCGCCCCAAAGCAGACCGTCAGTCCGATCAGGAACAGAATTGTCATCGCCGCAAAGATCGTTCTGCCCTCTTTTCCCATAATAGATCTACTCGCCGCTGTTTTTACCGCGGCTTTTTGTATTCCGTTTTCCGTCTCTTTCTTTCTGCTTTTTCTGCTCTCCTGCGCCATTTTCCCAAATGTAATGACACAGGCTCCCGGCAGAAGCATCATCGCATACAGTTCGATCATATCCGAGATCACCGTCGGATTCTCAAACGGCGTCGTCGAGTTCGCACCAAAGAACCCTCCTCCGTTGGTTCCCAGATGCTTGATCATTTCCAACGCCGCAACCGGCCCCATTGCCAAATCCTGAATTTTTCCCTCTATGGTTTCCACCGTCAGATTCGGAATAAAATTTTGCGGAACTCCCTGCCAGATCAACAGCAGTCCGCCGAGCAGAGACACCGGAAGCAAAATTCTGGTCGTAATCCGGATCATGTCCTCATAAAAATTTCCGACGTCCTTTCTCCCTCCGGTCACCCCTCTTGAAAACGCCATACATGCCGCATATCCCGACGCCGCCGAGGTAAACATCAAAAAGATGATCACGATCACCTGACTTAAATAAGTCAGTCCGGATTCCCCGGAATAATGCTGTAGGTTTGTATTTGTCATAAAGCTGATGATCGTGTTAAAAGAAAGCGTCGCTTCCATTCCGCCGATCCCGTTCGGATTGCCGGATAACATCCCCTGAAGCCTCAGCACCAAATATCCCACAAACACCATGACTGCATTCGTCATCAAAAGCTGTAATGCATACTGCTTCCAGTTCATTCCTTCGCAGTCGATCCGGCACAGCTTATAGATTCCATGATCTATACGGTCAAAAACCGGATCCGCAAATGTTTTTTTCTTTGCCGCGATATGGTACATATAAATTCCCATTGGGATCACAAGCACCATGTAAATCGCCAGCGTAACTATCATCTGCAACATCTATCTTCTTTCCCCCTTTCCCGCCGACGCTGTTTTGATCTGTTTCTCACACCAGTCTGCAAACCATTTCATACTCAGAAAACAAATCCCCAGCAGTGCGAGCATACCAATATCTATCATAGTCCTCTCTCCTTTTCCCTGTTTGTCGCTGAATCCTTCAACGTGAGCATTATCCTACCATTCTTTTCGTTAAAATGGCATTAACGGAATCCCCTGCATATTAAAATTACATAAAAAGCAATGTAAACGGTAATGTAACAATTGTCGTAAGCGCCGCTACCGCAAGCAGTATAAAAACCGGCATCACGATAAACATTACCAACACCGCCGCATACGGATGCCTGAACGCAAGCCTCTCCGCACAGGCATCAAATCTATGTTCAAAATGATGAATGGATTTTAAAACAGAAGACATTTTCGATTCCTCCTTTCTTCTGCAAAAAGAATACTACGGAGAAAATTAAGATAGGAAAAGGAATCCTTTCGATCAAATTAAAATTCTGTAAAAGACTTCTATCGGCGGTTGAAGAAACCGCCGGATCACTATATAAAACGGGCAGGTGATATACACCTGCCCGCCCCGTTAATGGAATATTTGGCATTTAACGTTTCAATTCCACCTTTTCGCACAAATATCTGACAGACAGCATTTCTCGCAATATGGCGCCGTCCTTGCGGTACAAATATCCCGCCCGTGATATACCAGCCGATGACAAAAATCACTGCCTTCCTCCGGAGGAATCAACTTCCATAATTCCATTTCTACCTTCTTCGGTTCCTTAATGCCGTCTACCAGACCGATTCGGTTTACCAGCCGGATGCAGTGTGTGTCGGTCACGATCGCAGGCTTCCCAAATACATCGCCCATGATCAGATTGGCGCTCTTGCGTCCGACTCCGGGCAGCTTAAGCAAAGCGTCGAAATCATCCGGAACCCTTCCGTCATATTCATCCCGCAGCATTTTCATGCAAGCGCTGATATCCCTCGCCTTGCTTCTCCCCAGTCCGCAGGGGCGTACAATCTTTTCAATATCATCTACATCGGCTGCCGCCAGTGATTCGATATCGGGATACTTCTCATATAAACCTTCCACTACCACATTGACACGCGCATCCGTACACTGCGCAGCCAAACGGACGCTCACTAACAGCTTCCATGCATCGTCATAATCCAGCGTACACCTTGCTCCGGGATATTCCTCCTTCAGGCGCTTGATCACTTCCAGAGCAAGCGCCTGTTTTTTCTGTTCTGCTTTCGTTGGTTTCTTCGTTCTCATACTGTTTCCCTTTTTTTCTCTTCAATCTGTATTTCACATTTTCGGATCTCACCCACTGCCCTTTTAACACTTCATAAGCAGACGCACATAAAATTCCACCGTTTTCACCAATGTTTCCACCGGAATCCGCTCATTATTTCCGTGGATCATACCACGCTCTTCCTTGGACAGCTTCATTGCAGAAAATTTATATACCCGGTCTGTGATCCGGCAATAGTGCCATGAGTCACTGCATGCCATCATCAAATACGGAGATATCAGCGCCTTTCTCCATGTATCTGCCACCGCCTGACACAGCATTCCCCACTCTTCACAATTCGTATCGGATTCTGTGGACGGATTTCTGCCCTCATATACAGATACCTCAATATTCGGATTATGAATGATTTTCTCCAAATATGCCTTTGCGGAATCTACCGTATCCGTCCCGATCAAACGCAGGTTCATTCCTACGGATGCCTGCGGCGGAATCACGTTAAAAGCCTTTCCCCCCTGCATCTTCGTCATTGCACAGGTGGTACGCAGCATCGCATTTAGTTCTCCGCCGGATTTCTGACACACCTTATCAAAGATTCCCGCAAAACACCACAGATTTGCAAATAAGATCTTATACGCAAAGGTGGAATACCGTCCAAGCGTATCCAGCATCTCCCTCACAGGCTTGGTGATCTGCCTCGGAAACGGATGCTTCTCCACATCTACGACTGCCTGTGCAAGCTCTCCTACAATCGTATGCACCGGCGGCATAGATGCATGACCGCCATTACTCTTTGCATGAAATTCAATATTGGTCAGGCCCTTTTCTGCAATCCCGATCAGCGCACACTCTCTGTCTACTCCCGGAAATACATTTTCTACGACAGCACCGCCCTCATCCAGTACCATTGCCGGACGGATCCCACGTTCCTCAAACCAATCTACCATTGCCGGGCAAGTCGGTCCATTCACTTCCTCCTGTCCGGAAAATGCAAAGTAAATATCATGCTCCGGAACAAAACCATCCTTGATCAGTTTCTCCGCCGCCTCCATAATTCCGCACAGCGTTCCCTTTGTATCCAGTGTTCCGCGCCCCCACAGCACACCGTCTTCTACAATTCCTTCAAATGCCGGTTTCTCCCACTGAGATTCTTCTGCCGGAACCACATCGTAATGCGACATCAGCACAATCGGCGCGCCTTCCTTGCGACCTTTCCAGCAATACAGCATTCCGTTCACACCGATCATCTGCCGCTCGCAGATTTCATGCACCTGTGGATATAGCTTCGGCAAAAGCTTCTGGAACTTTTCAAACTCTTTCTTATCAATCAGAGACTCATCATTATAAGAAATCGTTTTGCATCGAATCATCTCCTGCATATCCCATACGATCCGGTTTTCATCCAGAAATACCTCCTCCAACGATGAGATCAGCTCTGCCCTCGGTTTAAATCTGGCTGCCCGAAGTAAGATTACCGCCAGAAAAATCACAACAGCTGCTGCAAGTAATAATAAAATCGTACCTAACATTGTCTTCCCTGCTTTCTTATTTTTCGACGCACCTTCTGTGCCTTTATTATCCATTGTAATACGTTTCTGCCAAATACTCCACTTAATTTTACAGCATTCCCTTTTTATATAAAATGCGTGCAGAACCGATTGCGATCAATGCTCCTACCGGAACAAGCACGCCGACCGAACCCGCCAACGACGGAACAAGCAGGAACAATACAACCATAAATACAAGCGGTGCCACAGATATCTTCCAGTTTTTGCTCACATACACAACTGCCAGTCCTCCAAACAGTGACGGTAAAATATTGTCAAATGCCGGTTTTACCGCCGGATTATTCAAAATCGGAGTCAGTGGAACAAGCAGCGCAACTCCTAAAGCGATGATCACCGTCGTTACAATAGAAGAGGTCGCAACTGCAATCGTAGAAATCACTTCCCCCTCCTCACTTCCCGGCTTTACCTTTGCATTTTCCATAGCAGTCAAAGCCGCCGGAACTTTCAAGTTGGTCAGATTTCCCGTTACAAATGCAAGATAAGAGCTTGCGGTCCCCAGCATCGGTACAAAGGTCAGCACCTCGATCAAGCCCACCGTCCAAAAAATCGGCGCCACACCCAAAAGTCCTTGAAGCACCGGTTTCCATCCCGGCCATGCACCATAGTAGATACAGGTAATGATCGGATACGCAAAAATCATCCCGAGAGCGCTCAGTATCCAAATCCTGCCGTAAATATGTGTCATTTCCTCATAGCTTCTCTTCTTCATCGCACTCACCCTCCTATCATCGGCGTAATGATCGCCGCAAATACCATAGCGCCGAGCATGCTGATCGGCAGCGCATAATTTTCCAGCCATTTCATCTGACATTTCTTAATCAAGATTCCGCAAATTCCCATTAAAAACGATGAAAACAGCAATACAAAAATCGGGATCCAGCCCTTCAGTCCCGAACGGATATCTGAAAACACCATTCCCAAAAATGCAGAAATCATTCCCAAAAACATCGCTGTCATCAGAATATCTCCCCACTTGCCGTCCTTATTTTTAATTTTCATCAGTCCTCCCTGAATTTTCTTAATAAACAGGGGAACCCATAGCAGTCCCGGAAAAATCCCCAGCGTCATAACCCATGCGATCGCCGTATATACACTCGGATCTGTCACTGTTTCAGACAGAGAGATCCCCAACGCATTTGCCGTAGAGGTTGCCGCCGGCAATTCATATGTAATCGCACCAATCACGCTTAATCTGAGCCAAGGCAACGGAAGCCCCAAGAACTTTGACAGCGTAATGACTCCCAACAAAATAGATACTGCCGGAGCAACTGTAAAAACAGCAGTCGAAATCATCGTTTTTCTCATCTGAGACACATCGATCCCGAGCGCCTTTCCTCTTCGGTATGCCCTGATCAAGAAGAACAGGGATTGTGCAATTACAAATACAATGATCGCCCCCGCCAAAATGAACAGAATAGAACTATTCGGATTAAATTCCATGTACCCCTCCTCCTTTATCGATAATATTTGTATGCGTTCATATTATACCATGTCCGCCAGGCTCGTGAAATACCTCGCCAAGTGTTCATATTATACCGTATTAACATGTGAAACACCAGTTTTTTATTTTCCGATATGCAAAAACAAGGCAAAGAATAACTTCGACAAGTCATTCCTCACCTTGCTATTTTATCCTATGTTTACCTATTCAAATACATCAATCACAGATACCGGACAACTGTCTCTTGCTTCCTCTGCCGCTTCCTGCATATCCTCCGTCACCTCTGCATAAGCCTCTGCCAGATCCTCCTCATTAAACCGGAAGACCTCGGGACATGCCGCCACACAGGCGCCACAAGAAATACATCCTTCATTCACTTTCGCTTTCATACTCTGCCTCCTCGTTATGAGCACTTAGCACATGTCTTTTACGTGCTTACGTGCGATACATGCCGACGCCGTTAGTGAGGTCTTTTCGAACTTACCTGGCGGCGCGTTATGAACACCTAGCGGTTGCCTTTTAACCGCTACTCTGACAGAATGTGCAAAATCCTTTGTTCTTATACATCCTTTATCGGAAAATATACAAATAATTCAAATTCCCCGTTTTCTGCCTTTAGTTCCAGTTCCCCGCCATGACGATGCGCGACCTCCTGTATACTTCGCAGCCCGAATCCATGATTCTTTTTATCTTTTTTCTCCGTATTAGGCAAAAAACGTTTCTCATTTCCGGAACCGGACATCGTTTCCAATTCTTTTTCCAGCGGATTTTTTACCGACAGCACAAACATTCCCTTTTTCACACAGCATTCTAACCGGATTTTCTTTTCCGATCCGCCCTGCCGCATACAAGCTTCAATCGCATTATCCAACGCATTTGCAAAAACCGCACAAAGATCCGCCTTTTCTATATTCAATTCCCCCGGAATCCCCAATTTCCGATGAAAATCAATCCCCTGCTTCTGCATCATGCTCTCTTTCACAGTCAGAACTGCATTGATCGTAGAATCTCCACAGTAATTCAGTACCTTTGTCACATCATTATTTGCAAGAAGTTCCTGAATATAATCCGTTCTCTGTTCATCCGAAAGCGCCGCCAACGTCTGCAAATGATTTGCCAGATCATGTTTCAGACGTCTTACTTCAAACTGCTGTTGCTCCATTGCATCGTAATGTGCCTGATTGACCTTTGCAAACAAAAGCTCCTGTTCCATTTTTTGCTGTTTTGCCAAAACCGAAATCGTCCACAACAATCCCACAAAAGTAAAAAACGCAATACACAGCAATACAAAATGTAACCAAAAATCGGACAAATCTCTCCAATACATATCCGGGATCATCACAACTGCCATAACAATTGCCAGCGGAGTCAACGACAGCAGCAAAAGCAGCCGCCACATGGATGCACTCAGCTCATAGTCCTTCTCCGGTCCAAAATGTCTGACCGCCAGATAAAACAGCACTGCAAAGCCTACCCGATCTGCCACATAAAGCAAAATATCTGCAAACAACCGCTCTGCCCAATTATCCGCCAGCGCATTGTAAGCCATGATCATACTGCTGACCATTACGCTGACCGTTACCTTGCGGATACCTCTCCCCTCACACCCCAGATACATACCTAAAATAAAAACGGCAAGACCGAGCGGCAGATTCACCTTATCTCCGATATATAAGATATTACCAATAACGATCCACGCAGAAAAATATACCACCAGACGTCTCCACAATTCCTTACGAAAAACCAGAAAACGCTCCAACGCCTTTCCGACAAATGCCACTGCGGCAAGCATCCAGAATACATCATTCAAAAATTGAACTACTCTCATGTTTCCACTCCCAAGATTGCCCTTGCCAGTTTTTTTACAGCAGTTTCTTTCAGACTTCTGCTCATCGGAAGCTCCTCTTCCCCGATTTTAACAGATGCGCCGTCGATGTGTATGACCTTTGCCGCATTTACCAAATACCGCTGATGAATCCGTACAAATATCATTCCGTTTCCACCTTCCGTCTGCTCCCGCAGTTCTCTTTCCACTATGTCCAGTTTTTGATAAAACGGATATTTTTTCGTTTCCCGATCCTCTGTTTCCAGTACCAATACGACCTGTCTTTTATCACTGTAAAAATAACGGATATCTCGAAGACGAAATCGATAAATACCGTCTGTATTCCGAACTGTATACATGGTTTCTCTGTCTCTGAACTGCTGCTGTCTGATTCTTTCCATCACCGCCCGCAATTTTCCCGAATCAATCGGCTTTAGGAGATAATCCATTGCCCCGACATGATATCCGTCAAACACATAGTCTGCATATCCGGTAACAAACACCAAAATCAAATTCCTATCAAAGGTGCGTATTCTTTGCGCTGTTTCCATTCCATTCAACCCGTCCATTTCGATATCCAAGAATAGCACGTCAATTTCTCCCGGATGTTTTTCTATCCAGCCCGCAGCCGCTTTCCCGGAAGAAAACTCATAGACAATTTCTTCTCCCTCCCACAGCAGCTTTTCCAATTGCAGATACAGTGCCTCTCTGGCACGTACTTCATCATCACAGATTGCAATCCTCAGCATTGTCACTCCACCCTTTTGTTTTTTTCCATTCAATCATACCACACTCTCCTTTCGGAATCATCCCCTACACTGCTCTGTCGATGCATTTTATTACACCATTCCTGCCAAATTTTACAATTTCCACACGCCTGCTCCAAACTTCACACACAGACTGCTAAAAATGACATCTGTCTTTCTTTCCCATCAGCTTTCGTGCTACACTCACATCAAGAAAAACACTGACTAAAAAGGAGATGACATTGCTATGTTGTATGTAAAAAATCTACACAAATCCTACACTGTCGGAAAAAAAGAATATCCGGTTTTGAAAGGAATCGATCTGGAGGTTGCCAAGGGGGAGTTCGTCGCAGTTATGGGGCCCTCCGGTTCCGGAAAAAGCACACTGTTGAACTGTATTTCCTGTTACATTCCCTTTGAACAAGGAGAAATTCTTCTGGGTGGAAATTCTCTTGCCAATTTGGATGAAACTGCTCTTGCGAAGGTTCGAAATGAAAAGCTTGGCTTTGTGTTTCAAGACTTTATGCTGTTAGACGCTCTGACAGTTCGTGAAAATATTCTGGTTCCACGCATCATTCGCGGCAATGTCAAAAAAGACGGAGAGCAGCTTGCCGACCGTCTCCTTGCCCTGTTCGGCATTGACCATATCCGAAATAAATATCCGGCTGAAATATCCGGCGGAGAACGGCAGAGAACCGCCGTTGCACGAAGTCTGATCAACCACCCTCTCTTGATCCTCGCCGATGAGCCTACCGGCAATTTAGACAGCAGATCCGGACGTACCGTTATAGAATCTTTTGAAAATGCCCGCCGGGAAATGAATGCAACGATCTTTATGGTAACTCATGACAGCTTTTCAGCCTCTTTCTGCGACCGTGTGATTTTATTGAAAGACGGCTGTATTTTCCGCCAACTGACCCATACCGGAACACGCAGTGAATTTCACGACCTGCTCCTAAATACAATCAAAGAAATGAGTGGTGATGAACAATGATGACAATGCAAAAATTAGAAACCAAATTACAAAAAGCAGATCGAAAGCAAGCCGCACTATATCTTTTTTGCAATTTTCTTTCTCTTATGCTGATATCTGCCTACTCTGCTATGATGTTCTCTCCGACTGTGCTGAACGTCTTGCCGGAAGGCGGAGACAGCCGCAAGCAAATGCTCGCTATTTTTGTACTTGCCCTGTTTGGTTGTGTCATATTTACAATTTATGCCTCCTGCCTGTTTTTTCGTAAAAAATCCAGACAGCTTGGTATTTTCATGTCCCTTGGCGCCTCGAGAAAAAAGCTTGCCCCCGGACTTTTCCGTGAGGTTCTGGTCTTGAGTTCCGTATCCTCACTGGCCGGAATCCTTGCCGGTTTTCCCTTTGTATGGATTTTATGGAATTTATTCCGGCTACTCATTGTAGACAGCGCCGAAATGACGCTTTCCTTCGACTTTCGCTGTCTGTTCGTTTCACTCCTTTTCTTTTTACTGGTTGTCACATTCTCCTGTTTCACAGCCTACCGGTATCTGAACAGGACAAACATCCTAGATATTATTCAAGAAGCGCACAAAAATGAAGCCCTTCACGCTCCCCGCAAATGGCTCGGGCCTGTCGGTGTTCTGATCTTTCTTGCGGGATCCCTGATCGGCTATCTTTCACCGACAGTTTATATGCAGCTTTTCAACGCTTATCCTCCGGTATGGATCAATCTCCTGTATGCACCTGTATTTGCAGGTCTGTATATGATCATGCTTCATACTGTTGTCCATGGGTGGCTGCCGCACAAAAAATCTCCCTACAGACACCTAATTTCCCGCAGTATGATGAAATTTCAGGGACGGCAGACTGTCACAAATCTTCTTGTCTGCACCGTCCTGATCGCCGGAGCCTGCTTCGCCGTTTTCTTTCTTCCAATGATGGGAACCGGACAAATCCTGGAAACTCGCAGCCGCAGCTTTGATTACGCATTTCATTACCGCGCAGACCAATCGGTTCCAAACCGTCAGGAAATCGAAGCCCTTGCCAAGCCTTATCACTTAACATTGAAAGACTGGTCATACGGTGAATATCTGCTGCTCGCACTGGACGGTTCCTTACAGGTAGAAGACGGCCGTTCCTATCACTATGAATACTGCAATCTGAAACAGCAGGGAAAATTTCTTTCCGAAACCGATTTTTCCCGACTGACAGGACAACAAATCGATGTAAAACCCGGCAGCTATTATGCCGTTTCAAATGAAAGCGAAACCGGAACCTATTATCTGGAAACAGAAGCCCAAAAGCTCACAAATATGGTTGCAAGAACTACCATTGACACTCATTTTGCCGGGTTTGTACACAATGATATGCTTCTGGATATGATTGGGTATTATGTGCTGGATGCTTCTGACTATGCCCAAATCTCCGGCGGCTTAACCGATGAATGGAAGGGCAGATTTCTCTGGTTCAATATAGACGAGGAAGATAATTACACCTTTGCCTCTGAATTATACCATACCTTCGTTTCCTCCTTCACTCCCGAATGCGAATACATTTATGCCTATGATCCGGTAGAGAAAATTCGCACAAATGAAGCCGGAGAAACCTACTGGGGTGATACAGATGTGATGACAAAGATCAGTTATTCCGCACCGGACAGCTATGACTTCCGGGGCTATTGGACCTATATGCCGAAGATCCGTATCCTTGATGAAAATGATTATCTGAGGAATTACTCCGTATTTCTGATGATGTTTCTTTTCATTTCCATCGTCTGCCTCACTGCCGCACTGATCATCGGCTACACAAGATGCCAGACCATTGCACTAAACAACCGCTATGTATTCGAGGACTTAAAGAGACTGGGCGCCTCCCCTGCTTTTCTTCTTCAAGAGGTGAAAAATCAATGTGGCAAGGTATTTAGAACCCCTACTCTGGTCGGCACCTTTGCCATGTTTCTGCTCTATTCTTTGATGATGCTCGGAAACGACGGAAAATTTACCGCAGGAGAATTTTTCGGACTGGCGGCCTGCCTCGGCACAGTACTTGTCATTCTCGGGATCATTTATATGGTGTATCGTACAACAGTGAAAAATATAGCTCGGGAGCTGCATATCTAATATCAAAGAGGAAGGGGCAATTGCCCGTCAAAAATAGTCGCTTGTCTCTTCCTCTTTACAGCCTTACAGCTTCACGATCAACGGCTCATGCTTCATCGCCGGGATTAAAATCTTTTTCAAATTCTCTGTACGAAGCTTCAAACTGGAAGTATTTATACATGGATGACAGCCAAAATATTCTTCTTTCAGAACATCCTCGTCAATCAATAACCGTACCCTCATTTCTGTATCATTTATCAAGCCCAATACACTCAAAGAGCCGGGAGTAATATTCAGAAATTTTTCCATATATTCTGCCTTTGCAAAGGATAATCTCGAAGATCCAATCTGTGCAGACAAGAATTTTGTTTTAAACGGCTTATTTCCCGGCATCAATAGCAGATAAAACTCCGTTTCCTGCCGGTTACAAAGCAGCAGATTCTTACAGATAGCCGCCCCCAGTTCCCGCTCTATTCCCTCGCAGACTTCCATCGTCATTGCCGGATCATGGTCAATTCTTCGGTACTCGATTCCCAAAGAATCTAAAAAATCATACGCTTTCATTTCCTTTTCCAGACGATTTTCTGTCTGCGCCGGTCTTCCGTTTTCTAATTGCATCTCTTATCCTCCACTCCGATCGTTTATTTCGAAGAAAAGTATTACACTCTTCAATATTCTTCTAATATCTTCTGTAAATATTTCTTATATTCTTCTTTTACACTTTCCGGGCCTATAATTTGCATTTCTTTTCCGATTCCCGTAATCCAACCAAAAAACTGACGACTCACCGATACCAAAATATGAACTCGAAAATGTGTATCTCCTTCCGGAATCAACAGTGACCCTTGCCCAAATCGATCCATAATGACACCAACAAGTCCATTTCTACAGCGCAGCGTCACTTCCGCGTCATATCCGCCATACATGCAAAATGTCTTTTTTGCAAATTCTGCCAGATCAAAATCTCGAAATCTTTCTCTCCCCACACGTTTTGTTTCACTCACCCGAACCTGCTGCATCTTATCTACCCGATAATGCTTGATCACATCCACCGCTTCATCATAAGCAATCAAATAATAATTCTCATCATCCCATGTCAATGCCCAGGGGCTCACCCTGTAAACCGCACCGTTTCGCTTCGGACTGAGCGTCTTTTGTACTGTCCACTCTGCATATTGATATGCAATCTGCCTATTCTCCAGTATCGCCGTATGAATCTGGTCTACATTATAATAAATAGTCTCATTTCCCGTCTTTGGACGATTATAAATAAATACATTTCTCTGTAATAATCTTGCGTCATACTCATTTGTCAGATTCTCCAACTTCTGAATCAACTCTTCTGACTTCTTCCGACTGATAAACTTGGATGCCTGTACAGCATCCACAAGCAACTTCAACTCCGGCAGCTCAAATTCCCTGCTGCCAATATAATAACCGCCATTGGTTCCTCTTACCTGTACAATATCCATCCCAAATTCCCGTAAAGTCTCAATATCACTATAAACAGTCTTTCTGTCCGCCGACATACCATATTCCTGTAACAAACAATTGATATCTGCAGCAGACAACGTATGCTTTTCATCCGACTTTTCTAATAAAAATCTCATAGTATAAAGCATCCTGAGCTTTACCTGTGAAATTGCCATAACAGACCTCCAAAAGGAAATAATTTCTTACCATTGTATCTATTATATCTTATTCTATACCAATAACCAACCGTCATTTTTCTTCTCAGAATCTCATGTTCTAGTCTTCCATATACTCTTTATAGTCTGTTTCATCCGCAAATAAACGATATTCTCCGTTTACATACCCCATATATCCCTCTTTTACAAAATACCCTTTCATAGCTATCTCTCCTTCATTGGAAACTGTAATTCTGTTTTCTTTTGATAGCTATATTATGCATAAATAAATGGGGAAAAGTTTGGACAGCCAAAACTTTTCCCCTGTTTTTCCATCTTTACCGTCCAAGAAACGGCTTTCTCTATTTATATATCAAATATCTGTTATCAATCAATAAAATCAATCAAAAAGTCTCGTAATATCCTAGTACCGGTTGATCACACGATAAATTTCTAAATTCTCCTTACCTACTTTTATGGTCTTTGCAGCCTACTCCTCGTTATCTTCTGCAATATAATCCCGAATGTTTTTCAAATCCTTTGCAACAATCGGATTGATTCGCAATTTTAACGTCTTATTCCCCCACAAGTGCTTTCAGTTCATTCAAATCAAGCCAGCCTTCACCGTCTTTCACTGCTCCTTCTGCTTCTTGCGGCTTCATCAAAAGCTTCTTTTCTGCCCGATCGCGCTCATAATCTTCAAAATCCACAATTACAAAACATCCTCTGCCTTTGGAACTTCCCTTTTCTCACATCTTCCTTTAGAGTTCTTTTTTTAACGGCTCAACTTTGCCCTTGATAGGATAGTGGAGTATGCCTCGGAATACTGTCCGTTATTCAAATTCGGGCGCGGATAAGATAATCTAGGCACTTTTCAGTACATATTTGTGTTCTTTTATATTTATATTCTCTAAATTTTATCTAATATTTTTCTTGCATCAAATTATCAGAGCCAAAATAGAACCATCAAAAACTATTTATTCTGCTTTAATTTCTCTAATATTGATAGCACATCCGGCTGTGTAGGCATGAACTTCACACCACGCTTTAACATTCCCAACACTTTTCTTGCTTTCTGCTCAATTATCTTTGCCGTATGTTCACTGGTCAGCATCAAATGATTTCCGGCAATCGTATATTCACGTTCTATGTATTCCTCTGTAATCGGAAACATATCTTGTATTAAAAATACACTTTCTCGACTATCGTCCAATTTCACAATATGCAGAATATCACAAGGTTTTCCCGCCTGTTCCTTTTTCTCTATTATTTTCCGAAACTTATCTATTCTGCTAGAAAGCGGTATCATCCAATAGATTCCCGTAGCATTATCTTCAAAACAATAATAGTGTGGTCTATTGCCTACCTTATTCCCCTTGAGATACGGATCAGGCATATCTTCAAAAAATCTGTCCTTTATGATATAAAATCCTGTTTTTTTCATTCGCTCCATCCTCTCTGCCGAAATATGGAAAAAGTCCTTCGCCTCTCGGCGAAGGACTAAACTTACAACCCAACCATTTATATACCGCATATCGGTCAGCGGTAAACTTTCAACCCGACCATTTATATACCACATATCGGTCAGTGGTAAACTTTCTTTGTACTAATATATTAACAAGTACAAAAAGGAAAGTCAAGAGAACTATCCATTAAAATTATATGCTGTTGGCACAAAATTATTCGAATTCAACATTAGAAACTATATACTGTGTCTAACCAAGTTTTATATTACTATATTTTGTATAATCATTCTTGATATTCTATGTATTCTTCATTATTTTATGATTTTTTGCAAGCATTTTGCAACCACCACAAGTTTCGTCATTCTCAAAATGCCATTGTTTACAATTTATAAAAATATCTTTTAGCATCTGCCATTGTATTTACCATAAAATCTTCATCATTCAGTGCTGATGTAATAAGACTCTTAGTACATGGAATATGCAATGTAGCTACAGAAGACATATTATCACGAAAAGCCGGCAACTTATCCCACAAATCTTTAATCTGCTTCTTGAAATTTCCATTACTATCAACTATATCTGACTTCTTGTCGTAATCTGGATAAATTACAATTACCGGTAAACCTTTTGTACCTATTCCGTAATTCATTTCCTCCCTCAATGCACGACTATTGGCAGTAATGGAACTTAAAAATAAAATAATGTTCTTAGAATTGTCAAGTCTTGTATGAAGTCTAGGCTTAAGAGTCTTTTCCCAATCACTACCATCTCGCACATTATATGTCTTATCATGTGCATCATTAAAGGGAAAACTATTATCCTCTCCTCTCCACATTCTTAGCATATTGTAGTAAACAAAATCATGTGTTGAATTTGCCTCTAAATTACTTTCACTAAATGGTTCCGAAACATAAAACGCACTATAATTTGCATTTCGATATGACATATTAAATTCCTCCTTTACTATATGTCTAATGTTACTTTATCTTTATCTCCTTTATATATAACAACATCAACTTCTCCATGTATTTTATCTCCATACAATTGAAATAACGATGTTATTACTCTCAGTGAATCATTATGTGACAATCCTGCTCTCGAAAGGTTTGTTCCCATCAATGGAATTACCAATCTATGCCCTTGACCATGTTGATCGTAAAAATTAAGAAGTGATTTTATGCACATTTCTAAATCATCGACAGAAGTATGAGCGATATTATCTTTATCGTATTCCGAAATTGCAAGTAACAAAAAGGTACTATTGTTATTTCCCCTAATCATCGCCACTGTACCTAACTCATATACTTCTCTTTTCCCACGTTCCTTATCTTCGTCAGCAATAATACTTTTGGGCACTAAATTTTGCATTTCCAAGCAATTATGTATCTTGTTGTCTATTTCTTCTATAGTAAATCCCTTATTAACCATTGTTTTTATCCATCTTCCATGTAGCGAATTAGGTGATACCAATGGCTTTGAACATGTTGATATATCTTCATCTACAATAGTGTCAAAACATGAATTAACCGGAATTACAAATAACTTTTCTTCCTTGTTCCTTTTGTCAAACCCATCTTTCATAATATCAGAATAACATACTTTTATTTTCCCAGATGGACTTTCCCAAATTGTCTTTGTTCTCTTAAAAATACACGTCCATAGAATTGCAAGTATGAGTGCAAGCACACATAATAATATTATTATCACACATTTATATTGTGTTGACGTAATGCGTATATCATCCCAAGTCCAAAACAAAAAGAAAAGCGATAATATACTTGCAAATGTACCAATATACTTCATCCACGTTTTACCTATGAACTCCAAATTTTGTTTTATCACATTTACTTTGTTCATAATATAACTTTTGTACTCTCCTTATACTACTCTATTTGTTCATTAATCTTCTCAATCCACCCACTATCATCACTCTCAAACAGCTTAATAAACTTTCCAAAATTACTACTTCCCGTAACAGAATCATCCGAATCCAAATCCCTCACTCGATGACTCATATCCACGTAATTCTCCGCAGTAACATGTTCCATAACCTCATGAATCTGATCCGCTCTCCCTTTGTAATTCTCCACCCCGGTATATTCTTTTATCAAGGGAGCGTTCACTGGTTTTGCTGGAGATTTCAAATTTTTATCGGTCCAGTGCTTAGATATAATCTGCATCGTACAAGGATTTCCAAATATAATCACTTCATCTGCAGCATTATCCACACCATGAAACTCATTAATCTTACGTTTAATGTCTTCATACTGCTCATGTGGTTTCTTTTCCGTATCACAGAATACAAGCACAATTTCATCTGCTCCATTTTGATATCGGTCCTGATACCTCGCCGGGATACTTCCATTTCCACCAGCATTGACCAATGAAATATCATATTGCTCGTTCCATACTTTTAAATTTTTTATTCGATTTAGATATTCATATTCCTCATTGCCTTCGCAGATAATACAGATTTTGTGGTTATCCAAAAACTTAGGGAGCTTATTTTGCATCGGCATCATTCCCCTTTACACCACCTTTAATACTAAGCAAGGAGTTGATCAATTCGGGATCCGGTAAAGCACCAAGTGCACCTTTCCTATATTTTTCCATAACATCTGTCGTATCTCTCACTCCCTGCTGTGCAGTAAAATCAGCAAGCGAATACACATATACACCTTCTTCATCCTTATGAACAAACCAAATCTGCTCCTTTCGGAACATTCTCTTGCAATCCATAAGATTTATATCATGAACTGTAAATATCATCTGCGCACTTGTATTCAACTCATTATTAAACATGGCAACAATCGCCCTGGTAAGCTTAAAATGAATACTGCTATCCAACTCATCCACAACTAAAATCCTGCCTTGTTCAAGTGCTTCAATTACATAACTGGCAATAGCTGCAATCTTCTTTGTTCCTGTGGAGTCAAATATCATACTTGGCACATGGACTCCCTTATAAGTAGAAACCAATCTGATTTGATCCATAATGTTCTCCGGAATATCAAGCACTTTCTCATCTGGCTTTTCGTCACCTTCACCAGTTTTCAGCTGTATCTTATCCATATCCACATATTCAAAATTATCCATATATAAGTCAGCATTTTTTATGAACTCAACAACCTTTTGCTGTAACTGATTCTTATTCTTCATAAGTTCAATCGTGTGCTGCATAGGTATGTTATTCATATTGATGATATCAATTTTTTCTGCAAATCCGACAAGAATCTGCTTCATCTCGTTGATATGTTCGAATTTACTTGAATCTACCACATAGCATAACAAATTATTCTTCGATACAACAGAAATCATAGTCTGAACAGATTCATCAATACACTCGTATGCTTCACTAACAGTATCCTTTTTCAACCAACAAACTTCCTTTTCGTTGTTGTACTGATCTTTAAATATCTCCGAAAATGACTCATATATATATTCTTCTTTTTCTGCGTCGTACTTAAAATCATAAGAGAACTTTCTTCCAGATGCCATAAATGTAACACCTAACTCGCATACATCACTATCAGTAAAAATATTCGGCATCAGTCCATTCTTCTTATTTAAAAGTACATTTCTTATTGCCCTAATGCACTTGATTAGACATGTTTTACCGGCATTGTTTGGTCCATATATTCCTATCGTTTTAAGGACATTAAAATTATTCTCTTTGTGAACATTTGCTCCAAATTTTTTATTTCGCATATCTGCTTTCATTGAAAATGTAATATCATCCTCAAATGCATAACAGTTTTTTGCTCTTACCTCTATAATCATGGCTCATTCCTCCACGTCATTTTTCTTCTCTCTTATCATTATTATAGCATAACTCATTTTTTATGCAACTTTTTTTCACAAAAAATATTTTTGAGTTTTACTTAAATTCTTACAGCAAAAAGGCAGCCTCATGGCTGCCTTCTATCTCTCATCTACTACTTCTCAGGATACAGTTCTTCCAGCATCTGCTCTAGTATTCCTTCTTTTGCGTAAGGCAAAGCATCCAACTGTCTAAAGTTATGCTTGCAATCTTTACTTCGGGCTGTTCCAACATTTTCCGTTCACTGAATACCAGATGAATATGATAATTCGTTTTTGTCTTGTTGTGATGAAGGGCAGCAATGCACTCTACACCGTATCTTTTATGAAAAGTTTGTTTTCCATAGATGGCAGAAACTCTTTGAACTCTTGTTTTGTCCAAAAATCCATTTCATCAGCCTTGCTCTTTCCGATACTTCCTGCTTTTCTACAAGGATTATCTCGCAAATCATAATAACGTACAGCATAGTTAAAAAGAGCTGCCAACTGATTGTTAATGCTTTTCAAATAAGTTGGGGCATATCCCTTTTTAATCAACTCATTCTGCCATGCTCTGATATCTGAGGTTTGAATTTCACACATTTTCTTGTGCCTAAAATATGGAGTTACTTTCAGATCAAACACATATCGCTTATTGATAATTGTGCTTTCTCTCAAGCGATTCTCCATATCTGCAAAATAAATTTCCACGAAATTTTCAAAACTAATATCCAGATTCTTCTGCTGTTGCTGAAGAAAATTTCTTTCCCATTCATCCGCTTCTCCTTTTGTTTTAAAACCTCGTTTGTTCTTTTTTCGGCGTATTCCCTGCCAATCCTTATAATAAAACTGACTGCGCCATAATTTCCCGTCTCTTGTTGCCGGCATATCATCATCCCCTTTCTTCTAAACTACCATTCCATAAAATTTTTCCTGAAAATACTTTCTTGGTACTTTTCCAGAAATCACTCGAAATCCCTTTGCTTTCAACTCATCATTCAGTCCTCGAATAACTTTATAGGCATACCCTCTGGATACTCCGAGTAATTCAGCAACTTCATCTGCGGTAATATACATTTTCATTGTATTCTCCATATTCATTTCTCCTTTCCGTTTTAATTCTAGTACACTTTTGTGTTCCTTGTGATTCATATTATACGGTACACATTTGTGTTCGTCAAGTATTTTCCATATTTTTTATACACAAATGTGTCCCGATGTGCTAAACTGTCTCTATACACACAAAACACAAAAAGGAGAAACACTATGACTGTCGGAGAAAAAATCAAATATTATCGAAATATCCGTGGAATATCGCAAGAAATGTTGGGGAATCTTTCCGGCATAAATCCGGCTACTATCAAGAAATATGAATATGGTATTCGCAATCCAAAGCCGGATCAATTACTGAAAATCACAAACG